>WVZH01000295.1 GCA_011772595.1 Anaerolineales bacterium
GGGGGGTTGCTTGGAGGACGTCAGCTGGAGGTCATTGGGATCGATACCAAGACAGACCAAAAAGCTGCGGCCACTGGAGCCAAGAAGGCGTTAGCCATGGGGGTTGTGGCTGGCCTGGGTTACGGTGATACGACTTTCGTCATGGCTGCTGCACCGCTGTTCCAGGCGAAAGGAATACCCTTTGTCACCTCGGGTGCGACCCATCCGGAACTACCCAAATGGGTCGGGGATTCCATGTTCATGACGCCCTTTGGCGACGATGATCAATCATTCGCCATTGCAGAGTTCACGTACAACAAGCTCAATGTTCGAAAGGTGGTTGTCTGGACCGACAATTCCATGGACTTCACCAAGGCCCTCTCCAAATTCTTCAAACAGCGGTTCAGTGAGCTAGGTGGGGAATTGGTTCTGGAGGATTTCTTCATGATGGGCGACAAGGATTTCTCTGCTCAGATTGCACGACTCAAGGCTGCCTCTCCCAAGCCGGATGCGGTGTTTATTTCGGCCATCCCCAATGAGGCGGGCCTCACGGTCAAGCAGATCCGGGAAGCGGGGTTGACCCTACCCATCGTCAGTGGAGACGGCTTTGATACGGAGCTGGTCACGACTGTTCCCGGCCCCAAGCTGGCCAATGATGTCTATTTCTCCACGCACACCTATCGAGAGGACAAGCGTCCAGAAGTCTTGGCCTTCATCGAGGCGTATGAGAAGGAGTATGGCCGCCCGCCAGAGAACGCCTTTGCGCCTTTGGGATTTGATGCGGTAGGGCTGATCGCTGATGCCATTCAGCGAGCGGAAACCACCGAAAAAACAGCACTTCGGAAAGCATTGGCGGCCACTCGAGGCTACAAAGCGGTCACAGGTGAGATCTCATACACCCGACCGAGTGGTGTACCCATGAAGGCAGTGGCAATCATCGGTGTCAAAAACGGTGGATACAGCCTTCTGGAGAGCTGGTTTCCGAAGGAGTAGCGTTTCCCTTACCTGGTAGTTGGGGGCGGTCCCCATTGGGCGCAATGGGGCCGCCCCTGGTCATATGAATATGGTGTATGGGGGGTATCATGAAGCACGTCAAGCTGGAGGAATATACTGAGGCTGGTTTTCACGAAGCAGGGTTTGACAAGGCGATTTGCGCCTTCGGCTCCTGTGAAAGTCACGGTGGGCATCTCCCCTTCGGAATGGACACGTTCGTGTCCTATGACCTCGCCCTTGAGGTCGCTCAGCGACTCGGGAAAACAGTGGTGGTGCCTCCCCTCTGGTATGGCATGAGCTTGCACTATCGCCACAAGCCCATGTGCATTTCTCTGACCAATGAAAC
>WVZH01000077.1:0-1207 GCA_011772595.1 Anaerolineales bacterium
GTGGTGGATCAATTTGGTCTCGATCCGATGTATTTTGCGATCATGTTGGTTCTCAACCTGACCATCGGGATGGTGACACCACCTGTCGGGCCTGTATTGTTCGTCGTCAGCACCATCGGACGCGTTCGTCTTGAGGTTTTGGCAAAATCGATTCTTCCATTCCTTTTAACAGAGCTTGGAGTGCTGGCGTTGGTGATCGCTTTTCCCGCCATCTCAACCACTGTCCCGAGGTTGCTCGGCATAACACACTAACCAAAATCCGATAAAGGAGGTGAGGCCTCACAGCATGAATCGCTAACCCAATCTGGAAAAGGAGGGATCAGAGATGAAAAAAGCAAAAGTGTTTTTGATCTTGTTGGTTGCCGTTTTGGTCGTCCCTGGAATGACNNATCAAGTACGCCCACTTCCAGCCGGCCAAGCTGGATCAGCCCAAGCAGGCTGCGGCGCTTGCCTTCAAGGGCTACGTGGAGTCCAATACAAACGGCTCCGTGAAAGTGGACATCTATCCAGCGAGCCAGCTTGGCAACGCCATCACCGTTCTCGAGGGGCTGAAGATGGGGACCATCGAGATGGGCGTCGTTCATGACGGCCCAATTTCCCCTGTTTTTAAGCCGTTCATGCTCTATGCTATCCCCTACATCTTTGATGATCAGGCCATGGCGTGGAGTGTGGTTGACGGCCCCTTCGGCGATGAACTGGCCGAAGCGATGCGCCAGGCGACTGGGATCCGAATGTTTGCCCTAGGCGACAACGGCATCAGAAGCTTCACGAATAGTAAGCGCGTTATCAAGTCTCCGGCCGACATGAAGGGTCTGAAGATCCGCGTCATGCCCGGACCCATTTGGAGCAAGCTGGTCGAATCGCTTGGTGCGAGTCCGTCACCAGTACCATGGCCGGAATTGCCAGCCGCACTGCAGCAGGGGGTGGTCGACGGTCAGGAGAACGGCGTCACCAACATTCTTGCTGCTAGCTTGTACCAGCACCAGAAGTACATCTCCCTCGATGGGCACGTTTACAGCTGGCATGCTTACTTGATGAACGACCGTTTCTGGAACAGCCTGACGCCGACGGAGCAGAAAGCCGTCTTGAGGGGGGTGAACATTGCCAAGATTATCCATCGCGGCATGACTTCAGCCCAGGATACGAATGCCCCGACCATTCTGAGCAATGTTGGCATGCAGGTGACTCCGCTGACGCCAGCCGAGGT
>WVZH01000077.1:1301-1585 GCA_011772595.1 Anaerolineales bacterium
CTTACTTGAGTTTATGGCCGGGTTTGTTGAAATTAGGCGCCGGAGTGGTTTGTGAGTTCTCAGTCGACGAGGGTGCCGGTGAAAGGCTGAAGAACAGCTTATTCAGTAACCACTCCGGCGTTAGTTTTATCAGGATACGTGTCTTCTTCGGGCCGGTCCGGCCGTGGTGAGACTTAGGAGGTTAGGATGTTTTCGCGAGAAACCATCGAAGGCTTTATGAAAGTGGCTTCCGCCTCAGTGGCTGATGCTGTGGAGCAAGTGGTCGGCCGGCGGGGGTACATGGA
>WVZH01000077.1:1756-2134 GCA_011772595.1 Anaerolineales bacterium
GGTATTGAGGTCAGTCCCGGTGATCTCATCGTCGCCGACTTGGACGGCGTTGTCGTCGTGCCTGAAGAGCATATCGGCGATGTCCTCCAAAAGGCGACTGAGATTGAATCCAAGGAGGCAGAACAGGCAAAATACATTCGTGAAACCAAATCTCTGCGTAAGGGGCTGGCTAAATATAAACGGATCTGAAGAGATGACGAAATTTAAGGTCGTGGTGGTAAGTCTCGGCTATGAGTCCTATGAGGTTGAACAGGGGATTCTCGGACCACTTGGGGCGGCGGTGGTGCCGTCGCCCGTCGATTGTCGAACCGAAGAGCAGGTGATCTCCGCGGCCATGGATGCTGACGCCATCCTGGTCAGGGAGGCTCCCATAAGCGC
>WVZH01000541.1:0-3536 GCA_011772595.1 Anaerolineales bacterium
GGCGACCGGCAAAATCAGGATTGAGCACGGTGACTTCTTGTCCTTTGCGCATTTCCACCTTAGGCGCCGCCCCAAAGTCTGATTCGTAGTGCGTCAGAATCCTCGCCGGCTCCAGTTCTTTCCCGTTCATCCTTCTTGGGGCCGTACAGTGAGATACCGTCAGCATACTGTCGTGAGGAAGAGAAGGATTGCATAGGAAAACAGGTTTACCGGAAATGTAGCGGAGCAAAATTCCTGAAGGAATCACCACAAAGTCTGACTCGCAGAACGCCATATAGCCATCATCATTCAACAGACTGAGCGGTAAACATGCTGTGGTTTCCGAGATTGGCATAATTGTCGACATGCAACTTTTGACAGTAATCGCGTCTGTTTGGGCCTCATCGAGCAAATCCCTAAAAACTTCGCATAGTATAAATGCTCGATATGCAAAAGCATTCGAAGTCTCGAGGACTACGTTCTCCTGCTTGAGATACTCTTCTGCTTTGTTGTGACAGTAGTTGACAAGTGTTTTATTCTGCCGAATTTTCTTGATCCGCTCACCAAGTTCGGAATAGGAAACTGGAACGATGTCTAATTTCCACCTCTGCTCAGCGCGGTCCGGTGCTCCTCTGCCGCCCACTCCCCAGGCGCCAGCGCCGCCCACTGCGACGATTCGTTTCCCGAGAATGTTTTTCAATCCATAGAAGGCTCGCAGGCGCCACAAGAGCTCTGCATGGTCATCTACGACAATGTCGTGTACATCCATGCCGGGTTGGCCGAATTCGTCGCGGGTCTTCCGCAAGAAGTGAGTGTGTGCGCCAATATACATGTAATAGAGGGGGCCTGAGCGGTGACGCACAAATATAAGATTCCATCTGTCGGGCGAGGCCATAGCTTCCAGAACCTTCGGGGTGCGGCGGGCGGCGTACATGATGAGGACATCGTAATCTTTCTTGGTTACAGCCGCGGCCTGCTCTACGTTGCGAACTGTCACCAAGGGGCGGATTTCCAGTGCAAAATCGGCTGATGATGCCATTTGTTCCAAATCTCGCCTAATCCTGTGTTCCTCTTCGCGGAGTTGCTGCTCGCTCTGAATAGCCCCCGTCCAGCGCCAACTGGTTGTCGGTTTTCGTTGGTAGATTTCGCAGTTGAAGACCGGCTGAATCCTCAGTGAGCGGAAGACAGGCTGCTGGCGACGTGTCTTCTTCAAATCACCAAGCGTTGAATTGACCAGAGCGGGCAGGGTCAATCCTGCTGCCGTTGCGATACCCGTTGCAGCCATAAACTGGCGCCGGTTTAAACCGTCTGGTCGGTATGTTCTGTCAGCATCGAACTCCACAGGATGTTTTGCGGCAGGACAGCATGCTGGATGTGACAAAGTGCTTGGCTCATGTCTTAAATTACACATAATTCACCTCCAATGGATTTGCGTTGTCGCTTTTGCTTTTCTTGTTTGATTAATCGGACATTTTCTATAAATAGTCCTAAGCCTTTTCGACTTAGCAAAATAACAAAGAATTCTTTGAATTACAACTCTCTTGAGTCACGCGACTGCAATAACTTGATAACTCGGCTCGGCTCCGCCCAGACGGGCGATTTCTATCCTGTGGAGCACTCGGAAAATATCTGTGTCAGTTGCTGCACCGTCTCTGCCCCGTTGACTCAGCGTGGGTCACCGTATCTTGACCAGGGGCGGCAACTTTCCGGCGAGTCCGACTCGGTCATTTTTGATAATCATCACACCATCAATGCCTTCAATGGCGGCGATGCGCTCAAGAGCCGGGTTCACGTCCTCTACGGTCTTGACAAGGTTCGCGGCCTGGGTAGCGGCTGCGTCTGCCAGCGCGGCATCTCTCGCCACAGCCGTGGCAAGGTCGCACTTACCCAGACTCTTTGAGTGTCCCATCTGTCCCGACGAGGAGCATATTGAGATGGGGGTATCGTGCGCCTGTAGCGAAAATGCAAGCTGATCGGATAGGTCGGCTGTACCTGTTCCGAGACCGATTATCACCGGTTCGGTGGCTCGAAGGTAGATGTCTCCTCCGTTGTCTACGATGGACTCCTGGGCTCCGGCATCCAGACCTGCCTGGCATGCACACTGGGCCATGGCGCCGGCGACAGCAGCCATGGGCCCAACACCCACGAGCCGGGCTGCCCGGACCATGCGTTGTGCGACTTCAGGTGCATCGTTGTGCAGCTCAACCGGCTCGAAGGAATGTCGAAAATCGGGATGGCGCTCGATATAATCCTCCAGGATTTGTCGCTGCCGCACAATTTCCGCGGTGACGGCATCAAACCGGTTGCAACAGATGCGGAAGACCGCATCTCGATGGGTAAAAGTTCGGTAGGTTCGTTCCTGACTCATGGACGTGTTCCGATCGATACGGGAAACGCTCCTCAAAACGCCGACGAGCATGCCCCGAAGGGGCAGACGCGAATACAGGCCAGGCACTCGATGCATTTTACGTCGCTGAAAGCCACTTCTCGCGTCGCCCTGTTAGTTATATACAAGGCCTCAGTGGGACAATGGGTAATGCAGTGCCCACAGTGCGTACATTGGTCCTCGTCCAGTATAACTCCCTTGCCGGTGTAGTTGACCGAAACGTTAAACGTTTTTACGAAGGTCATGCCGCGCTGAATATCCTCTTCGGTCCCGGTCACATCCAGCACGAGATAACCTTCCTCCTCCGGAGTGACCTTCGCACGAAACACATTGACGATGAGATTGTGGTCTTTAACCAAATGGTAGATGATCGGCTTCTCGCACTCGCATCGTGGAAAGAACAGCATCAGTTTCTTTGTTACGGTTTCGTTCATGATGGTTTCTCCCTTATTACAAGCGGCCGCATTGTGGTATCTTTTGGAAGATGCGCAATGGGCTCGGCAAGCCGGAAATCGCCGCGTCTGATCTCATCGGCGAGCAGATGAGCGATTTCCAGCGCCTTATAGTAGGAGGAGAGCGAGCCGACCGCTACCTTCCTGCCTTCCACTTCGATCTCGCCGCTTCGCAGCTGTTCGTAGTTGACATGACATAAGACTTTGCCAGTATTTTGTGGATAGTCGATGCTGTAGTCAACCACAGGTGCCAGAATTTCGCGGTCGCTTACACAGGTTCGCTTCAAGATATCTTGATTCAATATAGGGATGGGTATTCCGATTCCCAGCGCCAGCGACACACCGTATCCGCGAAAACTCACGCCTCGTACGAACTCCTGACGCATTTGTTTCATGTCGGCGGTCAGTGCGAGCGTCCCGGCCCCTGCCTTGGGGATACCGTCAGGTGTTCTGGCGACGCCACCGGCGTGTTGTGTTCCCTCGGCGTAGACGTGCCCGTGAGCGCCCGCCATCCACACTCTGGTTCCTACACCGATTGTTTCATAATAAGGGTCGTTAAGCAGAGGTGACAGTTGGCCGGCGGAACAGTAGTTCGCGTTTTTGCGATCGGGCTCCAGGGTCCCCATGTAGGTGTATATCGTTCGTTCCGAATCGTTGATTGCCACGTTATAGTTCTGATAGCAGTTTCGAGGATTGAGCATTATAGCCTGATTCAGGTC
>WVZH01000541.1:3650-3926 GCA_011772595.1 Anaerolineales bacterium
GTAAACATCAACAGCCGCAAGGCCCGTATAGACAAGAACATCCTGGACCCAGGCCTCCGACATGCGAATCTTCGGTTTGGAATGCCCGAAGTTAAGGACGCATCCCGAGGAGCACATCGGGCCAAATGTGGCGGTGGTGACGACGTCCACCTCTTTTGCAGCGGTTTCTAACCCCTTCTTTTCTACATAATCGATGATCTCGTCAGCAGTCAGCACAACAGCCTTGCCTGACTCGATGCGATTGTTGATTTGTTCGTACGTCTTCATAATTCATTT
>WVZH01000333.1:0-233 GCA_011772595.1 Anaerolineales bacterium
GCAGCGCAGACTTTAACAGCATCCAGGCGGCAATCGACGACGCAAACGATGGTGATGAAATTGAGGTGGCGCCGGGAACGTACAATGAGGCCATTGATTTCAAGGGCAAGGCGGTGCGGTTGTACAGCAGCGGCGGTCCGGAGGTTACTACCATCAACGCCACCGGACTGAACTCATCGGTCGTCCAGTGCATAAGCGGCGAAGATGCCAATACTGTATTGGATGGCTTTACC
>WVZH01000333.1:352-2172 GCA_011772595.1 Anaerolineales bacterium
GATGTACAACTACGGCAGCAGCCCGACGATGACCAACTGTACCTTCAGCTACAACACAGCCGACTCAGGCAACGGAGGCGGGATGTACAACTACCAAGAAAGCAGCCCGACGGTGACCAACTGCACGTTCACGGGCAACACAGCGTCCCATGGCATCTATGGCGGCGGCGGGATGTTCAACAATGACAACAGCAGCCCGACGGTGACCAACTGCACCTTCAGCGACAACACAGCCAAAGGCAACGGCGGCGGGATGTACAACTACTGGTACAGCAGCCCGACGGTGACCAACTGCACGTTCAGCGGAAACGATGCCAACGATGGCGGCGGGTTGTTAAACGAGAGCAGCAGCCCGACCGTGACAAACTGCACTTTCAGTGGCAACTCGGCCGCCGATCACGGCGGCTGTATGAGCAATTGGAGCAACAGCAGCCCGACAGTGACCAACTGCATTCTTTGGGGAAATACGCCTGATGAGATTGATAACATAAACTCTTCTCCAAGCGTCACCTTCTGCGACGTGGAAGGAGGATGGCCCGATCCTAATAATAACAACATCGATGCCGATCCTTGCTTTGTAGATGCTGCGGGCGGGGATTTCCATCTTCTTTTAGGTTCTGAGTGTATAGATGCAGGGACGAACTCTGCACCCAGTCTGCCTGCAATGGATTTCGAGGGCCACCCACGCATAGTCAACGGCATCGTGGATATAGGCGCTGATGAGTATATCGGCGGTCCTGCGACTTCGCCGTCACCGGCTGACGGGGCGACGATGGTAAGCATTGATGTACAGTTAAGCTGGACGGCGGGTGTCGGTGCGCTCAGCCATGATGTATGGTTCGGCACGGACAATCCGCCGACGACATTAATTGCCGACGACATATTAGATACCAATTGTTTTCCGGGTACTTTAGATTGTGCCGCTGTATATTACTGGCGTGTGGATGAAAATACGGCAGCCGGTACCGTTACAGGTGATGTCTGGAGTTTTAGTACTATAGATGGCAAGGCAACAGCTCCGCAGCCGGCTAATGGGGCTTCGGGAGTGAGCCTGGATGCAGATTTGAGCTGGACGGCCGGAGTATGCGCCCTTAGCCATGATGTATGGTTTGGCACGGACGTTCCGCTGACTTTGATAGCCAATGATATTACAGATACAAACGTAGACCCCGGGCCTCTGGAATATGGAGGAATTACTTACTACTGGCAGGTGGACGAAAACACCGACTCTGGGACTATAACCGGTGATGTCTGGAGCTTTAGAACGGAGTCGCAGGTTATTACCAGTATCGAACGGCGCTATCCAGATGATGATAGTGGTGACACGGAGCCTGTTCTCGTGGTAGGGGGACTTGTGGAGATGACAGAAACATTTGTCGACCGCACACACGCCTACGTGAACGTTCCTTCCTTTTTAGTCGGGATTGACTACGTAAAGGTTGCCAATGACGACAAGAACAACCCGAACTACGAGTTAGACGTGACGGTGGGGCAGGATGCGACCCTTATGTTGTTCATAGATGATCGGGTCGGTGATGATGACAACACGAATCCACCCACCATCGGAAGCGGCACCATGAATTGGGTTCTTGATATGGGTTTTGTCGATACGGGTCTGCAGATCGACATCGATGAGAATCCAGCAACGGATCCTGATATTGNNTCAATCTATTCGCTGGAGGTACTGGCTGGAACCAAGGTTACTCTCCTTGAACAGAACGACGGGACGACGAGGAATATGTACGGAGTTGCGGCAATCCAGGGCAGCCTCAACCTGCCGCCTGTAGTGGACGCCGGCAGTGCTCAGATAATCGTCTGGC
>WVZH01000435.1 GCA_011772595.1 Anaerolineales bacterium
CTGGAACCCGGATACCGGGTGGTGGACTACGAAGAACAAGATCGTGGTGAGTTTGGTTGGTATTATGTGATCCACGTAACCCAGGAGGAACCCAAAATTGCAATAGGCGATCTGCTCGCATTCAGTTACGAGATCGCCATTGAGGGTAACGAGATCGCCGCCATGGGCCTCTCCGGCATCGGGGTTCCGATGGTGCGTATGGAAGATCTGGCTGATATTGAAGGGTTGGAAGGCTTGGTGAGGACCGTCCCACAATTCGTGATCTGGTTCCTGCTGGTGCGCTTCTTCGGTTTCCTGGGAGGCTTCGTCGTGGATCTGCGTATTGACCGCAATCGCATCCGTGGTTGCTTGCAGCGTACACCAGATCCGGAAGCCGAGGCGATCTTGCGCGGCGAAGGCGGCGTTTCGCTGGGTTTGTGCGAGGATTTGCGCATTCGCGAGAACCGCATCGAACGCAATGGCACGAACGAGCAGAATCCGGTGACCGGTGTGTTTGTGCTCTACGCCGATCAATTAGAGTTAAGCCGCAACCACATCTTGGGCAACGGTCCGGTGATCGATGAAGAGGGTGAGCAAACAGCCACTGGTGTGTGGGGGGGTGTGGTGGTGCTCTTCGCCTCAGGTTTCTCGCTGGCGACCAAGTTGATGGGAGATCAGGGGGACATCGCGGAGGGGGAGTTCGCTGCGCGGATCTCTGGTAACGTGGTCGATCAACCGCTGAGTCGCGCGTTGACCATGCTTGCATTCGGACCGCTGTCGGTGGTGGATAACTCGTTCAACACCGCCTCGACGAGTGGGGCAGTGCTCGACTTGTTTGTCGGCGGTGTCCTGATCGTCAATTTTGGAGGTTTCCACAGGTTCAATGATCTCAAACTCAGGGGGAAAATGCATCATGTCAAGGAATCCGAAGGCGTCGAGAATCTTGGGCCCATTTCCGGTGAGGCGGGAGGGGGAGGTAATCCCGATGGTGCCAGTACGGCAGAGATGCGCTGGATGATGGGGGATCCCCAGTCGATGGCCGAAATCGGCCCTTCACTCGACTTGGGAGCTGTCGAGGCTCCACAGGAGAATTTGCCGGATGGCAATACGCTTTTCAACGACAATCAGACGCGCCTGGGACCCCGTACGCGCAGTGCCATCGCGCAGCTGATCGTCACGACAGACGACCTGGGTTTCGATGGCAATCAGTGTGACATGATGCCCACGTTGGAGAATCTGGCTTTCACGGCGGTCGCCCCCGGCTTAGTACAAATGCCTTTTGTCTCGCTGATCAACACCGTGCTCGTCGGTTTCACGTTGAGGGCTAACGACAGCCGCTTCAAGGAAACGCTTGTCGAGCAGTTTAGACTGCGGGCACTGTCGTTGCTGAGCATCAGTTACACACTCAACAACACCACGACCAACCAGGGAAACCACTGTATCATCGCGGCCTCTCTGTTGGAAGCAGCTTTCCCTGGCCGCAACATGCGGGTCTCGGAGGGCAACCAGTCGTTGTTCTATCCAATAGGTGCGTGTAAACAAATGGAAGAAAGGATCGTCGAGCAGCCCAGATTGCTGATCTTGTTGTTCCTAGGGCTCCTGCTCGGGAGGGTATGATCAATGGCGGAACGAAAAGTAAAACCCCCGGATTTTGAAAATTATGACCTTGAGGGTGCACTACGCAAGGCGCTTGGTAACCCTCCCGTCGGGTTGGAGACCTTGAAAAATGTGCAGGTCCTCCAACGTGCCATGATGCAGCAGGAAGCGCTTAGATTGGGGCGTAAGCTGGGTGCGGATCACCCACGCGTGCAGCGCTTGAATGCTCGCCTCAACCAGAATCTCAAGTTGGTGCGGGACATGGAGGTCGAGTTGGAAGCAGCCAGGAT
>WVZH01000526.1 GCA_011772595.1 Anaerolineales bacterium
CAATACGGTCTCAGTGAGGTTCGCTTCTTCTACGTACCGGTCTATGCAAGAGGGCCCAACCCGGCTTCGGGTGCAAAAGATGTCTCTATTGGTACAATAGATAAGCCCATTGATGTGACCCTTGACTGGAGAGCCGGAAGAGAGGCAGCTACGCACAATGTGTACTTTAGCTCTGATGAGCAGGCTGTGATAGATGGTACTGTCGCCGCTACTACCGTGACCGAGACCAGCTATGGTCCCTTATCGCTCGATTTAGGCAAGACTTACTACTGGCGGGTCGATGAGGTCAATGAAGCCGAGACCCCCGCAACCTGGCAAGGCAAGCTCTGGAACTTTACGACACAAGAATATTTTGTCGTGGACGATATTGAAAGCTACAATGACCTTAACCCTGAAGACCCCAACAGCAACAGGATATTTCTGGCGTGGGTAGACGGGTACGAGCAGCCGATGAACGGCTCTATCGTTGGCTATGATGATGTTCCTTTCACTGAGCAGACTGTTGTTCACGGCGGCGAGCAGTCGATGCCGTTGTTCTACGACAACTCCGGCACGGCAAATTATTCAGAGGCGACCTTGACGTTGAGTTCCGGGCGGAATTGGACTGTAAAAGGTGTTGAAGCATTGTCGCTGTGGTTCAAGGGCAATCCGGCAGGCTTTGTAGAGGAACCGGCCGGCACCTACACGATGACCGCCGCGGGCGCAGATATCTGGGGTACTGCCGACGAGTTCCGCTACGCCTGGAAGCAACTGTCCGGCGATGGCGAGATCACAGCAACGGTCGAGAGCGTCCTTTGGGTCCCCGGCTCGGACGACTGGACCAAGGCCGGCGTGATGATCCGTGGTACGCTGGATGCCGGCTCACCCAATGCCTTCGTAGCTCTCACTACCGGCTCCGGCGATGGCGCAACTTTCCAGTGGCGTAGTAGTGCAGGCGGTAGCTCCACCTCATCGCGTACACTGACAGGCATATCGCCGCCTTCTGCTATCAGGCTGGTGCGTCAAGGTAACACATTCACAGGCTATGTCTTCCAGAACGGCCAGTGGCAGCAGCAAGGCCAGTCGGCTACGGTTCCAATGACGGACCCGGTGTATATAGGCCTGGCGCTGACGTCGCATAGCTCCGGCGTAACGACCGAGGCCGTATTCTCCGACGTCCAGACCACCGGTGCGGTCACCGGAGTGTTCACGGAGCAGGCCATCGGCGTTGATATGCCTGCCAACACTCCTGACTCGATGTATGTGGCTGTAGCCAGCAGTGGCGGTACCCCTGCTGTCGTGCGTCATGATGACCCACGTGCAGCGCAGGCAAGTGACTGGACGGAATGGACTATCGACTTGAAGCGGTTCAGTGATGGCGGAGTGAACCTGACCAATGTCGATACGATTTCTATTGGCGTAGGCGATAAGGCTAATCCGCAGCCTGGTGGTGCAGGTCTGGTATTCGTTGACGATATTAGGCTGTATCCGCTTCCATAGCCGCAAGCTGATTTAACTAGCCTTCATTGCTTCTTACGAAGCAAGATATGGGGGCGTAGCTAATGTAGCAGATTTGCTTCAGTTCGGGGCCTATACTGATTGGGTTCCCATTTTGCGAGTTATTGCAAAATGGGGTCCCATTGATTCGGTATAGGCCCCGTTTTGTCTTCATAAGAAAAGACAGTTAAGTGGGCAGACACTTATGAGAAGACCCCGCATCAATTTACCTCGCTCCAAGTTACCCAAGTTTGCTACTTGGGGCGGGACACAGGGGAGGGCACCTAATTCGTGTGGGGAAGGCAGAGTGGCCAAAAGAGATTGAGGTCCTTCAGCTGCGCTCCCTGCACTTGCCGGCAAAAAAATGTCTGTCTTCCGCCGCCTGTAAGACGGTGCTATTTATGTGCTTATAAAGCACTTTTTTGTTGATTTTTGTTCGAAAATTTGGTAAAATATGTAGTTAAATAGGGGATAGGTGATAGTATTTAGCATTTAGCGGAGAACC
Source organism: Anaerolineales bacterium (assembly GCA_011772595.1). The sequence continues at coordinate 1,982 of WVZH01000526.1, forward strand.
GCACGTCTTAGTATCAGCAGATACAAACAAAATAGTCATTAGTCTATAGTC
>WVZH01000278.1:0-7860 GCA_011772595.1 Anaerolineales bacterium
GATTGTGCCGATCATCGCACTTTCTCTGGCACCATTAGGCGACTTACTACTTTCGAAGATGTCCGCTTTATCAAAAGCTTGGCAATTTTTATTCGTGGGGGCTGCCTTACTAAGCATCTCCTACCCGGTTGTAGTAAACCGTAATTCTCTCGCCGCAAGGAATTATCGGCTCGAAGTTCGTGGTTGGGAGGAACTAGGCAACGAACTGCCTAAAGGAACTTTGATCGGCATTACACACGATTACAACACGCGATTGAACTATTACGGTTGGCGATTCGTATCTCCATGGCCATGTGCTTCCGATATCGAGATGGACATCCTAACAGGTGAAGTCCCCATTTTAGATGACCCGAGCTGGCGAGCGGTCTTCGAGGAAAAAACCCGAGGATACGACTTCTTTATCGTCACAGTATTCAACGAGCTTAAAGCCCAACCGATGCTCCAGTCGATCTTGAACGACAGTTATGAAGTGTATGCCCAAGATGATAGGCACATACTCTTCGATCTCCATGCTGAGAAACAATGATGGGTATCTACCTGGAGCNNCGAAAGCTTGAAGTTTCTTGAAATGGGGCAAGGCAACGACAAGAGAATGATGGCGACTGCAAGCAGAGCTTCCGAAATCAAAAAACCTTGAAACTCATGGCCTTCCGTTTAGAATGAATCTTCTTAATATATATATTCACACGAATCCCAAAGTCTATGGAACGTGATCATACGAAATCCAGGTTATGAGCGCAGTGGCATCCGAGTCCAGTAGAACCGCCAGCTACGTTCACCTTCTACGTACCAACGAAAGATTTCGTTATCTATGGTATGGGCAGATCGTCAGTCTACTCGGAGACTGGTTCAACTTGATCGCCTCCGCCTCCCTCGTGGGAGAGCTCACAGGAACAGGGTTGGCCGTCGGAGGGCTGTTCGTGGTGCGCATGCTAGCCCCCTTTCTCATCAGCCCGCTTGCGGGTGTGCTTGCTGACCGGTACAACCGCAAGTGGCTTTTGATCCTGACCGACCTTCTGCGCGCTGTCGTGGTATTGGGTTTTCTGCTTGTGCGAACGCCAGGACATGTCTGGCTACTCTACACCCTCACCGCTACTCAATTGGCCATCAGCGGCATCTTTTTCCCAACACGCACGGCCATCCTGCCCGACATCGTTTCATCACATGAACTTGGTGCCGCTAACGCTATCACCTCCGCCACGTGGTCGATCATGCTCGCCCTCGGCGCCGCGCTTGGGGGACTGGTGGCCGGAGGTTGGGGAATATACCCAGCCTTCTTCATCGACGCGCTCACTTTCCTGCTATCGGCGTTTTTCCTAACTCGAATTCGCTACACGCCTCGCTCCCATCCAGAAGAAGCCAAGGTAGGGATGCGAGCGACATTTCAACAGTACGTTGCTGGTCTTCGTTACTTTAAGACTCATCCGGACATCCTCGCCATTGCGCTCCATAAGGCTGCCTTCAGTCTCTTCTCAGGAGGCGCCTTTCAGGTCATCCAGGTGGCTCTGGCAGAGCGGGTGTTCGTCATTGGCGAGGGTGGCGGGATCGGTTTGGGCATTCTTTACGCAGTAGTCGGCGTGGGTACTGGAGTTGGTCCAATCATCTCCCGCGCTTTCACTGGAGACCGGGACCGCCCGCTGCGCATCGCGCTTGCGATCTCCTATCCACTCGCCTCACTGGGTGCACTCATCACCGCCTCCTTGGTGAGCTTCGAAGTGGTGGTGCTCGGGACCATACTGCGCGCGGTCGGGGGTGGCATCAATTGGGTCTTCTCAAATCAACTGTTGCTACAAAATGTACCCGACGAAGTGCGAGGGCGCGTCTTCGCGGCCGAGTTCGCCTTCTTCACGTTGGCCAGCGCACTCGGCGCGCTTTCTGGTGGTTGGGCGCTCGACCATCCACAAATTGGGATTCGCGGGTCTTTGCTCCTGATGGCTGGAGTAACGCTCACACCAGGTGTGTTGTGGTTCCTATGGGACAAAGTGAGGCTTCGTTCGCATGTCTCAGACAGCTCGCTAACAGAACCTCAGAGTTAAATAAAGCGGAGGGTGAACTCAAGCCTCACCCTCACACGAAGCACTTTATCTCTGCTTGAGGTTAAGCGGAATATCCAACCACTTCGAGGTGCTCCCCTTTCAGTTCCAATCGCCAATAGGGGAACCATGCCACTCCGAAAAGATCCATATGGATGTTCTTCTTATAGGGTGTGATGACCGTCTCCTCAATTTCGGCCGCAACTTCGCCCCAGCGGTTGTTGAGTTCGTTGATCTCCTCAGTCAACTCCCCCTCCAACTCGGTCAACTCTTGCTTGAAGTCTTCAATCACCTCCAAGGACTCTTCAACTTCAGCCTTCGCCTTCGACGTCATGCGGCGCTTACTCAGCGACGAGGAGACACGCCGCCGGCTGCGTGATCCACCAAAGACTCCCAAGATGTTTTCTGCATGTGTCGCGAGCTCCTCCATTTTACGCGACTGGTGCTCGACCTGATCCTCAGCCAATTCACGTTCTTCTCTGGCCAGCCTCCGCTCTATAAGCTCGATCTTCTTCTCGTATTTGTCCCTGAGTATCTCTGCTTCTGCGTCGCGTGCCTCAGCGGCCGCCTCTGCACATTGCTTGCGGAAATCGGCCGTCGTTACACCCGGATCGGCGATCAACTTGAGTGTCGGATTCGAGAGCAGCGCCAAGCCCGCATTGTGGTAAACGTAATCGATGAAATCCTTTTCGAGTGCTTTGAGGACTTTCGCGTCCGAGAGCGGTGCGTCAAGATCTGCGAAACGCGATTCGGGCGCAGGTCCTCTGTCGAGAGATGCCGGATCCACAACCGCCGCAAGGAACTCCTCCCAGCGGACTATGCCGCGCGGATCGACGTCCACGGACAACGCCGTCATCGTCTCTTCATGGTCAATTCCGCGTTTGCGATCCAGATAGCGCACCTGCGCTTGCGCTAGTAGCGCAGGCCGGTAGACCAATCCTTGTCGTTTGGCGCTCGGCGCCTCCCTACCCGCCTCCTTCAAGGCTTGCGCAACGGTCAGATTGTTGGGCAGGAAGATTTCATCCACACCTGATGGAACTGTTGGGCTTGTGACCGATAGCGCGTCGGACACGACAACACCTGGTTCAACGGGAGCCTCTTTGGAGCGTGGCGCTTCAACTGGTGCTACCCGGCGATCCTCATGCACCCCTGCGTCTACCAGTGCGTTCAGATCACCAAGTTGGGCACGCGTGATGGGACCCTTGAGGTAGGCCATCGCCCAACGTGTATGGAAAATCTGTGGACCTCTTTCGTGCACGTTATGTAAGAGAAAGACACGCTTCCCTAACGCCGAGATCGTCTTATCCACTTCTGATCGCTTAAAACCTCCCTCAGCACTCTCCACACCCTCCAAGCCATCTAAAAGTCGCAGCTTATCACGCTCGGTCTGTAGTCTGCCGACGAACCAGGTTCCTGCATTGCTCAATCCCTTGTAATCCAAATCGGCCGGATTTTGTGTGGTGAGCAATAAGCCGAGCCCAAAGGCGCGCGCTTGCTTCAAGAGGCGCAGGAACGGAGGTTTGGAAGGAGGTACAGCGACGGGAGGAAGAAAGCCGAAGACCTCGTCGAAATATAGCAGCGCGCGCAACGTATCCGACCCCGGTTGTCGATACATCCAGGATTCAACAGCCGTTAGAAGCAGGGTGACAAAAAACATGCGCTCCGCGTCAGGTAGATGCGCCAGGTAGAAAACACTCTGCCTCGGTCTTCCATCCGAGGTCCAAAGGAGTGCGTCGACGTCGAGTGCCGTGCCCTCCACCCAGGCCTGGAAGGAAGGCGCCGCTAACAGGTTGTTGAGGGCCATCGCCAGTTCGAAACGCTCCTCCTGCGGGTAAAACTGATCCAAATCGAAAGCGCCCAGCTTGCCGAAAGGGGGATTCTGGATCTGCCGGATTAACTCGGTCAGATCGAGATCGACGCCTTCTTGCCAGGCACGCTCGAAGAGGTTGGAAAGCAGGATATGCTCTCGCGAGCGGACTGGGTCTGCCTCAATCCCTACCAGTCCCAGGAGGGCTGTCGCCGTGCTGGAGATCTTCTCCCGCAACAGCTCTCGATTCTCATCCCATGAAATCGACGGCGCCTTCAGTGAAGTTAGAATGCTCACAGGAAGACCGGCGTCGGATCCTGGCGTATAGACGGCATACTCGACGGCCTGGCGCACCTTTTCGATCCGACCTGCGCTCATGTCCCACTTTTCGAGACCGGACCGCCATAGTTCGGCGACGTCAGCCGCCATCTGATCGACTGTCTTGCCTTCTCTACGCGCCTGATCAGCATCCACCCAGGGTCGGAAATCTTGCGCTGATAAACTAGGAAAATGAAGGAGCAGATTGGCGATGTCCCCCTTCGGATCAACCATTAAAGCCGGGATACCAGCGAGGGCCGCCTCCTCCAAGATGTCGATGCACAACCCCGTCTTGCCCGATCCCGTCATACCTACCACGACGCCGTGCGTCGTCAAATCATCCGGATCATAGAGGGTGAGCTCTTTCAGCGTTTTCTTCTTCTTGAGGTCGTAGGTTCTTCCAATGTAGAACTTGCCTTCGTAATCCACCTTCCCCTCGCTTTCTTGAACTGCTAAGGTTTGGCCACCTCATAGAGGTGTTCAAATTCTAACAGGTATTCCTGCACCAAGTCTGCATGAAAGACAACGAGTACGTTCTCATCGTTGCGCTCCTCGGCACTACGGGTGAAGTTGTACGATCCGGTAATTAATACCTCGCCATCGATCACAAAGACCTTGTGATGCATACTGCCTCGATTACCGTCCAAGCGAACATCCAGACCTGCTTCACGAAGCCTCTCATATTCCCCACCTGCTGCGGAAGCTTGCGAGGTTTCGAACACCCCGCGCACCTTCACGCCCGCCTCGGCTTGTGCAAGGATGGCGTCAGCCATTTCATCTGACGTGAGGGTGAAGGCCATGAAGTCGATCGCGTGCTGAGCCTGTTCGATCAGATCGATCAACCGTTTTTCAACACCATCATCAGGCGAGAAATAAACTTCGATGCTGGCTCCATTCAATTCAACGTTGGGGTAGGGTGTATCGACGCGTGAGAGTGCTCCAAAGCGATCCTCCGTGAACATCTCTTCGAACTCGCGGGTATAATCCTGTGCGATTTTGTCGGCACGAATACGTAATAAGTTGTTATTGTTACTGTAAGCCCCTCGGACGGTGAAATTCATCGATCCCGTCCATACTTCCATACGGTCAATGACGATGAATTTGTGGTGCATCAGGTGTTCGCGTCGATCCCCCAGAATCTGGATGCCGGCTGCCTCCAAATCGGCAATCTCAGGTTCGAGAATATTATCGCTCTCAGTCACCACTCGCACGCGCACACCACGCCTGTGGGCTCGTATCAAGGCGTCCCGAATGCTCCACAAATCGAGATGATAAATCGCCACGTCAACCGAGTATTGCGCCGCGTCAATCGCCTCCACGATCGCCTCATCGGGACCACCTCTTAGGCTCGAGGCATTCGCATCTCGAGGATCAGTGAAGTAGACGTCGTACCATGATTCACGGGTGGAAATTTCTACCGATCGAAGATCTTCATCCTCACGCTGCCCAAATTGAAAGAATAGAAATATAGCCACGATCGCGATCAGCGCCAGAAGGGCGCGAGTTGGTTGGAAGATCCGTTTATGCGACACTTCACACCCGTAACTGTTATCAATCGTCCCCCGAACGTTCCCGGGTGAGTGAGGATTCCGAAGTTGGAACTTCGATTATAGCGAACGAATCCCCGATTATCAAACAGAAATCCCCCACGTCGTTCGTGGAGGACTTCTGTTTGGCCGCCTCCCTAGCCTCCGCGCTAAGGTGTGCGCACCAGAGGATCCGCCCTTCTTGTCAACTTCCCATTCGCATTATTCGAAACCCCCTGGTTCACCTAGATAGAGGTATCTGGAGATAGGGACGGTGTCGTAGAAAATCTCGGACCAGCAGAAGCGCCAGCCAGATTGCAATCAAGATCAGGAGCGGATCCATGTCGAACGTCGAGTCGCCACCAATAGGGGGCATCCTTTCTGGCGATATGTAGGCGACCGACGGGCCTGCAATCATGGTCAGGAGGATGACGATCTCAAACAGGGTCAAGGCGATACGCATCCAGCGAGTCACCGGCTGCCATTCACCTTGTCGAAGAAGGTACAGGTAGAGCAAGATAACCAGCGCCAAGACCAGGTTTAGCGGTAGCACGTAGGTCAAAAATGCCGGAGTCAATGCCGAGACGTGTTGCCAGGACCCGTTTTCAAAGTAACTGACACCCACCCAGTGGCGGAAGAAATTGATAAACATCAAAGCGAATGTTACGGATAGGATTTTCACCACCGCGCGAGACGGGCTAATGAGATCAGGCGATTCAACGGGCGGTAGCTTGCGTGGATCCCAATCCTTCTCCTGCGACACCTCGTCTTTCGGGAGGATGCGCTCAAGAAAGGCAAAGATGACCACGAGGAATCCAATGGACCCGAAGATGGCTGCAGGCAACCAGTTCATCGATTCACCAATCGCCCCCAAGGTATCCCCGGTCGCCGATCGGGACAACCCGATCAGCACACCGAAGATGAACTGTGCCACAATGACAATCAGCTGAATCCTCACAGCCCACCTGAATGCCTGAAAGAGGCGTGGACCGATCAAATATTGCGAGCCGGTGTAGCGCGCCGCCATCTTCGCTGGAGGATCCATCTGGCGCAGGATTTCGAGGCCGATTTCATCCTCGGAGATCTGACCCGATGAAAGGTCGCGATCCTCCAGCATGTCCAATAACGAGGAACGCAGTTCGTTTTCAACGTCGTTACGCATCCTCCGAGGCAACTTACGGCCCACGGCCGCCACGTAACGCTCGATCAAATCCGAAGATCTAGATACGTTCATGACAATATTCCTTTCATCACCGCGACCAATTTATCCCACTCAGGTTTGAGCGCATCCAGTACGCTCTCCCCTTCGGCACTAATCTGGTAATAGCGCCGCGGACGGGATCCATCCACGCGCCACTCGCTTTCCAACAAACCATTCGCTTCCAGCCTACGTAGTAGGGGATACAACGTCCCCTGGTCGATCTCAAGACCCCGATCCTTGAGGTGCTTGATCAAGGAATAGCCGTAATGTTCTTGACGAAGTTCGCAGAGGACCGCCAGTGTCAGCACGCCCCGCCGTAGCTCCTGGGTGATGTTATCCAGCTCATTTCGGGTCATGCAATAACTCCTTTTCACCGTCAACTAATGTTTGTATTGCATTATACTATGTTATACACAGTATTGTCAATATCCAATATTAATAAATGCAAGTATCATAATTTCATGTATGTTTTGCCGTCTTATCTATGAAGCTTACGACGTTCCCGGGCTCCAGGTCGGATAACCAGAGAGGAATTATTTGCCTTTGCTCAAAGGGGGCTCATAAGGCTTGGATGCGAATATCCTCGGGAGCGAATCTTAAAAAGTCAAGCGCCCTGTGATGCTGGATCACAGGGCGCTTGCGACATCGTTCTTGACACACCACGGGTGGTGAGATCGTTGGTCGCGATTAGAAACCCTTCAATACATTTCCTAGGGCAAGCAACGCATAGCCAGCCACGACGATCCATATTGCAAATCCCGATAACACCGGAATCGTCACAAGTTTCGCGATAATACCAACAGCAACGACAAGCAAGGAAAGATAGAAAACCACTTTAGTCGGGGGAGAGAGATTCATCCGATGCCTCCTCAGTCTGGAAAGAGTGTTTGATATTAGCTAGAATGACCCCGTGTCCGTCCAGAACGAATTGTCTACAGCCGTCCATGCAAACCAGGTAAAGCATGCAGCAACCCC
>WVZH01000278.1:7902-15869 GCA_011772595.1 Anaerolineales bacterium
TATTATCTCAAGGAGGAGGATACCATGCCTATCGATGAAGAAAAGAAAAAACCAAGCGAGAAGTCGACCAAAGAAATCGTAGATAAATACGTGCGTCGCACCGTTCCTGAGAAGAAGGTGATAGCCGAGCACACGGTTGAAGAAGGCGATTCCCTCGGCGAAATCGCGCTCAAGTACTACGGGTCTGCGGCCGAAGAAAAATGGATGGCGATTTACAAATTCAACAAATCCGTGATCGGCGACAATCCCAATCTCATCAAGCCTGGCCAAGTTCTTAAGATCCCCGAGCTTTAGCCACATTTGTCTGAATCATGGATCCGAGCCTCCCAAAACAATGGGAGGCTTTTACTTTGAAACACTAATGAGAGCTCTCGCATCCTCCGTACTACGAGGGACACATAGGACTGATGCTATCTGCCTATGTCATTCCGAGCGACGCAGCCACGAGGAATCTCGTTTTCACATTCGCCCTGACCATTCCGAAGAACGAGATCCCTCGCTCCTCCTTCGACTTGGCCTTCGGCTCCGCTCAGGATGTAGCTCGGGATGACATAATCCACAAGAAACGCGAAAGCTTCAAGCTTCCGGGTTGCTCATCCCCAAGTTTAGAAAGAGATCCCTCATTGCGCGGTATAAACAACGGCAGAGATTCTACGGAGGCATTGCATGCACCCGAAGAGTCAGAGCTTGACTAGAAGATAATTCTGAAGAGAGTAGGCCTACCATACGTTCCCGCGCGCCTGATCCCGATAACGACAGTACCCACATTCAGGATTCGCTGGAGGTGGATCAGCTTGTGCAAGCAGCGTCATGACATCACCGATGAAGCCCAGAAATTGTTGCTCATCCTTGGGGATTTCCAGCCATGTAGGTTCTCCCAGATATGCGATCTGTCCATCTGGAAGACGCTCCATGGCCGAAGGGTCGACACAAAACAACCCCAAGTGGGTAATGGGATGCAATTGAAATCCACCAGACGCCGGATGTTCTAGAGCATAGGCGTAGGCATGCAACTGCCGACTGTAAAAAGGAACGTGGCTCTGTGATGGCTGCGTGGTCTTGAAATCCACCACACCGTACGACCCATCTGAGAACGCAAGGACCGTGTCGAAACGCCCACGAATAAAACACTCATGCCCCGAAAGTGCGATCCTCTCCGAAGTCACCCACCGTTCGCCATATTCGATTCTCCCAGCGGGTAATTCAACCGAGATTTCGGAACTCGGTTTGGCTTGAAAATATGCGTTCATCAAGCGATCGATCTTTCCAAAGATCCTCGGAAACGGCGCTCGTGGGCGTCCAAAACCGTGCACAACTTTCAGGTAGAAGCAACGCTTACATTCATCCCACAAGAACGTTAGATCCGAAGGACTCAACTTCCAGGTTGCCATCTCCAGTCATCACCTCTATGCTTGATTTGTACGTTTCCCGTCGCATAAATCCGTCCGTTTCACCATGAAGTTTAACCTCTATGCTGCGGACATAAAAAACTGCATTGGTAGAAAGAAAGTTCCCAATTCGATGAAACCCTTCTCGCCCCCTATTCAATCGGCTGTGTACTGTTGAGAACGAGGTTTTCTCGACGATCAGGGCCCGCTCGAGGCCCNNGATTTCAATCACGGTCACGTCCGGGCGTGCCTTGATGGCATCTGTAAACTTCGAGCTACGCTTAGCAATCGAACCTATCACGAGGGCATCACTCTCCAGAACCTGCCAAACGACGTCTCGAAATTGTTTGGAGAGCATCTCCATCGGACCGATCTCGTCGATGACGATCAGATCCGCATCCGTCAACGCGCGCCGCACAGCATCCACGCCAATCGTTTCTAGCGCCGTCAGGTTCACACCATACTTACCGATGCGCGAGTGACCACGAATGCTCACATGGGCGAGCACACCTTGCACTCCGTCCAATGTAAGGATCATGAATCCTTTCCGCCGGCCTGCCTCACGGATTTCCTGGGTATAGAAACCCCCTGCTTTGAGCGGAAGGCGAGTGATGATTTTCCGGATGGCGGTCGTCTTCCCGCATCCGGGCGCGCCGGTGAGTAAAAAGACGTGCTTACTTGAGTCTTTCTGTTGTTCCATGGTCATGGAGCCTAAAGAGAGCGCAGCTTTTGCAGGATGGGGATCGCAGCAATCTTTTCCTCGGGCAGCAACTCCCAATAGATCCCCTCCGGTTTCGTCAATCGATGATGAGTCTCGATGACACCCTCAGGTGTGATGACATAGTCGACAGGGATATCATGAATGACCTGCGGCAAGGATTCCTCAAGGACCTGCGACGCGTGTACCGTCGTAACCACCGGTGTTGTCTCATCGATCAAACCAAAGGTACGTCCGAGTGCATACTCCAGATCCGAATAGCCACCCCCTTTGCCTACACGACCTCCTTCTCGATTAACAGCCACGGATCCTGCGATTACCATATCGATAGGTCGCATGTCGTCCAGGGCCATCAGGTGCCCGTACCTAAAAGCGCCTTTGATCGTCGCCGCCCGAGAAACGATTTTGCCCAATCGTGCTGGGTCCAACTCGACAAAGCACCGCCTTTCCCGCAACCGAGGTACCGCCATGTAGACGATTTTACCTTGGTGTAGTGCCGCCTCACGCACCGGTCGCTGAGGCGAATCGGGATTACATTTCAGGACGTCGGCCATTTTCCAGAGTTCCAATTGGCTCAATCGGCGAGCGGCAGCCTCTGCGCCTTCAAAGTTCGGGATGCGACCATGGGCACCGGGAGAGCGCGCAACGCCGTTGCGTTTCATCGAATCCCAAATTCCCTGCCGTATCTCCGCCTTGGTCCGCATCAATCTGGCTACCGCTCTTTGTAACGAAAACAGTCGACCAGGTGGTCGTCCACCATCCCCACGGCCTGCATAAANNGCTGTCGGCACATCTTGCCAGGTACGAGCAGGAGGATGAAAAAGCACTTCGCCGCCAGTAAAACTCCAAATGTATCGATCGAAGGACCCAAACTCCTCTACGACCTTGAGGAAGGCTTGCGCATTGGAAATGGTAGCGTCTATTTTTTGGCGGTTGCGTACGATTCCAGCGTCGGCAAGCAACCGCTGTCGGTCCGCATCCGTGTAGTTGACGATTTGCTGAGGCTCGAAGCCGTGAAAAGCGCGTTGGAAATTTTCACGCTTGTGAAGGATGGTTCGCCAGGACAAGCCAGCTTGGAAGCCTTCCAGAATGAGGAATTCGAATAGGGTTCGATCGTCGTGAACCGGGACACCCCACTCCTCGTCATGATATGCGGCCATAAGCGGGTCATCCCCGCCAAAACAACGAACTAGCTCGATTTCCATGGAGGCTCTTCTTCCCGCTTGACGTAATTATATCTGTGCTAATACAAAGACTGAGGAGCCACGAAGCGCAGAAAAGCCATTATAGGGAGTGATCCCAGCCTCCACGACCTCGCGCTTTATCGCACTAGCTTCCCACACCCTGACGTTGTTTGGTTGTACTCTTATGCGGCCCTTTCCAATCTGGTGGAGGAGTGAGCACACTTTCGTGCGACCACATTCATATCGCCGATGGGGAATCTCAAGCTGCTATCCCTGATCCTTCGCAGGCCTGAAAATCGCCCCGCGATTCTCCCTATGCCACTAGAATACTGCGCCAACCTGGTNNCCGGTTTTCTCAAGCACCTCCCGGATCGTCGCCGGCGAAAAATACCATAAATGTTCGCGTAAAAGTAGAATCCAGCGTCTCCCCATAAGCCGAGCCATACGACTCTCAATATTAGGGAGATTCATGAACAGCCAGCCTCCCTGTATAAGCCAATCCCAAACACGCTTCAGGGTTTCCGTCGGACTGCGGACGTGCTCAAGCAAATCCCACATCGTGACAACTTCGAAGCTTTCGGGAGGAATCTCGACCTCCTCGACGATACCCTCCATAAACCTCACGGTTGGGCAGCGTTCACGCGCCCGCGAAACCGCCCAGGATGAGGCGTCCAAACCCGAGGCCTGCCATCCGTAGTCGTGAGCGAGACAAACGAACAGGCCAGTTGCACAGCCCACGTCCAGCAATCGCGCAGGTTGTGGGCAATATCGAGTAACAAGCCCAAGGTGATCTCGAGCCACGCGTGTTCGATTCTGATCTTCCGCATCGTAGGCTTCGTCGCAAAGCTCAGAATATACCCGTCTGAGTGTTTGATCATCGTCGCGAGGATTGGATCTCACCAACCCGCATCGTGTGCAGCGTACCACAGGGAAATTCCCAGCCCGGGTGCGAGACGAGGAAAAAAAGATCGAAGGGTCGTGATCTTCTTCTCCGACAGAACCGGGGTAGAGCAACTGATCCCGCTCTTCACCACATAGATCACAGCTGGTCAATATCGGTCCCATCACGAATCGCCCTGGATCATCTGCGCCGCTTTGCGACCTTGCCGAATTGCAGCGCTGATAGTTCTATCCTCAGGATAGAATTGTGTTGAATCGGTAACGTAGAGTCCTTGAATCGGGGAACGAATAGCTGGAACAAGGTCGGAAAAATTCGTCGTACAGATCGCTTGTGCATAAGGCGTGCGGAAAACACGCCATTCCTTCACCCAACTTTCTGCGAAGTCCGGATTGATGATCGCCAGCAGGCTCAGGTACTCCGCGTACAACGATTCGTCACTGCGCTGATAGCGTTCTTCCTCAACCGGCAAGTAAAAGGGAACATAGATTATATTTAACCCAGCAGAGCGCAAGATTGGATTCAAATTGGTTTGCTCGATAATGCCATTGAAGCTTATGCGGGAATCATGGATATTGAGCCAGAAGTTGGAACTGAAGGGTCGGTCCATATTCAACACCATGCAGACCACACCGATATAGTCGATCCTTCTGATGCTGACAAAACTCTTAGAATGCACTGTCGGGAGCAAACGGTTCAGAATTGGTAGCGCAACGGTCGATAGTACTGCGTCACAGTGGAGATGTTCCTCACCGATGATCAACCCCGTCACACGCTGATTTTGAGTACGAATCGCGTCCACCTTCGTGTGACTGCGCAAGCAGGCGGACGGATGCGCGCGCAATCGATCGACCAACGCGTCGATCAAGTCCTTGGAACCGTTTTCCAAAGAACCAAAAATTTCCCGCCCCCAGATGCGCCTGCGCGAATTTGCTATTCTCCAAATTCGATGCCATATCCAGGCAGCCGAGATCTCGCTGTAGTACTCACCGAATTTGACTTTGAGCAACGGATGCCAGATGACCTGGTAGGCTTTTTCTCCGATGTTCTGGACCAACCATGATTTGGCAGGTATGCCGTCAAGCGCTTTCCAGTGCGAAAGATTACGAGAGTGAAGGATGTGGAATCCGAAGCGCAGGCGTTGGAACCAAGGCACAGGCGCGAATCTCATCAGGTCGATCGGGGTGCCAAATGGATACATCTTCCCCTGATGGAAGAAAGCCGTGCGGGTTTGCTCCCAACGCAGTCTATTTTCGATGCCCAACTCTCTCACCAATCGAATCAAGTCGCGATCGGCCCGACAAATAAAATGATAGAAATGTTCTACGTGTGTGCTACCCAGGCGGAATGAGCGGGCTAAACCGCCATATTCCGGCTCGGCCTCCAGCAAAGTCACCCGATGTCCTGTGCGAACGAGATCGTAACTGGCAGACAATCCCGCAAGTCCACCCCCGATGACTACGATATGTTTTTCAGGACTCGGACCGATGCCGGCCAATGTCAAGCTCCCTCAGGTCCTTCGACTGAAGCGGGATCTCGCTTCTCAGACCGGAGTGATTCCCACACCCGTATGAGGTGAGGCCAATAGACCCAGAGGAGAACGGTTATAGGTAGAAAAACAAGCCCGTTCCAGGCTATGCGGGTTCCGACCACGTTGGGCAGGTAACCCAAGAAACTAAATGCATAGGCCCATAGCGGTAGAGCGAAGCAAAATAGTGGGATCGTGCTGTAGTACGGCATATATTGAATGACCAGATAGGAGGTCGCGGTCAAAGCAATGAGGCGTTTCTGGCGGTCGAGAGGCACGCGCAGGGCCGGTATGAAGAGAGGCAATGCCACCCAGCCAAGTGAGGCGTTCCACACACCGTAATGCTGGCTGTCGATAAATTTAATGATGCCTCCCAAATACCAGAGCGGCCAAGGGCCCCAGATGATGATGCTGGCTATGAACAAGCCCACCAACGCCGCAAGAGATTTCCATCGGTCTTTACCCATCCACCACCAGAGAGCAAGAACCGGGACGAAGCTAACCTGAGGTTTGAAGGCGGCGATGGCCATGGCCAGGAACATCCAGAACCACGACTGTTTTTTATTAGCGTACCACGCAAGCACAAGCCCCAATACCCCCCACCCCTCGAGTTGGCCCCACCAAAGAATCCATAGCATATGCGCCGATAACAGGATGGGGATCGCTTTACCCCCGAAGGTATAGGCTCCCAAGATGATCATGGCGATGGAAAATGCCATGAACACGACATAACCGGCTCGACCTGGTAGAGAGACGAATGGCGCCATGAATGGCACCATCCACGTTGGGTTCAACGTCCATGGATGCTCAGCGACCTGTGGCAGGTGCCCGGGTTTGGTCACCATGAGAGTGTAAGCCCCGTAGTAGTCCTCGCCTGGACCAATATAAACATACAATGTCAGTACGCATACGGCAACAGCGATCGTGACGATCCATGCTCTACGTGACCAACCAGGGTGAACTTTATATGCAAACACCTACAGCCTCGCCTCCGACTATCGCGGACACAAAGCCCCGAAGATCTTCCTGGGGATTATCGTCTGAGTAGTGGATTCTCGCCAACGTAAAGAGGTAGTTTGAGAGAAGCATACGTCGCCTCGCCTGTTGTGTGCTTGGCGAGGCGTTTCAATCCCATGTGGGAACGGTGCACGCACTTTACGATATCTTCGCCATCACGGAGAAGGCTAGCTTGCATCCGAGTGGATCTAGATCGCGTAAAGGAGACCGCGTAGTCAAGTCACAGAATTATTCGCGCAGATTGTTGCCCAGTTCCACCTCTTAAAGCGACAGAGGAAAGAATACAAAGCAGGCACTTGCTAGCGTTACACAAGCGACACGATTCATCACCCATTACGCTCGAGCTACCTGACTCTCCTTCAGCGCGACTTTGGCTTCTTCTTTCTTGTAACCGATCAACTTGAGTAGATCGTTGATCCCCTTGGTGTTGCCAGCGATGAAAAACGCCGTGAGGATCGTATCCAGCCAGGGTAGGCCCACAATTCCAAGCGTGCGCAAGATGCGCAACTCCAGTAAAAGAGCCAGCAAGAGGCTCAGAACGATCGTAACCACACTCAAAATCCATTTCTTGTGCGGCTTGAGAAACTGATCCAGCACTGGATCGAGCAGCTCGATGAGTTGCTGCAGCGCAAAGCCGGCGACAAACGCAGGTGCTAGGGCGGTGGCTAAATCATTCATTGGAATATCTCCTCTCTAGCGTACATCCATCGTCCCGCAAATTGTGAAACACAAGGACATCGGGCTTGAGGTTCATATTACGGATGACGATTGATAAACTCAAAAAATCTCGCAACCTTCGTCATTACGCACACCTTCAGGGAGCAAGTGGTTTTGAGGCTATCGTAGTTTATGTGCTGGCAACGTGCTGAGACTTATCTCGTTGGCATCCCCATTGACAAGCGGGTGTGCTCTATTCGACGTCGGAAACCTTCCCCTCACATTCCACATCTTCCCAGTCTGCCATAGAGAAATTACCTTGTGCCCACTCATCGATGACGGCGGTTATATTCTCCACCTCGGCGCGACAAATTTCGTCGAGACCCACCTCCAAAGCCTGCTCCTCCGCCATCACGCGTTGCTCTTCGATCTGTTCTTGTGTGAGGCCCGAATCAAGAAGCTGCTGGATCGCCTCCTCACTGTACTCCACCGAGACGTCCTCCGTGCGGATCGAAAAGACGCACAACCCCTCTTCCGGACCGAGAATTTCTTGATAGGTCGTAGAGGTGATGAGCAC
>WVZH01000133.1 GCA_011772595.1 Anaerolineales bacterium
AAATACTCGGCTAACTCTAGTAAACTCTGCTTCCTTCTGATAAGCTTGTCTTCGGGGGTCATGATCTACGTCCTTTTTGTGTGTCCTTTACTTCTGACCAAGGAGGTATCTGACCACCTTCTGTAGTCAATTGTCGATTCAAGTCTGTCCCCTCACACTTAATTTGCGACTCATGAGTTTCAGTGGGAAGGTGATATACGTCCAGCCGTTGAAAGGAGAGAGATTCAAAGCCGGTATTCGATTTCGAGAAATATCAGACGAGGGCAGACTCCTTCTACAGGAATACCTTTCTCGTGTTGTGACACAGAATCTCAACCTTCACCTTCTGCATCTTCCGGGTAGGGCCAGTGGTTACCCAGCCAGCCCCCCCACAGATCCGGACGTGAGCAATTTACTCATCCGGTTCCTCGGTAACCAGAGTATCGGCACAACTCTGGTGCATAACTTTGCTGCCCTCGAGACTTTGTCAGATGCCGTGGAGGATCCTGGGCCTTGGAAGCGGATATGCCACGAGCAACCCTTCGAACTTCTCCCATGAGATATAGCTCTTGTGGCTACGACGGCTCAGCCAGTATCGCCAGGCTTTCTTGGCATGCATGAAGATCGCCTCAAGCCTCCGAGAATTGCCCCGAATGGCATAATACTGAAAGTGCCCTCGGAGTTTCTGACACAGAATCCGATGCTGCTCTATCAGCGGTCTGTGCCGATTGCTACGGCACCACTGCCATAGGGACTTCTTAGCCCGACGTAGCATTTTGCGTGCTGTTTTGCGTTTGATCACCCAGGCACCTCGGCGCGATTTGGCCCAGTAGTGGGTAAATCCGAGAAAGTCAAATGTGCCGTTCCCAGCGTCAGAGTTCTTCTTTGAGCCTGGCCTCTTGAACCGAATCAGCGCCGTTTTGTCCGAATGAATGGTCAGCCCGAAACGACCAAAACGCTTCGGAAGCGCCTCGATAATCCGGCGAGCGTCTCCTTCCAACTCACAGCCAATGACAAAGTCATCGGCAAAACGGATCAGAAAGCAGCGCCCCTTCATCCGAGGCTTGACATCTTTGACAAACCATTCATCCACGACGTGATGGAGGAATATGTTGGCTAGCATCGGTGAGATGACTCCCCCTTGTGGGGTCCCTTTGTCCGGGTATGTGAGGATGCCTTCTTCCAGCACCCCAGCATTGAGCCACTTGCCGATCAGCCGCACTATGCCCCCATCGTTGACCCGCTGCTTGATAAAAGCCCTGAGCAGCCCATGGTCCAGGTTATCGAAGCATCCACTGACATCTGCGTCCACTATCCAGCCAATATTCATACGCCCACACTGGTGGCGGAGTTACTCCAAGGCCTGATGGGCACTGCGCCCCGGTCGGAAGTCGTAGGAGAAATCATGAAACTCCTGCTCGTAGATCGCTCCTAACAGCATGACCACCGCCCGTTGGACAATCTTGTCCTCAAAGGTGGGCTTGCCGATCGGACGCTTGCCCCCATCTTCCTTCTCAAGCCATGCCCGCTCGACAGGCGGTGCTTTGTACCGCCCCCTTCGCAGACGCTCATGGAGACTCTGGAGGTTCTCATCAAGGTTCTCGGCATATTCCCTGGCCGTCACCCGGTCTACCCCTGCCGCACGATCCTTCCGCGTCAGACGATAGGCCTCCCTCAGAAATTCCACATCCATCAAATGCACCAGTGTCGTGAATACCATCCTTGGATAGCGGATCCCGCCACGGCGGGACTGCGCAACCTGCTGGAGTTTCGCTGATATGGTTGGTGACCTCGAAGTGCCTCCCATATTCCCCTCCAACAGAACGTTATGCCCGG
>WVZH01000099.1:0-131 GCA_011772595.1 Anaerolineales bacterium
TATTGGAAATTGCCCTGCTCCCTGGCAGCCCTATTATAGTCCTTTCTTGCCTCTAATGTCCTGCTCTTGGCCTCCTTTCTTTTCCTCATTATCTCAAGATGCCTGCCCATATAGACGTCATAAGGTGTGAC
>WVZH01000099.1:275-473 GCA_011772595.1 Anaerolineales bacterium
CTCTCGATCTTGCCGTTGGTCTGGGGATGGTAGGGAGAGGCGACAATGTGCCTTACACCTACCAGCCTCAGGTATTCGCCGAACTGCCGGGAGAGGTAGCCGGCTCCATTGTCGGAGAGCAGCACGGTCCGGTCTTCCACCGGGATATTCGTCATGCCAGTGACGTCCACTGCCTGCTGGACGACATCGATAAGGGAT
>WVZH01000099.1:582-920 GCA_011772595.1 Anaerolineales bacterium
TACGATGATACTCCTTACCAGCCTTGAAACCAATTACCTCGGCCGGCTTGATCAGCCCTTCCCGCTTCAGGATGCGAAAGACCGTGCTCTCTGAGACATACCGCCCTTCCGTATCAACTAGCTTCAAGGCCAGCTGCCGGGCTGACAGCTCCGGGGATGCCCGCGCCCAGGTCAGTATCTTCGCTTCCTCCTCGGGTCTCAGCTTGTTCCAGGGTAGCGGTGAACCTCCCTTCTTATCCTGTAACCTGCCCTCGCTCTGCCGCTTTAGCCACCGGTAATAGGTGCTCTTGGGAAGTCCCAGGTGCTCCAGTGCCCTTCGCCGCGGCAACCCGGAATCA
>WVZH01000099.1:1006-1340 GCA_011772595.1 Anaerolineales bacterium
GACATGCACCTGCAGAGAAAGCTCGGCTACCAGTGTCTTCAGCCTGGCATTCTCACGCTTGATCTCCTGGATCTCAGCCCTGGTGGCATCCCGGGTGGTGTCCCGGGTGAGCCTCTCTTTACCGGCCTCCATGAAGTCCTTCAGCCAGGCATAGTAGGTGCTGGGCTTGATGCCTTCACGGCGGCAGAGGTCCCGGATGGGTGTGTCCCGCCGAAAACCTTCCAGTACGATGCGGATCTTCTCTTCGGCGGTGAACTTGCGGCGGGTGATGCGCTTGATGTCTCTGATAAGCTGCTTGGTTTGCTCGCTCCTGGCTTCAGCCTGCCAGATATTG
>WVZH01000102.1:0-871 GCA_011772595.1 Anaerolineales bacterium
TTGAGAAACGACCGCTGGAGAATCCCCATTCAAAATGTCACCTACAGCAACAGAGGCGGTGCAGGTCCATTTGAAGCAACGCTCCGATTTCGTAAGCCATTAAAAAATGGCTCCTACGTACTCACTGTGAAAGGCTCGACCTCCATCCTCGACCAGTTTGGTTTCCCGCTTGCTGGCAATAGACGCACTCCGGGAACAGATTTCGCCCGCAGGTTTTCCATAGACATCCCTGAAATCCTTCCGGCAACAGGATTCGCACCTGGCGTGGTTACCTCACTGCCGATGCAGGTGGATGAAAAGTCATACAACCATATCGACGATCTATGGTTAGAAATTCCAACGTTAGGTGTAGAGGCACCCATTGTGGGTGTCCCCTATGCGGATGGAGAATGGGACACGTCCTGGCTAGGATCTCAAGCCGGATGGCTGCGGGGAACAGCCTTCCCCACTTGGACGGGGAACACTGGACTGACCGGGCACGTGTATGATGCAAGCGGTTTGCCTGGCCCGTTTAAGGACCTCAGCAAACTTGGTTGGGGCCAGCAGGTCGTCATCCACTTTTCGGGGCAGCGCTACGTCTACGAAGTGAGGTCGGTGAATTTCTGGATCAGGCCGACGGACTTGCACCTTCTCATGCAGCATGAAGAATACGACTGGCTCACGTTGATTACCTGCCGCGGCTACGATGAGGGAAACGATCACTACCGCTGGCGAACCGTGGTGCGCGCTGTCCTTGTGAGCATCGAAACAGATCGATAATCTCATTTTCCGTCACATATGATCTTCTTCGACCACAATTAATGTAGGTACGCGTTGAAGAGCAAGCTCCCGTGTTCTGCGGGAGCTTCTTCTTCTACGTAATCCACAGTTC
>WVZH01000102.1:972-6495 GCA_011772595.1 Anaerolineales bacterium
TCATCTCCATCCGTCGCCACGGCGACCACCACGCCCCCTCTTGCTTTCGTCTGCTCGATCTGGCTGAGCATCTTCTCGTACCAAGGATCGCGCTGGCAGATCGCTACGACCGGCATCTCCTCATCAATGAGCGCGATAGGACCATGCTTCATCTCGCCCGCCGGATAAGCCTCCGCATGGATATAAGAAATCTCCTTGAGTTTCAGCGCTCCTTCGTAAGCGATGGGCATATTGATCCCTCGTCCCAAGTAGAGACAATGCGCAACATCTTTCAACGCCCACGCCACTTCTTCTACATCCCCTGCCCGGTCCAGGCACTGCCCAACAAGATCTGGCACGAGACGTAAGTCTTGGACCAACTCTTGTCTGCGAGTTAAATCGACCTCACCACGCATATCTGCCAGCAAGATGGCAAGCATATACAGATCGATCAGCGGTGCGGTAAAGGCCTTCGTTGAAGCCACACCGATCTCTGGTCCGGTCTGCATGCTTATATAACCATCGGCTATGCGCATTGCCTGGGAACCGATCGCATTGACGATGCTCCACAGGACAGCCCCACGACGTCGCGCCTCCGCCATCGCCGCTAGCGTATCTGCTGTCTCGCCCGATTGGCTGATCGCCAATACGACCGTGTTTTCATCCACCAGTGGATCGCGATAGCGAAACTCAGAGGCGATGTCGACCTCCACAGGGATGCGCGCGATGCGCTCCAACAACACCTTGCCCACCATACCGGCATGCGCTGCAGTGCCGCAAGCAGTGATGACAATCTTTTCCATCCGCTCAGCCAGTTCAGGTGTCAGATTAAGCTGCGGGAGGATCACCTTCCCCGCCTCGAAATCGACCCGCCCTGCGATCGTGTCCGTCGTCGAGCGCACCTGTTCGTAGATCTCCTTCAACATGAAGTGCTTGTATTCACCCTTCTCCGCTGAGACTGGGTCCCAAGGGACCGTTTGAATGTCGACCTCAACCGGTTCACCCTCTAACGTCCGCACTTCGAACCCATCTCGCTTCACAACGGCCATCTGGGCAGATTCTAGAAAGGCCATTTGACGAGTGTGCTCCAGGATCGCAGGAAGATCGGAAGCCACGAACATCTCTCCCTCACCCACCCCGACAACTACACCGCCGGCGTTGCCCACTCGGGCAGCCACGATCCGATCCGCTTCGCGGTTAGACATGAGCACGATTCCGTGCGCACCTTCCAAATTGGCGATGGCTCGTTGCGCGGCTTCCGCAAGGTCGTGCCCCATTGCTAGATAGCGTTCAACGAGATGGACGATGATCTCAGTATCTGTCTCGGAGTTGAAGGTCACGCCCTCTGCGGAAAGCTCTTCACGCAGTGTGAGGAAGTTTTCTACAATCCCGTTATGCACGACGACGACTTCACCCGAGGCGCCGATATGCGGGTGTGCATTTCGAGCGCTCGGCGCCCCATGCGTCGCCCAGCGAGTATGACCGATCCCGATATCACCGTGCACTGGATCTTTTTCCAACAACGCACCCAGACATTCGAGCTTTCCAGCATCGCGACGGATCTCGATTTTGCCATCATCGATCACCGCCAAACCCGCCGAATCGTAACCACGATATTCCAATCGCTTCAGGCCCTCGAAGATAATCGGCGTCGCATTACGCGGACCGACGTATCCGACGATGCCACACATGGTTCGCCTCCACATTTCAATTGGGGGTATCTTTATGCCACGACCCTTTGTTTTGTCCGCACCGTTACCGACACGGCGTTCGACGCTGGGCCTTCAAAGGTATTGGGGAAGGTACGGGTGGTGGCTCACCCGGAAGGCTTCCGCTGATCTTTCGATTTTCCCGATCTGAAGGCGATATTCCGCTCTCCCAACCGGTTAACCCCGCCTCGCAGCCAGGGAACCTTCATCCTCGTCACCCCACACGTCGTGGGGCCTTGCGCTGTTCCTTCCCATATCGTCTTTATTCGCCCTGATTCGCCTCCTTTATTGGGTCTCCTAAAATCCTATTATACCTGCTTATCATCTCACCTCTAGACCTGCCCTCAACCATGATAACCAAAACGAGGGGGACGAAACGTGTGGGCCGACTCGCTGAATCGCTCACACGTTTCCCATCGACTGCATCCATGGTGCGAGTTCGGTGATCGGGCGCTACGGCACCAACTCAAACGTGATCTGGACCTGCACGCTAACGGAGCTTTGGCCAGGACTGATCGGCGCAGCGCCTCCACCCCCTATTCCGATTCCGGACTCAGCGATTGCGTACGAGAGAGGAACGAGATCATCCAAAACGCCTTCGCTCACAACGATGGGATCCCCTAGCGAAGCGCCCATATTATCCGCAAGTTGCTCCGCCTTACTGCGCGCGTCCAAAATAGCGATCGATCGCGCCTCTGTAGCCAGCCCAGTGGTATCTTCGATACCAAAGCTGATGCCGAAGACGTTGTTGGCACCCGCAGCGAGGGCTGCACTGAGGACATCGCCCATGCTTCCGACCTCGCGAACCTTTACTTGCACGGTTCCATCGATGTGAAACAAGCGCTCACCACTTGGGAAACCAGTCTGTGGATCGTATCGATCTTCCGGCCAGACGTTGAAATTCGTTGTTTGGATGTCCTTCTCAATAACGCCCTTCTCAAGAACGGCAGCCTTAATGCTCGCGATTATCGCGTTCGCCTCGGCGACCCCCGCCCCCACATCCTCATCCAGGATGTTGACGCCTAATTGGATCACCGCCATATCCGGGATGCCGCTAGCCGTTCCGTACCCAACGACCGTGAGTGAATGGGGAAAAGCCGCACCCCTCACATCCGTTACAACAGGGGCAGTTGTGCAACCGACCAATAGGAGTGACAACGCAACAACCCCCAGGTACAGAACGGATCGATTGATGGTGTTTTTCTCTGACATAGAAAGAGCCTCCCGCGGTTCACACCGCTATGTTTTTACTAGAGGAATCTCACAACACGGATGAGAATTCGCCTCGTTCTTTCTCCTAAACGACTTTTCCAATCCTAAGGTTCCAGGGAAGTGTCCTCATATTTCTTTCAATTGTCAAATCTGGCTCACAGACCAGCGTGCGGACGAATAGTCCCCATGACAGTTTTCATTCTCGGTTTCGTGGGAATAGAACTTCTGCGGAAACGGTCGCGTCCGAGCATGAAAATCATGCAACGATCATCGGTTTAAGGGTTTTTCCCTACTCCTTCGATTCTTGCATGACGAGTGCATATACGAATTCAAACAATTCATCAATACCCATAGATGTTGAATCGATGATAATCGCATCCGCCGCAGCTACCAAAGGGGCCAGGTCGCGCGTCGAATCGAGGCGATCGCGTGCTTTCATCGCAGCAAGGATTTCTTCGTATGTAAGCAACTCACCTCGCTGCTGACTCTCTAAGAAACGGCGTTCTGCGCGCGCTTCCACAGAAGCATCCAGATAGATTTTAAGGTCGGCTTCCGGAAGCACAACCGTGCCGATGTCGCGACCGACCATGACTACCCGCCCCCGCAATCCGATCTCCCGTTGCCTCAGTGTCATGGCTTGTCGAACGCCGGAATACATTGAGACTTGAGAGACATCGGCGTCGACTTCGGGTGTTCGAATGCCCCAGGTCACATCATGACCATCTAGCAAGACATCATACTGGCGGCCATCATCCTTCGAAGGCGGACGTACGTCAATTTCCGCAGTCGTAGCGATAGCCGTGACCGCCTGTTCGTCATCGACGGCCACCGACCGCAGAAGCGTGGCGAGTGTAACGGCACGGTACATAACACCTGTATCGAGGTACAGATAACCGATCCGGTCTGCAAGCAGAGCAGCCAAGGTAGATTTCCCGGAAGCTGCCGGTCCATCAATCGCGATCTTATCGGGAGGCGCCATCGGTCTTACTTACTGTCCCCATCATTCCAGATCTGGTGAGGAGGGAATCTCGCCCCCCATGTTGGCCAGGTCCACGCGCACCATAAGAAACCAACGCTCCTCGTTGGTAGGTGCGTCTCTACTGATCCACCATTTGACCGGTTCAGGAGGTAGATACCCACTCCATCCCCAATATTCTTTCAACTTGATCGATTGCCCGATGTATTCCCCTGAAAAAGCGGACAACTCGCTGTCCTCCGGGATGAGGTACATCGCAGGACTTTCCGTTGCATCATCTTGTATGGGTTGGAATTCTCTCAAGATCCAGGCTATGGAAGTCGGAATTTCAGCTCCCCGAACATGTACGTCAAGCGCATCTTTGCGCCCGGTGTTCGCTTGTGAGATTGTCTCGACTGCTTCCTTCAACCGATACATGCCGATCACCGTACTCTGCGGCCGCCAGAGCTCCCTGGCGCTTGCGGCACTCTCATTAAAGTTCAGGCGCCACGTTGCTGATAGGGTCAACGCGATAAGAAAGAGCGAAGCGGAAATCGCTGATGCTTCAATCGCTACCCCCATATTCCAACCCAGGCCGAAGAAGATCACGACCAAGATCGAGACAAATATCAATCCTAAGATGACGATTAGACGTAAGGCTGGATCGAGTTGGCCGGCCGCGATAAGATTCGAACCTGAGGTATAAATCGTAAGATTCATGAAAACGAGCAAACCTAATACGATGAGCACGCCTGACAAGCTGACGAATTCCAACCATGATTCACGTTTCGAGATTCGATCGACAACTGATTCGAGTGCAGTAGCAGTAAGGTAAGATACCGGGAGCATTACCCAGACGAGATCCGCACCCTGCCGCGAAGGATAGAGCAACAAGAATAGAAAACCCGCCAAAAACCATGCCACTGCTCCACGTCCGAAAGCATCCTGTAGCCTCACTGCAAGGATTATCCCAACTACACCGAAGACAAACGTCAGAGGTTCGTAAAACGGCAACATCATCAATGCCGTCAATGGTGGTATGCCACTCGATGTAAACCAACCCGAAAACCAGGCCCCAAGCGATTCAGCCAAACCTGCTATCCCTCGTAAAGAAAATCCTGCACCCCCGGCAACGAGAAACATTACACCAATCGTAATCCACGATCCCAAACGGATCTGTTCTTTGCCCAATTTGGCGATCAGTAAGCCCCGATGCCCACCACTCATGAATATAAAAAGCACCCCTAAACCCACAGTTATTAATCCGTGGATGGCTGATGCTCCACTTGCCAGTGTCAGACCAAGCATTCCTGCGATCCAAGGAGCTCGGTTTCGAAATTCCTCTCCAGAATCGACCCCGAGCAAAAGCATGATGACCGAGCCTAATCCAAACGCTGCCAGCGCCGGTCCCCCAGCGATTCGAGAGGATGTAATGAATACCGGTGAGCACGCGAAAAGCGTGGCGAGAATGAATGCACGCGTACGGCCGAAACGTTTCCTGGCGAAGAATGGGGTCATTATGAGTGCGACGCCGGCAAACGCAGAGATCAGCCTTGCTCCGACCTCGTGCGCACCAAAGAGTTGAAAGAGCAATGCCGTCAATGTGTGATAGGCTGGGTTCTGAGGAGTCGCGGCCTGACCTTCATTCCAATACGCTGAAGCATCCGG
>WVZH01000102.1:6643-7044 GCA_011772595.1 Anaerolineales bacterium
TTCCAATCACGTGACTGGTAAAGTGTGGTGATATCGTCCTGACGGGAACCCATTTCTTCGGATCCCCCTCGCCATTGGCTTTCGTGCCCTGGCCAACCGAGCACTGTTGGAAAACCGGTGTGCGTTGAAATACGAGCATAATACTTGTAGCTTGCTCCCGGGTCGGATGCCTCCACAATCACACTTGTGGGAAGGTTCTCCTGAATCCAACGGATCGCATGGTAATCGCTTGGGTGGACTTGCTGTACGAACGCAGAACCATCCAAAGTCCGTCCCGACGGAGGATTGAAACCGTTCGTCTTGGTCCACAACGAGATGAAGGGGTAAAACAACCCTAGGATCAAGGGCACGAAGATGATTGACACCAACATGGGACGTAAGAGCGCCTTAAGCGATCTTGT
>WVZH01000102.1:7096-7935 GCA_011772595.1 Anaerolineales bacterium
CTCCAACCCCAACGCCAGATGGTTGTCACCACGAATGCAGCGGCCAAACCCCAGAGAATCCAGGTAGCAAAGTAGAATTTGAAGATCGTGTTCATCCGGGAGCTGAACTGATCACGCAAATAGACGAATTCCGGTCCTATAACCAACAACGCGCCTATGATGATCAACATGACCACGAAAGGCCACACCGCAGGTTTGTCTCGTTCGCCGGAATCGACGGATCGAACCATTCGCCAGAGGAGCAACACCCCAAACGCAAATGTCAGACCTAGAATTAAGGCTGTCCAGCCGGTCCAGAGGCGAGAGAGGGAGACGATAAGTAGATCTGTGATCGAGGTTGCTCCCATGGCGTTTAAGCCGTAATCGAAGAAGGCCGGATCCGTCGCCTTAAGATAAATTCCCATCACCGTGGCTACGATCCACGACAACGCTAGAAGAAAAAGAGGCAACCCGATAGCCACGCCGATCAGCGAGAGAGCTTCATCAGGTTTCCACCCATCTCGAACACGCATAAACAACCACCCCAGGATGGGTATAAACGCCGGCGCAAACATGACGATAAATTGCGGGAACCACGTAGGAAAGATCAAATTAGGGAGGACCCCTCCGAGCTGAGACGAGAAGCTCGGATACCAGGGAAGATATAAAAGAACCGCCGCCACCCCTAATGCGATCACTGTCTGCAAGGTCTCTTTGATCCCTTCAAGCAAGGGATAGGATCGGATTCCCCACCATATGCACAAGATGAACAAGCTCAAGTAGATCGGTGAATCCCAGGTGTTCAGGAAGATGATACCTCCGAACAACCACGCCCCAAACCAGAATTCTTGAGCAGGCAA
>WVZH01000362.1:0-457 GCA_011772595.1 Anaerolineales bacterium
GCCCAGCCCGGCTTCGGGTGCCAAAGATGTCTCTATTGGTGCAATAGATAAGCCCCTTGATGTGACCCTTGACTGGATAGCGGGAAGAGAGGCAGCTAAGCACAATGTGTACTTTAGCACTGATGAGCAGGCTGTGATAGATGGTACTGTCGCCGCTACTACCGTGACCGAGACCAGCTATGGTCCCTTATTGCTCGATTTAGGTAAGACTTACTACTGGCGGGTCGATGAGGTCAACGAGGCCGAGACCCCCGCAACCTGGCCAGGCAAGCTCTGGAACTTTACGACACAAGAGTATTTTGTCGTGGATGATATTGAGAGCTACAATGACCTTAACCCTGAAGACCCCAACAGCAACAGGGTATTTTTCACGTGGCTGGACGGATACGACATACCGACAAACGGTTCTATCGTTGGTAATGATCTTCCTCCTTTTTGCGAGCAGACTATCGTTCAC
>WVZH01000362.1:604-1344 GCA_011772595.1 Anaerolineales bacterium
TGGAATATTGAGCTGACATCGTTCGGCGCTAGCCTGCAGAATGTCACGAGTCTGGCTATTGGGATTGACGGCAATGGTGCCGCTGGTAAATTGCTCTTTGATGATATCAGGCTGTATCCTTATGACCGTCAGTTGGTCACACCGGTCGAGCCCAGCAGCGTTGGTCTGGTGGGGCACTATAAATTTGATCAGGACGCCACCGACAGCTCCGGCAACAATAACCATGGCACCCTGACTGGTAATCTGCAATGGGCAGCCGGGAATATAGACGGTGCGTTGAGTGTTGATGGAACTACAGGTATTGCCGACCATATTGAAATTTCAACGGCAGGTATTTCTGTGACGTCCGGGACTGTTGCCATGTGGGCTAAACTTGCGCCGGATCCACAGGCTCCGGCTACAAGATACTTCTTCGGCCATACCACAATACCTCCGTGGAACAATAGAATTCAGCTATATATGGATGATTCTGATACTACGCTCGATATGGGCCTTGGTGATAATCATGACAGACACAAAGACATCCTGGCCCTGGCTACCGAAATCTGGTATCACATAGCTCTAACCTGGGACGGTAGCAATTATGTTGTCTATGTCAATGGCGCAGCGATGGCAAATGGAAGCTACATCGGCTTGGACACTCTTAATACAGTAGCAGACATTGGCAATGATGGAAGGAACGATGCCACTGGCAGAACAGAAGCCTTCAATGGTCTTCTCGACGATGTCCGCATTTATGA
>WVZH01000363.1:0-884 GCA_011772595.1 Anaerolineales bacterium
CCGCCGTGGGAAATAAGGCTCGTGGAACGCGGGAAGCTCAGTGCCCGGAGGGAATCGAGGCGATTCAAGATTCTATCGGATTGGTACTTTCCGGACGCGGAGTACACCCTGTACCACGATGGGAATATACGGCTCAAGAAGCTTTTTCCGTTTGACTGGTTGCGCGATCACGACATAGCGGTGTGCCCTCACCCGGACACCGATAATGCGTATGAGGAGGCTGTGAGATGCCTCAAATGGGGCAAGGGCAATCAGGAATTGATCAAGGCGCAGATAATGCGGTATAAGGCCGAGGGCTTTCCCGAACACGTCGGCGCGGTAGGGTGTTCGGTGATCTTGCGGAGGCATACGGAGGCGGTGGCGCGTTTCAATCAAGTCTGGTGGGAAGAGATATTGAGAGGCAGCGCCAGAGACCAGATCAGCTTCAATTACGTGTCTTGGAAGCTGGACATCGGGTATGACGGGATTCCCTGGGGAGGGGTACGGGACAACGATTGTTTTGAGTATACCGAACCTGTATGGCATCACGCGCCGATGGAAGCAGTACGACTATGAGGATGGGGGGATGAGATGAAGGTGCTTGTGGCGGTCCCGACAAAGCGGGGGATGTTGTTTCGGCGGGCCAACGATTCGGTGCTGCAATTGGAATGGGATGACCAGTTGGACATCATGTACCTGCTGGGCGGCGATCCCGACCCGTTGTATTGGAATAATCTGCTCACGAAACTGAACGATGCGCGGGCGATAGCGTTGAATGGAGGTTACGACGCTTTGTTGACCATCGAGAGCGACATCATAGTTCCACCCGATGCGCTCAAGAAGATGGCCGCCGTAGACGCCGATGTGGTCTATGGGCTGTTTGCGCTGAGGCTGAGGTTTTCACA
>WVZH01000363.1:931-1889 GCA_011772595.1 Anaerolineales bacterium
GCCAATGGTAAAGGCCCCGGATTGGTACATATCCATTGATTGCCAAGAAGCGGGACTTACACAGAAGCACCACTTGGGCGTCGTATGCGGACACATAGACATAGATAGCAAGCCGCTGCGGATATACTGGCCCGACCCGGTATCGCCATCTCTTTACAGCGTGGAGTTCATCGGACATCCGGAGGCGTCACAATTCGACGACCTGACTTTCATGCGGATGCTTTACAGCGAGTTCGTCAAGTCCGGGGATCTGGTCTTCAACGTCGGGGCCAATGTAGGCACGCGGACGCAGGTGTTCGTTGACCTCGGCGCGAACGTGGTGGCCGTCGAGCCTCAAGCGGCAATGTGCGATGCATTGCGCGAGAAGTTTGGGGAAAAGGTCGCCGTCGTAGAAGCCGTCGCCGGGGCGGAAGAAGGCGAGGGTGAATTGTGGCTCTGTACCGACAATCAACTGGCGACGTGCGCGAAGGGATGGGCGGAATCGCTCAAAGACAGATGGCCGATGGAGAAATGGCACAAAAAGATCACCGTGCCGATGGTGACGCTGGATGGCTTGATCGCCCAATACGGCGAACCGGACTTTTGCAAGATAGATGTGGAGGGTTACGAGATCGAGGTGCTGAAGGGTCTGACGCACCCGCTTAAAGCGCTTTGCTTCGAGTATACCGTCCCGTTCATAGAGCCGGCGTTGGAATGCGTGGATTATCTGGCCGCCTTGGGTATGACCAGGTTCAACTACATCGTCCAGGAGACGATGAGGTTCTTGTTGCCGGAATGGGTCGGGCCGGAACTGATCAAACGAGTGCTGGCCGACCTGCCTTCGGAGACGTTCTATGGCGATGTTTTCGCGTGGAGGGCGGAGGAGTGAGCGCAATAGAGCTGGCAACAAAGGCGGTAAACATTCCTGGCAGATGCTTAGAGATGGAGCTTATCCAATTATACAACTTGGGCTTGAAAA
>WVZH01000030.1 GCA_011772595.1 Anaerolineales bacterium
CCGTTGTTCAACCGAATCGATTTGAAACTGGACATTGGCGAAAATCAGATTAACAAGACAAAGAAGTGGTCATTGGGTGACCGTGAGCAGGCGTGCGAAAATAGCCCGGCCTCAAAGTTGAATTGAGTCCCGGCGATACGCACGTCGGCAGGCCATCGGTGACTAGGCTGGCTGGGCTTCCAAACGTAAGAAACGTTGGAGGACCAGCTGGGTATCGCCAGTTTGGGCAGCCATATGGATGGCGCTGGTCAACCAGGCGATGGCGTGCTCGTCCCGATGCCGCCGAATGATGTCGCCGTAGGTCTTGATCTGGGCCGAGCGTTGTTGTTGGAAGCGTCGTTCGACATAGGCCCAAGTCAGGAGCACGACGAGCATGTATTTGTCCACCGCCTGGTAGGATCGGACCCGAAAGTCGGCCAGGCCCACTTGGGTTTTGAGGTAGAAGTTGACTACCTCGCATGACCATCGCCCACGATAACCCTGCAAGGCCCGTTGGGCCGAGCGAGTGAGATCCGTACTCATGAAGTACGCCGGGGATTTCTCCCTGGGGTGCCGTTTGGAGAAGAAGACGCGGACATCGAAGGGAATGTCGACCAGGCGGCCCGTGGTATGGCGCACGTAGTAGGTCGTTTGGTTCCCGTCCGCAGCGGTCACTCGAACGTGAGTGTACCGCCGGTGCCTGAGCTTGTAGGCGAGTTGGTCGAGACGAATCCCATTGAGCTTGCGATTGCTTTTGAGGCCACAGGTCACGTGCCACCCCTGGCGACGAACATATTTGATCAACCGTTCGGAAGCGTACCAATGCCAATCCTGCCGGAGGCACGGGCTGTCGAACTGCACGTAGACGCGCCAACCCTTGGGAAGCATGGGCCGCAAAGCTTCCAACATGCTGCGTGCCAAGCTGTTCTTGCTGCGAAAAGGGACACGCTGCCCTGGTAGCCGATGACGATTGATGCGGCGCACGGTCTTGGCTCGCAAGTAAAGCCGCAAATCGACAGTCACTACGATCGTTCCAATGCGTACGGTGCATTCCAGATAACAAAAGCCATTCTTGTAACGAGGTCTCTTCTTGGTGCTTTCGCTGTGGTCGTAGAACCAATCCACCGGCTCCAGATGCCGCGTGTGCTTGTCTTTTCCCCGAAGGGGACCTGCAGGCTCGCCCAGCGAGTCGTCGATGTTGATGTAAATGATCTTGGGCGCACCCGTGCACTCCGCCTGGGCAATGGCCCAAGCAACCTGCTTGGCCCGCAGCGCCACTCGCACATCTTCGGCACACCAGGGACTGATACGCAAGAAGTCGGCCATGTTGGAAGCATCGGGGGCTTCGATGAACTGACGTTGCAGTGCGGCCAAGGTCTTCTTGTCTTCGCAGACCAAGAGCGCGTCGGCCATATTCAGTATGTGCCGCCGCTGCGGTTTGGACAGCTCGATCCCTAACTGATCGAAGAAGGTGCATAGTTCCTGAGAATTGCGTACAATCCGGGTGAGCATGGGATGACCTCCTGAGGCAATGGGTAGTATGGCTATCTACCATTTTACTCAGGAGGTACCCCACGTTCACATTAGTCAATTTTCGCCAGAGTCCAGTTCGAAATGTCTGAACTAAGATGGATTG
>WVZH01000316.1:0-1952 GCA_011772595.1 Anaerolineales bacterium
CGTGTTGATCGATCCCTGGCCGTACATTGTCTTGATCGCTATGATTTTTACAGGCGTGATAGGAGGGAGTGTTGGCGACCGAAAGAGCGGAAGATCTCCCGGGCGGTTAGCCGTCGTCGGTGCACTTGGGGGAGGTGCAGCAGGAATCGGCCTCATTCTGCTAGGCATAGCGCTCCCTAACGTTCATCTTGAGCTGCAACCACAGTCCGAAGAAGAGGAATTGGAGCCCCTTTGCAGCCAGTATCTCGATCCCGATGGTTACAGACCGACAGCCGGTTCGGTCTTCGATCTCGATCAGGAACCGCTGCTCTCGTGGACCCCGCTGTCAAGTCTTCCCGATGTTGACCTACGCTGGCGGATCGACTTGCTTCCACCCAACGGCGATATGCACAGCCTAACGACTTCTAACACGAGCCTCTCATTCGCCGGCTTCAATCTCTCTCCTCTCCCTACCGAACGGTTCCGTTGGCGCCTGACTAGCGAAGTAGTGGGGCCTGAAGGCGATGGGTGGGAGGCTTTCTGCGCTCCCACAGATTGGCTACCTTTCTCCTTCAAGCCACCAGCGCAAGAAGAGACGCCGGAGGACACGCCGACACCCTCACCGACACCAACACAGACACCAACTACAACCGTCACGCTTACAACAACGCCGACCCCGACGCCGGAGATGTGCGTTTACACGGCGCTGCAAAATGCCAATTGTCGGGCCAGTGATTACATGGAATCGGCTCAGATCGCCGTCCTGCTGCAAGGTGAGACAGCCGAACTGATCGCGCTGAACCCTGAATTCACTCACGGCAAGTTCGAGCTGCAAAGCCAGCAGCAGTGCTGGATTTGGCTCGGACTGATGGACGGTCCCCCGAACCCCTTCGGAACCTGCGGAGTGCCCGTGGTCGACCCACCGCCCAAGCCAACGGACACACCCACACCGTTCGCCTGCAGCCCGGATTTGGATAAGGAATCCTGTGAGGCAAGTGGTGGTGAATGGACGGGTGGCACGGCAGGTGCGCCAAGTTGCACCTGCCCGAGGTGATGACCTCTAAAAGTGAAAACGTGTATTTTTAGGAAGGTTGTGCCATGAGAAAGAGAGAATATCTGCGATATGTGATCGGACTTGCTTGTTTGTTCATCGCTCTCTTTTCTTTCCCCAACTCGGTCGCAGCGAGCACCTTTGTAGTTAACACTACCGACGATCTGGATGACGGCATCTGCGATGCCAGTCATTGTTCCTTGCGGGAAGCAATTAACAATGCCAATGCCAATCCCGGAGCAGATTCGATAACGTTCAATATCCCTGGACCGGGTCCGCACGTCATCATGTTGACGGATATGTTAACCGTCAGCGACGATCAAACCCACATTGATGGCTCATCACAGCCCGGCTATTCTGGATCACCGATCATCATTCTCGATGGAGGAAATTCTCTCTGCCGTGGGTTATGGATCGCTTCGAACGACAATATTGTTATTGGCCTGAGCTTCGTCCGATTCAAATGCGCGGCGTTGAGTACTGCGATCCATGTCTGGGGAGGCATGATTGGTGGAGGTGAGGGCAACCAAATTCTGAAAAACTTCATTGGCGTCGATGCCTCGGGAGCCCCTGCTGGAAACGTTTACGGCCTGATGCTCTGGGATCCTAAGAACGTAATCCGTGGGAACGTCATCTCCGGAAATTTTATCGGGATTATGTCCGCCGATGAAAAACAAATCATCGAGGGCAATCGCATTGGCACCGATCCCAGCGGTATGACAACGAGCCCTGGATTCAGGAATGAAACTGGAATCTTGCTTCAAGCTGGCGCGGACGATACGAAAATCGGTGCAGGTGATCCAGCGCTTTCGAACCAAATATCTGGGAACGACATTGCCATAGATATCGAATCGGACGGGAACGCGATCATTGGAAATCTCATAGGCACAAACGCTTCAGGCGACGCCGCACTCCCCAACCT
>WVZH01000316.1:1963-3999 GCA_011772595.1 Anaerolineales bacterium
TCGTCTTAGGCAATTTAATCGGTACCGATTTAAGCGGAACAACAGCGATCGCCAACTCACTCGGAATCCATATCCTTGGTGACGAAAACATCATCGGCGGTAGTGGTCCAAGTGAGGGGAACGTGATCTCCGGAAACTACACAGGCGTGATGTTCCCTAGCCCCGCAGAGAACAACCGCATCTTGGGGAATAAGATTGGGACGACCAGCGACGGGAGCTCTCCAATCGCAAACAATCTCGGCATTAGCATCCTCTTTGGCGCGCAGCACAATGCCATTGGAGGCTTAGCCTCTGGAGAAGGAAATTTGATCGCCTACAATGCAGGAGAGGGTATTCTTATCGGTCATCTCTCTCACGAGAATCCTATCCTTGGAAATACGATAAGGGCCAACAACGTTGGCATTTGGGTGCGAGATGCAGGGGAAAGGAATACCTTCAGTCGAAACACGATTTATGAAAACACCGGTCTCGGCATCGATTTAGGGCCCTCAGGCGTCAGCCCGAATGATGTGGGAGATCTGGACACAGGCGCCAACACGTTACTCAACTTCCCCGAGATCACCTCGGCAGGCTCAACGAGCGTGAGCGGAACAGCCTGCATCGGTTGCACTGTTGAGCTTTTCATTGCAGATCAAGACCCATCTGGTCACGGCGAGGGCCAGGTGTTTCTCGATGCCGCGACCGACGCCAGCGGGAACACCTCTGAGTTCTCAGAGAACCATGCTATCGGATTTTGCTTGATCATCCAGTTTCCCTGGGTGATTTTCATCGGCATCATTTTTATTGGCATCGGGGTGATTGGCGGGCGCTACGCGGGTCGTTTCACCGCACTCTCCCCAGGAACCACCGCTGCAATAGGGGGCGTTTTCGGCGCGGTTTTGAGCGCTGGTCTGGTGATTCTGGCCGTCGTTCTCCCTTCCGTGGAGGTCGAGATACCACAAAGGACCCAAGAATTGCAACCCATCATGAATCGATGTGAGCAATACCTGGATCCGGAGGGCTTCTCCCCAAGTGATGGTGCCGTCTTCGAGATCGCTGAAATTCCACGACTCGAGTGGTCACCTATGGGGCCTCTCCCGGAGGGTCAGATTCGCTGGCGAGTCGATCTCCTCGGTCCCGAGAATCTCGAACTCAGCCAGATGACCTCCGAAACCAATCTGCCCTTCTCGACCTTCGGTGTCAGCCCTATCTCAGGCAGGCGCTACCATTGGCGCGTCATCGGAGAACAAGCAGAGCAAACTGGCCACTTCGAGCCATTTTGTACGTCCATCAGCTGGCGTTCCTTCTATCTCGGCTCTCCACCTCCTATGGAGGCGCCGCCGGAGACGCCGGAATCCCCAACACCATCAGCCTCACCGACACCTACGCGTACTCCTACAGTGACACCGACACCCACACCGGAGGCTTGCATCTACACGGCGCTGCAAAATGCAAACTGCCGGGCGAGCGACTTCAAGGAATCCGCGCACGTCGCCACCCTCCTGCAAGGGGAGATGGCAGAACTGATCGCTCTGAACCCGGAATTCACACATGGCAAATTCCAGCTACCCTCGACGCAGCAGTGCTGGATCTGGCTTGGATTGCTGGATGGTCCACCGAATCCGTTTGGTACCTGTGACGTGCCGGTAGTTGAACCACCACCGAAACCGACCGATACCCCCACACCAATCGCCTGCACGCCAGAATTGGACAAGGAGATGTGCGAAGCCAGCGGTGGAAAGTGGCCTGAAGGCGTTGGCGCCGCACCGCAATGCATCTGTCCGGAATGACCCCATGAAACGAGGGAAGTTAATCCTGGCTCTTAGCGTCGATAGCTGTCAGGGAAAAGCTCGACTTGACCAAATCAACTTCTCGCTGTAGCATGCAGCGATGTACATGCCAGGCACAGTTGACGAAGCGCAACACCGGTCCAGCGGTCTACATGCCGCGCTTTGAAGGAGGTACGATGATGACTGATTTCCCTAAACGCAGGATCTCGATCCTGATGTTTATTGTAATTGCAGGACTTCTCCTCACGGCATGCAACTTTCCCGGCA
>WVZH01000316.1:4094-7630 GCA_011772595.1 Anaerolineales bacterium
GTGAAGGATGTGACCATCCCGGATGGTGAGGAGTTGGCTCCCGGTGAGAATTTCACCAAGACCTGGCGCTTGCAAAACAACGGTTCCTGCACATGGACCTCCAGCTATTCCCTCGTATTTGACCAAGGCGATTCGATGGACGGCCCACCCTCCAAGCAACTGACTGCTGGCACAGTTGGGCCCGGAGACACGCTCGACATATCGGTCGATCTAACCGCGCCCGCCTCACCAGGCACCTTTAAAGGCTTTTGGAAACTTCGCAACGGCTCGGGCGTGATCTTCGGCATTGGGGCCGCTGGGACGACTGCCTTCTGGGTCGAAATCGAGGTCGTTCCAGTGACGACGACGGTTAATATCTCTTACGTCCCTGGAGAAAGTGGGCAGGCAACCTCAACTGGTTTCACAGCAGCAGATATGATCGCGGGAGACAACGTCTTCGATAACAGCTCCCAGGCGTTCGTCAGTTTCAACATCTCAGGTATCCCCGCCGATGCAACCATCACCGAAGTTTCCATGGATGTCAGCGACTATACACTTGTCGGGGATCCGTTTGGCAACCTTGGCTGCATGTTCGTTTACAAACACAATTACGGAGCCTTAGACGGTGGTGATTTCGTGCCGACTACGCCATCATCCGGCCGTTTGAATGCCTGGTGTAGCGAGGGTTCCCTGGCAAGCCCAGTAATTGACAATGACATACTCAATGCGCTTCAGAGCATGGTCGGCTCCAGCCGGTTCAAGGTCCGCTATCAATTCAACAATGACACCAACAGTGATGGTGTGAACGACTGGTTGAAATTAGACAATCCAAAATTGAAGGTCAAGTATTACACCGTACCCTAATAAACGAATAGCGGAAAGAAACCTTCTCCCCGCAAGAAGGGCTTACGCGGGGAGAAGGTTGATTCCGCTTGAACGCAATGTCGAGTCAGTCTTACGACAATAGTAGGGTAAAATGGCGCAAGGCACCGCTTATGTCTTTACGGGATTGCGCATGAAAACGACGGGCCTGACCACCGCGTGGATCTTGAGCGTGATTACGCTTTTCCTCGTAGGATGTAACCTACCAGTGAATCCAACCGAATCCACCCCGGGGCCAGCAACCCTCGCCGCTTTGACGGTGGAGGCCATTCTGACCCAGGCCTATGCGCCATCCGGAACGCCTCCTGCACTCCCTTCTGTATTCCCCTCGACACCTGATAGCACCCCATCACAAACCCAAGAAACGCCTCCCCCACAACAAACAACGTGTACCAACCGAGCCACCTTCGTCGCCGATGCCACAATCCCCGACGATACGGTCTTGGAACCCGGCGAGAGGTTTCTTAAAATCTGGTCGCTCCAGAATTCGGGGACTTGCGTCTGGGATTCGTCTTACACGGTCTCCTTTTTCAGCGGTGACCGTATGGGAGCGGCCTCGGAGATTTCCCTGACGCAAACCGTTTCCCCAAACGAGGTCGCCGAGCTTGGCGTCGACATGGTCGCTCCGAGTACCGCAGGCGTCTTCCAAGGGTTCTGGAGGCTGAAATCTGACACCGGCTCCTACTTCGGCATTGGTCCAAGCGGAGACCAATCTTTTTGGGTAAAGATCGTTGTCCCCGCCACGGCTACTCCCACAGCCACAGCTACTCCCTCCCTGTCGCCAACCCCCACACCCTCACCTTCCTCCACAATAGTCCAGTCGACAGCGACGGCAACTGCAACGGATACACCGACTGCCACGGCATCTCCGTCTCCTTAAACCTCCATTGATCTCTCCGAGCTGGAATTTGTTGAATGGCTGCGTGGTGCGAAAACTCTACCCNNCATAATTGGCAGTTAACTGAAACGCGTGATAGATTTAAGGTATGAAGATACCCGTTCTAGTAGCGGACGCATCTGAAGAATTCGGAATATTGATCCGCCACACGCTCGAGGACACCGGGCGCTACCAGGTAACCCTATCGGGAACCGGGGCAGAAGCGATCGAGATCGGTCGCACACGCGACGTCAAATTGTTCATCATCGATTTCGACCTACCTGACATTGAAGGACCCGATTGTATACGACAACTCCGTAGCCTCAAGCCGGATCTGGCCGTAATTGCTATCCCCTACACAAGCGATCTGGAAGATCCCGAGTTGAAAGAATTAGGAATAAACGGTCTTCTGACCAAACCTTTCTATCTGCCAGAACTTCCCAAAATCGTAGCAGAGGCTCTCGATCTCCCGCCACATCTCGCTGAACCGAAGCCGGCCGCAACCCCGACACCCATGGTTGAGAAACCAGCGATCTTGGAAGAGCCCCCNNCGTGGTCGACGATTGTGGGCATACGCCGGCGATATCGCGGCCTCCCAAGTTCAGGAGCTTGCAGCCATAATCGGCGATTTTTGGGTCAGCGAAGGCACGCGCGGAGCGATCACGAAATTCATCCGATTGTCCGGTGACCGGCAGGATTACACCCTATATGCGAACGCTCTTGTCGGTGATTTCATCCTGTCGATGATCTATCGCACGGAAACCCCCTTCGGCGTCATTAGACGGCAGGCACAACAAACGGCGAATGCACTCCGGGAGATCGATCCCGTTCACTATACTGAAAGAGCAGAGCCTTCAGCGCAAGACCATCTTGGTGTACCTTCGATCGAGGGAGAAATACACGAAATTCCGACGGATTGGGTACCCAATGCAAGCCATGAAACTGCGGACATTCCCATCTTCGAAGAAATCGACATCCCCCCACCTGAGCCTGAGACAGCATCAGAACTAGCGAGCGCGCCTCCTGCTAAGGTCTCCGGCGAACCCACACAACTCCCAGGGGATTGGGTACCGGCTCAGCCACGACCAGTGACACATTTACCCTTCCTCGAAGAGCCACAATTCAAGACCACCGAGAGGGATAAACCCTCCAGTAAAGAACTCCCCCTACCCGAGGCGGAATACTATTTACCGATCACGGCCATCCTCGTACCCCGCTTTCCCGAGCATCAACTTACAGGGGCTCTCGCTGAAAACCTTCAAGATTGGGTCGAACGGCTCTGTCTTGCCTGGGACTGGCGTGCCGATGAAGTTTCCATTCATCCAGATTACCTCAGCCTGACCGTGAGCCTCTCCCCCGAGACCGCGCCCTCAAAGGCGGTTCATCGCTTACAAGACGACCTTTCAAATCGCGTCTTGAACACGTTCCCGGAACTAGCACGCGATCTGCCTTCCGGACGCTTCTGGGCCCGTAGTTTCTTACTCTTCACAGGCGGTCCCCCTAAGGCCGAGCGTGTGCATTCTTTCGTGAAGACAACCCGTCGAGGCCAGGGACTCGAAACCTGAGCCAGACCTCCCCACCACCAATAACGAGATGCTACAATTCAAGTACACATCCCACCCTGATCGGGAGCGTATCCTATGCCAACCCAAGCGCGTTTATTTCTCATTGACGGTCACGCACTCGCATACCGCACCTACTTCGCCCTGACACGGGTTGGTGATGCGTCGCGCTGGATGACCAAGTCGGGAGAACCCACTGCCGGAACCTATGGTTTCACCTCCGTGCTACTTCGGCT
>WVZH01000316.1:7674-7941 GCA_011772595.1 Anaerolineales bacterium
TTCCGAGACGATTTGTATCCGGAATATAAGGCTACTCGAGAAAAAATGCCCGATGATTTGCGACTACAAATCGACCGCATCCGCGAGTTGGTGGCAGCATTCGGGATCCCCATTCTTGAAGCAGATGGATACGAGGCCGACGATGTCCTGGGAACTGTAGCCAGGCTGGCGGCAGCGGAAGGTGTACAAGTTGTCATCCTCACCGGCGATCGGGACCTCCTTCAGCTTGCTGATGACAACATAACCATCCAACTGTCAGGGCAAAAG
>WVZH01000316.1:8005-26038 GCA_011772595.1 Anaerolineales bacterium
GTGCGCGGGGTAGGAGAGAAAACGGCCACAAAGCTGCTGACCCAATATGGAGATCTTGACACGATCTTCTCCAATCTGGAGGATATCCCCACCCGGTTCCGCAACAAACTAGAGCAAGGGCGAGAGCAAGCCTACCTCAGCAAAGAATTAGGAAGGATCGTCACCGACGTACCGATTTCATTTGAGCTCCATGCATGCCGTGCCAGGGAATACGACCGGGATAAAATCGTGGAGCTTTTCCGCGAGCTTGAATTCCGAACACTCCTCAATCGCCTGCGAGTGGAAGATTCCGCACCGGGAGAACAGATGAAATTGTTTGTGAGCAGTAAAGAGGCGCAATCCGCTGGAGCTCAAGAAGTTCACGTGGTGGACGATGCGGAAGCGCTCGAACGGCTTCGTCGTCGTCTCGAAGAAGCCGAGCATATTGCTTTCGATGTTGAAACCACCAGCACCCATGCCATGCTGGCAGATCTCGTCGGCATTTCTCTGGCTTTCCAGCCAGGCGAGGGCTACTATCTGCCCGTTGGCCACCACACTGGGTTTGCGGCCGGACCCCAATTGCAGCTCGATAGTGCCATAGATGCTCTACGTGGCCCTCTAACGGACGAAAGCATCCCGAAAGTAGGTCACAATTTAAAATACGACTTCATCGTTCTGGCTCGACATGGCTTGCGCGCTTCCCCGTTGACCTTCGATACGATGTTGGCAGAATGGCTCTGCGATCCGGCTTCGAGGAATTTAGGGTTGAAAAATCTCGTCTGGCTCCGCTTGGGGCTGGAAATGACAGAGATCAGCACGTTGATCGGCAGAGGTCGCAACCAACGTTCTATGGCCGAAGTAGCCATTGAGGAAGTTGCCCCCTACGCGGTCGCGGATGCCGAGGTCTGCCTGCGATTAATGCCATTGTTGCATGAGGAATTGGCCACAAAGAATCAACAACAGCTTTACTACGACCTAGAAATGCCTCTCATAACCGTCCTGGCGGACATGGAGATGGCAGGCATTCGGTTGGACACCGCTTTCTTGGAGCAATTGGCGGTAGAGTTGAGCAAGCGCTTGGCTGAAATCGAGTCTGAAATCTACACACTAGCCGGCGGCGAATTCAACGTGAATTCCACCCAACAGCTCTCCAAGGTCCTCTTTGACGACCTTGGACTCGCACCTCCTGATCGCACCCGTCGGACGGCATCTGGTCACTATTCCACCGCCGCTTCGGTCCTCATGGATATGCGCGACGCACACCCAGTCGTGGAGCGAATTCTTGAACAACGTGAAATCGCCAAAATCAAATCCACATACGCTGATGCCATCCCGACGCAGGTAAATCCGGCAACGGGAAGAGTGCACACCTCCTTTCACCAAACAGGCTCGGTCACTGGACGACTAGCTTCTTCTGATCCCAACCTACAAAACATCCCCATCCGCACCGAACTGGGGCGTCAAATTCGACGTGCGTTCATCGCCAAACCGGGCCATACACTGCTAAGCGTGGATTACTCACAAATCGAATTACGTATTGTTGCACACATTTCCAAAGATAAAGCGATGATCCAGGCATTTCTAAAGGATCAGGATATCCACGCCGCTACCGCAGCAGCAATATTCGGAGTCGAGCAGGAGCAAGTTACACCACAGATGCGCAGGCGCGCCAAGGCGATCAACTTCGGTCTCATATACGGAATGAGTCCTTTCGGACTCACCCGCACAACCGATCTCACGTTGGCGGAAGCCGAGAATTTTGTAAAGGCCTACTTTGAACGCTTTCCCGGCGTACAAGAATACTTGGAGGCAATTCGTACACAGGCAGCAGACACAGGCTATGTATCAACTTTACTAGGCCGCCGGCGTTACTTCCCTCAGTTGATGCCCGGCGCTAGCGTCTCCGAGCAAGCTCGCGCTCGGGCAACGCGAGAAGCGATCAATGCCCCCATTCAAGGCACAGCGGCAGACATCATCAAAATTGCTATGCTGCGGCTCCCGTCGGCACTGAGGGAGAGGGGACTGCAAGCGCAGATGTTGCTGCAGGTTCATGACGAACTTGTGTTCGAATGCCCCGAGGATGAGGTCGAAGACACCGCTCAATTGGCCCGTGAAATCATGCAGGACGCCTACGAACTCAATGTGCCGCTTAAAACGGACGCCAAGTCGGGACCGACATGGGTTGGGATGCAACCGATCGGTTGATGTAAACGAGGCGATCTGGATTCAGATTTCGGTATAACAATCCTGCATCTGAAGTCCATCCTACAGCGACCCACGGCAACTTATGCTATACTCGCCTCACCACCTAGGTACGGACGAAGCGTGTCGCAATGGGACGTCAAGATCTTTTCGAAGAATCTATGCGCCTGGGGCACTCAGCAGCTTGGGACCTCAAATGGGACCGAGCGATCGAGTTCTACCGCAAAGCCCTAACGCAATCACCTGAAGACCCTGGGGCTCTGACCAGCCTGGGATTGGCTCTATTGGAAATGGGGCAGTTCAAGGAAGCCTTGGCCATCTACCACAAAGCGGCCAAGATCTCACCCCAGGATCCGATTCCCTTCGAACGGTGTGCGGAGATATTCGAACGCCTGGGGCAAATCAGCGATGCGGTCACACAGCGCAACGCAGCTGCGGAACGCTATCTGCAGAGGAAAGACGCACAAAAAGCCATTGAAAACTGGGTCCATATCGCCAGGCTTGCACCAAACGATTTAAATACACGTCGCACTTTGGCGCTCACCTATGAACGCACCGGCCGTAGTCGAGAGGCGGTGTATGAATACTTGGCTGCAGCTTCTATCTTTCAAAGCAGCGGAAACATCGAGCTTGCTCTGAATGCCATTCAGCGAGCTTTGAAGCTCGCCCCAGGAGATCCGGAGGGTACGAAGGCATTGAAGCGCTTGCAAAGCGGAAAATCTCTGCCTCCCCCCACCCAACCACGCGGTGCTACAGCACCTTTGCGTATGGCCAAAGTCCAAGAATACATCCGATCTGAAGCGGCCGATCAATTGGTGGACGAAGACGAAGTCGCCGATCCCGAAATCACGGCACAAAGGGAGGCGCTTACATTACTTGCAGGCTTGTTATTCGATGAACCCAGGGATGAGGACGAGGAGGCGGATACAGGGGAAGATGAGACGTCAGGCCTCGCTGCGCTCACACGCGGTCGAGGTGTGCGCGGGCGCAAGTCAGTCGGTCAACCTCAGATGTATCGCTACTTAGGGCAGGCGATCGATTTACAAACGCGGGGAAAAGACCGTGAGGCAATAAAAGAATACGAGCGTGCCCTCAAGGTCGGCTTGGATCACCCAGCCGTGCACTACAACATCGGTCTCATTTATAAGAAA
Source organism: Anaerolineales bacterium (assembly GCA_011772595.1). Next base: position 11,338 of record WVZH01000316.1, read on the forward strand.
CTGAAGGATCATGAATCTGCCTACAGGCATCTTTCGAACGCGTTGGGGCATCCGGGTCTTGAACTTGGTGCTAATCTTGCGTTAGGGCGAATTGCACGCATGCAGGACGACCTCCCCGAAGCCGCACGCTACTTGCTGCAGGCGTTACGATTGGCTGATTCGCTCTCCGTTGACAAAACCCAATCCACCTCTCTCAATCAGTTTTACGACACCATTCTCGCCTCCCAAGAGGAGGGCAACGAACAGGAATTAGCACAGATTGTGGAGAACACGCTCAATTTCCTCAGCGGACCTGACTGGATGCGCCGTCTCAGGCAGGCGCGCATGCAACTCGAAAGCGAAGTGCCAGAGAGTACAACGGTGGTACCGATCGCTGAGATGCTCGCCGTAGGCGGAACCGACCGTGTACTGCAAACCATGGGACGCATCGAAGACTTGCTCGCTCGAGAGCTGTATTCCGCCGCAATGGAAGAAGCGATGCTGACTCTCGATCATGCGCCCTCCTACCTCGGATTACACATGCGCATCGCAGAGATCATGATCCGCAGCGATTCTAGGGAGGCTGGCCTCGACAAAATGACCCTGATCGCGGAGACCCATCGAGCGCGCGGCGAATTCCCTCAAGCTGCCGAGGTATACTCAAAGATCATTCATGAGGCTCCCGTAAACATCCCTGCACGCACTCGATTGATCGAACTTCTGATCCAGCAGGAACGCAATATGGACGCACTAAAAAATTACCTGGAGTTGGCCGACATCTATCGGGGAATGGCGGAAATCGACTCAGCCAGAAAGGTCTTGGCCAATGCATTGCCTTTGGCTCAAGATAATTCGATCGAGCGAGAATGGTCCTTGAAGATCTTGCACGAAATGGGCGACATCGATCTATCTAGGCTTGATTGGCGGCGAGCCCTGCGTGTGTACACACAGGTCCGCACAATTGATCCGAGCGACGAGAAAGCCCGCACAAACGTCATCGATTTGAATCTCCGACTCGGACAAGAAGATCAGGCGGCCCAGGAATTAGATAGCTACCTGGAGCTGTTGGTCCAAAACAAACGCGGTCCGGAAGCTCTAACCCTGCTTGAAGATATGGCGCGCGAGCACCCAGGGAAGCGTATCCTTCACCAACGACTGGCGGAGGCATACCGCGCCGCAGGGCGTAAAGCAGATGCTATCGCGCAATACGACGCGCTTGGGGAAATCCTTCTCGACGCCGGCCATATGGAGGAAGCAGTCAAAACGATCCAGGTCATTATCGACCTCGGCCCTCCAGACATTGAGGGCTACCGTGAACTACTGCGAAACCTCAAGGGTGAAGAGTAGACTTGCGTCAAGAATGACGGGTTTCGATCGTGGACAACTTAATAAGTGAACTTGAGTTCTTCCTCCAAAGACTCAACCTGTTAAACATCGTCGACCTGCTCCTCGTAACAGCCATTGCATTCTTACTATTAAGGCTAATACGCGGTACACGCGCAGTGATTCTGCTGCGCGGCATGATCCTGCTCATTATCGCCATAGCCCTTCTTACGCTCGTGCTCGATCTGCCGGCGTTTTCCTGGCTTTTACAGACAGTCCTTCCCGCCCTCCTGGTTGCAATTCCTGTCATTTTCGCTCCCGAAATCCGCCGGGCTCTTGAGCAACTCGGCCGAGCAGGGAACATCCTCTTCTTCACCGCGCAAACTGACCATGTCGAGCGCATGATCGAAATCCTTGGCGGGACGGCACAGCGACTCGCTGATCGGCGATTTGGCGCCCTGATTGTCATCGAGCGTGAAGTGCGATTAGACGAATACATTGAAACGGGAATCCCACTCGATGCACAGCTGACGCCAGAACTCTTGCTACAGGTCTTCTTCACCAACACGCCGCTCCACGACGGAGCCGTGATCCTGCGCAGGGGTAGGATCGCTGCCGCAGCTTGCGTTATGCCGCTCTCCTCTAGCGGAACCTTATCAGGCTCTCCGATGCGTCATCTCGGCTTGCGTCATAGGGCTGCCTTGGGGATCAGTGAGGTCAGTGATTCCGTCTCTGTGGTGGTCTCTGAGGAGACCGGCGCCATCTCCATCACGCACAATGGACGGATGATCCGCCGGCTAGACCAAGGCCGGTTGCGGAATATCCTCACGGCCTTCTTTCGCCCCAGACCTCCGCGCCGATTACCGAGTTGGATCGATCGTCTGCTCGTTCGGGTGCAACGATCCAGCAGTGAAGCCCCTGGGGATTGAGAGCATCACATGCTAAACCGGCTGAGGCAAAACCTAGGAACCCTCCTGCTCGCCTTCATCCTTGCTCTGACCGTCTGGATAGCAGCCATCAATCAGGACGATCCGCTGATCGAACGCACCCTTGAAGACTTGATCGATATTAGCTACACAGGTCTTGCTGAAGGGAAACTGATCATTAACCAGCCTGCGCGACAAGGTGTCATAAGCTTGCGAACCACACGCTCTATTTGGGATGAACTTTCCCCGCAGGAGATCCATCTGATTGCCGATTTGAGTGGATTAGACATCGGTACGCATCAAATCCCTATTAACCCCGTCGTCGACCGGCAACCAGTCCAGGTCACGGCGGTCGAGCCCGCCACGCTTGTGGTCAGCATAGAAGACTCCGCTTCCAAAGATCTGCCTGTCCACGTGCTCAAAATTGGCAGCCCAGCGTTGAGCTACATCGATGAGGAGCCAACAGCAGACCCAACAAGCGCCTCCGTCGTCGGTCCTGCTTCGGCTGTCGCGCGCGTCGTCGAGTTGCGTGCGCCTATCAACCTTACCAACCGACAGGAGAGCCTGGAAGAGTTGGTGTCGCTGGACGCATTGGACGAAGATGGGCGCGAGGTGCAGGAGGTCGATGTAGTCCCAGAGGCGGTACGCGTACAGGTTCAAATCACACAACAACCAAACTATCGACTCGTCTCCGTGATCCCCAAGATTTTGGGTCAGGCAGAGCTGGAAGAGGCCGGTTATCGGGTGACCGAGGTTACAGTAACGCCGGCGTTGGTGACAATCTATTCCTCCGATCCCCAAGCATTCGAGCAACTGCCTGGTTTCGTAGAGACGGTACCTCTCGACCTAGCGAGTGCCGTTGAAGACGTTGAAAGACGCCTACAACTCGATTTGCCCGAGGGATTCTCCCCAGTCTTCTTTAACCAGATCGTTACCGTGAAAGTAGCTATCGATCCCAGGCTGAACTCCATCACCATCAGCCGAGCCGTTGAGGTACAAGGCGTGGGTATCAATTTGTATGCGCTGCCCTCACCAGACGCGGTTTCCATCATCCTTACCGGCCCCGCCGCCACGTTAGATGCCTTGTTGCCTGAAGAGATTATCGTCGTCGTCGATGTTCTCGATCTGGAGCCCGGGACGTACCAGCTCACGCCTCAGATTTTTGGACTGCCACCAAACCTCGAGGCCAGCGACCCTATCCCATCCACCATTCAGGTCACGATCAGCTCAACCCCCCTAGCTGCCGAAAATCCTAACCCTTGAAATCCGATGTCCAACCCTGTCGTCGCCCTTGTAGGACGCCCTAACGTCGGCAAGTCGACCCTCTTTAACCGCCTCGCAGGCGAGCGGCTGGCCGTGGTCGACAGTCGCCCGGGGACCACACGTGATCGTCTCGTGGCCGAGGCTGAGTGGCGCGGGATAACCCTTGATATCATCGATACCGGCGGCATTGACCCCACCAATCTCCAACGCTGGGAACCCTTGTCCATCGACTCAGCGGAGTATATCTCCCAGATTCGCGCACAGGCTGAAATGGCAGTAACAGATGCGGATGCGATTTTATTCCTAGTGGACGTTGAGAGTGGTGTCACACCTGCAGATGTGGAGGTGGCGGAGATCTTACGGCGACACCAACGCATCCAAAATGGTGAGCCCAAACCTCCCATCCTCCTGGTTGTCAATCGCTGCGAGAACGAACAACGTCGTGCGCAGGCGTCTGAATTCTACGAACTAGGGATGGGAGACCCGATCCCGATCTCCGCATTGCATGGCACGGGAACCGGCGACATGCTCGACACGCTTCTTGAACGGCTGGACGTGCAACCCCTACCTGAAGTTGAAGAAGATGATGTGGTCAAGATCGCCATCATTGGGCGACCCAATGTCGGAAAATCGAGCCTACTCAATCGCCTGCTGGGCGAAGATCGCGTCATCGTATCGCCTATACCAGGCACGACGCGAGATGCGATCGACACTCGCCTGACGTACTACGGCAAGCCCATCACCTTGATCGACACAGCGGGAATCCGCCGCAGAGGACGCATCGACCCTGGGGTGGAGAAGTACTCGGTGCTGCGCGCTTTAAAAGCTATGGAGCGCAGCGACGTCGTTCTGCTACTAATTGACGCCGTCGAAGGCATCACTGCTCAAGATACGCACATTGCTGGTATGGCGATTGATAAGTATAAAAGTGTCGTCGTGCTCGTAAACAAATGGGACGCAATCGAGAAAGACGCCCATACCATGGCCGCCTATCGTGAGCACGTGCGCGATCATCTGAATTTTCTGGCCTACGTACCTGTTTTATTCATATCGGCTCTAACCGGTCTACGCGTGGCAGACGTGATCCCCATGGCGTTGAGAGTGCAGGAAGAGCGTTTGCGCCGCATCCCCACAGGGCAACTCAATCGAATCCTCCAACGTGCCCTGCGCGACCATCCTCCTCCCACGAGGAAAGGCAAACAATTGAAGATCCGGTACCTCTCCCAGGTTCGTTCCGATCCGCCGACGTTTCTCTTTCACGTGAACGATCCCAAATTGGTCCATTTCACCTACGCACGCTACCTCGAAAATCGAATTCGTGAGCAATACGGTTTCCTAGGTACGCCACTGAGGCTTTCCTTTCGTAGAAAATCACCGCCCCGTGCTTGAGACGAACCAAGATCTGATTCACGTGATCCCCAAGGCCAGGTTTCGACCTGCTGGTTTGTGTCTTGACACGATTCCACTCGAAGCCAAATCTCCTCTCATTAGAAAACAGCAATGCCATAAGGCGTACAAACGAACTATGCCGTCGATCATGAGAGATAAGGTATACATGTTATAATATCTCGTCATGCCCGATCCATACGTCTTCGACCAACAGCCGGAATTGCAAACACCGGCACCCCGCAAGTCTAGAAAGCCGTTTTTACGATTGTTAGGCGAGCTCTTCCAGACGGCATTAATCGCTTTTCTGCTTTTCTTGGTGGTGAATTTAGTAACGGCTCGAATTCGTGTGGAGGGCATCAGCATGGAGCCGAGCCTTCACAACGGGCAATTCGTCGTCGTAAACCGTCTGGCTTACCGATGGCAAGAACCGAAACGCGGCGATATCGTTGTTTTCTACTTTCCCCTCAATCCTTCGCGCCGCTTCATCAAACGTGTGATCGGGTTACCCGGAGATGTCGTCACGGTACGAGCAGGGCAGGTTTTTATCAACGATAACCTACTCGAGGAGCCGTACATCGCGGCAGCTCCGCATTACACCGTCGACAATGTGAGAGTTGGACCAAACGAGGTTTATGTACTCGGGGATAACCGCAACAACTCCTCGGATTCCCACAACTGGAGATCACTCCCCATGGACGAGATCATCGGCAAGGCCATTCTCGTCTATTGGCCTCCGGAAACCGTAGGATTGATCCCACATTATGACCTCGTCACTGCCGCCGGGGAGTGACCTTAGACCCTCGCCCGAACATCCGACGATGTGCTAAAATCAGTTCACAATACAATGAGTGATAGCTTGGTTCATAGCGCAGGCGGGGAGCCAGTTACAATGCTTTTTCATGGCTATCCCTCAAGCCAGGATCGTTGAGGCATGCGACCAGAATCTTCTGAACCATGCCCGGAATGTCAGGTCGGAGAACTTCAACCCAAAAGATCCTTTTATTTCGAGCATAAGGACGGTCGACCGATCTGCGTACCATCCTTTCCGGTTTGGGTATGCGATATTTGCAAACAACGACTTTACGATGCGACGGCGTTAGCTGCCCTACATGCAATGCTGGAAAGCGACCGTCAAGCAAGACGCCGGCCCCAGCGCCGAAGAAGAACAAGTGATCGGGATGGAACCGGGAAGTCGATACAGCATAGACGACGTCCTTGATCCAACTGTGATCCGGCGACAAAATGCGGGGGAATTCCGTATGTCCGATAGCAACGAAGCACAGTCGTCACCTCGCGTGATCGTCATCGCCGATGTTGAAAGCAACGCCAGTGCTCTCATTGAGCGTATCCTCTCGCCTGCCGGTATACAAGCGTGGATTCCCAGCCAAGAAGCGCCTCCTGCTGATATCATAATCGTCGATGTAACCCAATTGCGCGGAGATCCTCTGGCCGACTTGCGTGAAATTAGAGCGCAAGGTGAGGATGCCCCCGCCATCGTACTGGCAGCTCATTTCCCCCATTCACGGCTGCGAGATATGTTTCGCCTGGGTGTCAACGATTTCTTGTTGAAGCCCTACCGCCCACAAGCGCTTTGCCAAGCCGTTTTGGAGTTGAGCGAGAGTCGCTCCACTGAAGCCGACACACAGATCCTGGCTCGCCGCCTGGAGACGATACGCGAGCAGCTACGGCGTCGCTCTGAGGAAATACGCCTGCTGAGCGAAATCGGCCGGGTGGTTGTCGGCCTTGGGGATCTGGACTCAATTCTCCGCCGTGTCGTTGAAGCGGCCGCGTTCATGACCGACGCGGAAGAAGCCAGCATCTACATCGCCGAACCGGGCACGAATGAGTTGGTGCTGCGGGCAACCAAAAGCGTAGGTGATCGTCATGCAACATTACAGCGCCTGCGAGTTGAAGATACGCTCGTTGGAGAGGTCTTCGCCACAGGACAACCGATCCTTCGCCAGCCTTCCCTCGGAAGTGGGCCGATTAAGGTTCAAACGGGTTTCATGGTGCAATCCCTCGCCAAGGTCCCGCTGCGAATGCGCAATAATGTCGTAGGCGTGTTGGGAATCTACAACGGCATTACGCCCCGTCGTTTCAATGAGCATCATCTAACCCTTCTCATGGCGCTGGGGCACTGGGCCGGAGTTGCGCTCGAGTATGCCAGCATGATGCGAGAGGCGACCTCACCGTCAACCAGCAAGACCCTCACCGCCGCGCCGCCCAACCTGATCGACGGCCTCGATCATGCCATCCAGACCTTAGAACCCGTGCTCCGCGGATTGATGGGTTCACTGAGTGACTCTCAAAATCAAGCCCTGAACGAACTGCTGGAGCAATTGAATTCACTGCGCGCCCTGCCGGTTGCTGAATTGGACGTCGAAGAAGTGCAAGAGATGGTCGATCTGCCCAACCTGCTCGAGCAAGTCGTTGAAGACATGCGTCGGCAAGCCACCCGTCGTGGTCTGGAATTGATCGTCGAAAACAGCCCTCCCATGCCACTATTCCGCGGCGATAGCAGCCGTACCCAACGCGTCATCGAGACACTCGTTTCGGCGGCGATCCGGCGAACATCACGAGGTCGTATCGTCCTGGAAGGCCACCGTCTCGAAGTACGGCAGGGTCGCAGTTCGGGCCTCAATATCCCCCGCAACATCGAGTTGAAAGACGGATTATGGGCTATCGTGAGAATATCAGATACCAGCCCGGGTCTATCCCCAGACACCATACACGCGATCACGAAAACCGAGGTTGACCCCTCATCCGGACAAATCGGCCCGGGCCTTTCATTGGGTGAGATTCGCATGATATTGGAGAGCATGGGCGGAAAAATGTGGTATGAACACACGCCGGCAAGTACCACCATCGTTTTTTCCCTTCCCATAACTTGAACGGAGAGGGACTATGAAAGGCCAACTAACTTCGGTTGAGATTTACACCACTACCCACCGAATACTCGGCAGGGTTGAAGCGGGGCCTACTGGATTGTTCAGTTTCATTAACGTCCCTACACGGTCGTATCTCGAACTCGAGGGAGCGCACCTTACGCGCCTGCACCAGCCCGGACGACTGGTTGCTCGCCACCCGAGATTCTGGATTGTCAAGAACGAGGTGGTTATCCTTCTGCTCAGCAACCGCACCGAACTCGGAGCGACGGGTTTCGCCCGCGGCGGATACACAAGCAAGGTTCCCAATTGGGTCCGCATCGTTATGGGAGGCTATGAACTACGAGGGATGATCGAGACCGCCGGTAAGTTCAACTTCGGCTCGCTTATGTTTGAAGGTGATTCGATCTTCGTTCCCATCTACCACACGGATTTGAATGCAATCCTCTTTCCCGCTGTACGCACCCGTTCTCCTGTAGGTCTTTTCAATCGTCATTCAGTTGACGCCATCGCCCTGTTGGCCAAAGATGAAATCCCAAANNTCGCTAGCAGATCTGGATTCATCTACCTTCCCCATCCATGCGAAATGGATTGCCCTGGAGTACTGAGTTTCGAATATTCACCATGTTCTGAGCACAGCAAGTAGGATCATTGCCTCCCCCTCGCTGCAGACAACCTGGGGAGACAATTGTGCGCCAAGCGTGCTCCACAACTCGAACACGAATGTGCTGAAGAAAGGATTGCTAAATGCGTACGCCGATCATCGCAGCGAACTGGAAGATGAATCTGGGGGACGAGGATAATGCGATCAACTTCGTCCGTAGAATCCGCCACGGCCTGATCGACATCGACGGAATCGAGCGGGTTTTATGCCCTCCGTTCACCTCGCTAGGTGCGGTCTTCGAAGTGCTACGACCATCACCGATCCAGTTGGGCGCACAGAATATGCATTGGGAGGAAAGCGGGGCGTATACGGGAGAAATCTCTGCACAGATGCTCAGCCTCATCTGTCGCTACGTGATCCTGGGCCACTCGGAACGCCGGGCGACGGAAAGCCAGAACGAGAACGACGCAGCGATCAACCGCAAGGTCCATGCTGCACTGAAGCATGATCTCACACCGATTCTTTGCGTCGGCGAAAACCTTGCACAGAACGAGGGGGGAGAGACGCAAGCATTTGTGAGCGGGCAGGTGCAAGCCGCTCTCAACGACTTGACGACGGATCAGGTCGCACGATGTGTGATCGCCTACGAGCCGATCTGGGCGATAGGCACTGGGAAAGCGGCTACGCCCTCGCAGGCAAACGGTGTCATCGGGCTTACGATTCGCGGCACCATCGCTGAGTTGCACGACGAAGGGACAGCTCAATCGGTACGCGTGTTGTATGGTGGGAGCGTTAATGTAGAGAACATCGCCGCGTTCATGCGCATGCCGGAAATCGATGGCGCGCTCGTGGGCGGCGCCAGTTTGAAGCCTGATTTCGTGGATCTGGTGCGCAACGCCGCGGGAGTTACCTGACTAGGAATAACACACGCTGTTAGAAGGATAATCCCATCTCTTGACATCCCCGAATTGAGGGTCGTACTGTGAACGTACGGTTTAACGTGGAATTCACTCGCGTCCACCCCGTATCCATTGAGCACTCCTAGTACCATAATTCCAGAAGCTTGTATATCAAACGAGACGCGCTGGGTCGACACGCAACCATCAAGTACGCCCTTCGCCTTCACGCATGCAAGTCTTTCCGATTATTTGATTTGTCACAAACCTCTTCTATACTACGTTACAGATCGTGAATGCAGGCTGGCTCTCCTGCATCCTGACAACACAACGCGTACCAGATCGGAGAGAGAAACCATGCTGAGCGTCACGACTAGACGAAGCTTACGATTCGCCATTAGCCTGGCCTTGCTGCTCTTCTTACTGCCCCCGCTCTTCGCAGGAGAAGCCGGCGGCTCTGGCTGGTGGGTCAACACCGCAGACGATTCTGACGACGGTCTCTGTGATGCAGCGCATTGCTCCCTGCGCGAGGCGATCAATATTTCCAACGCCACCCCCGACATGCAGCTGATCGCATTCGACATCCCCGGCTCGGGTCCGCACTTCATCGAGCTGTGCGATCCCCTGCCGGCCGTGACCGATTCGGTGATCATCGATGCCTCAACCGAACCCGATTATCCCTACAACCTCGGACCGGTGGTTGCAATCGCTCCCAGTCAAGGGGCGAGCTGCGCCCCGCCTCCTTATGGACTGTGGATTGATTCCGGGACAACGGTCATACGCGGCCTCAGCATCGTGGGCTTCGACCAACCGGGCGCACCGGTTTCCGGCGGGATCATCGTGCACAGTGGAAACGCGGCACGAATCGATAATAACTACATCGGCCTCGAGCCGGGCGGAGGCCCCCGGGGCAACCGCAACGGAATTCTGCTAGGATCTGAAGCGCACGAAGTCCTCGAAAACGTTATCTCGGGCAACACGTACGGCATCCACGCCCTGGTCGGCGGGCACGTCATCGATGAAAACACTATCGGCACCACCCCGGACGGCATGTCGACCAACCTCGCCCTGCGAAACACGATCGGAGTGTACATCGAGCCTGGAGCCAATAACAACTGGATCGGCTTGAGCGGCACCGGCAATCTGATCTCTGGCAACGGTGATGGTATTTACATCGCCTCCTCCGACAACCAGATCGTCGGCAACTTCATCGGCACCAATCGCACGGGGACGAGCGCACTGGGCAACGGCAATGGCATTCACGCCGCCAACGCAACCAACCTGAACATCGGTGGCACAGTCCCTGGGGAGACCAATCTGATCTCCGGAAACATCACTGGGATCAACTTAAGCGGATTCGCGGCGACGATCTGGGGCAACTTCATCGGCACCGATTTCTCTGGATCAGCGGCAATCCCAAACCAAGTGGGCATCTCCGTCCAATCCGCCAGCTATATACTCATCGGCGGGACGGGAACCGGCCAGGGCAACCTGATCTCAGGCAACTCCAACACCGGGATCATCCTCCACGACTTCGCCACGCACGTCGAGGTCGTACGCAACAAGATCGGCACCGACATCACCGGCTCAGGATCGATGGGCAATGGCCGCGGCATCTTCATCCAGGGCAATGGAAATTTCATCGGACACGTCGCCACCCATGGCGGCAACATCATCGCCTATAACGTCGACGAAGGCATCCTGCTCGTGTGGTCGGCTTCACAGAATCTCATCGAGGTCAACGACATCCACGACAACGGCGTCGGAATTTACGCCATGGACGACACGACCTCCGCCAACCCGTTCACTGAGAACAGCATCTTCGCCAACGGCGCCTTAGGCATCGACCTGGCTCCATGGGGCGTGAACCCAAACGACCCCGGGGATGTCGACAGCGGTGCGAACGATCGTCTTAATTACCCCGAGTTCACCAGCGTGGGCACCTCGGGAGCTACGGGAACGGCCTGCTCTGGTTGCACGGTGGAAGTTTATAAATCCGATTCCGATCCATCGGGCCACGGCGAGGGGCAATCGCTTGTCGGTTCCGTTATTGCCGACGTAAATGGCGATTTCAACATCTCCTATATGTTCCCCTTGGCAACCTGCAACCGCATTAGCGCTACCGCTACCGACTCATCCGGCAACACCTCCGAGTTCTCGAATAATTGGCCGGTTGGGCTTTGCTTTTCCATCGATCCCTCCTGGTTTTACCTGATCGAGATCATCATCTTCATCATCATCTGGTTTGGCGTGCGTCAAGTAGGCATCCGCGCAGGCCTCGCCAGAGGTACGGCGGCAGTCGCCGGCGGACTGGGAGGCCTACTTGTGGTCGCGGGAGTGTTCGCACTCATATTAGTCATCCCCAATGTGGAACTCGTCCGACCACCCGAGGAAACATACGAGACGTGGAGTGGCCTACCGGCATGTGAGCACTTCTTAGAGCCCGGAAGTCGTTCACCGGTGGAAGGCGCGATCTTCGAGGGTCAGGCGCTGCCTGATCTTACTTGGGCTCTCGCCAGCCCGCTGGGCGAAGATCAACGTTGGCTTGTCGAACTGCTAGGACCCAGCGGTGAGGTGAGGGGCGAATCTGCAGCCGAGGGCTCCGTTGCCCTATCGAAATTCGGCATCCTACCCGAGATGGAAGGCATGTTCGCCTGGCGCCTGACCGGAGAAACGTTGACGGAGGCGGGCGATTGGCAACCCTACTGCAACCCCACTGTTTGGCTTCACTTTCAGCTAGGCGTATACGAGACGCTTGACGTGCCACCGTGGTCGGATGCTGCGCCGCCTGAGTCAGAAGCTCCGCAGCCCTCCGAACCGGAACCGATCGGGGAACAAGAAGAAGAGGCGCATCCCCCAGTTCCCTGCATACCGACCGCCACAGCCTTGATGAACGTCACCTGCCGCTTCGGTCCGGATAAAGCTTACAAAGACGTCGGTTTTCTACTAGAGGGAGAATCTTCGACCATTGACGGGCGCAATACCGACAGCAGCTGGTGGTGGATCCTGAATCCCGACGCCATGGGTCACTGTTGGGTATGGAGCGGCGCGGTTGAGGCGACCTGTATTCCGGAAGACCTTCCGCTTATCGCCGCCGAGCCCCTGCCCCCGGACAGAGACGAATCGCCCGCCTGCCATCCCGACCTCAACCGCAGCGAGTGCGTTGAGGCAGGTGGTGTCTACGTCGTCACCGGTGAAAAATCGGTCTGCCAGTGCCCGTGAGTTGCCGACTGAAGAACATCACGAACGATCACCGTAGGTGTGCGGCCTCCTGCTAGCGTCGCACACCCTTATTTTCACTCGGCTTGAACCCGAATATACACACAACGAGGACCTTCACCGGAACAATCAAAGGATAGGCCATAACAAGCGGAAAGGGCGACCCACCTGGTCGCCCCAATCTTTCATGCCAAGATCGATTAAATTCCATCAACACTTATCGGAAAGAACCTACCATCTTATGCCTGTACCTCGACCTCATCCACCACACCGACGATCACCGCCCGCACGGCGCCGGGGTCGATGTTGAGCACCTGCCGGGCGCCGTTGCCCTCATCGATCACCAGCACGGTGTCCCCAGGACCCGATTGAACCACATCGACGGCGATGTCGTAATAATCCATCTCCTTGCCATCCAGATCGAGCTGTTTCACCAGCAGCAATTTGTGCGCCGCGAGATGCGAGATCTTGATGGTGGCGACAACCGTCCCGACGACTTTACCAATGTACAAGTCAATCCCCCTCCTCTGAGAGCGAATGCCAAGCTGCGGTAACCTGCTCTCGCCTCGACCCCGTCTCAATATCGACCTCATCCACGATGCCCGTGATCGCTAGATCAACTGGTACGAAGACCTCCGGCAGCGCCTGCGCCCCCTCCCTGCTGGCCACCATGAAGACCAATTCGCCGGGACCTGCTTGTGCGGTGGCGTCCGCCGCCACGACAGGCTCACCCTGCGGCTTGCGGTGTTCGTCGAGCGGCTGCACCACCAGGAATTTGATCCCTTCCAGGTCATCATATTTACGCGTGGCCACCACAGTCCCTATTACGCGTCCGAATTTCATAGCTGCTCCAACACCCTCGAGCTGAAGCGCGTGGCGTCGGCTACGTTTTCCCACATGGCCGGATGCAACTTCGGGATCACCACTTGACGCACGAGCATGTCCGGGCGCACCAACACCTTCACACCATACTCGACAGCTGCCTCTACGTCGTGGACCAACCCTGAAAACAGCACGATCCCCTTGCCGCCAAGACCGTCGGCCATACGCACCTCGACGAGTCGCACGGCAGCCGCCTTGATCCCCGCATCGGCGGCGTGAATGACCGCCGCCACTGTGGTCGTCTCGATCACACCCAGCGCGTCGGTGAGTTCCGGCACTCGGCCACCACCGATCGCCTCCACGACTTCTGGATGCACCCGAGGGAGCAACACGAAATCCAGCACCGTCGAGCCGCCAGTTTCCCGCCCAGCCGTCAGTGATTCTTCCACCTCACCCACAGGTCCACCGATCAACACCAGATACCTGCCGGGCTGCACCGTGCCTGCCTTGATCACATCGATCTGGGCGCGCTTGACCATGGCGTCTGCGGCCTGGATCCCGATCGCTATGCTGCTGAAGTCAATTAATGCCAGGGCCGGTTCTATCATCGCTCATCGACTCTCTTTATCAAGGCTTCTATCCCGCTATACAATCCGGAACGAATCCTTGAGAACGCATCTGCGTATACGGCTGAAACTGATCGGATTGGTCAGTCCCTCACCGGTTGGGCTGGCGATGGTGAAGGAGCAGAAACCCTCACCGCCGTAACCAACCCCATCGAAGGAAGGTCCATTCTTGACGAAGATGCTGCAATCCATTTCGCGCGCCATACGGCTCAACGCATCCAGGTTCTTGGAGTGCATCACGGCCGTGTGGCGAAACCCATGCTCAGCGACCTTGGCGCGATCGATGCCCTCGTCCGCGTTGCGCACGCGCACCAGCGGTATGATGGGCATCATCTGCTCGGACAGCACTAGAGGATGGTCGTGCTCCACATCCACGATCACGAGACGGATCTCGTCGCCCACCTCCACGCCGATCTCGCGCAACAAGACATTGGCGTTCTTGCCGATGAAATCCTTGTTCATCAGCCCATAACGACCGCGCGGGGGGATCTCGGTAAAGATGGATTTCATCAACCGCTCCAGCTGGCCCGCATCGATCTCGTGCGCCCCATGGCGGCACATGACCTGCTTCAAGGCATCGGCGATGCCATCCGTGGCGAAGATTTCCTTCTCGTCGATGCAGATGATGTTGTTATCGAAAGAAGCGCCGCGTACGATATCCCTACCGGCCTGCTCCAGGTCGGCCGTCTCATCCACCACGACCGGGGGATTGCCTGGGCCGGCGCAGATCGCCCGCTTACCGCTCTGCATCGCCTCGCGGACCACGGCC
>WVZH01000316.1:26062-31092 GCA_011772595.1 Anaerolineales bacterium
GCGCTTACCAGGTTTTCCGGACCACCGGCTTCGATGATGGCCTCGTTGATGAGTTGCACCGCATGGTTGGAACACGAGCGCGCGCCGGGGTGCGCGTTGAACACCACAGCGTTCCCCGCCGCCACCATGCTGATGGTATTACTGATGATCGTCGAGGTGGGGTTGGTGCTGGGGATGATCGAGCCGATCACCCCATAGGGCGCGTACTCAACTACGGTCAGGCCACCATCGCCGCTCCAGGCGGTTGGATCCAAGATCTCCGTCCCTGGTGTTTTGTTGGCGTTGAGCAGGTTCTTCTCGATCTTGTCCTCGTAGCGCCCCATTCCCGTCTCTTGCCATGCCTCATGCGCAAGAAGCTGTGCGTTCTCACGCATCACACGACGGATGTGCGCCACCATGTGTTCGCGCACGGAGAGTGGCAACAGGTTCAGTTGAACAAATGCGCCCCGCGCCGCGGCAACGGCACTGTCGACGCTCGGGAAGAGATTGTCCCCGCGTCGAATTTCCGGCGCCGCTCCCGGAGCGGTTACCACGGTCGGTGGCTCCGGGAGTGGGCCATGTCGCACACGTTCCCCCTGACGTAACTCGGTCATCACCTTCTGAACGATGGCTTCAATTCGGGCGTCGTCCATGGTCATTCATCCCGAGACTTATCGTATTCCACGACGCCGTCGACTTCCAGAACGTCGACGATGGCCATGATGACACCGTCGCACGGGCGTTGATGCGTCCTTTTGGTCTGGCGTGCGGCGCTACCCGTCGCATAGAGCACCACCTCACCCAATCCGGCGTCGACCACGTCTGCGCACACGCGATAGCCGCCCGTCTCTTTGCCCTTGATGTCCAACTGCTTGAGCACCAGGAATTTCAAACCGTCCAGGGTGGGCTCTTTTCGCGTGGCCACCAACGTACCTACGACTCTTCCTAGGAGCATACGCAACTCCGTTTCCTTCTTATCCTGCGATGACGGATGGCGAGCGACCCCCTCTTTCTGAGGGGATGTCGAGTGATCATTCGTGATAACTCGACATCACGCCGCGGGATCACAGGTAGAAACCGCTATGCAAGGAACCCCTGTGCTTCGTCACACCGCCCTCTCAGAGTCGACGATCACTCTGATTCAGCAGGCCCACGACCCAACGGAAGCGTGCGGTCCACATTGGCGTGCGGGCGCGGGATCACGTGGATGGATACAACTTCGCCGACCTTCTCGGCGCCGCGTGCACCGGCCTCGACCGCCGCCTTCACGGCAGCAACGTCGCCGCGGACGACCGCGGTGACGAAACCACCGCCCGTCTTCTCGTAACTGACCAGTTCCACTTTGGCGGCCTTCACCATCGCATCCGCGGCCTCGACCATCGCCGGATAGCTCTTACATTCAACCATCCCTAACGCTTCTGTCAACCCGTATTCTTCTTCAGCCATCGTTCCCTCCCGATTAGCAAGGATGAGCAGTTAACTCGCCACGAAAATTAATCACGACGTTTGGTTTCAACCTCACGGCCGGTGACACCTTCGATCGCGGCCACCGCCGCGCTATAACCGGCCATGATGTCGCGTTCTTCACCGCCGAGATAGACTCGGCCGAAACTACCGAAGGCTCTTACATCCAAGATGTTGATGTTGGCCTCTTTTTCAGCCTCATTGGCGGCCAGAGCCGCGTAGCCTGCCGGCTCGACCTCCAGAACGTACAACGTTTGTCCCGCCAGCAGCATGTGTCCGTAACGCATGCGGTTAATGAGTTGCACCTGGTGCGCATCGATGAAGCGGATGATCTGGCTCGAGACGACCTTGGGTTTGATGCGATCGGACGCTTCCACCTCAAGAGCTTCCAGGATTGCGGCCCCAGCCGCGCGCACTTCGGCTTGGACTTCATGATGGACTTCCAACAATCCGTAAAGTCGCTCAACAATCTGCATACCCGGTCGAACTCGGGTGGATTTCAAGGCGATATCTGTGATGCGATTGATTTCGATGCCGGGTGAGATCTCTACCCAGAGTGAGGTGTCGTGAGGTAAGGGGAGAAACCCTCGCGCCACGGTTCCCAGATACGCCGCGTGCTGAGGCTGCAGGCTATCGAGAAAAATGTACGTGCGTAAATCAACAGTCATACACGATCTCCTTCAATCTTATTCGTCAGCACCTTCGACAATCTTCACACTCGCGCTGGCCCCGATCCGCGTGGCGCCAGCCGCAATCATTTCTTGTGCTTGTTCGTAAGTACGGATACCTCCTGCCGCTTTCACACCGATTTTGGGTCCTACGACACGGCGCATTAAGGCCACATCTTCCGCTGTGGCGCCGCCTGGACCAAAACCAGTGGAGGTCTTGACGAAATCTGCCCCCGCCACCTTGGCGAGTTGGCAGGCAATCACTTTCTCCTCGTCGGTCAGCAATGCTGCTTCGATTATGACCTTCAAAATCGCGTCGTTCGCATGGCAGGTACGTGCCACGGCGGCGATGTCGCCCTCCACCAATTCGTAATCCCGGGATTTGAGCGCGCCGACGTTGATCACCATGTCCACCTCTTTGGCCCCCTCGCGGATTGCCTGTTGCGTCTCGAAGACTTTGACCTGCGTCGGCGTGGCACCCAACGGAAATCCGACGACCGTGCAAATGAGGACGTCGGTGCCCTTGAGCAGTTCGGCGCAAAGTTTCACGTAGGCCGGGTTGACGCAGACCGAAATGAAGTTGTACTTCTTGGCTTCATAACAAAGCTGTGCGATCTGGTCCTCGGTCGCATCGGGCTTGAGAATGGTGTGATCGATCATGTGACCCATGGTGCCGTCCGTAGGCGCCACCCCCAGCGTGCTGGCCAGGCGATCTGCACCCGCTTGAACGACGGGCTGTACCTGGGCGACGAAATCCTGTGAAGAGATAGGAACGGGGCCACCCTCGGCAACTGGGGCTCCCTCCCCGACCAGGATCAAAACCTGGCGTGTGATCTGTTCGATGATGCGTTCGAGTGTTTCCTCATCAAAATTCATTCGTTTGTATCCTGCGTCTGTGTTTTACACATCCCGAAAGACCGGATCGAGTTTTCGGGCAGGTACCCACGCTCACGTCCGTCGATAACGACGCTCAATGTCCATGATCTTTTCGACACGCCGCGCGTGCCGACCCCCTCCCGCAGGGGTCTCAAGCCAGATTTTGACGATCTGGCGGGTCAAGTTCACGCCGAGCAAGCCGGCGCCCAAGGTCAGCACGTTGGCATCGTTGTGTTCACGACTGTTGAGTGCCGTGGATTGGTTGTAGCACATGGCAGCCCGAACACCGGGAACCTTATTGGCAGCCATGCAGGAACCAATCCCTGCCCCATCGACGATGATGCCACGCCAGGCACGACCCTGTGCAACCATCTGCGCCACGGCAAAGGCGAAATCAGGATAATCAACGGATTGCGGGCTGTGAGTCCCGCAGTCGGTCACCTTGTAACCTAATTCGGCTAAGAATGCTTTGATCTGTTCCTTCAAGGCATACCCGCCATGGTCCGCGCCCAGTGCGATCACTTTCGTCCCGGGTGCGATGCTGACGACGGCGGGCGGATCGAGCTGTGCACGACTCCGCACAGCATCGGCTTCGATCAGCCTGACTTTGCGCTCCATGGCGATTTGTCTGGCGAGTGGCGTGATGAGCGCGCCCTCAGGGACTTCGAATTCCCCACCGATGTCGATGGTGTTGAGGTCCGCCTCCGTCACCAACTTCCGCTTCGGAGTTGGCCGGAAGCGTAAGGATTTACCCACAGTGCGGTACACAACACGACGGACCATATCTTGAATTCTTCGCTCATCAGCCACGGTAGCGCTCTCCACGTACAGTCGCGAGATCGTAGCTCATTGTGGGCGTCATCGAGGTTTGCGAATGGAAGCAGGATCGACGATCGCTCATGCCAACCAAGGTTCCTCCTGATCGAAACCGACGGCCTCCATCACGTCCTTGCCCTCCTCGACGCGGACGATCTCGACTTCAAATTGAGCTCGGTCGCTGCGGAAAAGACCTATGAAATATTCAACGGGCGCTCCGTCTTGCGCATAACTCACGCTTTCCACCCGCATGAGTGGAGAACCCTTGTCGATACTTAACAAGCCGGCCTCGTACTCGTCCGCCACAATAGCGTCAATCCTACGCCGCCCACGAGCGACGGCGAGACCACATTCTTTTTCCAGAAATGCGTAGAGCGATTGGCGGGATAGATCAGCGTTGACCAGCTCTCGGCAGAGTTCATAGGGCAGGTATGAAGTTACCAGCACGATGGGCTCCCCCTGAACGAATCGTAGTCGTGTAAGTTTGATCACCGGCGCCAGATCTTCGAGTTTCAGGTTGACAGCCACCTTGGCACCAGCAGGCACGATACCCTGCTCGAGCACCTCATTTACCGGCGTGAGACCGCGTGCGTCCATGTCCTCGTAAAAACCGGCCAACGAGTGCACCAGGCTGCGGCTGCTGATCTTCGGCTCCGCCACGAAGGTCCCGCGTCCCTTTTCACGCAGGACCAGGCCTTCGTACTCCATTTCCTTCAACGCTTGCCGCACCACCGTTCGGCTCACGCCGAACAAGCGACAGAGCTCGGGCTCTCCAGGAATCCTCGTTCCCGGCTGCCATGTACCACTCTCGATCTGTTCACGCAGTGCTTCTTTCATCTGAACGTAGTACGGCACCGCGCTTCTGCGATCGATGGAGGTCCGTAAACGGGCGCCGAAACCCTCCGAAGCCGTCATCCTAACCTGTTGACCATCCTGTTATCTTGTTATGATAACCTGTTATCTTGTTATTACATTTTGCCTTAGTGTATGTCAAAAAAGATCCCGAGTCAAGTGGGTATTGGAGAGGACCGATGTCCTATCAAAATCCGCCCGACCGTTCATGGTCGGGCTCATTGCTCAAGGCCCTGCGGACCTCCCTGGAGGGTGTTTCAGCACCCTTACGCGCTAAACCCGGCGGTTGACCGCCGGGCGTGCAGGTGGAAACGCCAATCCAGAAATAGCAGGCCGGGCTCCCACGCCCGGCTGTTTGAGGGTGAGGGAATTCCT
>WVZH01000391.1:0-140 GCA_011772595.1 Anaerolineales bacterium
CTCCAAGATGGTGACATCCTGGTCGCTCGCACGACGAACGTGGGCTGGACGCCTCTATTCCCTCGCGCCGCGGCAGTGGTCACGGACATCGGCGGCTCACTGTCCCATGCCGCCATCGTGGCCCGGGAATTGGGCATCCC
>WVZH01000391.1:233-1649 GCA_011772595.1 Anaerolineales bacterium
GGGTTTCGGCGTCGTCATGCCCATCATCCCCTTCTACATGGAAAGGTTAGGCGCTGGCGGGACCGAATTGGGCTTGTTGGTAGCCTCGTACGCCGTGATGCGCTTGATCTTCGGGCCCATCTGGGGCAGCCTCTCCGATCGCGTCGGCCGCAAACCGATCCTGATGATCGGCATCCTCGGGTATGGCATCACCATGGTGGGGTTTGGCCTGGCAACACAGTTATGGATGATGTTCGCCGCCCGCATCCTGTCGGGCGTTCTCTCCTCTGCGACCTCACCTACGACCATGGCCTACATTGGGGACAGCACCTCCGAAGAGGACCGCGGCGGTGGGATGGGCATGCTCGGGGCGGCAGCTGGATTGGGGACTATCTTTGGCCCGGCCTTCGGTGGGTTACTCGCCGATCGATCTTTGTCCGTCCCGTTCTTCATAGCTGGCGGCATGTCCGTTCTGGCTTTAATTCTCATCGCTTGGCTTTTACCTGAATCGCTGAAGGAAAGCGATCGCGTTTCAAAAGATACGAACCAACCAACCCTCAATCTGAGAGTCTGGTGGAATGCCATCTTCAGCCCTATCGGCCCGCTATTGCTGCTTGCTTTTTTGGTGACAGGTGGCCTGATGATTTTCTACGGCATCCTCGGCTTCTACACACTCGAACGCTTCGAGTATGGGACCAGTCAAGTCGGCTTGATCTTTACCATTCTCGGCTTGGTGACCGCCGTCGGCCAAGGCCTGCTGGTCGGGCCATTCACCAAGCGACACGGTGACTTGGTGGTGATCAAAGCTGGATTCCTGATCTCAGCTGTCAGTCTTCTTACAGTGATGCTTGCCGATCAGTTCTGGACGCTGCTGGTGACGATCGGCTTCTTAAGCCTGTCGACTGCGCTGCTCATCCCGGCGATCACCTCGCTGACTTCAAAGCGCGCCACCTTGAGCCAGGGCCTAACCATGGGACTCAGCAACTCCTTCATCAGTCTGGGTCGCATTTTCGGTCCACTACTTGGCGGTGTGGTCTACGATCTCAACTGGGGGCTACCATTTGTGAGCGGTGCAGCGGTGATGCTGATCGGTTTCTTCGTGAGCCAGCGAGGGATCAAGGAAGCGCAGGTGATCCAACAAACTGCCCGACCCCTGCGATGAAGTGGCGAATTAGATTTTCTTCAAGCTCGGATCTCTCAAGCAAACTGTCTAGCGCATTTGTGATCATCGTCACGGTCTAATCAAACATACACTCGAACTCAGGGGGAATGGATAAACTTTCAGGGACAATCCAGCGCATTCCTGAAATCATTGCAATGGATGATACACCACACGGGAAACTACGTCTGCCGCTCGAACAAGAAGAGACGACCTTGAGGCGTAATCTGCCAGACTCCTTTTGCAGACTCCGAATACAGTAGGCCACGTTTGGCCAT
>WVZH01000523.1:0-10769 GCA_011772595.1 Anaerolineales bacterium
AAGAAGCGTTTCACGGCGGAAGGGGGTCATCGCGCCGCCTCGCCGCAGGAGACCTTCGAGCGTTACAAACACCACATCAGCCCCATCACCGGGGTGGTGAGTTCCATTCTATCGAAAGAGGATGCAAGTCACGGGTATACCCATAGCTATGCGTCTGGACACTATTTCCCAATGGAGACGCATAGGATGCTCGATTTACGTACGAACCTGCGCTCCCGGAGCGGTGGAAAAGGACTCACCGACATTGAAGCCAAAGTCGGTGCGCTTTGTGAAGCGATCGAGAGATATTCTGGGGTCTTCAGCGGAGATGAACCCACCATCCAGGGCAGCTATACGGAGTTGAAACCTGAGGCCGTTCATCCCAATGATTGTATGTTATTCAGCAAGAATCAGTACCGCATTCGCAAGCGTTGGAACGCCGAGCACACGCTCCATAATTTCTATCATGTGGTGCCTGATCCCTTCGATGAGGGCATGCCCATCGACTGGACGCCGGTCTGGTCACTGACGCAGGACACCCTTCGATACCTGCCGAGTGCGTATTGTTATTTTGGTCATCCGGATCTTAAGAAATTCTTTTGCGTTTCCGACACAAATGGGAACGCGGCCGGGAATACGATTGAAGAAGCGGTAATACAGGGTTTCATGGAGCTGGTTGAGCGCGACAGTGTGGCGATCTGGTGGTACAACCGGATTCAGCGGCCAGGGGTGGATTTGGATAGCTTCGACCAACCCTACCTGCGCGAGTTGCTATCACTTCATGAGCGGCTCGATCGTGAGCTCTGGGTCCTGGACATAACCAGCGATCTCAACATCCCGGCATTTGCCGCTGTGTCGAGGCGGGTCGACAGACCCGTGGAAGACATTATTGTCGGATTCAGCGCGCATTTAGATCCATTGAGTGCCATTCTGCATGCCATCACGGAGGTGAATCAGTTCCTGCCCTCGCTGTCGCAGACCGCGGCGGATGGAACCACGGATTACTACTACAACGATCAGGAAGCCATAGATTGGTGGATGACCGCTACTATTGAAAAGCAGCCTTATCTAGTACCCGATCCGACTGCGGCGTGGGTTAAACGCTCGGACTTTGCGCCGCTGGTTAGTGACGACTTGATGACCGATGTGCACACGTGTATAGAAATCTCGCGACAACACGACTTAGAGATGCTGGTTCTCGATCATACTCGTCCGGATATCAGCCTCAGCGTGGTGAAGGTAATTGTGCCCGGGCTGCGGCATTTCTGGCGGCGGTTGGGTCCAGGTAGGCTTTATGACATTCCGGTCAAGTTGGGATGGTTCGAAAAGCCGCTCCGAGAGAATCAACTCAATCCGGTATCGATGTTCTTTTAATTACGGGTCCTCGCCTCGGTTTTAAGAGGAGAATCTGCATGAAAACGACCATCCTGCTCTCGGTCAGAGAAGGTGTTTCTATCAAAGAACAAGGTCCTGATCAAATCACTCTTGAAGTGCCTTTTGTGAATACTTTAACCAGCACCTTGACGCTGAAACAATTGACAACCACGCTACTAGCCGGAATCAAGCAGCTTGTCGATAGAGGTATCACAGAGCACCAACTGACCGAGCAAGTCATGGAGAAAGACGGTGCTCAAGGACTCTACAAATTAAAGCACTACCTGAGCAGAATGGCTCAACAGGCTTTGATTTGTCATACAGTCAGTGTGGATGGCGAGCCGTTTGCCACCATCGTCCCGCTCGCCAATGGCTACTGGTTCGACTCCGATGGCGTTAAATCCCAAGCGCGGTACAGTGCCTCTCGATTTGCCTATTGCCGTAAGGAAGGGAATCGGTTCGTCCTCGAGACACCCATGGGTTATGCCCAGGTTAAGTTGCACTCAAAACTGGCCCTGGCCTTGTGGTCTGATCTAAGTCAGCCGCGAAGTTGCGCCGAGCTATCGCAGTTGGTGGAGGGGCTTTCGGAGGATGCCGTTAGCCAGTTCGTCAATTTGCTGCTGGCTGCGCAATTGGTATTCGCTGTCGACGAGACTGGAAGATTGCCGGAAGAGACGGATCTGGCATTAGCGCAGTGGGAATTCCACGATTTGCTTTTCCATTCTCGCAGCCGGCTGGGCCGACACGACAACCCATGGGGCAAAACGCACCGCTTCGAGGGCGTGATCGATCCGCTCCCTCCGGTCAAACCCGCAATGTCCGAAGCACCCATCCCGCTCTACAAACCTGACCTGGATCAATTAAACCAGGCCGACCCCCCATTTTCCCGAGTCCTGGAAGATCGGAAATCCATACGCGAGATGGCGGAAAGCCCGATCACCGAGCAGCAATTGGGCGAATTCCTTTATCGCACAGCGCGGGTAAAGCAAATCTACTACGATGATCTGGGCGGTGTAACATTTCGTCCTTTCCCGGGAGGCGGCGCTCTGCACGGCTTGGAAATTTATCCCGTCATCGATCGCTGCGCCGACATCCCATCGGGCCTCTACCACTATGAACCCCTGGAGCATCAATTATCCAAGGTGTCCGATCGAAATCATTATGTAGATATTCTCTTGGATATGGCCTGGTTTCAAATAAAGAAAGCATCACGACCGCCCGTGCTTTTCACGATCGCGGCACGATTTCAAAGATTCCAATGGAAATACAGCTCCATGGCTTATGCCTTGATTTTAAAAGATGTGGGCTGCCTGTATCAGACCATGTATTTGGTTGCGGCCGCAATGGGTCTCGCTCCGTGCGCTTTAGGCGGCGGGCATTCCGATGTTTTTGCCCTGGCAACTGGGTTGAATTATTACGCCGAGACTTCCGTTGGCGGCTTTGTACTTGGCATTCCGGCCTCCGCAGCATGATCGCTGCAAGCGATCGTGCTGAAGTGTCTCTCACAATCCGCGAGGTTCAAAAAATGTCCAAAGTTGAAAGAGATAACAAACCCTATGCTTCAATTGGCGCTGTTGGCCTCATCGTAATTGGTGTCGTATTCTTGTTGAGGAATCTTGGTCTCACGCCTCTCGGTTTTCGATGGTGGGGTCTGTTCCTAATCCTCCCCGCGTTCTACATGCTCTCATCAGTCTGGAGAATCCGCCAGGAAGGCGGCGGGCGGCTTACTCCAGCGGCACGCGGGACATTGATTGGAGCATTGACTCTGATTGGTGTGGGCGTGGTCTTTATGCTTGAGTTGAGTTGGGGAGCCGTGTGGCCGATCATGCTGGTCATCGCTGGGCTGGCTGCCCTNNNNGTGTGCTGAACACACGCGCGAGGATGGAAATCACCCCTTGACCCACGTCCCTGGAGGAATCCTGTATGACGATTCCGCATTGGTCGCTTGAATTTCTCGAGGCAACGAACCACGGCAAGCTCTACTTGCTACTATCGAAGACGGACGCTGCGATTCATGCACTGCTGGCGCGCGATCACATTTCGGATGAACTGGTCTCCCATCTCGTTCACTGGCTGCGCATTAAAGCCGCCCAGCATAAGACAAGAGGGGTGGTCGTGGGTATTTCTGGCGGGGTTGATAGCGCCACGGTAGCTGCGCTGGCGAGGGGAGCTTTTCCATCCAGCAATCGATACTTCTATCTTCCCTGTCGGAGCATCGAGGAGGACGGACTGGATGCGCAACTCGTCGCCGAAGCCCTCGGTATCCCATTGGAAGTCGTCGATATTAATCCTGGTTACGTCGCGATGTGCACCGCTTTGGGCGCCGATCCCGATCAAGAACCTGCTCCACTACATTTAATGAACCTCAAAGCAATGCTGCGCACAAATTTCCTCGTCTCGGTCGCTATCGCATCGAGAATGCTGGTTGCAGGCACAGGTAACCGCAGCGAGATGGAACATACTGGGTACTTCTCATTGCGAGGCGATGGGGCATGCGACCACTACGTCCTTGGCCATTTCTTCAAAAGGCAGGTGTGCGATTTGGCGGTACTACTTGGCGTTCCTGAGAAGATCGTCGCCAAACCGCCCTCACATGGTTTGCAAATATTAGCCGACGGCACCACACCTGCCGATGAGGTGGAAATGGGCATGCGTTATGCGGATGTAGAAACGTCCACGCGCCTTTTCATGGAATTCGGCCCGGATTTAGAAGCGCTTGCGAATGCTGCGAAATCGAGGTACCCGGACCGAGTTCAACAAGTGTTGGAAGCTTGCCAAAGGTTGGGAATGCGCAGTTGGATGAATCGCCACAAGACCGAACCGATGCCGATCGCTGGGTATCCCAGGAAAACAGGTCCGATTTTTGAAGAATACCCGCAGAAGTTTCCGTATCCCGACCGTTTGGAGGAGTGGCGCTGGTAGTCAACGCCAGTCACAATACAGGACATCGACACCTGAGCCATAGGATCCGAACATGGCGCCATGCATTTTGATATGAATTAGAGGTGATTCGACAGGCCTGATCGATGGCAGCACCTGCGTGAAACAGATCACTGAACATAGGAGACAGTCCTTGAGGATTTTATTGTTATCGCCCGGTCAACTTAAAGGATACCGCCGCTTCGATTCGAATCACCCCGTTTTCCCGATCATTTACCCTCGATTGGGAATTCGGATCTTGGCCGCGCTGACGCCCGCCTCCCATGAGGTGTCCATCATTGAGGGGGA
This sequence comes from Anaerolineales bacterium, assembly GCA_011772595.1. The sequence goes on from WVZH01000523.1 coordinate 4,582, forward strand.
CCGAACGGAGGGGATTGATTTCGACCAGGAGGTTGACCTCGTTGGCATCTCTGTGCTGACGCCTCACGCGATCCATGCCTATCGAATCGCGGATGAATTCAGGAGCAGGAACAAGGTTGTGATCCTCGGTGGACCTCACCCAACCCTTAATGCCAGCGAAGCGAAGCGCCATGCTGATGCGGTTGTTGTGGGCGAGGCCGAACTAGTATGGCTGCCCCTGCTGCAGGATGTACAACAGGGTAATCTGAAGCCATATTACCAATCGGATGGAGCAGTGCTTTGGGATGAAATACCCTCACCGTTGAGATTGGCTTCGGATGACCAGCACTACTCAACCGCCTTTCCAATCGAGACTGGTCGTGGTTGTCGAATTGGCTGTGAATTCTGTTTGGTGGGGGAAATGTTTGGAACTGCTTTTAATCCGCGTCCAGTTGAACAGGTGATCCAGGAAATTGAAACTGCCAAACGGCTCGTAGGTGAGGCGCCTGCGATTATTTTTTCTGAGAATCTGCTGGGGAATCCAACTCATGCAAAAGAATTCTGTAAACGAATTGCTCCGCTTCGCGTGGATTGGAGTGCAGAAGGGGATTTCTATCACTTTAGCGATGAAGAATACCTCGACCTCATCCAGCAGGCTGGCTGCTGCTTCATCTATATCGAGACCAAGATGGTCAGTCGTCGGGTAAACCCACGGCTTTATGATCTTTATGGAGAAACGATTGACGCGATTCTGAAGCGAGACATACCTCTCTCCATCAACTTTACCGTTGGATACGATGACCACGACGAAGCACTCGTCATGGACACCATAGAATTTATTAGCAAGGGTAATATCGCACCTTATTCTTCGGCTCAGATACTTGTCCCCTGGCCGGGAACGCCTCTCTTCCAACGGCTCGAGCGGGAGGGTCGTATTCTCACGCGCAATTGGGCGAGCTACAACAATCGGAGCCTGGTTTTTCAGCCTAAAAATTTCTCAATAGAAGCATTTATGTCGATGTATCTGGAATTACAGAAGCAGCTGCGAGTCTTAAAACTTATGGCCATTCCCTCCGTGAGCGGGGTAAAAGGATCATGACCGCAGTAAAACCGGTGGTAGTCTTTCTAGGGCCCTCACTTCCGCGCCATGAAGCGGCTGAAATCCTGGACGCGGATTACCGTGCTCCTGCCCGCATGGGAGATATTCACTGTGTTATGGCTTTTGGTGTGAAAACCATCATTTTGATCGATGGTTTATTCAACGGGGTTCCATCGATTTGGCACCGCGAGATTCTCGATGCCTTGTGCGAGGGGATCCGTGTTCTGGGCGCCTCGAGCATGGGAGCTTTGAGAGCCGCTGAACTTCATCGCTTTGGGATGGAGGGATACGGTACGGTTTTTGAATGGTATCGTGACGGTCTTCTTGACAGCGATGATGAGGTCGCACTCATTCATGGCCCAGAAGAAACAGGCTTTCATCCTCTTTCCGAGCCATTGGTTAACATTCGGGCTACCCTTAGCCAGGCGCTTGAGGCAGGTTGTATCAACTCGGATCAAGCTCATCAGGTCATCCAATATGCCCGACAGCTTTATTACCCAGAGAGATCTTATGGCAGATTGTTGGCCAGCCCGGTTGTGAAAGAGTGGTCAGAGGAGCAACGGTGTGCGTTGACCCGCTATATTGACCAAAAACGTGTGGACATCAAACGGCTCGATGCTGTCGGTGTATTGAAATACTGTTCCGAAAGCAATGGAATGCCCAAAGTGGAGCGGGATGGACGCCCTCAACGGCCGGTATATATGCAGTGGGAGCTGGGACCCACTTTACGGGCGACGTTGCATGGAAGGCGTGGTTCTATCGCCGGGGTGCATGTCTTGGAGGAGGTGCAGAAGGATTCTGCCCGCGTTTCCGCGATGTGGGCGAAATTATCCCGGCAATTTTTCATCCTGAGGTGGGCAGAACAAAATGAGGTGTCCTGTCCCCCGGATTATCTGAACTCCTATTCGCAGCATTGGAAGGAGCAGCATGGCGTAGATGACGAGGGAAGTTGGTTGCGCGCCAACGGCTTGATGTTCGAAACCTATAAAAGACTGCTTGAAGAGCGGGCATTAATTCAATGGATCTCTGACCAGAATCCAATGGAATTCGGTGTCGAGTGCAGCCTTGAACGGCAAACGCGAGATTCCCGAGCGCGCAGCTACGTTTTGGCATGGCTTCAACAAAATGGCATCGTTCCTCCTGCGGATGTTGAAGGTCCTCTAGCGAATGATGGAGGGGTCAATTCACAAGAAAATCTAGATGCCCGTGTGCGGGTGGATGAACGCCTGGATGCACACGAGGTGGTGACGTGGGCCGAAAAACAAGGCCCGTTGTATTTTGGATTGCCCTGGAGTTTTGAGGTGGCCTGGTTGAGAGAATTGCAGATCACTGGACGGGCCGCGGAAATTGCGGAGATGATCATCGACGAGGGCGGATGACGATACTTGAAGTGAGGACGGCGTCTCTTCCCAAGGGATATAAAAACGGGACTCACCGTCTTACAACGCCGGACGAGACCCTGGCGCGCGTGGAACCTCATGTAGAAACCATGCTTGTCACTCGCTGCGCGGATGTCACCGGTCTCGATCGCCTCGGGATTCCGGTCTTCTGTGCGATCCGGCCGAAGGGCGAGATCCTGCAATTGGCTAATGGAAAGGGTCCAACCCCCGGCAATGCGAAGGTCTCGGCGCTCATGGAGGCGCTTGAGCACTATCATGCGGAGAATCCGGATTCGAATCTGAGGCGCACGAGTTACCTTGCCCTCCGACGAGATGGACATGCCGCACTTCAACCTGCTTCCCTTCCATTGTATGACACTGCGACGTATTTCAGTCCGGCGTACGTCCTGGATTGGGTGATGGCCAGGAACATCATGGACGAGGAAGAAATGTGGCTGCCGGCATGTGCAGCATATATTCGTCCGCCAATGCTCTTCACTCTCTCAACCAATGGTCTTGCGAGTGGCAACCATTTTGTCGAGGCAACGTTACACGGTCTTTACGAAGTCATCGAACGCGACGCCATCTCGCGCCTTTTCGTGGATGGCAGGCTTCGCTTGACGCGAACCAATTGTAAGGTGATCGACCCAGGCACAATCTGCGATTCGGACGTTCATTCACTCGTGGTCAAATTGCAACGTGCTCAGATAAAACTCGTGTTGATCTGGATCGAGAGCTGCATCGCAATGAACACGTTCTGGGCCATCCTGCTAGATCAAAATCCGACAAGTTACGCTACGGTCATTCACTTCGGCTCAGGTGCGCATCTGAGCCACTCTGTAGCCGCTATCCGGGCGATTACGGAAGCCGCTCAGGCACGCTTGACGTACATCCATGGAGCGCGTGAAAACGTTGTAGGGAAGATCCAATCGCCTTCAATCGAGTTGATTAAAAGAGTCTATTCTTTCTTCGACCAACTCGAGTGCGATCGCGACTGGCAATGCCTGCATGATCTCGCAGACGAAGATCTGGCTCAGGACTATCATTTCATTTTGACGTCTCTGCGCGTGGCGGGTTATCGGCAGGCTTACCGGGTGGATATGACGCGGGCTCCCTTCAACATTCCGGTGATCAAGATCTTCGTGCCCGGCTTACAAATAAGGTCGGGCTTGTTCTGAGACAACACTGAGGACCGGTCTATGAATCGGCGAGAACGACGTTCAAAAGTACTACTCGAGCATGGCGCCGGACTTGACGCAGCCGCGGAATTGCTCAGTTACAATGCGAACCCGTATCAGCGCGGCCAACTCAAACGAATGCCACACTTCCCCCTGGAATCAGAGATGCATGTGGCGGCATGGGATCGCTATTCAAAAGCCGTGCAGGAATCAGGCATTTTCGATGTGTTGCGGACACGTCTGCCGCAGTTGGCTTTTCCCATTCGTGAGGGGATCAGCCAGACCCCGGGGTACGTGGCTGCTACACGTCGTGGTATGTCGGTGGATTTGATTCCGGAAGCGACTGGATTGCCCTTGAAGCGATCGAAGGACCTGCGCCTGGTAATCCACCAAAGCCTTGCCGGCGAGATTCCGATCCTCGTCACAGCTCACCGGCAGGATTTCGAAGCCCTGGTCCAGGCCTTCACCAGACGGAACGAGCCAGAAACGATCCCCGCTTCGATGGGTGCGTGCATTGTTTCGGGTTTTATCAATTGGGATAGGATTCGCGAGCTCCGTCGTCTCTGGGAAGAAGAGGGCTTTTCTGATCGTTCCGAGGCCGGCTGGATGGAAGAATTCCGGCTTCGTATCATGCCCCACAAGGAATTGTATCAAGACCGCTTTATCGTGCTGAGCGACGGGCCTTATAGCAACGTGCCTGCAAAGAAGATGGGCTTCAAGGATGGACAATGGCGAGATCTCTCGGTGAACCTTCGATTGGAGCATGAGTGCACGCATTACCTCACGCGCCGCCTTTTCTCCTCGATGCGCAATAATCTGCTGGATGAGTTGCTCGCGGATTATCATGCGATCGTCGCCGCTGCGGGGCGCTATCGTGCAGATTGGGCTTTGCTTTTCCTTGGCTTGGAGAATTTTCCTGACTACCGTGAAGGTGGCAGATTTGAGAACTATTGCGGCGACCCTCCTCTCTCGGAAGAAGCCACGTTAGTTCTGCAGAAGCTTGTGAGGGATGCGGTTGAAAATCTGGAGCATTTTGATTATACGCATGCCGAAGAGCTTGTAACGAAGGATGCTCAAGGCCAATTGATCCTTGTGTTGGCACGATTAACGCTGGAAGAGCTCGCCTGTGAGGAGATCGACGCGCATGTTCAACGAGCCCGGAGTGAAGGTTCTTCGCAAGAGGAGAAGCAATCATGAGTCAGCGACTTTTTCGTCGGAAGGCTTTAGAGAAGCTAGCCTCACCTGAAAGATTGGACCAATTAATGAGCATCACGACGGTGCGAGGGTGGCTCGCGCTCCTCGCTCTGGGGAGCCTGATCGTCGCGATTGGGATTTGGGGTTTCTTTGCCAAAATCCCAACGACGATTTCGGGGGAAGGGATCCTGCGCTCCAGCGATCAAGATATGAGCAGCTTGGAGGGTGTACTTTATGTGTCGGTATGGGATGGTATGAGGGTACAACCTGGAATGGTCGCGAAAATATCTCCAGTAACTGTTGTGAAAGAGGAGCATGGACTGCTATTGGGCCGTGTGGCTTCCGTGGAACGCACAGCATCGACCTACGAGCAGATGCTCTTCGCATTGGGTAACGATACGCTCGTGCAGACCCTTGCTTCTTCAGGGAATTTGATCGAGATACGCGTGGACCTCGAAGTGGATGAGAAAACGCCCTCAGGTTATCGCTGGACGTCAGTTCAGGGTCCTCCCACGCCGGTGCAGAATGGTACGATTTGCAGCGGCGTCATCGTCATAGCCGAACAGCGTCCCGTCGAACTGGTGTTCTCTCGATAGCAAGAACGCGCCGGCCTGTTAGAACCAGGCAAGGCAAAGGATTGATTGGCGAGGGTTGCGAAATGGCGGAAAAGCAAAAGGGAAAGCAGACGGATCAAACAAAAGAAGTTCGCCGATTCCGAAAGCGTCGCGTCAAAACGCCCACCGTCTTACAAATGGAAGCTGTGGAATGCGGCGCGGCAGCGCTGTCGGTACTCATGTCTTATTACGGTCGCTTCGTGCCCCTGGAAGAACTGCGTGTTGCGTGTGGTGTATCCCGCAGCGGTAGCAAGGCAAGTAATATCCTGAAGGCGGCGCGCACGTACGGATTCGAGGCGACGGGGTATCGAAAAGAAATCGAGGCCTTGAAGATCGCCCCGCTGCCCATCATCGTGTTTTGGAATTTCAACCATTTCTTGGTGGTGGAAGGGTTTGGCAAGGGGAAAATCTATCTGAATGATCCGGCTGTGGGACCACGGGTCGTGACCGAAGATGAATTTGATGACTCATATACCGGGGTTGCGCTGGTCATTCAACCCGGCCCGGATTTCGAGAAAGGGGGAAGGAAACCCTCTCTTCTCCATGCATTGCGCGCACGCGTCGGTGGGATGAAGGGTGCCTTTGTATTTATCATCCTGGCTACGTTATTGTTAACATTCCTGAGCCTGGTCGTTCCGTCCTATACCCGGATTTTCGTAGACAGATTTCTGGTCGCCGGGTTGAAGGGCTGGCTGTTTGCGTTGATTATCATCATGGCGGCTACCGCCGGCATGCAGATGGCGTT
>WVZH01000523.1:10781-15176 GCA_011772595.1 Anaerolineales bacterium
ATCGAGTTCTTCATCCAGCGGTTTTCCGGCGATATCAGTGTACGCGTGAGCATTAATGATCGCGTGGCCCAATTGTTGTCTGGAGAGTTGGCCACGAACTTTCTGAACGTCGGGCTGATCGTTTTTTATATTGCAGTTATGTACCAATACGATCGATTGCTCACAGTACTTGGTGTAATGATCGCGCTCTTGAACATCGTGGCGTTGCGGTACGTCTCGAGGCGGCGTGTCGATGCCAACCAAAGATTGATCAATGACCAGGGCAAACTCATGTCCACGGCGTTTAGCGGTCTACGCACGATAGAGAATTTGAAAGCCACGGGATCGGAGTCCGATTTCTTTGCCCGCTGGTCAGGATACCAGGCCAAAGCCATTACGGCTGAACAAGACCTGGGCATCCTCACTGAGATCCTGGCTGCGGTACCACCTATCTTGTCCGCCGTTAACGTCGCCTTGATCCTTATGGTAGGGGGGTTCCGCATCATGGATGGGCAACTCACCATTGGTGCATTGATTGCCTTCCAGGCTTGGATGACGAATTTCTTGACCCCCGTAAATCAGGTGGTAAACCTGGGAAGCCGGTTGCAGCAAACCGAAGCGGATATGGCCAAGCTGGACGATGTTCTGCGCTATCCCATCGATGAATTTGCGGAGCAGGACGAAGACCAACTGGATGATACGGGCGCGAGTAGTTGGAAGTTATCCGGTCAGGTTGAAATCAGGGATGTCACGTTTGGATACAGTCGGCTTGATCCACCACTAATCGAGAATTTCAACCTGACCTTAAAACCCGGCTCGCGGGTAGCCCTCGTAGGAGGCTCCGGAAGCGGGAAATCGACGATCGCTAAGCTGGTGGCCGGTCTATACCAACCCTGGTCTGGTGAGATCCTCTTCGATGGTCAAGAGCGACAGCATATATCCCACACCAAATTGAAGAATTCAATGGCCATGGTAGATCAGGAAATCTTTCTGTTTGATGGTAGTGTCCGAGAGAATATGACCATGTGGGATTCAACATACCCTGAAACGAGCGTCATCCAGGCGGCGAAAGATGCAGGCATCCACGAAGAAATCTCGGCTCGACTTGGTGGATATGATGCCTATGTAGCGGAGGATGGACTGAATTTCAGTGGTGGGCAACGCCAAAGGCTTGAAATCGCCCGGGCGCTGGTCGGGGATCCGTCCCTTCTCATTATGGATGAAGCCACCAGTGCTCTCGATCCCATCACGGAAAGAATCATCGATGACAATCTCAGGAGACGCGGCTGCACCTGTTTGATTGTCGCCCATCGGCTCAGCACTATACGTGATTGTGATGAGATTATTGTATTGGATCAAGGCGCTGTGGTTCAGCGAGGAACCCATATGAAACTCATACGCGCTGAAGGACCGTATGCGAATCTCATCAGGACCGAAGAACCCTCGAGAATCGATGCCATTCTCGAATTGCTTTAAGGGCTGGAAGGGTAAACCATGTTTAGTCAAGATCCAGGAATAACTCGCATGCAGGAAAAAGAAAATCTTGAACTCTTCCTTCTCAAGTTGCGATACCAGGAAGGAAGTTTGATCGAAGTCGAAGCCAACAAACCCTTTCTGTTGAGCGATCCGGATTCTGCTTGGGTCGTATACTCCGGGACGATCGACGTGTTCGCGGTGAGTGTCCAGGAGGGGGAGGTCATTGGCGCTCGCAGCCATCTTTTCCGTGGGGGAGCTGGACAACTGCTGCTGGGTATCGAGCTTGAGCAACGTGCCTCGGGGATTGGTCTCCTGGTAAGCGGATTGCCGGGGACGCGTGTGTTGAAACTTCGGCGCTCCAGACTCCAGGCTTTGGCAGCCGATCTCGAATTTCGCGAACTCGTTGCGGCAATGCTGGAGGACTGGGCCGCAGGTCTTTCGAATGGCATTTGTCCGGAGGTATTGCCTAAGGACTATATTCTTCTCCAAGCCGACCAGGAGGTTGTGCTCGAGCAAGATCAGGTCGCTGTCCCCAAAAAGGGCATCCTTTGGGTCCGTCCTCTAGAGGGCAATTCCCATTTCATGGGGTATTTCGAATTAGGTTGGGTAGACACGGCCAGCTACCTGCCTGTCTCTTCGCGCACCTGGCTGAGCCCCATCGGAAGCACCAAATTGCGCGCCGTCGACACGGAAGCATTCATTAATGAGGATACGGAGTGGTCAGCGCTCGAACTGTTCCATACATTGGTGTTGGATGCCATCGTATTAAACCGGAATCGACTGACGTCAACTGAGCAAGAACGTCTGCAAAAGAAATCGGAAGCAGATGCCTTGGTAATGGACGACGCACTGACGCGCCTGGCTTCACCATTGACCCCCGAAGCCGTTGCCGAACTGGCTGATCTCAGGGAGGACGGGCGCCAGCCGATGCTCGTCGCGTGCCGCCTGGTAGGTCAAAAGCTGGGTCTCGAGATGCAAACCTATCCTGGAATGGGGAAGGACCATCTGCCGCGGGCAATGCTCATGAATCTCGCGAAAGCCTCCCGCTTTCGGATCCGACAGGTGGCCCTGCGCGGCGAATGGTGGCGGACGGACAGTGGGCCGCTTCTGGGTTTCTGGGAAGAAGATGAACAGCCTGTCGCCCTCCTACCCACTTCCCCTCGAAGCTATGAACTCGTTGACCCTGTTCGACGGGATCGAACACCTGTGACACCAGAGGTGGATAGCAGGCTATCCCCATTTGCGTATACTTTTTATCGCCCCTTTCCTAATCGAATGCTTACCGCTCGAGATGTGCTCCGGTTCGGTCTGCAAGGCAATGAAGACGACCTGCTCAAAGTCGTCTTGATGGGTGCGGCGGCGGGATTACTAAGCCTCTTGCCTCCTGTGGCGACAAAATTGATTTTTAATACCATCATTCCCGCGGCAGAGCGTGGCTTGCTTTTCCAGATTGGCCTCGCACTCTTTCTGGTAGCCTTGGCGACCGGTATATTCCAGATCATACGCAGCCTTGCCATGCTGAGGGTACAAAGTCGAATGGATGCCACGATCCAGGCGGCGATCTGGGATCGTATTTTGAGTTTACCCGTGCCCTTCTTTCGCAACTATACATCGGGCGATCTTGGCGTTCGCGCGATGGGGATCACAGAGATTCGTCGTTTATTATCAGGGCACATCATGACGACCATCCTCTCCAGCCTGTTTTCTGTTTTCAATCTCGTCTTGCTCTTCATCTACTCGTCCAGTCTGGCGTTGGTCGCACTGATCCTAGTGCTGATCGTCGTGATCGCGACGCTGCTTACAGGTAAGCTCCAAATACGCTATCAGCGCACATTGAGCGAAGTTCAGGGACAAGTATCCGGCAAGGTCTTGCAGTTCCTGACCGGCGTCTCCAAGTTTCGTGTCGCAGGCGCCGAGCGGCGTGCTTTCGCGCTGTGGTCGGATGTTTTTACTTCGCAACGAAGACTGGCCTTCAAAGCGCGTCGCGTCGGCAATAATTTATTGGTCTTCAATGCTGGTTACCCGGTGTTTGCCTCCTTAGCGATATTTGCTGTCGTATCCTCCTCGGCCCAAGCGGAGTTGCCTACGGGGGACTTCCTCGCCTTCAACCTCGCCTTCACTCAGTTCCTCGTTGCAGTGCTCTCTTTGGGTTCGATCATGGTTACGCTGTTTGGAATCGTGCCGATTTTTGAACGCGCCAGACCCATTCTGGAAGCTTTACCTGAAGTGGATGAGTTGAAGACCGATCCGGGAGATCTGATCGGTGAGATCGAGGTCAACCATGTCTCCTTCCGCTATCGGGAAGATGGTCCTCTCATCTTAGAGGACGTCTCTATCCGAATCCAAGCGGGTGAATTCGTAGCTTTTGTCGGTCCTTCGGGTTCTGGAAAATCCACGCTCTTGCGTTTGCTGATGGGTTTTGAAACCCCTGAATCGGGTGGTATTTTTTACGATGGCCAGGATCTTTGCGGATTGGACCTGCGCGCTGTCCGCCAACAGATTGGCGTCGTGCTTCAAAGCGCAAAGATTATGTCGGGCGACATCTTCACCAACATTGTTGGGGCATCCCCTTACATGACTGTGGATGACGCCTGGGAGGCCGCCCGCATGACTGGTCTGGATGATGACATAAAGCTTATGCCCATGGGAATGAACACAGTGGTGAGCGAGTATGGGAGCAACCTCTCTGGCGGACAGCGGCAGAGACTCCTCATCGCCAGGGCGATCATCAACAAACCCCGTATCCTGTTTTTTGACGAGGCCACGAGTGCTCTGGATAACAGGACTCAGGATATTGTCAGCCGCAGCCTGGAGAGCCTCCAAACGACACGCGTCGTCATTGCACATCGCCTGAGCACCATTATGGCTGCCGACAGAATCTATGTTTTCGAGAGCGGACGCATCGTTCAGACCGGAACTTATAAGGAATTGATCAATCGC
>WVZH01000523.1:15231-29553 GCA_011772595.1 Anaerolineales bacterium
ATAGGAGAATTTAGGGACAATCTATGATGAGGCGAGCGGATAAGCCATCATCGGGGGAAGATACCTGCCAGCGGGAAGGCCTCACACTGATGGAGCTGCTGGAGCTTCCTCGCGATCAATCTGAACTCGTGCATCTGGTCATGCGCAGAGGGGAAGTCAGCCTCGATGATCTCTCTTTTGAGTTGAAGAAGAATCAATCCGAGGTGGGAGAACTGCTTGAAGACCTGGTCGCGAGGGGCTTTCTAAAAAGCTTCCAAGTAGAAGGGGAACGTCGCTATAAAATCATGATTGCGAAAAAATCAAAGCGAAAACTGCCCATGCACTTCTGGGGCGCCCTGGACGATAAAGGGGAGTAGACCACGCTATTGGAGGATAACCATGTCAAAAATCGTTTCCATTCACTCTTTTCGCGGTGGAACGGGGAAATCGAATACAACGGCAAACCTCTCCACATTGTTAGCCGTGGAAGGGCAACGAGTCGGCGTGATTGACACCGATATTCAGTCTCCGGGCATTCACATTTTGTTTGGCATGCATGAAGACGATATGACCTACTCGCTTAACGATTACCTTTGGGGGAAATGTGAAATCGCGCAAGCGGCTTTCGATGTCACCTCGAATCTGGACGGGGATATCAAGGGTCAGATCTTTCTCATCCCTTCAAGTATCAAAGTCGGCGAGATCGCACGAGTGCTTCGTGAAGGTTATGATGTAGGATTACTCAATGATGGTTTTCACGAACTAATCGAAAAGCTAGAACTCGATTTTCTGATGATCGATACCCACCCGGGACTGAATGAGGAAACCTTGCTGTCGATAGCCATCTCCGACGTTTTAACGATCATTTTGCGCCCCGATCAACAAGACTATCAGGGTACGGCCGTTACTGTAGATGTGGCTCGCAAACTAGATGTTCCTCGCATGATACTCATTGTCAATAAGGTGCCTTCGGTCTTTGATTTTAACGAGGTCACTTCCCTGGTTGAGAAGACCTATTCCTGTGAGGTGGCTGCCGTTCTGCCACATTCTGACGAAATGATGGCCCTCGCTAGCACCGGCATCTTCGCGCTCCGATATCCAGAAGATCCAATATCGCTAAGTCTCAAGGGGGTGGCTAAAAAATTTTTAGCGTAGTACCGGAAGCCTGGTGGGAAGACATAAAGCGTGTCCTGATGATGAGATGCATGAAAGGTTGTCTTCTTGTTAGCTCGAAAATCATGTATGTGTGAATCGTGGCGCGTTATGACCCCGCAGTCAGCGCTTTCTTCCAGCTTTTTCGACACGGGCCCCTGCATCGATGCCTTTTTCGAGAATCAAATCTGATGGAGTAGCAATCCTGAAGTAAGGGGGAAAAGTTCGAATTCTTGAAATTGGAAGCACAACATTCTCCCCGCTTCCGTCGCACTCAATAACCCCCCTGTGGTTCTTCGCTTCCGTAGGAATGAACATTCGAGCTGGAAAACAGAGTTTGAGGCGTTTCGAGTGCGTCTTGGATTTACGCTCTGATAGCGTCAGGGGTCACCTAGGCAACAGAAGAACAGATTCAAAAAAAGAGATCCTGAGGTCGCCAACATCTGATCTGCCCCCATTGCTCTTCCAGATCAATGGTAGAGAAATGCATCATTGGAAGCAGGTAGGGTCAAGGCTCGGCTAATTCTCTCAGATGTTTCTCTTGCTCCGGAGACCTCTGGCTCGCTCTTGCAGCTGCTGGAAATACTCTGTCTCGGTAATCTCCGTTACTTGCTGGGCTTTTCTAACCTCATCGATCTCGATTCTCAGCTCTTCGATCTGCTGGCGTAATTGCTCCTCGCGCATGTAGGCTTTCAGAGCAACTGTGCCCAAAGATGCCAAGGATTCGATCACGCGGTTCATATCCTTCTCGAAAGCGACAAACTCGCCGGTGTCGGAATCTCGTGCGTTGATGAGCTGGAGAACCCCGATGATTTCATTGGAGCTATCGCGAAGTGGCACACTAAGGAAGGATTTCGAGTGATACCCTGTCTCTGCATCATAGGTTCTTGTTCTTGTGAAATCAGTGCCCAGCTCCAGATAGGCATCCGAGATGTTGATGGTTGTGCCGGAGTGAAAAGTGTGGCTGGCGACGTTTGCGTGGTTCTCTGCTCCGTTTTCGTCATACAGGGGAATCGCGGGATATGGGATCTCCCCATCGGATATTCCACCCATGGCGATGTTAAGTGAGTCATTCCTCACGATCATGAATTCCAATTCGTCTTCTGCCGTGCGGAGATACAACGTCCCGGCGTCGGCGTTGCATAGCGACTTGGCTTCCAAAACGACAGTTTCAAGCAGTCGGTGGAAGTTTCTTTCCTCTGGCAGCGCAACACCGATGCTGATCACCACGTCAAGCAAACGCCGTAACTGCTCCCGCCTGGCCACGTGAATGGCCATTTCGTTGAAGACGTGAGCCAGGTGGACGATCTCATCACCGCTCTGTTTTTCCAGCAACGGATCAAGGATGTCGAGTTGGAACTCATTGCGTTCCACCCGGCGGGCCGCTTCGATGATCTGGCGAAGGGGTTGGGAGATTTGCTGAGCCAGAACACCAGCAGATGCCAGGACCAGCACCCCGGCGAAGGCTACGGATGCGAGTGTGATGTAACCCAGCGTGCGTGCGATATCCATGATCGCATCACCCACCAGCGTCGCTGCCTGGTGGAAGGTGTTCATGTCGGCGCCGAAGCCCACCCAGCCAAAACCGGTTGGCGGTGAATAGGAACCCCCGTAGTAGGGAATCGGCGCAAAAGTGGCGAATTTATCATGGCCCTGCCAGGTGTATTGGATTGAGCCGGCTTCACCGCTTGCCACTCTTGCAGGGATGCTGGCCAGATTCTCGTCTGCAAAGCCGATCAGATCCAAACGAATTGGGAGGTTGCCGATATCTTCAGGACGAGTTGTGTAGGGTAAAGTTTGACCATCTCGCGCGACACCCCAGATATAGTGTTCGTTGGGGTGAACGATGGTCTGAGCCTTATCGTCGATCATGTAGGCGTAGTTGCCCGTCTTGACGTCAACCTTTACGGCAAAACGTTGATCCGTGGGCACGATATGGACGGTAAATTCAGCCAGATGGCGGCTATCCAACGCCATGACGACGATCCCGTCGAAGCGATTGTTCTCGTCAAAGACGGGTACGGCGAAACGGATGACGCCTTGATAGCGGACCCCTGCTTCGAACTCTGCTTGACTTACGTAATAACCTGAGAGATGCGAGACATAAATTTCATCGTTTGCCAGCTTACGTGTTTCATTGAAATAGGGTTCTGATTTATACAGCGTGTTCGATGGATCGCTTACATCGTGCAATTCGGAAGGTCCGGCGACGCGATCATCTGTGATTTTGATGACCTCATATCCGTTTGCATTTACATAAGCGATTTCACTGTAGAGCGGGATGCGCTGGTGGGTTTCGTGGCCGTTTTCCATGGACCACAAATCCCCTTGATTCACCCTGGAGAAAGCCAGATAGGCATCAGCGGTGCGGGGTAGAAGAGCTAGTGCTCTGAGGTCGGCCTCGCATCTTTCGAGGAAATTGGCGATGCTGATCGACGTCTCCACGACACGCAGTTCCAATGCCTCAGCTGATTTGGCATTTAATACCTCACGACTTATGGTGATAGACTCTGCACCCGCCTCGCTGCCGGTACGCATGGCAACCCCACCGATAACGAGCAACGGTACAAAGGATACAAGCAGGATCGCCAGCGCAATCCTGCGGAAGATTCCCGAGCGTATCAACTGTCTCATCGTTGGATTCACTCCCAGGTTTGATGCCTATCAGTTTAGCGAGATCCTGTGTCATCAGTATAAGTCAACGAGAATCCTGGCGAAAGACCCTGGTTGACATGGGGACATGATGCGCTACGATCGTGCTTCAGGTGTGAAGCTACGACGGAAACCAAGCCTGTCCAGCACATGAATAGGTGCTCGATGTACTGTTACTTCACAATCTCGGGAATAACAAAGAAGCCCTGGGAGTGCCCTGAGGCATTTGCCCTTTGAATCAGCGCTCGCAGTAGATGCGTTGGTCCGTCCAGCCGTCGATGGTGGGGTCGTGGGCGACAAAGTCGATCGTGCCCCAACTATCCGAGATTCCATCCCAGGTACAGTTTTGGTCACCTTGCCAATCCGTCGGTTGGGGAGCATTGCTGATGTTCCCCGAAACGTTCAATTCCCCCAAGACCTCCAAGCCCTCTACCAGGAAATTGACCTGCGCACCGGTGACGGTGTTGTCAGCCAGCGTGAAGGTGGTGCCTTCAGGGATGTGCCCCCACACCCGGCAGGTCTGGTCGGGCACACAAAGAGTCCATCCAGGCGGTGGGGATAGCGACGTGCAGGTTCCGGTATTCCCCACAGAGACAGGTGAAGGAATGGAGGTGCAGCCGGCGCCCCACATGTGCGTGCCGATGTCGATGCCGGCGTGAATACCACCGCAGGTGGTATCGGCCTGGTTGATGATCTGATTGCCGACCACCTGAAAGCCAGAGAGTAGCCCATATCCATAGGGGTGCACGGCGATACCGGCAAACATGCCGTTGTTTCCGGGGCGCGCCATGATCGTGTTGTTCGAGATGACCGTGTCCCTTCCGCCAAACGTGACGATGCCGATGTCCGAGGCGTCCATGATGAGACTGTTGGTGATGAGATTGGCGGGGCCGGTGAACGTGATCCCGTCAGACCAGGCGGTGAGGGCCTCATCCGGATCCGTCGGTTCGCAGCCCAGGCCGTGGACGTGGTCGCCAGCAGTATCGATGGTGACTGCATCGATCACTCCGGCGGCGCCCTCGAAAGCCAGGGCCGTGCCGCACTCCGTGTTGGCTGAAGTCACGTCTCGAACCACCAAGCCGGTGCTCCAGCGCTCCGGGTTGGCCATGTAATCCTGCTCGGGATCGGCATTATCGACGTGGCCGCCCATCGCCAAAGTACCGGGGCTACACCAGGCGTCGTCGAGCACGTCACACTCCGGCACCCAGGAGCCCCAATTATCGTCGATGCCGTTGCCGGTTCTATCAGAACCATAACACTTGCGTTCGGCGCGGTTACCATCCAGGTCTATGTGGCTGAGGGTGATATCGTCGATATTACCGGCGTCACCGATGCCTGAGCGGGCGAAGAGGCGCACCACGAAACCCAATAAGTCCGGCGAAGCTGTGAGAAGGGCGTGGTTGTCAGGTTCTGTGGAACTAAAGGTGAGGTCGCTTTTTGCCGAGGTCCTTACCAGGAAGATCGTTTTGTCGATCACGTAACCGTAATAGTCAGACCTGTTCACGCCGGAGGTGAACAGCACGGTATCGCCACTGCACGCCTGGTCGATACAGGTCTGAATGGCGTCGCTGTCCGGCTCTTCATCGAAGGGGTTGGCCCCGCAGGAGTCGACGTGGATGGTGGCCGGACCCGATGTGGGGGTAGTCAGGGTAACGGTCACGCGTCGGATGGTCTCAGCGCCATCGGCGCTGTCAGCGATGCGGAAGTCGGCGCCATTGTCGCGATTGGCGAAGTAGGCGTCACACAACGGGAAGACGGCGGTCTTAAATTCTCCGCTGTCGGATTTGACGAAAATTCCGGTGTCTTTGAAGCGACCGTCCCCTTCCACCCCTCCGCTAATGGCATCGTACTGAATGTTGAACGTATCGGTCCCCTCGTCGAGATATTCGATTTCGATCTGCGCTCGCGAAGTCGGTACGCCGCGGAAGATGAACGCATCATCTATCTTGAACTGCATGTAATAATCTTCTACCGAGTTCCCATCTGGGGAGGACAATACGGTCCCATTGCCGGTACGTAATGCCTGTTCCGATGGGCTACCAACGGATACAACCTCGGTGTCCACGTCACCCCCGTTGTCCAGGAAAAGCCCGTTTATCGGATTCGCTAAGTCAAATACGACTTGGAGCAGCGGCCCGGAGGTTGCTGTTGGAGTGATCGATGGGGTGATGGTTGGGGAGATCACGACTGTAGCTGTGGGGTTGGGGGTTGTGAAGAGTTCGGTGACCGCGCAGCCAAGGACGAACAAAGCCAACACAATGGCTGCGAGGTGTCGCTTTTTGTTCATGGTTCTCCTCCGAGGGTGCTCCGTCGTCGCGGATGATTCGAGTTGAAAAGAATGGTTCTTGAACGTCCCCTTGAAGTCGCAAACCATCGCAAGTTATCGGATCATTAAAACTGTGATACCGGGTGTGAGAGAGGCTCTCCCAATGACAGACTCGGATCATGAGTCTACACGAGATCTTCTGTAGGGGAAGTCATCGCTTCCAAGCTGGAAGTGTGTTGGAATGGCTTCTAGTGGAACGCATTAGGGGTGACGAAATTGGTTTTGAAAACAGGTGACCCAAAGTGCGGTCACCTGTTGTGCATCCAATGGGATCTGTTTTCCTCACGCCTCTGGAGGGTTGAGCGTGATGAGCACGATCGCCTGTGCGCGGTCTCCGTCCTGGTCGGTGACGGCATACTCGAAGCGATCTTCGCCTACAAAACCCAATGCGGGAGTATAGAGGATCGTGTCCCCATCGATTTCTACAGAGCCTTCGCTAGGCGCAACCTCAATGCTGATTGCTAGAGGACCATCACCCAAACCTAGATCATTGACGAGCACGTCGATCGCTAGAGCCTGATCCTGGGTACCGTTCGCCACGTCGTCGACCGCTTGAGGCAGATCGTTCACCGAGAGGACATGAATTGAAACGGTCGCCAGCTCGGAGGTCGAAATCCCATCGCTCACGCGATAGGTGAACTGGTCGTCCCCGTGGAAATCAGCCGCAGGCGTGTATTCGAAGGAACCGTCATCACGAAGGATGAGGTCTCCGACGCGAGGTCCCTCCTCAGGGAGCAGTTGGATTGGTTGGCCATCCGGGTCGAGGTCATTTGCGAGGATCCCCGGTGCGCTCACGCTCAGTATGTTGTCCTCCTCGATCTCGAATTGATCATCCAGGGCTACTGGGGGCGCATTGGAGAGTTGCACCGTGATCGTGACTAAGGCGACTTCCGAAGTGGTTTCCCCATCGCTAGCTCGATAGGTGAACTGATCGGTGCCGGAGAAATCCGGATCTGTTGTGTAGCGGAATGAGCCATCTTGCATGAATTCCAAGCTTCCATGGCTCGGTTCAGCCTCGAGCAGCGCAGAAAGTGGCTGCATATCCGCATCGAAGTCATTTTCCAATACCCCGGGCGGAGGAACAGCGATCGTTTCACCTTGACCTACCGTGAAGGCGTCATCCGAAGCGATTGGGGGGTTGTTTATCGGCAGCACAGTAAGTGTGACGGTTGTGATTTCTGATTCCAACTCACCGTCGGAGGTCTTGTACATAAACTCGTCTTGGCCGACGTAGTCGGGATCAGGGAGGTACACGAAGGAGCCGTCCTCATCCAATTCGACTCTTCCGCTCGAAGCGTCGTTGACGAGTGTCGCTACCAACCTGTCCTCATCCGGATCTTGGTCGTTGCCCAACACACCCGGCGCGGGGACGATGAGCACATCGTTTACAGTGATTTCATATGTGTCTGAGAGCGCTACGGGAGGACGATTCAAGGAGGTCATGTACTCCCACCAGAAAGAGACCTTTGCTTTGCCACTGCGCTCGAAGTAGTCCACCGTCAGGTTAACCGAGCCGGAAAGTGGAACCTCCGATGTGTACGTCGTGCCGGCATTCCAAGTGTGCCACTCATCGATGACAATTTCGCCATCGACTCTCACACGAATCCCGTCGTCGGCTCGTGCGTACAGCCGATAGATCCCAGGTTCGAAGTCTACAGAGCGGCTCCAGCGGGCGGAGAAATCGTTCTTTGGGATACCGGTTCCAGGAGAACCTAAACCCCAGTCGAAATCGATTGTAGGCACGGTCTTCACCAACGCCCATTTGCTGTTCAAGCTGTGGTTGTACCAATATGTGGCGATCCATTCGCTGTCACTGGACAGTGAGATTTTATCCGTGTCGAGGCGAATACGTGCTTTGCCCTTGCGTTCGAAGAACTCGAGCTTGAGATCGTGCTTGCCCTTAGCCATCAGGAGATCAACGGATATCGTTCGGGTTGCCCCTTCCTCCCACTCGTCGATGACGAGGCGGTCGTCTACCCATAGGCGAGCACCATCATCTACTCGTATGGAGAAGCGATAGATCGCATCCTCGAACTTCAATCGCCGTGTCCAACGAGCGGAGAAATTATTCGAGGGGAGATCTGTTGCCGGTGCCTGATCCTTCCAATTGAAGTCGATCTTCTTGTCATTACGGATCAGCACGGGGTCTCCCTCGAGTCTTCGATTGTCAAAATATTCGCCGCGCCAATGGGTGATCTCCGGTTCAATGAGGATCTTCACCCAGAACGGATAATTCGCCTCTTCACCCGTGCCAAAGACATCGCCGCGTGAATTACGCAGCATCCAGTAGCCCCAAAAGGTGCCGTTGTTGATCGGCGCTTCAAGTTTGACGGTCAGATCCACAATTTGGCCTGGTTCGACCTTCCCTTGAAGTGGCATCACACTATTGCCGTTCATGCGGTACCCGGATATGAAGACCAAATCGTAATCCTTTGTCCAGGTGCAACTGCCGTTGTTGCGAAGGCGCCATGTCTTGCGGAAGGTTTCTCCGGGATCAAACCGTGCCCCGTCAGGGATCGTCACGTCCTTGATAAAGGCTACGGAATCCTGGCAGCTTGGCAC
The DNA here is from genome assembly GCA_011772595.1 of Anaerolineales bacterium. Next base: position 23,903 of record WVZH01000523.1, read on the forward strand.
CGGCTTTGGTTCGGGTGTCGGTTCCGGCGTGGGCACGGCGGGTTTGTTGAGATAATCCCAGCCGAAGTTGACATCGCTGCGCTGTTCACCAAGCCCGAGGGTGAGGGTCAGCATGCCGTTTTCGGGCTCGGTCCACAAGCCCGGTTCCACGTATGCTGGTGTGTGGCTCTCACCGATTTTGGCGGACACGCAATATGCGCCCGGGAACAAGCCCTCGAAGGTGTAGCGACCTTCCTCGTCCGTCGTCACTGCGGCGAAACCAAAGGATGGACATGGGCCCAAGCCTATCTCGACCTCAACGTCCGGCAGACCGGCTTCCCCAGGTTCGATAACCCCGTTGGCGATATACTTTTCTATGGCGTCATTGACGACACATCCAGGAGGCAGCGCTTCATCCACGTCGGCGTTTACGCACAGATCGTGCCACACCACCCCTCGAATGGATGCCGTACGAACGGGTGTTTCTGTGGGAAGTGGGAACTCGGGAGTTGCAGTTTCTGAGTCGCGAGGGCCACATGCAGTGAGCATGATGCCCAAGACTATCAGACCAAAGATCAAGCCCATCAGATGGCGGGGCCAGACTTCCACTCGTTGAATACTTCCCTGAATTAAAAGTCTTATGTTCTGGTTCATTGGTAGATCTCCTCACTTACCTTGATGTCCTTTCGAGTCGTNNTCGAACCAACGCCTTTGGGGGGTTGATTCGGATTCCCGTTCCTCACGTGGTCGGATGTGCTTAAAAAGCGCGCGTTCGATCCCGGCGAGGTCGGGTGAGAGAAGCGGTACGTCGTCGAGTTCCATTTGTTTCAAAGCCGCGACGTGTTCTTGAGTATCTCGTCGACGGTAAGCGATGCGACGTTCCATTTGCGCATTATCCATAAGATCACCTTCATCCATGAGACGCTGGAGTATGTATAAGAGTCCCAAAGTGAAAGCTAGTGCGCCGATCTGCATCAGTAGCGATATTGTTTGGTTACTGTCCATGGCGATCTCCCTGCTCGAATTTTGTTGTGCCTAAAGCATATGAAGAAGATGGTTCGACTACACCATGCAACGGATCCAAGTTCATAGTGCCCCTTGGATGCGCATTCATATCGTCCACCTGGATAGGTACGTCGCTGACCTGTATGAGGATGTGATTCGCTTCTTGAGACGATAAAATGGGGATCACTCTAATCTTTGACTACGGTGTCGCTCGAAATCTCATCGTTGTGCGGAGTGTGATTCTGAAAAAGTGGTGTAATCCATTCACGATTGGTGTCTTGTTTAGCATTACTCTGTGCGAATGCACAATCTAGTTCAGATAAGGGGTACGAGAAGGGCATGAATCTCACGGTTTTCAAGGTCTACCTCGCGGTTGTGGTTCTTGCTATGTTATTTATAGGCGCCTGTTCACCTACTATGACACCTCCAAGTCCGGATATGGCTGCCGGAGTATATGTCCAATCGGGCTATGAATTTTTCCGCTGGGATGAGGGCTTGTCCATCATGATTTGGCACGACGGGACAATATCATCGGCATGTGGAAGCTCTGGGTCCACAACCCGACCCATGCTCGTAATTCAATGCCACGCGATATCCAAGAAGGATCACCGCTTTGATTGGCGATTGGAAACAGACGATGGGATTACGGCGAAATTTTCAATCGACAACACAGATTTTGATCTTGGGGATGGCAACTTGTTTATTATCTCAACCGCAAGTGGGGAGACGGTTGTCAAGCAATTACAGCGTGATCTTTCTAACGTGAAGGCGATCAGCGAAAGCATTGTTGGGTTTGGCTTGATGGATGATGACGTCAAAGCGTTCATTCAGCCCACACCTTCGAACTAGTATCGGAGGATATTGGGCTGATTTGATCGCTTTCGTGGGAGGTCCAAGATGGGCTGCTACCCGATCTGAAGAATACGGACCACAAGTTGGAGTGAATTTGGGACAAGGCGCAAACAAATCGGGAGATGATTGCGAGGACCACTCGTGTTGGAAACCATATTTAACAAGATGAAGGAATGAATTTATAAGCCATCTGGAATCTCCAGACGTAAGATCTCGTGGAGGGATGCATACCGGTTCCTTGTGAACTGTTGGAAGTCTGTTAGCATATACTATTTGTACGGTCAGCCGAGATGTTCGCGAAATTCATCAAAGGATCCATTTTTAAGTTCATGTGATCTCTCAAGTGCTTCTATGAATGCGTATCGAAAAACCCTGCTTTTAGCTTTCGTGATGATGATGATCTCCCTGCTTCCTCTTGGGGTGGCGGCCCAGTCTCAAACCATCCGCTTTGAGCGTTTGACCATTGAGGATGGTCTTTCTCAGAATGCGGTCCTCGCCATCGCACAAGATGCGCAGGGATTCCTCTGGTTGGGGACAGAAGACGGCCTAAACAAGTTTGATGGATATCAATTCACAATTTACAAACACGATCCTGATGATCCTTCTTCCCTGATCGACAGTTTTGTCTCGGCGCTTTTTGTGGACCTGAAAGGTGAATTATGGATTGGCACCCGTAGTGGTCTCGATCGATACGATCGGGCAACGGGTACATTCATCCACTACCCAAGGGAATGGGATGATCCCTCGTACCTAGAGGGTGCATGGGTTATCAGTTTGTATGAAGACAGTCAGGGAACTTTGTGGGTGGGAACGGAGGAAGGGGGTCTCAATGGAATGGATCGCAACACAGAAACTTTCACCCACTATGTTCACGATAAGGACGACCCGACCTCGCTGATTGAGAACGCAGTGCGGGTGATATACGAAGATGCGGATGGAAACCTGTGGATTGGTACACACGACGGTCTGGATCGATTGGATCGTGCCACTGGAAGGTTTGACCATTACAGGGATGAGACAGGCTCGAGCGATTCAAATCTCAACGATGTGTCCTCGATTTTTGAGGATGCCAGTGGATTTCTTTGGATTGGTACCGAAGAAGGTGGTTTAGCTCGCTTCGATCCGACAAGTGGAACCTTCCGTCGCTTCCAGCAAAACCCGGACGATCCACACAGCCTGAGTCACGACCGCGTACGATCTGTCCATCGAGATCGATTTGATAACCTTTGGGTTGGCACACAAAATGGGTTGAATTATCTTTCTGCCGAAAGTGTCAAGTATTTAATAGATCATCCCCATTTCCAACACTACTACTACGACCCGTACGATTCGACCAGCCTTGGTAGTAGTGCGGTTTGGTCGATCTTCGAGGATCGCTCGGGTGTGATGTGGTTTGGGACCTGGGGGGGAGGTCTGAGTAAGTACAATCGATCCACGGATCGGTTCAAGCTCTACCAGCACAATCCGACTCAACCGAACAGCCTGAGCGATAATATGGTGTGGTCGATCTTGGAGGATTCAGAGGACAGGCTCTGGATCGGGACATTCAATGGTGGCCTCAACATGATCGACCGAAATGAGGATGAAATCATCGTCTTCCGACATGATGAAGCCGACCCCGAGAGCCTAATAAGCGACGATGTTCGCGCACTTTTAGAGGACTCATCCGGCAAGATTTGGGTTGGGACGGCAGGAGGTCTGGATCTATTCGACCCGCGAACGAACACCTATACTCATTTCGTCCATGATCCGGCCGACCCAAGGAGCCTTAGCGGAAACCGAGTGAACGTGTTGATACCAAGCCGTTCGGGTGGAATGTGGGTAGGCACACGCTATGATGGTCTGAACTATCTGGATCCTACAACGGGAAATTTCACCAGATATAAAAACGATCCTGATGACCCAAGAAGTTTGAGCGACGACCGTATTTGGGCGCTCTACGAAGATCGCTTTGGAACTCTTTGGGTGGGAACCCTTGGGGGTGTCAATGTCCTTGAGCCAGGGAGTGATGAATTCCTTCACTATCTACATGATCCGGAAGATGAAACCAGCTTGAGCTCTGACTCCATTTTCGCCTTCAATGAGGATCAGGATGGTTATTTGTGGATAGGCACGTGGGGAGGTGGATTAAACCGCTTGAATCGCGTATCGAATACCTTCGAGCACTACACAGAGAATGAAGGTTTACCAAACGATACAATCTACGGAATTGAGGTTGATCTGAGTGGACACCTCTGGATGAGTACGAATCGAGGGTTGTCAAGGTTCAATCCAAAGACCAAGATATTTATGAACTACGACATGCGGGATGGCTTGCAGGACAACGAGTTCAACGTCGGGGCACATTATAGAAGCGATATTGGAGAGCTATTCTTCGGCGGAATCCGGGGCATAAACGCCTTCTTTCCCAACGAGATAAAAGAGAATCCTCACATACCCCCAATTGCGATTACAACATTTTACAAATTCAATCAACCGATTCGTCACGACCTTCTGCCGAACGAACGAATTGAACTTTCCTATAAGGATAACTTCATCGCTTTCGAATTCTCTGCACTCGATTTCTACGCTCCGGAGAATAACCAATATGCGTACATGCTTGAAGGTTTCGACGAGGATTGGGTCCAAGCAGGGGGCCGTCGGTATGTTAGCTATACCAATCTCCGAGGCGGTGAGTATGTTTTCCGAGTTAAGGGATCCAATAGTGATGGTGTATGGAATGAGGAAGGCGTCTCGGTTTATATCACTGTGAAGCCCCCTGTTTGGGAGACATTGTGGTTCCGACTAGGCGCAATTGTTTCAGTTGGAGCGCTGGTATTTACCGGTTACCGGATGAGGGTTCGCAATTTAGAGACCCGGAGTCGAGAGCTGGAGGCGATCGTCCAGAAGCGGACCCAAGAGATAGAACAGCGCAGGAGTGAGCTCGATGCCTTGTACCGGGCTGACGGGGAACTAATCCAGCGTCTTGAGGTCGAACAAGTATTCCAGGCGCTTGTGGATATCGCTGTTGATATCCTCCACGCCGACAAAGGATCTCTGCTGTTTTGGGATGATCAAATGGGGGAATTGGTCGTACGCGGAGCGAAGGGGATCAAGCCGGAAACTTTGGAACAAATGGAATTCGCTCCTGAGGAGGGTGCGGTCGGGTGGGTCATGACGACGGGGGAACCCGTCATCGTTCAAGACGTGCGCGAGGATCCGCGCGTGGATCGACGGTTCACTGACGCTGAAGGGGTCCTCTCCTTTATGCATGTCCCCATTAAAATGGGAGACGAGATCTATGGGGTCTTGAATGTCAATTACACAGAACCGAGGGGCTTCGGGCTTGAGGAGCAACGGCTTTTTATGGCTTTGGCGCAAAGAGCAGCAATCGCTATAGAACAGGCTCAACTTCAGGACCAAGCACAGAAGACCGCCATCTATGAGGAGCGTCAACGACTTGCCCGTGATTTACATGATGCTGTAACGCAGACCTTGTTCTCGGCTAGCCTCGTTGCCGAGGTGTTACCCCGCTTGTGGGAGAAAGATCCTGAGCTTGCTCGTAGTCGACTGGAGAACTTGAACGAACTGACAAAAGGGGCACTGGCTGAGATGCGCACGTTGCTGATCGAACTGCGTCCTTCGGCCATAGCGGAAGCGGATCTCGAGGATCTGATCCGGCAGTTGGCGGAGTCAACGATCGGGCGAGCGCGGATTCCTGTGGATCTTCATATCGAAGGGACATGTGACCTCGCCTCCGAAGCGAAGGTGGTCTTCTATCGGATTGCACAGGAGGCGCTGAACAACGTGGCCAAGCATTCCAAGGCGGACAAGGC
>WVZH01000002.1:0-11471 GCA_011772595.1 Anaerolineales bacterium
CAAGAAAGTGTTACCTATCTCCTAAGGTCAAACTGTAACCTATGTCTTCGGGTCAAACACCGGCGGGTCGCCCCTACGATCGTTGGTTATATATTCGAACAGATCACCGGTTATCGTTGAATTCCCACAGGAATTTGTCACTCGCTAATCCGTCGCCAACTGCTCGCTCTCGATATCTTTGGGCGATTCAAGAATCCTTGCACGACCCATTCGCACCCGCACCCTGTGTTTGATGGCCGCTTCCTCCAACGGGATGACAACTTCCTCAAGCCGCCGACCGTCCATCTCGACCCAGGCTACTCCTCGATTGACTCCATCGGGGTTTTCCACCTCGATTTCGTAAACCGCTTCGCCGTGACAATAGCGCAGGCGGAATCCCTCCCAGGCCTGAGGGATGACCGGATCAAGGGTCAAATTTCCATCGCGTACCTTCAAGCCTAAGACCTCCTCGATCCAGGCACGGTACATCCAACCGGCCGAACCCGTGTACCAGGTCCAACCCCCTCGACCCTCCCTTCCGGGTAGACGATAGACATCCGCCGCCACCACGTAAGGTTCGACGGCGTAGCGCTGGACGTCCTCGGGTTCCCGCGTATGCTCGACAGGGTTCATGAGCCGCAGCAAATGTGCAGCACGCTCGCCGTCGCCCTTGCGGGCATAGGCGATCGCCAGCCACAAGGCGCCGTGGGTGTATTGACCCCCGTTTTCACGCACCCCTGGCGGGTACCCCTTGATATACCCGGGGGTTAATTCCGACGTATCAAACGGCGGGGTGAATAACAGAACCAGCTTTTCGTCTTCACGGACGAGGTGCTCCCAAGCTGACTTCAGGGCTTGTTCGGCGCGATCCGAATCCGCCGCGCCGCTGATCCACGCCCACGACTGTGGCAGCGAGGCGATGCGCGCCTCTTCGTTTTTAGAAGATCCGAGCGGCGTGCCATCGTCGAAGATGGCACGGAGATACCACTCACCGTCCCAGGCCTCACGTTCTACAGTGGCCGCGAGTTGTAGCGCTTGTTGTCGGAATTGATCGGCGTCATCCCGCTCCTCAATGCCCTGCGCTACTTCAGCGAACCCGTTGAGCACGTCGATCAGGAACCAAGCCAACCACACACTTTCGCCCTTGCCATCAACACCGACGCGGTTCATGCCGTCGTTCCAATCCCCAATCCCAATCAGTGGTAATCCATGTGGGCCTGAGGTTAAGCCGCGTTGGATCGCCCGCCGGCAGTGTTCGTAAAGGGAGGCACGCTCGGACGATTGATCCGGGACTAGGAAGATCTCGTGTTCTCCCTCCTCAAGCGGCCTGCTTTCCAAGAAAGGAATCGTCTCTTCCAAAATACTCCTGTCTCCTGTGACACGCACGTAATGACTTACGACATAGGGGAGCCAGAGCAGGTCGTCGGAGATGCGTGTGCGCACACCCGCACCGCTTGGTGGGTGCCACCAGTGTTGGACGTCCCCTTCCACAAATTGTCGGCTCGCCGTTCGCAAAATGTGCCCGCGGACAAGATCAGGTGCAGCGAGTAGCAAAGCCAATACATCCTGCAATTGATCCCGGAACCCGAAAGCGCCACCTGATTGATAGAATGCGGAGCGGCCCCAAATGCGGCAACTCAAGGATTGGTAGAGCAACCAGCGGTTGAGCAAGAATTCCGTCGAGAGCTCGGGATGCTCCACCTGGACACGCCCTAAGATGCGATCCCACCAACCACTCGTCCTTTGAAGCGCCTCTTCGACCCGGAGACTCTCTCGGTATTTCTGAATAATGCGAACGGCCTCATCTCGAGAGGCGACAGAGCCCAGAAGCACGGTCACTTCACCGCTCTGACCGGGCTCGAGCGACAATTCGACACGCATAGCGGCGCAAGGGTCGAGCGCCGCGCCCGTTCGCCGGGATAAGTGGACTCTCCTTAACGCAGCCGGACTCTCCAAGCTTCGATTTCGCCCGATGAACACTGCGCGATCTGCCGTATAATCCTCGGGTGCTGGGCTGATCGACGCGAAAGCGATCCGCTCGCCATAGTCAGGATGGTAGCGGTTATACGCCAGTAGTGCCTTTGCCTCTTGATCCCACTTCGTAACGACATGCATTTGGGAATTCTCACGATCATCCCCGAGCACCCATTCAGCATAGAATGTCACCGAAAGCCGGCGAGGTCTTGTGGAATCATTACGCAGGCGTAACCGCTGAATACGAAGCGGCTCACCGCCATCATTGTCCATCGGCACAAATGTGACCAGTTCCTGTTCGATGGCGTGACTGTTGTGCTCAAAGACGGAGTAACCCGCACCGTGCCGAGCGCGATAGGCATCTAACTCTCGAATAGGTAAAGGCGTCGGTGTCCAAAACGTGCCTGAATCCTCGTCCCGAATATAGATCGCTTCGGAGGCAGGATCAGACACCGGATCGTTCGACCAACCGGTCAGGCGATATTGCTGACTGTTTCCATACCACACAAATCCTGATCCCGACTCACTGACTAGCGCGCCGAAACTCGGATTCGCCATCACATTGACCCAGGGCGCGGGCGTGTTGGTGTCCGGACTGAGGTAGATGGCATATTCTCGTCCGTTCGTGGTGAAGCCACCCAGGTCGTTGAAGTAGGGTAACTCCATGAACGGCAGCGGCGCCGATGGCTCTTCGGGGATCTTACGAAGCGGAATTTCTTCAGGCAGTTCGAGCGTTACACGTCGCGCACTTAGTTGCTGCGAAAGCGGTCCGCGGGCCGCAACCAGCCCAATACGCGCTGCGCATAGTATCAGCGTTAGGTCAGCCTCAGGAATCTGATCGACGCTGCGCAGGTACACCCCACCAGGTTGATCGACTCCGGTGTAGATGGAATAAGTTTCAATCAATCGGGAAAGACGCTCGTTAAGCGGCTGTTCATAACTACTGGATTCTTCGTTGAGGATCACCAAATCGCTCTTCAAGCCATGTTGTCGCCAGTAGGTGTGGGCCTGCAACACCTGACGCACAAGGCTGATGTCTCGTGACTCACCTATGCTGACGACGGCGATCGGAAGATCGCCGGAGATCCCATACGGCCAAAGACGCGATTGCCCAAGTGTATTTTGCTCCAGCCGCTCGACGGGGGGTCGAAGTCTTGCGTTAGGATAGAGAAGATGCTTGGCAAGCGCTTGGAACCGACGGGCGTCGTCCGGCTGAATGCGAAGCAGGCGAAGTTCGAGTTGTGCACGCACCCAGGCTAATTCCAGGCTGCGACCGATGGCTCGGGGTTCACCATACTTCTCGATGAGAGCCAATACCTCACCCCGCGTCCCTGCAGCCGCAGTCACCAAGTTGAATGACACTCGCTGCCTGGGTTTGAGCGTGAGGATCTTGCGCAGGCTGAAGATCGGATCGAGGACGTACCCTTCACTGTTGGAAAGCTCACCTTCTAGCGCGACCGGATTGTTCAAGGTTCGACCACGACCGATGAAGCGCATGCGATCGGTCTCAAACTGCGTTTTACTGCCATCGTGCCCTTCCATAGTCATTCGGTAGGCGACAAAGATGGGAGTATCCTCTTCATCCCTCGCTCGCCGAAATGCCAATAAAGCCTGGTGTTGTGGGATCCATTCGGTTTGGATGAAAAGCTTGTTGAAGGCAGGGTGCTGCCGATCGGTTTCGTGCGGTGCCATAGCCAATTCGACGTAGCTCGTGATCTCCAGATGGCGAACGCGATTCGAGCGATTGATGAGCGTGAGGCGCCGAATTTCCGCGTCGTCTTCCGGAGAAACGATGATCTCTGTCTCCGTGACAATGGCTCCATCACGCCTGCGGAACTCGGCGCGATCGATGGCAAAGTCTACCTCGTAGCCCTCGACTTCACCGCCGATCGGCAGGTAAGTGTTCGACCACACTACGCCGCTATGCAGGTCGCGAATATAACAAAACGAGCCCCAGGGATCGCGCGTCATATCCGCACGCCAGCGAGTGATCTCAAAATCCCCCCATTGGCTATATCCTCCCCCCGCGTTGGTGATCATCACGCCGTACGTGCCGTTGGATAACAATTGCGTCCTCGGCGTATTTGTGTGCGGTGTGTCGAACGTACTCACCGACGGTGCAATTTCTACCACTGCTTCACGGGGAGGTGGTTGTTCCCTGGTCGAGATGTGGAAAAGCGGTGGGGAAACGGGGACGCGCTCGTAGAGCAGCGGCTCGGTGGCTTTAACTCGCGCATCCTTATGAAACCTGCGTTGCATCGACTGATCAAAGAGTAAATTGACAATGGCCAGGAAGCCCATGGCCTGATGGTGGGCCATGTAAGCGCGCACGATCACCCCGCGCTCCCCTTCTCTCTTTCGCTGCCTGCTGAAATCGATCGCTTCAAAGAATCCATACCGACCGCGTAGTCCTTCTTTCGCCAAGCGATCCAGATTCTTCACTGCCGGTATGGGCTCAACCATCAGAGCGAGCAACGAGGCGTAGGGCGCCACGACAAGATCCTCATCCAACCCACGTTTCAGCCCTAGCCCCGGTACACCGAAGGCCTTGTACTGGTAGGTCTTGTTAATATCCAGGTCACCGTACGCCGATTCGGAGATTCCCCACGGAACTCGCCGTTGGTCGCCGTACGATCGCTGTAGAGCGACGGCTTCTTGTGTGGCCTTATCCAACAAGGAGTTAGCAAAGGTGCGCTGCAACAGCAGGGGCATGAGATACTCGAACATCGTACCCGTCCAACTGAGAAGCACACGACGACGACCCGCAGAGCCGAAGGGGCGCGACAGAGCCAGCCAATGCTCGTTTGGTACCTCTCCCCGCGCGATGGCGATGAAACTTCCCAGCCGAGCCTCACTCGCCAAGAGATCGTAGTACGATCCATCGTGGCTCTGGTTGCTGACGTTGTAGCCGATTGTGAATAAGCGACGTTCGGCATCGTATAGGAAACGCATGTTTACACTGTCGGCGAACTCGCGGCCAGATTGAATCAAACGTTCACCCTGAGCGAGCACCTCCCCAGCGAACCAACAGGCCTCGGAAAAAGCCTCCCCCAGGGCATCGAGCCACACCTTCAGCGGAGGTGGTAGGGATTCATGTTGTCCTGCAGCCCCCAGAATGATCTCCACCTCAGGCACCTCTCTGGAAGCCAACGAGCGTAACGACGGTGCTCGATTCAGTGCTCGTTTACGAGCGTTTATGGCTTTCTCCCCCAATGGAGACCATGTCTCCTCCGGCTCAGATGCGAGCACCTCAACCCACCTGAGATAACGATCAATCACCAGGATCCACTGAGAGATCTGTGCCTCCAGTTTACCTGCCCAGTATACGGCCTCGTACTCCGAGCCCGCGGATTGCCGCATGTTATACGACATTGCGACGATCGGCCCGCTGATTTGGCGTAATCGCTGGACCAAGCGATCGAGCCTCTCGGGCGGATCCGTGAGCATGGAGGAGATTCTTTCTACCCCTTTGAGGTGCGAACCCAACCGCTCCGATGCACGCAGAACTTCCCTCAACACCTCCAAAGTGTCGTGAATCCCATTCAAAGCGTTGGGTTTAAGAATTGCTTCATCTAAGATTTCTTCGATTCCGGATTCCAGCGTCGAAAGACTACCTAAGAGGTTGCCACTGTCAACCATCGAAACGTATCGCGGTTCGAGTGGCGTGAGCGTTTTGATGTCGTACCAGTTCAAGAGATGGCCTTCGTACTGCTCGAGGCCTTTCAAGGTCTGCATGGTCTGGCTGACGCGCTCCAAGACCTGGTCTCCCGATAAATAGCCGAAATCATATGCCCCCAACGCTGATAGCATCCACAACCCGATGTTCGTGGGGCTGGTACGCAACGCCAGCTGGTCTTGATGAGAAACCTGGTAGTTGTCCGGTGGCAGCCAATGGGTTTCCGGACCAACGAAGTCATCGAAGTAGCGCCACGTTCGACGCGCCAATTGACGTAGCGTGTGCGTCTGCTTGTTCGATAGGCGCATTGACTGCGGAGAGGGGGCTGTACCACGGACAAATTTCCAGACAATGATCGGACTGATAAACCATAGCAAAAGATAGGGCACAGCTACAAAGAGACTGTTGGGTTGGAGAAGCCAGAGGGCATAACCAACACCAAGAGAAAACAAGCTGACGAGACTGATGGTCAACAGGAAAGAATTTACCTGGCCAGCCGTCTGCCATTCGGACATCTGTGCCGTCGTCCACTCGAGGAAATTACGTTTGCTAAAGAGACGGCGATACCAAACTCTGATAATGGCGTCCACTGCCAAGCCTGCTTGATACGGTATCAAGGACGCTTCGACGATAGACCGTGCCACACCGTGCATGACTTCATCCAAGGAGAACTTACCGAATCCCAGAGGCGAGGTAGCCCAAGTAACAGGGTGAAGGAGCGGTTGGAAGAGCAGCAGGATTCCAGTCAACACGCTCGCAACGGTGCCAAATGTTGGCGAAAGCACCCACGCCAAGAGGAGGAAGAGCATGATCGAGATGGGTACGAGGCTGCGTCGTAGATTATCAAAAATTTTCCAGCGATTCAGGATGGAAAGTGGATTGGGAACACGATCCCCATTGGCTACCGGGACGCGTGGGAGGATCCAGTCGGCGATCTGCCAATCTCCCCGAATCCAGCGATGCTGTCTCCTTGCATAGGTCAAATAATCCGCCGGGAAGTCGTCATACAGCTCGATGTCACTTGCGTAACTGACGCGAACGTGCGCTCCTTCGAGGAGATCGTGGCTCAATATCCGCTGTTCAGGAAAACGACCACTGGACAATCGATTGAATGCGCGTGGATCGTAGATGCCCTTGCCTAGATAGGAACCCTCGCCTGAGAGATCCTGATAGGCATCTGATACCGCTCTGGTATAAGGATCAACGCCGACTGGGTCGGTACACAAACGACTGAAGGGCGTTGCCGTCGCGCTTGGCAACGCTGTGCTGACCCGGGGTTGAATGATGGTGTATGAACCGCGGCGCGGTTTACCTTCCTCGTCGAAGGTGGGAAGATTCAATGGATGCGCCAATGTTTCGATCATGCGCCTTGCGCTGTCTCTTGGCAATTGGGTATCACTATCCAGGGTGATCACGAAGCGTATATTGGTAAGCTGGCTTGCGTCCCCTACGCGTACAATTTCCTGATCTCCCCTTTGTGGTTCGCCGTCGATCAAGCGGTTGAGCTCCTCCAATTTGCCACGCTTACGTTCCCAACCGATGTATAGACCCTCAGATTCGCTCCACTCGCGCTCGCGATGGAAAAGATAAAAACGATTCGCGCCATAGCGCCTATTCAAGTTCTCGATTCCCTGGACAGCAAGGTCTAAAAGCATCTCATCATCGGCTTTCACCTTTTCCTCGGAATCTGTATAGTCACTGAAGAGACTGAACAGCAAATTCAGGTGAGGGTTGGCGAGGTACCGAATCTCAAGCTTTTCGATCTCATCCTGGATCGTAGGCTCGTCGACCAGAAGCATCGGAACAACCACCATCGTCCGAAAGAAGTCCGGGATACCATGCTCCTCAAAAGACATTTTCGGCAACGTCCGTGGTGGAAGTAACCTGGTCACGATGTAATTAACCATCTGTATGGCCAGTTGACTCGCAGGCATCAAAACCAGTAACAAACCTAACTTGAGTAGAGGCGCGCGCTCACCGGTCAGTGCACTCATACCCAAAGCGCCTCCGACGAGTAACACAGTCATGCACGCGATTGCACCTAGGTACAAAACGGTATGGTTACGATAAACCCATTGCAGTACGCGATGGCGACCGGTTTCCTTCCCGCCGATGCGGCGAACCAACTGAGGTCGACCCCCATCGATCAGGTGGTAACCAACGTGAGAGTGGCGTGGATCTGCACTGCGATCATCCGCCCATTCTGAAGCCATATCGACGGCTAGCGTAGCAACTCGCCCCTCTGATGTCTTCGCACCACGGGCAATCTCCTCAATCGCGCGGCGGTATTGATCGCGCGTAGCGAAGTCCATGCTCTCATAGACTCTGGCCGGGTCGTGACGGAGGATCTCATCGATGTGGCTATGATCCTCAAAAATCTCACGCCAATCCAGCAACGAAAGTTGGCGCAAACTCGTGATGGCGTTACCGATTGAAATCTGGATTGCTGCCTGACGAGTTTGCTCTTGAAGGTGTATCTCCCCCAAGTCCCCTTGTAAACTTCGCTCTAGCCAACTTCTCGCCGGTACGAGCGCGGCCTGTTCATCATACAAATGACCAGTGAGCTGGGAGGAGAAGAACGGGCTGGGTTTGGGACGTTCTTGAGCCAACTCTGCCAGAACCGAGAACAATTGGTTGGCGTCTCGACGCGCCGTGGTCAACAAACGATTGGCCCAGAAATCCGCCAGAACCCCTTCATGGAAGCGTCTTAGAACTTGGAGTGCGAGTCGGCGCAGACGTTCGGCGATCGCAATCCTCAACATTAATGGCAATGCCCAGAGCTCACCGATGTTCAACGCTGAGATGGATTGATAGGCCTCGAGAAAATCACTGATGTTATTGCGATCCAAGTGACCATCCGTGTGTATGATCAAGTCCGTCGCCAACGCGTAGATTCGCGGCTCGCCTTTAAGTCGTCCGTCGCTTAAGACTGGAAGTTCCTCATAGAATCGCTCCGGCAGGTTGAGGCGAACATCGCGGATATGACTTTGCACGATATAGGTGTTATCGAGCAGCCATTCCGCCGACGGGGAGATGCTTTGTTCTAACCTACCGTATCCTGCAAGATCATCGCACACTTGCTGAATGACGTGCTCAGATTGATCCAACCTTCTCAGTAGAGCTCCATTACGATCAACCGCTGTGGCTCCAATTTTATGATCGGATGCAAGACGACGTGCGCGTTCTTGGATTTGCGTTGTGGAGAGCGGAACGGTTTCGAGGATCTCCTCCTCGTCTTCGACTTCCCCACAAATGTCCAGCGTGAAAATCGAAGGTTGTGCCTCTCTAATAGAACGTAGGATGGGTATCGCCCATGCGAGTGCCTCAGGGACCGCGCGGAGAAGGACCAGAGATTCATCCGCTACCAGCCAACGCGCAAGTTTGTCGATGAGGTCGTCCTCGACACCTGGCGCCAGCCGGCGCACAAGGAGCCAACCCAAGATTCCCATTAAGAGCGTCGCCAATACGAGGGGAAGAAGCAACGGAAGGCTTATTGAAAAGCTTCCCACGAGAATAGAGAACGAACTAAGGAATCCACCGGCTATAATCCCAAGTACTACCCCAAAGGTTGTCCAGCGTCGCCGCGTCGTCCCTCGTACACGAATTCGGCCCTCTTGGGATTTATGAATCAGCGCCACTCGATGATAACCGCTTCGGCGTACCTGCCTCAGTGCTTCGTGAGCGTCTTCATATCGGTCGAAGAAGCTAAGTAGAGTTGCTAGATTACCCATGGAAATCTCTTCTCACCCTCCAAAGACAGAGTTGGATTGTGAATGCTGCGTTTTGGCAATCGATGAGGGAATCTTATCCGCGCATCTTGTTTATGACGAGGTCGAGAGACCCTGTTCTTACCCAAGACTCAGTGATTATATCAAAATCGATTTGTGATTAGCTCAATCCCTAGTTGACGTACCGCTACCTGCCTGATAAAGTTGTGCAATATCGACGAAGTCGATAAGAATATACAGGATAATTCTAAGATTTCGCCATGGTCGAATTGACAAACCCAGACCTGTCAGTTGGCTGCCATTGAACGAGCGCGGCTTAAATATAAAACGATTTCCAGGATAGACCAATCATGCGCATCCTCGCAATCATCTCGGGTGAATACGGTCGCAGGCACGTCGACAACCTTCAAACCCACGGACCCCCTAATTGGGAGATCGAAATCTGGCAGGCTCCAGCGGTGCTACCGCCGGTGATCGATTATCCGGAGGATTATCTTCCCGAAAGCCTACCTTCCGCATCTCTGGTGCTCTCATTCGCAGAGCACCGCGGCGTTGCGGAACTCATCCCCGAGATCGCCAAGATGGTTGCAGCCCAAGCCGTGATCGCCGCTGTTGACAATGAAGCATGGCTGCCTCGCGGTTTAGCACGGCAGCTACGCGGTTGGCTGGAAGACATGGGCGTTGCCTGCGTGACACCGA
The DNA here is from genome assembly GCA_011772595.1 of Anaerolineales bacterium. Next base: position 10,057 of record WVZH01000002.1, read on the forward strand.
AACCCCTATGCTCATTGGCCGAGATGGATTACAGTATCGCACGCAATACACGCATCGCCTATGATCATCCCCTGATCAAGGAATTCGCCCGTCACTTCGGGCAACCTGCGCTGGATCTTGCTATTGATCCGCAGTCCAGGATCGTCCACTCTGTCGAGGTCCAGCGAGACGCGGTGTGCGGTTGCGCACGTTACGTCGCAGAGCACCTGGTGGGCATTCACGTCGATGAGGCTGAGGAGAAAGCAGGATTGTTGCACCACCACTTCCCCTGTATGGCTGCCATGGGGAAGGACTCCGACTACGGCGACACGCTGATGCACATTTCCGGCAATCTGCTCAAGGACAACGTGGGTGAGCAGGTCAAACCTTTCAAACAAGTCCAATACCTGAGACCCGCCGGTCACAGCGAGTAAGATCTCCTATCTCTTCCAACGTTTCCCCAAGCATCGAAAACCCGCAGGTAAAGCCTGCGGGCCCCACAAACGTTTCTAATTCATTGATCGGAAGAGGACCAAATGAAATGAGGTAGGCATATCGCTTCTCGGCTGTGCATGCTGCCCGGAGTACTCTCTAGCAGCGGTGGCTCCCACACCGCTACGTTCATCGAAAGGGTTCATTATTCGAATGCAGCGTCAATACGAGCCGCAAGCGGAGCGAACTCTCGGCCGAGGATTGGGGATTGCGTCATTGCCCTTTGGGCTCCTCGCAATAACATCAAATGTAGACATCACGAACGTCATGTACGGTTCGAATTTCGGTCCCCTCTCCCTGGTCACGCTGGTGGTCTTCGGCGCAGCGGGTTACAAGTATCTGCTGTTGCCTCTCATCGTCGCCGCCTTCTTCGACGTCGGCCCAGGCGCGGTCCTGGCGAACGCAACCGGCGGTGTGCGTGGAGCGATCCTGGCAGCAGCTATCGGCGGCGTACTGATGATCGTGATCCAGGCCCTCGCCGTGCCCTTCGTGCTCAATACGGCAGCCGGCTTCGTCAATGCCTTCGGGGGGAACGACTTCGGATTGATCGCCATCGTCGTAGGAGGGATTGCGAGACTGTTAGGCCTATAGCTCCAGACGTTGTGAATACCTAGCTCATTGGAGCGAACATGAAGGGGCGCAATTCATTGCGCCCCTTCACTATAATGCGTATGCGGTAGTCAAGGTTGTGTGCATGACGTTAACAAGGAGGGTTGATTGCCTCAGAAGATCGGAATTCATCTTTCATTTTGGCAAACAAACTGGTCCGACGATGTGACTCCTTTCATTGGCCATGCTCGCAAGGCTGGATTCGACGGCGTAGAATTTCCTCTTCTTCAACCGAAAACCTTCGACCTCCAGTCTGCACTGGCAACGCTGGAAGCACACGGGATGCAGGCCACATGTGGGACTGGTTTATCCCCAGCGACCGATATCACCGCCGA
>WVZH01000002.1:11501-11626 GCA_011772595.1 Anaerolineales bacterium
GCAGCGGCGCTGAGCAGCCCGGTGCTCGCAGGAGTGACGTACGCGCCCTGGGCTCACTTCCCTAACGACGACTTGCAGCCCTACCGGCGTCGCTGCATCGAATCCCTGCGAGAAGCCGGGATGAT
>WVZH01000002.1:11651-22577 GCA_011772595.1 Anaerolineales bacterium
GCTACCTCTTCAACACCGTTCAAGCTGGTCTCGAGTTGTTGACTGAAGTTGACAGCCCCAACATCAAGCTGCACCTCGATACGTTTCATCTCAACATCGAAGAAGAAGACATCGGTGTCGCCATCCAAGCTGCCGGTCCACAGTTGCGATATTTTCACGCCGCAGAAAACAACCGCCGTAGACCCGGCGTCGGCCACATCCCTTGGGATACAGTGGCCGGCGCTCTCCGTGAAATATCGTATGAGGGATGGATCGTTATGGAAGCCTTTGTGCGTCACGAGGGCGAAGTTGGGCGTACACTCTCGATATGGAATCCCTTAGTGGACGACCTGGAGACAGAGGCAAGCGAGGGAGCAGCATTTCTCCGCCAGAAGATGGGGAAAAAGGAATCGGTAGCATAAACAATGAAGCGCACTTGATTGGCATAGCCAAGGCTCAGATCACAGATCGAGCTGCTTCCGATTTTTATACAACGCTACACCTGCACAGAAGCAGTGTTCATGGCCTTTGCGCAGGTTGAGGGTTATCTCTCAAATGAAGTGCAAAAAGTGTGCAGAATGCTTTTTGGAGGTCTATGCGATCTCGGAAGCAATTGCGGTACGTTACTTGGCGGATTGACCATTATGGGGGTACGAGAATCGCATGTCGCCCCTTCCGAGAAATCTGGGCGCGAGAATGCTCAGTCAATGGGGGTGGAGCTGATCCTCTGGTTTGAAGAAGAATTTGGATCGACCAACTGCGAGGAGATTATCAACATAAACTTCCAGGAGCCTGATCGAAAGGATCGCTATGCGAGTGAGAATGTCTTGGATCAAGTCTGTTCCCTATGGTACGCGAAACTTGTAACTGGTTAGCGGATCGCTTTCTCCAGGATGCATGGCGAGCGAAGGATGACCACTTTGGTCGTCTCAAGGTCATTTTTCCAATTGCATACTCTGACCGCCTCGATTTCACACTTTGAAACATGTACATTTCCCAACTACGCTTGACATTCTGCCGCTGTATTGGAAAATAAAAAGAAAGTCCTTACGTTAAGATTTGTACCGAAATCCATCGAGGGTTGCTGACAGCCTCTCGATGAACGAACATGACCACGGATAGGCGGGGGCATGACCTCGAACGAGAAGCAAACGCAGTTCACGCAGCTGATACACAAGCTTTCCGCCACAACACCCTCCTCTTGGGACGACATCAACCAACTGCTAACTCAAGTCCGGAATCGGGCGTCAACGAGTGAACAACTTACTCGAGAAGCGTTCGTGCGGCGATTTGCACAGGGTACATCCTTCCTGACGTTCGATTACGGTATCGACGGTGTCTCCATCGAGATATCAAAGTATGCGCGTGCACTCGAAGGGTTCTATGAAGCCTTTGACGGAAAACCACTCCACTTCATCGGCGGCGATTTCTATCCCCAAGCGGACTCCGTGCTCGAGGCGGACTGGCGGCGCTTACAAATCGACGGAATCAACGGTTGGTCTAAATGGCACCAGGGGAGATGGTTCGCCAAACTCTTCTATGAAGATATGCCGGAAAATAGCACCCGCTCTGCCGAGCTCTCAGGTGAGATCTTTCGGCAAGCCGTCTCAATCGCTGAACGATTGGGGGATTATCTCATCAAGCACGACATCGCCCTGCTTATTCCCGTCAACATCGCATCCAACCCGGGCAACCTTGCGTTGGCGGTGGCGTTCGTTCTCGTCACAGAATCACTAGGACTATATGTGATCAATTCCAACCACGATTTCTATTGGGAGGGCGGAAAGCCCCCGACGGAGCGAAAATCCGAGGATCCGCCTGGTGTGCGCGACCACTTTTTCCGCAATGTCGACAACCAGAGCTTCTTCCACCTCTTTAAAAGGCTCTACCCATGGAATGGCCGGCATTGGCTCCAGGTTAACATCAATCGACTTCAATCTGACCGTCTTGTCCAAGACTTAGGTTTCCCCCGAGAAAAGGTCTTCGAGCTTTCTACTTCGGTCAGCGACAAGTTCTTCGAGGATTACACCCAGGAGGACGTGAAACAGGCTCGCTTGCGTATGGGTTACATTCTCTCCGATGGGGAGCCCATCTTGCATTCAATTCCCGTCGACGACCACCTCGCCAACCTGGCCGATTGGATGGGTGGACAGAAACCCTGTTTCCTCGGCGCCCGAGCCGGTCTGTCCCTCGATCCTACATCGGAAACTCTCATCTATCTGCTTCAACCTACACGGGTCATCGCCCGTAAGCGTATCGAACGCAACCTATTCCTCATCCGCGCATTACTCGAACATTCACCCTTTTTCAATACCTTCGAAAAGGATGAGCGACGACAACTCGTCTTGCACATCACCGGGCCGACACCGATCGAACATCAAGCCGACTTGGAGGAAGTACTGCATGCCTATCAGGATGTCGTACGATCGGCACCGCAGACCGTGGCTGATCGCATCTTCCTGGCTTTTTCGGTCGGGAACGAAGACCATCCTGCCTTCCATGACGCCGGCCTGCAACGCATGACCATCGAAGATATCTACCGCATGGCCAGTGCTGTCGTTTTCCCAAGCGAAACGGAAGGACGCGGATTGCCCATCGTTGAGGCCAGTGCCAGCATGGTTCCGCTTATCTGTAGTCGTTACCGTCCCTTCGAAGTTTTTTCCGCGGTCGTCGGTGAGGACCTGGCGGATGAACACCAAATTCGCTACACCCATTTCCCGGAAGGGGATTTCTCGCCTGCCTTCTTGGACGAGGTGACAACAGTGCTTCTCCACCCCGAAGAAATACAACCCAGGTTGCAGCACAACCGCTCGGTAGTGCGTCACCGTTATAGCACCTCAGCACTCAGGGAGACCTTTGTCAAGCTCGTTGAAGCGCTCGGGGCGGACGTGATACGATGAGAGCGCAATCCATTGTAAGGATGGGGCATACAGCATGTTGAATCCGGAACACGCATCCCGACCCCTCGCGATCCCCGATATTACCCTTTCTCGCTATGTAATGAGCGTGTAGGAGGAGGCCATGCACATCTGTTTTATCGAGGACACCCACCTGCACGGTGGCACCCAGATCTGGGTTACAGAGGCCAATCGCGCCTTTCTGGCAAGTGGCGCAGACGTGACCGTCCTTGCACCAGAGGACAGCTGGGTGATCCAACAATGCGCGCAAACAGACGCTAGGCTGATGACGTATGATTGGGATGGAGTGGTGAGGGCAGAGGAAGAACACGTCAGAATTTGGACCGAGGCATTGCGTCCTTGCGACGTAGCGATTTGCACGGTCCACCCTCCACGCGAAGGGTTTCACTGCTCGGTCTTCGCGGCGCATTGTATCAAGCTGGGCGATCTCAAGACTCACCTTATCCCGAAGACCGGGACGATCGTTCCATCTTATCTGCGCGAATTTTACCTTCCGGACGAGAGTATCCGCTCTTCCGTCATCGCCATCGCCGACTTCACGCGTAGGTACCTGGTGGAAACCTACAAAATCCCGGAAGACCTAGTGAGCCTGATCTACCAAGGAACGGACATCCACACGCTTACCCCGTCGCGTAAAGGTAAGGCAGAAGCAATCAAACGCTACCCGCTCCCTGAGAGCGCCACACCTGTGCTTGCATATGCCGGCTCCTTTGAACATCGCAAAGGTCTTCCCGTCTTACTTGATGCCGTCTTCGAACTCGCCTCCGGACCCTTATCGGACGTGCATCTCATGTTGGTGGGCGACGGTCCGGACGAAGCCATGCTCAGAGATCACACTCGGGACATGGGCATCGAGGCGAACGTGACTTTCTTCCCTTTCACTCGAGAACCCAAGTACATATTCGAACGCGCCGATATCACCGTGCTCTCCAGCACCTATAAAGAAGGACTCCCGAATATCCTGCTTGAATCGATGGCAATGCACACGCCCGTTGTTTCCACCAACCTCGGAGGGGTTCCGGAGATCGTGATCGATGGTGAAACAGGTTATAAAGTTGAAACCGAGAATAGTGAACACCTCGCTATGGCGATACAGAACCTCTGGTCTGACCAGAAAGCGTACCGCCGCATGAGGAAGAACGCGCGTCGCCTCGTGGAAGAGAAATTCGACAAGGAGCGCCAATTCAAGCGTTTCCTGGAGTACTTTGAGGCGTGTATCTCAGTTCCCTAAACCGCCACTCAGTCGCGATGGGTAACCACTTGGTGACTAAAAGTGCCGGTCATATAATTGCCCCTCCTCACCCGAATCCTGGCAGGTCTCTCAACGTTTCGACCTAGCAAAGAAGAGGAATAGCCCATAAGGACGATACCCGCTGAGCGATGTAGACATTATCATCCCCTTGGAGAGGCGCGATCTAACAGAAACGGAGTATACCTTTCCCCACCTTGTACTTTCGCGGATAATATTCCGAACAGGTGATGAATGAGTACCCAGGCGAAAATAGCCATTGAACAAGCGAAAACAGCCGCCCAGCGGGGAGACTACACCCGTGCGCGTGCGATCCTCAGAGAAGCCTCAAAACTCGATCCCAACAATGTTGAGATCTTTCTAGTATTCGCGAAAGTTGCCCAGAAGCGAGAGCATGCCATTCAATGCTACCAACGTGTTCTCGAAATCGATCCTTACAACCCCATCGCTCATGAAGCCCTCGAACATGTGCAAGCCCAGCGAGAAGCACGACAAGCTGTCGCCGCCAGAGCTCAGGCAGCATTACCGAAACGAAGCACCTTGAGCCGCTTGTTTTCACCGTTAGGGAAGATTCCCTTCAAAGGGATGCTAAAGGCTCTCGTTCGCATAGTGCTCCTGCTCGTTGTGATCGTTGCTGGTGGTTATCTTGGTTTTCAGATCTTCAACAAGGCACGCGAGGTTACCGGTTTCACGCCATTGGGTGTTGCTTCCAAGGACACACCATCGCCAACGGTAATCACCAACACCCCCACCCCTGAAGTTATCGTGCCTGAGCTCCAACCGAATTATGTGGGCAGACTCTTCATTCAATCGGGTGACCCGGCTGAGCAAGAATCAGCCTGGGATCTCATATCAATTGACGGATTCAATCAATTCGCCTTCAAGACCGAGGATGGCCGCAAAGATTGGTACGAAGCCGAAGTGAGAATGAGAATCTCATTTGAGCGATCACATCTGGTCAAATTCAGGATCACGATCAAGAATCCCTCCACCAACCGACTCACACCCGTCCAATTGGAAGAAATGGTACTTCCCAACGACGAACTCGGTTTGGGAAGAGACGCCATACAATCTATGACGCTTGGTTTCTCTCAATGGAGCACCGGGGAGGTGCCACCCCGGCAAATCGAGGTCATAGATGTGGTGATCTTACGAATCGACGATCAACGTAAAGATGAGTGGATGCCCCCTGAGGGAGGGCCTGGTCAATTTCGGGACATCTGGATCATATCAAACCCTCATGACACGGCACTCCCCATCTCTTGGGAGATTTCGAGGCAAAATGCGGAAGGTGAAACAACGATCGCTCAGGAATACGGGTTTTGCACGCAGACCGAAAGCGATCAGCAGGCACTCTACCAGGAATTTTCTTTACTACCTCCAGGGGAGAGCTTCGTGATCTCACATGACATGTCTCTCGAGGAAGCACAGAGCGGGATGACCACCGAGTTGAAGATGCATACCCTGGCAGATTGTCGACCGCTCGTCGACCATGACGTGACCTATGATAAAGACGTCGTACTTACGATGGTGGTAGAGGAGGGCAACGAGATCGCCCTGATCGTCGAGAACAGAGGTTCAAAAGAGGCCTTGGGCTTGTTCTTCGTGAATATTTACGACCAAGACGATAACCCGATCGCTGGACGGGTCGTCACATTGGACCCCAGCAATTTTCCAATTTTGCCTGACGAAATCTTAGAACTCATCATGCCCATAGACTTCATCGGACTGGTAAAACCCGCGCCTTCAAGCTACGACTTCGTATTTCTTGGTTTGAGCGGAGGAACCGTGACAGTTCCACCTACGTTAGCTCCGCTTGAGGTGACCGCTACAGCGACGGAGCAACCTTAGGGTTGGTTCTACAGAGCGACCGGGCAGGCTCTTCTCGTTTTAGATCCTGTTTTATCCTTTCGACATTCCCTCAGTCCATATATCGCAGAGAGCAACGCTGATCTCTTCCTTCTGCTAGTTGAAACTTCCTCCTTCATCCTTCATCCGGAAGAGGCTCGTCGTCCTCCGGCGCCAAAGGCTGACGCAAGCGAATCGGATCCAGCTCTTTGTCATGCAGCCGCAGGTTCAGCATCTCGACGAAGAACGAAAAAGCCATAGCGAAATAGATGTAGCCCTTGGGGATGTGGAAGTCAAGCCCTTCCGCAATCAGGGAAACGCCGATTAGCAGGAGAAAACTCAACGCCAGGATCTTTAGTGTGGGGTGGCGATTGACGAACTCGCTGATCGGGCCGGAGGCATACATCATCACGATCACTGCGATCACCACTGCAACGACCATTACAGCCAGATGATTGCCGATGCCCACAGCGGTGATGACAGAGTCCAGCGAAAAGACGATGTCCAGCAACATGATTTGAAAGACGACGCCGGCGAAGGAAGCCGCCACTCTCACCCGGGTATGCCCCTCTGGAGCTTCTAGCTTGTCGTGAATCTCGAAGGTGCTCTTTCCTAAAAGGAAGAGACCTCCCGCAACAAGAATGATGCCTCGGCCTGTGATCTTTTGACAGAAGTCGGGAAAAAGCGGTGTCGTCTGACAGAACTCGGGAAAAAGCGGTGTCGTGAGCTCCGTCATCCACTTGATTGAAAACAAGAGCACAATACGGCTGATCATCGCCATTGCGAGTCCCAGCTTGCGTCCGCGTTCCTCCTGCTCTGGGGGCAATTTCCCGGCCAGGATCGAGATGAAGATGATATTGTCGATACCCAAGACGATTTCAAGAGCCGTCAAGGTTAGCAATGCGATCCAGGTTTGCGGGTCTCTAATCAATTCGCTCATCGTTATCCTTTACAATGTTTCTTTGTCGCTTCAACTCAAATTCTCCAGCTCGATCTCACATTGGTCGAGTATGTGTTATGCAATTTGGGTCTCTATCGCATCAATCTCCAGGTTACTTTGTACCCCAATCAGTGACCTTGCGACTGACCCTTGCCTGACAACGCTGCATTCCCACGCTGACCCCGTAATCATACCGTACATTTCCCCCCTCTGATCGCTTGTTGCTGTCTCCCCTCTCGGTTGGCGCTGCTCATGGACGCAATGAAAACCATGTGCATTGAGGATGATAAAATCTCATGGTTTGGGTTGTGAATGACTGCCGCATCCACTCCCGCCGGGCTACACAACAGATACGCTTAGAGACGCCTTTCACCTAACCTCCGCGTGCATTAATCAAGAGCAAGGATATACTAGGAAAATGACTCCCACCTATCCAAGATATCCTCTGCTGACCTGGAAAATAATCGATATCCTGGCGGCGATTCTTCTCTCCCGCTCAAGAAGCCTACATAAGGATGCCATCGCCCTATCCTCGCTCCTCGACCCACCATTACACATCGAGGGTGAGTTTCCTGAGGCGCGTCCACCCGGTTGGTTGATCGTGACCAACCACTACAGCCATCCAGGCTTCCCTGCATGGTGGATCGTGCTGGCGATTTCCGCAAATATCCCTAAAGAAGTTCATTGGGTCATGACGGAAGCCTGGGTGTATTCGGATTGGTTGCGCACACGCTTGGTCACCCCTGCATCAAGATGGGCCTTTAAACGTGTAGCAGCAGTCTACGGTCTCACCGTCATGCCTCCCATGCCACAGCGACCAAGAGAGCTCTACCAGCGTGCACGTGCAGTTCGGGAAGTACTACACATCGCCGACGACCACGAAACCCCCATTATCGGACTCGCGCCTGAGGGCGCAGATTCCCCCACGGGCGAGTTAACGAGCCCTCCTAACGGAGTTGGGCGTTTCATCGCCCTTTTTGCAAAGCGCGGACTGCTCTTACTGCCCATCGGTGTTTTTGAAGATCATGGACAGCTTTGTCTACGTATCGGAAGGCTCCAACCCCTTCCGCCTCCAGCTACTGCGCCACAGCAGCGCGAATGTGAGATGAGCACGTACGCGATGCGCGCTATCGCCCACTGTCTCCCAACACGCCTGCGCGGACCCTATCCATGAAAAGAGGCTTTCATGCGAAGAGGATCTCTAGTCGAACTCATCAATTTGAACGCCTACTGGCTTGGTCTGGCGTTCCTTTGGAACAGCATGCACGTGATTCTCCTACCGGCACTCCTGCTGGAGTACGTGAGCGATGAACGTAAGAACACAGCGCTTGGCATGCTAACTTTCTCGGGTTTGATCATCGCCATGCTTATTCAACCCCTGGCCGGCGCAATCAGCGACCGTTGGTCTTCACGCTTTGGTCGCCGGCGCCCCGCGATCGCCTTGGGAACACTTGCTGATCTTATTTTTCTTGGGTTGATGGCTGCCGCAGGAGGTATCCCGCTGTTAGCCATAGGTTATATTGGATTGCAATTCACCTCCAACATCGCTCATGGACCAGCGCAAGGTTTGATGCACGATAAGATCCCCAAAGAGAGAATGGGGATTGCAAGCGGCATCAAGAATCTCTTCGATATGGGAGGCCTGGTTCTGTCCTCCCTGATCATGGGTCGCATCTTCTTACCGGCCTCGCCGGAGATAGCCCTCGGTGTGGTCGCAGTGGTTCTCGTAGGTAGCGCAGCTTTTACACTCTTTGGTGTCCGCGAGCGCAGCACGGTATCGGAAAGGGAAAAAACCCCAATTCAAGAATGGCTACGTTCCACACTGAGCATAGATTTTCACAGGCATTCCCCATACTGGCGTCTGATCCTCGCCCGGTTATTTTTCCTCTGGGGAGTTTATGGGATCCAGGTTTTTGCACAATATTACATTCGCGACACCTTACAAAGCGAAAACCCAATCAAGCTCACCGGGGATCTGTTGGCGGTGATTGTGCTCTCCCTGATCGCATTCTCGATCATCGCCGGCTATCTTTGCGACCGCCTTGGACGAAAACCGATGCACTATCTCGCTGCCGTATTGGTTTCGATCGGCAGCATTCTGATGGCCTTCGCCGATCGTGCCACGCTGGTTTTGATATTCGGGAGCATTGTGGGGGCGGGTGTGGGAGTCTTCATCAGCGCCAACTGGGCGCTGGCGAACGACTTGGCTCCTTCTGGCGAGGCGGGGAAGTTTCTGGGCCTTACAAACCTGGCCACTGCCGGCGCAGGCGCCTTAAGCCGCTTATCTGGTCCGGTCATCGACGTCGTTAATAATGCACAGCCGGGCCAATACCTCGGCTACAACGTGTTGTTCGCCGGCGCTACCGTGATGGCCTTTGTGAGTATGTTGATCCTGAGTAGCGTGCCTGAAGTCGTCATGACTCGCCGATCGCGGAGCACGTCGTAGAGGCGCACGGGCGTACGCCCCTTCCATCACCATTATTGCCTTTCACATACCACTCTTCTCGAAGACCCGATAGTACTTGTCCAACTCCCAATTCTGTGGATTATCGTCGATATATTGCCGGATCCTATCCAACTCACCCTGGTTCCGTATCACACGATCGTAATAATTTCGCTGCCACAGAGGGATTCCTGGAGAAGCACGTATCTCATTGATCCATTTCGAGGAAACCGTTTTAAAGGCTCCTATTAGGCGCCCTAACGGTTTTCGTGGAGGGTTCGTAGGGGCGGTTCGCGAACCGCCCCTACGACCAGAGACGGTGAGAATCCCATGAATGTGGTTTGGCATTAGTATCCACTGATCCAGCTCCACATACTTGTAGTGATTGCTCAACCACAACCAACATACGCGAACAATGCGTCCAAAAACATTTAGATGAATATCCCCACCCATGATCTCACCAAAGATATTACGGTGGTCCACCGTACACACCGTAACAAAATATGCACCTGGTTGGGTGTAATCGTATCCTTTCAAGCGATTTGAACGACGATTGGCTTTTTTTTGTATCGAGGCCATAGTTTCCCCCTTGCACGACAAAGAATAACTCTAAACGCGTCTTATGACACGCCTAATACTAGAAATACGAAGCCCCCTCCCCAGCCTCCTCCACCTCGGCAATGAGCTTGTCTATCTCCAATGGTACACCCTTTGACGAATCGAGCTCGAGGGAGATGGCTCGCTGATCACAAACTGAAACGCAGACACCACAGCCCATACAGCGATCTTCGTCGACCCGTGCGCAGCCCTCTCCTATCTCGATCGCACTGAACGGACAAGCCTCGGCGCAGATCTCACATCCGATGCACCAGTCGATGTCCACTCGACTCACATAACCGGAGCTCGTCAACATGGGCGTTCCATTTCGATATGCGCTCATCGCACCACAACAACAGGGACAGCAATTGCAGATGGCATAGAAACGTCCAAACATGGCCTCCTTGAAGAAGGCGTGGTGCACGTGACCCCGGCTGTGTTCTTGCTCGAGGATTTCGATCGCCTGCTCAGGTAAAATCCAACGCGATCTTCGAGGATGATGCTCGGTGACGAAACTGGCGAAAGGCTCCCCGACAATCAAGCAGACATCAAGGGGAGTGCACGGCTCTGACCGAGCAGCACGACAAGGACATTCGAGTGCGACGATGTGCCCCGGGTTCTTGAGAATAAGATCGCGCGCTAGCTTGTAAGGGACTACTTGTTCGAGCTCTGGCAAACGAACCTCTTCGTTTACCGTGACCAAGCGTCGGGCAGCACTCGTCGTAACCACCTTTCCATGGTATGTGTCGGCGTAGACCGGTTGATCGGAGGTGACTCTCGCTCGCGGCAAGATTTTACGCATGAGGCGGACGATGGGACCCAAGATGCGCGCTAGCCAGTGTTCACCTGTACCGATACCGATGTACAGGTACGGCCAGCGCGCATACACATATCCATGTAGCAAGTCGCGGAGCGTAAACCCCGGGGTCTCGCGCGCCTCGTTGATGAACGC
>WVZH01000002.1:22681-41023 GCA_011772595.1 Anaerolineales bacterium
TCTGTTATTGCGAGCACAAGGATTCAATGACCACTACCTTCTCCTTTCACGCATGCAAAGAGGCGCTGAATGTGTTATCGTTGGCCAGAGCACCTGCCCCTTCAACGAGGTGTGCATATGCCCATTCCGATCGTCATCCATACCGAAAATGGGGAGCTACACAATGCGACGTACTCCGCTGAATCCATAGCCGAGGCAGCCAAGCAGGAGCCCTCAGGCGTCTACACCGTTTCGAGAACCTACCATATCGACCAGGTCATCCTTCTTGACGCCCACTTTGACCGGTTGGAAGAATCAGCGCACTTGGAAGACATACCTCTCCATCTCGATCGCGCTGCCTTGCGCGCCTCCGTGCGAAAGATCGTCGAAGCTGCAGGATACCAAGAGGCGCGCTTACGCCTCACTGTCGCCCGCGAACGACNNGAGGGGGTGGCCGTGGGCACGCTTTTCCTACCTCGATCCAACCCGCGAGCCAAGCGCACCGAATGGGTTGCCATTCGGAATGAAGCCCGTAGCAAACTTGCCCCTGAGATGTATGAAGGAATCCGCCTTACGTCCGATGGTTACCTCACAGAAGGTTTCAGCAGTAACTTCTACGCCATATTGAATGGCGTCTTACGTACCGCGGAGGATGACATCCTACACGGTATCGCCCGTCGCATCGTGCTCTCCGTCGCGCCCGAGATCGTGCCCGTCGAGCTGCATCCGATCCATAAAGACGAAATCCAGAATATCGAGGAAGCCTTCCTCACGAGCAGCGGTCGCGGTGTGGTGCCGATCGTGCGTATCAATGACATCCCGATCGCTTCTGGAACCCCTGGACCTACAACTCTCAAGTTCACGAAAGAATTCGATTCCTGGGTAGAGGCTCACCTGGAACCGATATAAATGGTGCACATCGGCGGCACATCAACTTGACTGCTGAGTTAATCAGTGGAGAAGGGATTGCACCCTCCTCCACATTGACCACTGCGAAAAAGAAAATACCCGTCAATCCGTACCCACCCAAGCGAAGGCGAACGACCAATCGGCTACGCCCTCCTCAACTAGCCAGATTTCCCTATCCGGTACGGTGACGTAATACAGGGTCTGCTCGTCAACGAAGAAGAAACCGGCTGAATCCGGTGACCACAAAAACACGTCCACGACCTCATCGTAGACGCGACCGAAGAAATCGCCACGCATCGTATATAGACCAATCCCCGGCGGTGAGCGGCCGTCCAGCGCAAAGATCGCCAACCACCATCCGTTGGGAGCACGTTTTGCAACCCCACCTTGATCGATCACACTTAAGTTTTTACCCTCTCGATCAAACAGGATCACGTAGTTAGGTAAACCGGCAACGAAACTCTCATAAGAATCTGACCATTCGAGTGAGAGTGCGATATGCTCAGCCCCTTCGAACACCAGCCAGGGTGTACCTCCATAGCGAGGTTCGATGTAGATTCCAGGTTCCACACCATATTCGGCCGCCCCGACCTCATCCAGGTAGAGGGCCACGACGCTGCTCGCTGGATCATAAGCATGACCGCGTAATGGACCACGGAAGAAACGCGTCGCACCTGCCTCACGAAGATCCGCTTCCTTGAGATACATGGGACCCATNNCTTGATCGCCTCCTCACCCATCGGGTCGACAGCCCAGAGTGCTTTGACCTCCCAATCCAGACTGCTGCCGAACGTGACCACCTCTTGATGGACGATCCACGCGCCATCCGGTGACCAGTTGAGGTCGTACGCCTGATTCAACCCTGTGGTCAAGCGACGTGAGAACCCGCTCTCACTATCGTAGGCATACACGTCCGAACTCGGGCCGTACAAGGCTCCGACAAATGCCAGGTATTGACCATCCGGAGACCATGCCACCGAAGTGTACGACCACACGGCCTTTAAAACATCCGTCTCATAGATGACTCGATCTGTCGGCAGGTTGGCAGCATCCATCTGTGCATGCCAATCCGGACCAAATAGCTGGATGCGGTCTTCAACGGTTCCGTCCGGGAGACTCAGGACAACGAGCTCCAGATCAGGATTGGGAAGCGCCCTGCTTCCGGCGAGATAAGCGAGCTTGTCCCCCGTTGGCGAGGGGTGTAAATCGGGGGAGAAACCGACAATGAACGGGCGTGGCACCTGCAACTGCGATCGCCCCGTCCCGTCCGGGTTTACCGCAACCAAATCCTCCGTCTTCGGATCATAGTACACCAGCCAAGGGCCGTCTTCATTTAATGTCCCTGCGTAGACAGGCTTGGCGGCGAGACCCGGTGTGATCGTTGGTCGCAACGTCGGTGAGGGTTGCGGGACTGTAACTTCTGGCGTAGGCATTGACGTATCGGTCGGTAGTTCGGCTATCGTCGGTGTATCGGGAGGCATCGCTGTCGGCGTCGGCGCTTCAGTCGTACCCGCGCCACATGCAGTCAGAAATGCCTGGCTTAGGAGCACAAGTGCACAGATCTTGCTTATCAATGGTCTTATCATCCTCCTCCTCCTATTCGCACGATCCATTTCACCATCATTCCACCACCAAGTCAAAAGAAGTGAATGCGCCTCGGTGGAGGAGACGGACTGGGCTACTAGTGTATACGAAAACATCGACACTCAGAAATGCTTGGCAAGCTCCGATATAGTCGTCTTTATTTTGCCCCCCATGTGGTCAATTGGGTGCGTTGACAGAGTTTAGTGTAGAGGCAATTCATGAATTGTCCCTACACTTAATCATCAGGCCCACTGCCTCATGTCAAAAAAGGAAGGGAGTAGGAAAGGACCATCCAGATTGCTTATGGGTGTCAGGAAATCAATTGCTGTCGGAGAGCGTACAGCCGTTACTCAGTGTGACCTGCAGGTTGTATCCCGACTCCGCAGTGGGGTTGCCAAAGAAGAATTCCAACGTGGCCGCGGAATCGAACTGGCGTGCTCCAGGACCCCCTATCCAACCCGGAGGAATAGTAATCGATGGCGGGTCGCCCTCGCCGGACCAGATCACAGCACCTTTGAAGAAAACATTGAAAAGTAGGTCGTTCGAGGCGGGCCAACTCAACGATACGTCAGTCAACGTGACCGTCGATCCTGAGTCGTTGTTGATCCTCCACTTGGCAATTGTGCTTGGCGCTGAAAAATTGCCAAGGGATAGGTCAATACACGGATCAGTTGTCGAAGTCGGTGAATATGTGACGGTCGGAGGTGGAGGGAGTGTCGCTGTCTTTATGATGGTCGGGGTTGGAGTCACCGTGCGAGTTCGTGTTGGACTCGGTGACACGAAGAGCGTTTGGGTTGGTGTTTTGGACGACGCGAGAGTCGCCGTGCGCGTCCTTGTTGGTGTAAACCGTATGGTTGCGGACGGGACAGCAGTCAGGGATGGCGTTGTCGTCCCCAGCTCCGTGGCCACGGGGGCAGGTGTGAGCGTGTCCTCTCCTGCCGCCTCCAACGTCGGATTCAACATCGACTCAAGCGTCCCAGCGACTGCGGTCTGAATCTGCTCACTCGAAAGATCCTCGCCCAGACCAAGCGCTACCGCTGTGGATAGTGCATCGATGGTCGCCTGAAGGTTCGGCGTCGGACCTCCCATCGCCGCGGCAGCGCCCGAGGGTTCGCCTCCCGTCGTACCTTGGAGAATTCGTAACCCCCCCCATAACGCCCCCAAACATAGCGGCGCAAGAAGTAAAAACAAGACGGGGAGTGGAACGCGACGCTTGGGTTCGTCGGCTTCCTCATCCTCGTATTCCGGTGAGATGATGAAATCATACGCGGAGGGCGGCGGCGCCTTGGCACCTGGTTTCAAACTTCCTGAAGCGGGATCATACACTTCCTGTAAAGCATTTTGGAATGCCTTATTCAATTCCGCCACGGACGAATAGCGGTTCTCAGGATCTTTCGCCAAAGCTTTGACAAGAACGGCTTCGATCGCTGGAGGCAAGTTCTCATTCACCATGCGCGGCAGCGGTAGGGGATCGTGGGCGTGCATGAGCGCTAGCGCTAAGGGAGTGTCGGCTTCGAACGGGAGTTGCCCCGTCGTGATCTGATATAGAATGACCCCCAGCGCATATTCATCGGCTAGATGGGTCACCTTCTCACCGCGGGCTTGTTCCGGGGCCATATACGTGGGTGTGCCGATCAGACCCGATCCCGTCAGGGTCAATGTCGCGTCATGAACCTGTGCCGTGCCAAAGTCTGAAAGCCAGGCGTTTCCCTTCTCGTCAATGAGAACGTTGGAGGGTTTTACGTCCCGGTGCACGACGCCATTGTCGTGGGCATACTGTAACGCCGAGGCAAGTTGACTGACAGTATGGGAACCCTCTTCGGGACCAAGAGGACCTTCTAAAAGACGTTCGCGAAGTGTGCCCACCTTCATGTAGGGCATGACGATATACGCCAGACCATCTTGTTCCCCAAAATCGAGAATGGGCACGATGTTGGGATGTCGCAATCCCATGAGGACTTTGGCCTCGCGACGAAATCGAGCCATAAAGCCCTCTTCTTCGGCCAAACCGGGAGCGATAACTTTGATGGCGA
Organism: Anaerolineales bacterium; assembly: GCA_011772595.1. The sequence continues at coordinate 27,187 of WVZH01000002.1, forward strand.
CAACACGCTCGTTCGTTACGTCGATCGCTCGGAATACGGAAGCCATGCCCCCGCGGCCGATTCTCTTGACAAGTTCGTATTTCCCCAGGACCTTGCCGATCAAGTACGTCATGACGTACTGCCCCAAAATAACATCGTCACAAAGGATCGGAACCCACTACCACCCATACCACAAAGTGCGCCTTTGGACCTCGCTCGAAAATGGGCGAACCACATCGTAATTATTTGAACATCGAATACGTAAAAAGATCGATGTCCAACTCGATGCGCCTCCCTCCAATGTACACATTTTAATCTGGTATTCACAAGGTTACGCTTGTCATCCCCCCTCTTGAAGCACGAGCCATCAGTAACCATTTTCCCCGGTTTCGAATGCCGGGATTCTAACAGTATCTGTGCGAGGAGGATACAAACACATTCCTACTGCGATTCCTAGTAGGCTGAACGGAAAGCCTACCATAGTCGATTAATTCTTGTACGAAAGATCCGAGGAAGGAAGTGAGATTTTTGTCCTACAGTGAGGCCACTTCTGTGCCGCACCCGTCATGGGTAATACCCTTGCAAAGGTTGAAGGTGAGAGTAGGACTCGTTAGCTATTTGTAAGCAATGCAGAGAATGCTATAAAAAGTGTGCGCCTTACGGAAAATCGATCTGCATCAATGCGCAACTTGGCGCATGAACGATTATCCTGTTTCCAAATTGGGGATGGTACAAAAAACTTGATCTCGATCTTGCAGATGGAGGCCGATCTGTTGTGCGGTTAAGCTGCAAGACTCGAAGGACAGTTTTTTGGGGGCTCCAGGAGACCTGGAGGAAGCGTTGCCGGGGAGGCCATCGTTGCAACCGTGATCCTTTAGGCGAGTGACGACAACGCGACTTGCCAAAGGCAAATCGCAACGATTGAAACCTAAACGGAGAACGCTTGACTTTGACCTCCGAAACTTCAAACCGAAACAAAATCGCCGTCGGGCTTGCTCCCATTCTCTTAGCAGGAGCGTTATTGCTCGCCGATAGCGTACTCGCCAACCCGGTCGTTACCGAGCGGGTCAGTATTGATTCTGAAGGACACCAAGCAAATGGCGCCAGCGCGGATCCGAGCATCAATACGAACGGACGTTACATCGTATTCTCTTCTGACGCCGTCAATCTTGTCTCTGATGATGCAAATGGCTTTAGGGACATCTTTGTCCACGACTGGATTACCGGGTCGACCGAGCGTGTGAGTCTCTCCTCAAGCGGCCAAGAAGCCAATGGCCCAAGCAATTTACCCTCCATCAGCCTCGACGGACGCTTCATCGCTTTTACTTCGGAGGCCTCGAACCTCGTCGCCGGGGACACCAATGGCGTCGCGGATGTTTTCGTTCGTGATCGGGATCCGAATCTGCCTACTACCGTCCGAATAAGTCTAGGCAGCGGAGGAGCAGAAGCCAATGGCATGAGCTCCATGCCCGCCATTAGCGCCGACGGGCGTTTTGTGGCCTTCTATTCCAAAGCAACAAACCTTGTGCCTGGTGGAACCAACAGCATCGGAAATATCTTCGTCTACGATCGGGAAAACAATACGACGGAGTGGATCAACGTCCCGGCCGTAGGGGTGGAACCAGATGGGGCAAGCGATTGGCCTAGCATAAGCGCTGATGGCCGCTTCGTAGCATACTCGTCGCGGGCTACCAACCTGATACAGAGGGATATCAACGGACGCAGGGACATTTTCGTCCGCGATCGAACGGAATCAACCACCGAAATCGTCAGCGTCACATCCACTGGCGGCCAGGCTACCGGCTCGAGTTTTCTACCATCGATCAGCGACGACGGACGCTATGTCGCATTTCGCTCCCAAGCTGCCAACCTGGTGTCAGGCGACACGAACTACATGGCGGACATCTTCTTGCACAATAGAGAAACTCATCTGACCCAACGTGTCAATTTGTCCTCGAGTGGAGGTCAAGCAGTCGGAGGTCCTAGCGACGAACCCTCGATCAGCGGTGACGGGCGCTTCATCGCCTTCCGCTCTTACGCCCCCAACCTCGTCGAGGATGACCTTAATGCCTCTGATGATATCTTCGTGCGAGATATTCAGTGGGAACTCACGGTGCGCGTCAGCGTGGACAGCAACGGCGCGGAAGCCAATGGACCAAGCTATTGGCCCGCGATGAGCCCCGACGGCAATGTTGTTGCTTTTTACTCTGAGGCAACAAATCTCGATTTGATATTGGCCGACGACAACAACGCTTGGGACGTTTTCGCACACGGTCAGAAGCCTACCGTCACACCGACACCCACAGCCACCGCTACTTCAACGTCGACACCGACAGACACGTCGACGCCCACCAGCACACCAACCGACACCTCAACTCCGACGAACACCCCGACGAACACGCCGGTTCCGACCAATACGCCGACGGACACACCCACTCCCACCGATACACCGACGGATACATCCACTCCCACCGACACACCGACGGACACCTCCACTCCCACCGACACACCGACGGATACCTCCACTCCCACCGACACACCGACGGACACACCCGTCCCAACCGACACCCCGACGGACACACCCGTCCCAACCGACACCCCGACGGACACGCCCGTCCCCACCGACACCCCGACGGACACACCCGTCCCAACCGACACCCCGACGGACACGCCCGCCCCACCGACACGCCGACGGACACACCCGTCCCGACCGACACGCCGACGGACACACCCGTCCCGACCGATACGCCGACGGACACACCCGTCCCGACCAATACGCCGACGGATACACCCGTCCCAACCGATACGCCGACCGAGACACCTGAAGCGACCGCCACCAAGCCTTCGCCGGAGCCCACGGCCACACCCGGTGGAAAGGTCTGTTCCCTTACACTGGATTTCGAGACCAACGCCTCTGGTGATCCCCTCACGGCTGGCGAGATCATCGACCATGAGTGGGCGAGTCTTGGGATCACGATCACCACCAATCTCGTAGACTTTCATCCCGCGATGATCTTCAATAGCAGTCAACCAACTGGTGGTGATTGGGATCTTGGATCTCCGAACGAGGCTTTTGGTGGACCGGGGAGAGGCGCAGGTGGTGGAGAAGGTCAGCCGGGTGAGAATCGCCTGCCACAAGGTAATGTCTTGATCATATCCGAAGACATGGACTCGACGGATCCCGACGATTACTGGGCCGGCGGCACTTTCATCCTGACCTTCGAGCAACCCATGGACATCTCCGCTGTTCATCTCCTCGACATTGACAGTGATGAAACCAGCGGTAGCGTTGCCGGCTTTGACGCCTCAGGAAATGAGATTGTCCGTGTATGGATCCCCGCTTTGGGGAACAACAGCTTCCAAATCTTACCGTTGGACTTCACAGATATCAGCCGGCTCGAGGTTCATTTGGAAAGCAGCGGCGCGCTCGCAGTGGTTGAAATATGTGAAGAGCTGCCGCCAGAGCCGAGCGCAACACCCACGACGACACCCACCCCCACGCCGGTTCCAACATCGACTCCCACTGAAACTCCTGAACCGACTGCAACACCGATCCCGACGGAGGAACCCGAACCGACCTCCACGCCGATCGCTCCCGTCCCTCCAAGCATAAGCGTTGGTTCTTGTCTCGTTCAATCGGAGAGTGTATTCCGCCTGAAAGTCGTCAACACTGGCGCGGCAGGCGAATACCGTTTGCGTGCATATAGTGGCGAGATCCTCGGACCCTGGATGATTGAGCCCGGCGAAGAGATTGGCGGATACGGTCCCGAGGCGGAAATTACCACTGCGGTCGAATCCACGTGGATTAAAGAATACTTGCTCCCGCAAGGCTGGATAGGTGCCGGCGGCACGCATGTCACGTCCATCGAAGGACATCTGGGGAACGATCAATTGTGCCCCGACGACGAGCCCACCGTTCCTACCCCCGAGGAGACAACACCGGCACCGTCAGAGACGGAACCACCGTATCCTTCGGAGAGCCCAACAACTCCTGCGCCATCAGAGACGGAGCCCCCCTCTCCCTCGGAGAGCCCAACAACGCCAGCCCCGTCTGAGACGGAACCTCCTTATCCCTCGGAAAGCCCAACAACGCCGGCGCCGTCTGAGACGGAACCTCCCCCTCCGACGGCGACCCCAACTACGCCTCCTCCACCGCCCGAGAAACCTGCTGTGTACTTCATCGTCGAGAATACGAACATCAAAGAAGGGGAAACGATAAGCGCAACCGGCTTCTTTACCGATCCAGACTCACAGGCCTGGACTGCCTCCGTAGACTACGACGATGGCAGTGAGCCCGGACCCCTGATCGTAGGCCCTGACCAAACCTTCGAAGTGCAAAATACCTACAGCGACGATGGTATTTACAAACTTACTGTTACGGTTATCGATGATAGCGGGAGTGAAGGTTCGACGGTGCTTCCGATCACGGTCGCAAATCAGCCACCAACGGTTGATCTCCCTTCTCTCATATCGGTCCGAGTCTGCCGATATATGAAGATCTTGAAAATCTTCGACAGGTCCGCCAGGTGGCAACCGTGCCTACCCTCAGGCTTCTCCTTTGCGCGAGTCGGTGTCGAGCAACCCCTTGAAGTCACTGCGACAGACCCAGGATCCGACGACCTGACTTTCACGTGGAGCTTCGGCATAGTGAACACCTACTTCAACAACGGAAGCGAGCCGGATCCCTTCCCAAGCTCTTGGGGCGCTTTCCCCGTCCATATCACCGATCACACGAGTGTTACCTTCGAAGAAGAGGGGTGGCACACGATTTCACTCGAGGTCGAGGATGACGATGGCGGATACGCGACCAAGCAGATCAAGCTCTTCGTCGTTGGCTCTTCATCTTGCTCGAGAGGATTGGGCTCCTGGAAACACCAGTTCGCAAAGGCAGGCAGTGCTCAGGTTAGCGAGAAACAGTTGCTCGCTTATCTAGAGATTATTAAGTTCCTTTCCTCCGTCTTCCCAGAACACGATGACATCAACACTTTCGAGGAAGTACTCCAAATCCTGCAATTCTCAGATAGCGACATGGTAGCCAAGGCTAAGGCGCATCTCCTGACCACCTGGCTAAATTTCGCAGAAGGCTCATTGGTTTTGGAGACGCCCATCGACCTCGATAAGGATGGAGAAGTAGACGGTAGCCTGCGTGACCTGATCGATGAAATTGAAGCTATCCTGCTCGATCCTGATGCCTCTCAGCGAGAGCTCGTGCGTGTGAAGAACCTCGCGGTGAAACTAAACCAGTATGAACTAAATAAGGGAGCCTGTGGGAAAGTAGTCGATGAGGGCGAAGAACCAGAGAACGATTAGATCGCCCGCAGTGAAGATATCAAGATTAATCCAAGAATCGGAGTCAATCTAAGGCAGACGTATCAAATATTGCGAATCGCAACGTAGCTTCCACGNNGTACGGTCGTCCCGTCTATTTCGTTGACATCCTATCTCCCCAATATTGAAAGCTTGACATTGACCTCCAATCGCAGGTACGAAACGAGGAATATCTCATCACATCGCCGTAACGATGCTACTAAAGCCTGCTTGGCAGACTCATTCAAGGACCGATATTGTGGATGAATAAAAAGGATCATGAGGGAAACGACATACTCTTCGCAACTGACCTGAAATCACTTTGCATTCGCGAGGGCCATAACGGTCATCGATACGATCTGAAACCAGCTTGAACCCCACTCATCTACACACCATTGGCCATAGCATTTCACTGGGGCCCAGGCTTCTAGATCGGATTGAAGGTGGGAAATCGACTCATCGAAGCGTACCCGGACATAAGTTTCACCGTCACCGAAAAAAACGCTCGGACCGCCGGTCCATCCTGGTAGCTTGTAGCCTACAATTGAGACCCTGCCTTTTTCTGCTCCCGTCAGATCGCGCAATGGAAGCACATCATGCAACCCATTTTCAACCAGCTCTAACGGGCTCACACTGACGGGGATTCCGAGAAGTGTGCGTTCCCAATTTAGTCGCTGGACATGCGTCTCCTCATCTATTGACTCATCCTCTACGAAGTCGAATGCAATCTGACGTGGGGTCCCCGCACGCCGAATACGATCTGCCTCGGCGAGCGCTTGCGATCGGCTGGCTATCAATCCATCCAGGGCACCACACTGAATCAGGTGTGTAACCTCGCGCTCCTGTAAGCGAACTCGACCCATGAGGTCGCGAGCACCTTCAAAAGGCGCGCGCTCACGCTGACGTTGGATCGCCTCAATAGACTTGCGATGCAAATCGCGAACTTGATCCAAGCCCATCCATAGTACCGGCTGCGGTTTCTCGGATTCATTGCCCTCGTAGGTCAGTGTGAAGCGTCTACCACTATGGTTGATATGCGGTGGTCGTACGTCGATCCCCAAACGCCGTGCTTCAGCCATGTAGATCGCCGGATGATGGTATCCACCGTGGTCTGCCAGGCGGGCACAAAAGAAGGCCTCCGGCCAATGTGCTTTCAGGTAAGCCGATCGATAGCTCACCATGGCGTAGGCCGTTGCGTGTCCTTGGTTGAAACCATACCCTGCAAACGCCTCGACCTGCTCCCATAGCTGCTCGGCTTGTCGTCGTGTAAATCCCGGGCCTCTAGGAGTCGAGCGCATACACCCGGACTGGAAACGAGCGCGCATGGCATCCATCTCATCAGGACGAAATTTGCTCATACCGCGCCGTAGGTAATCCGCCTCCTCCCAACTGAGTCCCGCAATTTCCGTGGCCAACCTAAGGATCTGCTCTTGAAAGATCAAGACACCCTTGGTACGTCCTAAGATCGGTTCCAGGGATGGATGTAGATAGGTAACTTCCTCCTCACCACGATACCGGCGTACGAATGCACGCGCCATACCACCGGTAGCCGGGCCTGGTTTGAAGAACGCATTTGCCACTGCCAGATCTTGTACGGATTGTGCCTGTAATTGTCGCAAGGTTCGCTGCGCGCCCTCCGATTCGCATTGGAACACACCTATCGTCTCACCCGACGAAAGCAGTTCTCCAGTTGGCGCATCGAGAAGTGGAATCCTCTCAAGCTGAATGTCGATATCATGGTGCTTTCGGACCAGATCACTTGCATCTGAGAGCACCGTGAGCGCACGGATGCCTAGCAAATCGAGCTTCGGCAACCCAATCGCCTCAAGGTCTTCATGATCGAATTGTGTGATCAAGAAACCTTTTGGCGCCCATTGGAAAGGAACGTGATCCGTCAAGGGCCCCGGGGTGAAGACCACGCCACCCGGATGCACACTCAAGTGGCGAGGTTGCCCGACAATTCCATGACCTGCTTGTACAACGGCTCGCTCCAAGGGATCGTCCAGTTCTCGCAGGAAGTCCTCTAACGAACGTCGATCACGTCGCCTCGGATCCGGATGCCATCTGCGGGGTAGCCGAGCAGTCAAGCGCTTGATCTTCGATTCAGGAAAACCGTACGCTTTCGCTGTCTCACGCACGGCCGACTTGGGCTGCATGGTGTTGATCGTGGCCACAAGCGCCGTGCGATCCTCACCATGAGTCTCACGAGCATAGTTGAGAACTTCGTCTCTCCTCCTACTGCAAAAATCCAAGTCAATATCAGGCAGATCTTTGCGGGCCGGATTCAGGAACCTCTCAAATAGCAGATCGTTCTCAAAAGGATCTACGGACGTGATGCCAAGACAGAAGGCGACCAAGGAGTTTGCAACGCTGCCGCGTGTACTGACTGGAATCTCAGCCTCGCGTGCGAAACGAACGATGTCCGCAACGACAAGAAACAGAGGTGCAAATCCTTGCGCATTGATCCGTTCCAATTCATGGTCCACTCTTCCCTGTATGGCCTCCGATATGTCTGTTCCATATTTCTCACCCAGTCCAAGATGAGTTCTAGCCACGAGCGTCTGTTCTGGTGATTTGTCATCCGGCAATTCAACCGCGGGCCAGATAGGATCTCCACCAGGTAGAGTGGGTTCACAGCGTTGGACGATCTCACCTACCCGTTCCAGCGCATCCGGGAAGCCCGCGAATCGATCAACCATTTCCCCCGGGCTGAGCCAGTGCAAATCCACATCGGGTTTACCGCCGTTGGGCAATGCCCAGATCGGGACGTTATCGATACTACAATTGTGGTCGATCGCTGCGAGCAGCTTCAACTTCTCCCCTTCTTCCGGACGGAGGCTATACACGGGTTGGACGGCTACAGTTGGTAGGCCAAACTGCCTTCCAAGCGCGACGATACGCTCGGGCACGTCGTGGTTAGAGGAGCCATGGATTTCAAGACTCAAGTAGCAATTCTCCTGGAAAAGCCCCACCAGCGAGGCGAGATAGCGCTTCGCTGATTCTTCATCCTCCGCCCGAAGGAAGGCTTCTAGATAACCACGCCTTCCACCTTCTAAGCAGAGCAGACCGTCTCGATTGACACGAAGCTCGTCCCACGTGATTGCAGCATCCTTCTGAGAGACCCGCCTGGGATCCCCCAGCAAGGCGGATGAAAGCCGGCAAAGCGAGCGATATCCTGATGAATCCGTCGCCAAGAGCGTCACTTGACCGCGCCCACCCTCCTCTACTGACTGCACAAGTCCCGGTGAAGTGACATTGAAAGTGACTCCCAGGATTGGTTTGATCCCGTCCGTGTGACAACGCTTCGAAAAGGAGACGGCCCCATAGAGCCCGTTCCTGTCCGTCAACGCCAGCGAGGTGAAACCATCAGCTGAGGCGCGATCGACCAGTGCATCAACGCTGGCAGTTGCTCTCATCAATGAGAAATGAGAGTGTACACAGAGGTGGGTGAAATCTGGTGGGATCATTGCGCACCCGGTTGAGTTCTTCTTGCAGTTCTCATTGCATCTGAAAGAAAAACGATGCAACTGAGGTTCTCTTGTGGATCTGCACTTCACGGCCCAGCATGCGTATCAATGGATATGGTCATTATGCCCCAAGTACACGAGGTCTACTAGGGAGTAGAATCAAGACTGTTTTCTCACAATCCTGTGAGATCAGAAAAGGCATCAGATCTCGAGTCGCGAAGGGAACACCCATCGAAAACGGGCTTGCGAAGAGCGAGAAGTTGATCTACAGTCCTACCCTAATCCGACCCGCTCTTCTTCCCAGTCGGTGATAAGACTGGGACTCGCGTCATACGATCGGGCCGAGAACCACCCGACGAAACTCCGTGAATCTCTCGTGTAGTTCTGTCGGGTGGACCTGATGCAGATCGAAGCAATACTGGAGCGGATTGATCCCGTGGAGGTTTCGATGAAGTTCTCTTCCATTTTAGCCGCATTGCCCATTCTCTTCTTGGTTGGCTGTGCCACTGCCACGCCTCCTCCCACACCAACGCCCGTCCCGCCAACTGAGACATTCACCCCAACCATCACCCATACTCCAACCTCCACATCTACCCACACACTCACGCCAACACCCACGGAAACCTCAACACCAACCATCACCCCAACCTCGACGGACACGCCAACCTCAACCAGCACACCGAGCGCCACGGTCACACCAACGGAAGAAACACCGATCGTCACCGCCGACGGGCAAGTGAACTGCCGTTATGGACCGGATAAAGCCTACTTGTACGCCTGGGGTTTATCAGAAGGCGACACCGCACAACTCAATGGGCGCAATTATGCGGGGACATGGCTGTATGTCCAACCACACGACACAGTTTGGAATTGTTGGGTCGCCGCGTCAACCGTAACAGCCTCCGTCGAGATCGACAGTGTGCCTGTAGTTTATCCACCACTGTACGTTAATCCCGACGTCCCTGCTCCAACGGGTGTCAGAGCGAACCGCAGCGGCGACAATGTCACCGTGAGCTGGAATGCCGCCCCTCCAGCGATAGACCTTGGTTATCTGATCGAAGCCAGGGTGTGCACTGGAAGATACCTTGTCGATGTGTATTACAACACCACCAACACTTCCATAATAATCATCGACAAGGACGGCTGCTCAGGGGATTCTTACGGACAATTGCGCGTCTTCAATAAGAAGGGATATAGCACAGCGGTAAAGATTCGCTGGCCCGGTAACTAGCCGCGGCGAGACTGACGGTGTAGACATGTATAATTCTAGTACCTGTATCCAGACACCGATCGATCCTGCTCGTCCGCGGCGATAAGGGGTAAGGGTCGTGCTGGGCTCTTTGGTCCGTGTCCACCTCTGGATGCGGGTCGGAGCGCAGATGAAGAAACACAAGGTCATCCTCAACCCCACCGCAGGTAGCGGTGCTGGGGCGCGTTCCATACACCAGATCGAAAATACGCTCCGTGTCCAAGCTTTGGATTTCGACATTGTACAGAGTGAGTATCCAGGCCATGCCATCAAGCTCGCTGAGCAGGCTGCGCTATCAGGATATGAAGTGGTCGTCGCAGCAGGCGGAGACGGCACCTCGAACGAGGTGATCAATGGTCTCCAGGAAGCCAAGGCAGAAGGGATGCACGATTGTGCATTGGGCATTCTCAGCGTTGGTCGGGGCAACGACTTTGCGCACACTGTTAATGTACCTATCGATCTCGAGCTTGCTGCGAGGGTTTTGGCGGAAGGTCATAGGCGGCGGATCGATATCGGCCGTGTATACGGGGGGCTCTTCCCTCAGGGACGGTACTTCGGCAACTGTGTCGGCGTGGGCTTCGATGCGATCGGAACCATCGAGGCCGCCAAGTTACCACGCTGGGGGGGATTTTTCAGCTTCCTCGTCGCCGTACTCAAGACCATCTTCCTCTACCACGAGGCGCCCGTCTCTACCGTTACCTATGATGGCCACTCCCTTACACAACCCTCGTTGATGATCTCCATCATGAATGGGCGCAGATTGGGGGGCGGCTTCTGGATGGCACCGCAAGCGGAAGCCGATGACGGCTTGTTCGACCTTTGCATTGCGCATCAGGTAAGCCGAAGGCGTATCTTCGGTCTGATCCCCCACTTCCTCCGAGGCTCACAAAGCACTCAACCTGAGATCACGACAGGGAAAGCAGCAAAGATCACGATCGCCGCCATTGAGGGTGCCTTACCCGCTCAGACGGATGGTGAAATTCTCTGCATCGACGGGCAGCGCCTTGAGATCGAGTTGCTACCGCACGAACTGGATGTCATTTGCATGTTCAAAGGAAGCGGAACGTGAATCTCAGTAGACGGTTGGTGATCGCTTCATTTAGAGCTCTGACCAATGTGCTTTGCCGCATCGACGATGCGCAACTCGTCAAGGTGCCAGCTCAAGGACCACTTATTTTGGTCACCAACCACATCAATCTGGTGGAAATCCCGGTCTTATACACCCGCCTGCAACCCCGACCGATAACCGGATTCGCGGCCGAATATCGCTGGGAAAATCCCTTCCTACGTTGGTTACTAAGCGTCTGCGGCACGATTCCTTTGCACCGCGGTGAAGCAGATATCTCTGCATTGCGCATCGCACTCGAGAGATTAGCGCAAGGAACCATCCTCGCGATGGCACCCGAGGGGACCCGCAGTCACCATGGCAGGTTGCAGCGCGCCCACCCTGGCGCGGTGCTGCTGGCATTACACAGTGGAGCGCCCGTGCAGCCCCTTGTCTTTTACGGTAACGAACACTTCGACGCCAACCTGCGCCGATTACGCAAGACGGATTTTCACATCGTTGTCGGCGAACCCTTTTATTTGGATCCAGGTCAGGAAAAGGTTACCAGCCGGGTCCGCCGAGATATGATCGACGCGGTCATGTACAAAATGGCGGCCCTGCTTCCACCCAAATATCGCGGGGTGTATGCGGATCTAAACGCTGCGGATGAGAGGTACTTCCGATCACGGGATTGATACGTGCTTCGAAGGTACACTCCAGAAGAGCACAGACCAACCTAGAAGTTTTCCTCTACTTTCCCCTAGCACACAGGTAAATGTATGAAGTCCACAAGCCCTGCCCGGGGTTATCCTCGACGGAGAAGAAGAGGCTGGAGGCTGATCTTGCGGACTCCAAATTCAGAAGAAACTTCGTCAGAAATCATGGCCACCGGATCGTCGTTGGTTTGGTGTAGCCATGTTTTTCGACAGCATACACCACTCCGTTGGAAGGGCGGGAACAGGTTTGTTCATCCGTCAACGTCAAGGACGTGGTGTCCGAATGGTATACGACATCGACAAGGTACCCATGCAGGCAGACTTGCGCCATAACCATGTACCCGCGATCGTCGTCCTCTGTCATCCGTACCGGCTTCCAATAGAGCGTCACCTGATCCCCCTTCCGCTCCCCCCAGGCCCTATTAGGAGCATCATACAGCGACGATTTTGGTAACGGATGGTAATACTCCACCACCGAGAAGATGTCCCCATCTACCTCCACAACCGAGGCCGATATCCAACAAGCCCAATGCTGCTTGTCCCAACTCACCCAGAGCCAACTTCCATCGCGATTACGATTCCATAGAACACCGTGATCACCTGGATAAAAATCGCCGGCGTGCAGGTAGGCCACGTTGGGGCCGTAGCGACAGTGGGATTGCACCTTCACCGTGACATCCGGATAGTCAAATGTGGGCGTCGGAGTGATGGTGGGGGTTGGCGTGATCGTTGGGGTTGGCGTGATGGTCGGTGTTGAGGTCTCCGTGGGTGTGGACGTGAAAGTGGGAGTGGGTGTGGGTGTGCGCGTGTTGGTGGGCGTGAAAGTGGCCGTCGATGTCGACGTGGGAGTTGGTGTTTCCGTGGCGAAGAGTGACAAAGGCATACTGCAAGCCGTTAAAATCATCGCCAAGAGCATGAATGCGCCAAGAATGTCTCCACGGAGATGCACCACACCGGATCGTCGACGAACGCTCATTTTCCTCTCCTACATGCCTGCCCAATGATTCTTGTGAATTGTAGGTCGGTCTTATACTCCCCCGCAATAAGGCATTGGGGCTGTTTTCCGGCATTGATAGTCCTCCAACGGACCAAATATCTATCGTCACCCCTAGGGTAAAAGTACGGCATTGCCCTCCCCTATGGAAGTTGTATGATCATGATCAGGATTTGACCGAGAACCTGGAGAACGACCCCATGAAAGCACGCTTCCTTACCCTGTTGGGCACAACAATCCTGGCGAGTATTGCATGCGCAGGAGCACGACAAGTAGAACCCCTCCCAGAAATCTCGACGGATACCCCGATTCCAACCCCACTGCCGACGGCCACACCCTTCCCAACCCCTCAGCCCCCAGCAAACCCGCCATCAGCGTTGCCCGCTGACAGCGATCTTCGGGATTTAGTTGAGTACGCGAACGAAATGCAACCGCTCCTCGTAGAAGCTGGATTCTTATTACAACAGGATGGGGAGATTTTAAAGGCTTCCGAAGAAGGGAATGACGTCGTCCTCTGTGATGGCCGGCTGGCTGCCGACAACGAGAGCATGAAGGGCATCATGGAGACCGTCCGATCTATCAGCCCTCCTGAAGACGCGCAGGTGATCCACGATCTCGTGCTCCGTAGCGGTGAGGCATGGACCGAAGCTCTCGATAACGTCGAGCTCTTTTGCGACACGGGCAATCAACTCTACAAAGTTCCGGCGGTACTCAAATTCTGGGAAGCAGCTGCTTCCCTCCAGGATGCCGGTAACCGCTTTTGGCTCCTCCTGATGGCAAAGGGGGTTGAGGATTGGGTCCAGCGTTAAACGTGAGTGGCAATCAATCTCCCATGTTAATCACGCTCCACATCCGAACTTCGAACAAAACCGCCCGACCATCAGTGATCGGGCTCATGGCTCAAGGCTTTCCGGGCCTGCGGTGAGTGCGCTTCAGTGACATTTTGGAGATTCTAAGTTCACAGCAGGCCGGGCTCCCATGCCCGGCCGTCGGTCCACAGGAGATTGTATCTTTACAGCAGGCCGGGCTCCCATGCCCGGCCGTCGGTCCACCGGAGATTGTATCTTTACAGCAGGCCGG
>WVZH01000510.1 GCA_011772595.1 Anaerolineales bacterium
CTGTCCTTGATGGGGACGTCCAGCTCCTTGAACAGCTCGATTATCTCGACCGTAATCGGAATATCGTATAGCTCGCGGTCAAAGCGCCATGTTCCTGGTGCAGGAGAGCGTAGTGGAGGTCCGGCTTGTCTTTGATAAGTGAATTGCTCGAAGAAGCCATCCCTTGTCTGTGATTCCTGGATGGGCAAGGCGTGATGTTTACGTACACCATCCAATAAGCTGGGATTTCCATCCAGCAACTTGGTTAATTTAACGATCGCTAACGCTTCGGCTGGCTTGAGTCGGAAATACGCTTCCTCAAGAGAACCCACATAGGGTGATTCCGCTATCTTGTCCAGGATAATCTGAATGCAGGCCATGGTGCTCGGTGGGGCCTTCCGGCGAGCCGCACGCCGACGCAGGTAGATCGCTAGGGCGCCGCCTGCCAACCCGGCCAAGCCATAGAGCAGGTAAGACATCGGAACTTTTCCCTTATTGGTGTTCGATCAGACCAACGAGGCGAAGCTTGGCTTGCGAGCACTTCCGCCTGAAATTCGACTGATCGAATTAGGACAGCTAAATTCTCGTTTCTAGAAACTCGCTCGGCCTACATTTTACCTGCAAGCCTAGCCTCCTCCACCGAAAATACTGCCAAAGAACCCGCTAACCGCATTGGACACGTTGCTTACGGTATTTGAGACCGCGTTGGATACGGTGGTCGCTGCGTTACTGATCGTACTGCTTACAGAACGAGCTGCGGCCCCAACCGCATTGCTAACCGCATGAGCTGCATTACCGATGGCCTCTGTGGCCGTTGTGAGGGCATTTGACACGGGTTCCTTTAAGTATTTATCGTACGCAGTTCCAACGAGATAACCAGCCGCAAATCCGACGGCCATGCCAACTGCTGTGCCCACAATCGGTATGGGGATAAGACTGCCTATTGCGCCGCCGACGTACATGCCGGCCACTGCGGAGGCTCCACCGCCAATTGCATCGGCAACTGTGTTTCCAATAGCGCGAGATCCGCTTATGTTGCCTGCCTTATATTCGGCGTAGTTTGCAATACCGGAGAAAACGCCGGATATTCCGGCGCCAAGCGCGCCCGTCTTGAGATATCCACCCAGAGAGGCGATATTGCGGGGGTTCAGCTTGCTCAAGATGCTGTTTCTTGGCGCTACGGCGCGAACCAGTGCTGATTGATTGCCAACTGAGGTCGTATTCGCTCGCATGCGCTCAAGCACCGCACGGAAATCATCAACTTCCATGTTGTACTGATTCGCTCGTGTGAATAGCTTTCCGGCATCGTCGAGTAGGTCATCCACCGTCGCCAGTACATCATCCGTCGTCGCCGCTAATCTAGGACCGACCGGTGCATTGCGATTGCCTAAGATTTTATTAAGGGTTCTTTGCCATAAAGAAGTCCCCTGCGGAGGTGGCTCTCGGAAATAGTGGACCAATTTTCTAAATGCGCTATTGCCTGTTTTCGATGAAACCGCCGCTCCGGCATCATCCCAGATGGATTGACCCCGGGATAAGCCTTTGAGTAGTTCGATCGGATTCCGACTTCGAAGAGGTCTGAGGGTGAAGTCAATTCTTGGGGCGCGCCCACCATGACCGGTGAATGCGTGATAGACATCATCGGCGTCGTCAATCCAATGACCCGTTCTCACAAAGGTTTTGATGCGATTACCCCAGCTGAGATAACGTGCCTCAGCCAATTGCCCCGCAAGCGATTGAGGGGGGATGGTTGTGCGGGGGGCGTATCGCATTGCATTCCAAAGATTGTTCGCCTGAACAGGAGCGCCGCGCATTACGGCTCTGATAAGATCAGGCCTCACGACTGCTATGCCTGCGCCTATTCCTCCTGCGGTACCTCCTCCCCAACTTGCCGGGCGGGCCTTTCCATGTTCCACCAGGGTAGCTGGTTTCCGAGGTGGTGATAAGGCTGTGTGTGAGCGTTTAAGGACCCACTTCACCTCTGTTCCAACCTGAACTTGCTTTTGCACCATACGTGGAATACGTTCGGTGGTTGTGGTGTACCCGACTTGCACATTCTGCCATTCGTACTTCGGGAGGCGTGTTTCTTTTATGTCATACCCGTCGAAGACTCGCTTGGTCACCATGCGCGGCACTCGTTTAGTGACCGTCGACCACCCAGCTTGTACCCGCCGTGTACCGTATACGGGTGTCCGGCGAGTGACGTAGCTGTATCCGGTGAAATAGCGGCGGCCACGATAATAGCGATATCGTGGTCTCCGCTCTCTCGTTGTACGGTAATAGCGCACATAACGCACAGACCGATATCTGGGCACCCGCTCCGTACTGTACGTCCATCCATCCTGTACCCGGACGCTCTTATAACGCGGGATCCTACTACGAACGGTCGTATACCCAACTTGTACGTGCTGCCGTTCGATCTTAGGTATTCGACGTGGTATATAAGTCCAGCCGTCCCGAACCTGGCGAGTTTCATACTTGGGAACAATGGATCGCTGCCAACGGTAACCTGGAGGAGCCGGATAGGGTGGTCTGCTGGAGCCTCCTGCACTCCCCGCTCTGATCAATCGTCCCCCCGTCCCCTTACGCCGTAGCGCTAGC
Organism: Anaerolineales bacterium; assembly: GCA_011772595.1. The sequence goes on from WVZH01000510.1 coordinate 2,581, forward strand.
GGTGTCGTCGAAATGACCGCCATCAAACCTGCGGCCATTGCAACCCAAGGCGTAGCGTCGGATGTTCCTGCGGACGGTTCCTTGCGTACTGCCACACCGCTGTTCCCTTGCAGACCCCAGAGCGCGTTGAATTCCTCTGCACTCACGACCTGTTTGCCCAGGGTTGGATCGTTGTAGGTGACCCACTTGCCGTCCGGTGAGATTCCTGTGACCGTAACGAAGTGGCCAGGCAAGTCTTCGCCGTTGGCTCCTAAGGAGACCACCACAGGTCGCCCTTCCGCTAATTCACCCCGCAGCTGTTTAAACGACCAATCGTGAAAAGGAACCGATCCCTTGTAGCCGAAGGATTGGGCGGCGTGAGCTAGCTCCTCCACACCGGTGCCGAAGTCGTACATCATGCCCTCACCCTGCAAGAACCCCAGGAGAGCATTTGATGAGGGTGCTGGTCCACCCAGGCCACCCATGGCCATGCCTAACGCCTGCACGCCGCAAGAGACATCGGAGGGATCTTGATAGCGCATGTCCACAGGGAGGGTCTCGAACTCAGGTGGCGTCTCCGTGTCTGTTGAAAAAGGAGCTGGCGCGATGAAGACAGGTGGAGGGACTGCTTCGATCGGTGTCAGGGCACCAGGAGTGACAACTTCACCCTGAAGCGCGTCTCCAGCGTTGGAATCCGTATCGATCTCTTGAGATTGTGGTGGTTCGATGGGGCAGTCGGGGTCGCCCTCCTGGCATTGGGCTCCGACTGGGAGGGTGAATATGAGGAGCAAGCCGACTACAAGAAGTGGTGTAAGTATATGGAATTTCCTCATCTCTATCCTCCCCTGGGAACCTCAAGAAATGGTACCTGGGTACTGTGAGTTCATTTTCTGTTAAAACGGGGGTGGTGTCAA
>WVZH01000569.1 GCA_011772595.1 Anaerolineales bacterium
AGGGATTAGGTTAATGGGCACTTAGGCACTTAGGTACTCAGGCACCAAGGCTCTAAGATTCCTTAGTGCCCCGGCGCCCGAGTGCCTTGGTGCCCACCCATCTGCGAGACGACTTTCTGATCCCTAATCCCTGTAACCTGGCTCTTACTGCTTGGAGATCACGTTCATGAAAGAAGATATCGACACCCTCATGACCGACGCCAAACTCGACGCACTGCTTGTTGCCGGCCCCTCCTCTCACAACCCCACGATGGTCTACTTTACGGGCCTCAGGCACATGACCCGCGCATATCTGATCAAGAAACAAGGGCAATCACCCGTACTATTTCATCTCGCCACGGAACGCGATGAGGCCGCGGCCACCGGTTTGCAAACGAAGAATCGGAACGAGTATGACCCTGTCAAGCTGCTAGAACAAGCGGGCGGCGACCATGTGCGCACGGCCGCGCTGGAGCTTCAGCGTATGTTCGAAGAATATGATGTCTCAGGGCGTGTCGGAATCTACGGCAAAGTCGAGACTGGCCAGTACTTTGCCGCTCTCCGTATGTTGGAAGAGCTCGCGCCCGATGCGGAGATCGTGGGTGAGAGCAGCAATAACTCGGTGCTCGCTCGCGCGCGCGCAACCAAAGACGAAGCGGAAATCGAACGTATTCGTCGATTGGGTCAGATCACCACCTCCGTGGTTGATGACGTCGCCGGCTTCCTGACGTCGCACCAGGTAAAGGATGGCGTGCTGGTCGATCGCGGAGGAGAGGTGCTCACTATCGGTGAGGTCAAACGGCGCATCAATTTGTGGTTGGCCATGCGTGGTGCAGATAATCCGAGGGGTTCCATTTTTGCCATCGGGCGCGATGCAGGAGTACCGCACAGTGCAGGTATCGACACGGACCCCATCCCGGTCGGACAAACGATCATGTTCGATATCTTTCCCACCGAAGCTGGCGGTGGATACTACTTCGACTTTACGCGCACCTGGTGTCTGGGTTATGCACCCGATGATGTCCAAGCTGCGTATCAAGATGTGTATGACGTATACGATAGCGTGCTGGCGGCGATGAAACCGGACACGCCTTGTCGGGAATACCAGGTGATGACATGCGAGCTTTTCGAAAATCGAGGTCATCCAACGATACTCACCGACCGGCAAACGGTTGAAGGCTACGTACACTCCTTAGGACATGGCGTCGGCCTCGCCGTTCAAGAGGGTCCGAGCTTTAGCCAAGCAGAGAGCAATCAGGATCGATTGCTGCCAGGCTCGGTCATCACACACGAGCCGGGTCTTTACTACCCTGAGCGGGGGTTCGGCGTGAGGCTCGAGGACACAATTTTAGTGCGACCAGACGGTGAAACGGAAATTCTAGCTGATTATCCGAAGGATCTCGTGTTGAAAATGCCGGGTGTTTAGGCACCTGGGCACTTAGGCACCATGGAACCTTGGAAATCGTGGGTGTCTGAGTACAAGAGTGCCTAATTCCCCGATAGGAAAAGGTGAGACGACCGTGAGTCAAGAAACCCGAATACTGGGTATAGAAACATCGTGTGATGAAACAGCGGCTGCGGTGGTCGAGAATGGGAGATACATCATATCCAATGTGGTAGCTTCCCAGGCGGCGATGCATGCCCAATATGGGGGTGTGTTTCCAGAGATGGCTTCACGAGCCCACATCGAGACCATTCATCAGGTTGTCGCCACCGCCCTGTCGCAAGCCCACGTCGCACTTGAGGCAGTGGATGCCATCGCCGTGACGCGCGGACCAGGGCTGGCAGGATCGCTCGTCGTCGGTATGAACATGGCAAAGGGATTAGCCCTCGGATCAGGGATACCTATCCTGGGGATCAATCACTTAGAAGCCCACCTTTATTCAATCTGGTTGGTGGAAGACGAAGCTGAACCAAACTTCCCGCTCCTAGGGTTGATCGTCTCTGGAGGCCACACAGAACTCGTATTGATGAAGGATCACCTGGTCTACGAGCGCTTAGGGGGCACGCTCGACGACGCCGCGGGAGAGGCCTTCGATAAAGTCGCCCGCTTACTGGGTCTTGCCTACCCTGGGGGACCAGCTATCGAACAAGCAGCCGAGAGTGGAGATCCAACTGCGTTCAACTTTCCGCGCGCCTGGTTGGAAGGTACCTGGAATTTCTCTTTCAGCGGTTTAAAGACTGCCGTACTGCGCGAAGTGCGGGAGCGTCAGCCGGAAATCGAAGCGGGAGTGGAGGCGCCACGTCCAGGACTCCCTATTTCCGACCTGGCGGCGTCGTTTCAAGCGGCGGTCGTCGATGTGCTGGTCGGTAAGACATTAGCAGCCGCAGAGGACTATCAGGCTCGGGAGATTCTCGTCGCAGGCGGCGTCTCCGCAAACCACGCCCTGCGTCAGGCATTTCAGCTGCGGGCAAAACTGCCGGTTCGAGTTCCGCCCCTAGCCCTATGCACGGATAACGCCGCCATGATCGCCGCCGTCGGCCATTGGCGCTTCCTTTCCGGACAGCGCGACGCACTCGATATAGACGTACTCCCCAATTGGATGCTCAAGGGGTAACATCTAACCGGTCCTACCTAGACCTTTCATTGGGAACACCTGGGAAGGTAATCCTGGCAGCCGTCAACTTAAACAACCTCACCCACCCTAGCTAGCTGCTAGACGCTATCCGCGTCTACCCCGTACCATCGCATTCCAAATGAAATAGGCGATACGTGCTTATCCTTTTCTCTCCTATCTGCCCAACAAATGATCAGCTCGGACAATTTGGGGTGTATTATAGAGGGGATGTCAAACCACATTCGTTAGGCAATCGGTCCATACTTTGCAAGATGGTCATGGTATATATCCCCCCAAGGGGTGATAAAGGAATGTCCTCATACAACGTATAGGCAGGGAGGCTTGCAAATGGATACGTCCAGTTCCATGACCCCGCCATCCACAATTCTTTCGCCATTCTTCGGAAGATCCAAAATCCTTCTCGCCATCACACTTCTCATCCTGTTCGGTGTCGGATTAGGGTTACGGCTCGTTGACCTCACAGATGAACCATTGGATTTCCACCCATGGCGGCAGCTGAGAGCGGCCTCCATCACTCGTGGCATGTACTTCACCATGCTCCCTGACACAAATCCCGAGCTCAGGAGCAGCGCCATTAGTTTGGGGAAACAATTTCAAACCCTGGAACCAAAAATCTTTGAAACGCTTGTCGCCTACACATATAGACTTATCGGTGGCGAACACCTTTGGATTGCACGCCTCTATGCCATTACTTTCTGGATGATCGGTGGCATCGCGCTCTACACCCTTGCCCGCCGGCTAACATCTGACGATGGGGCGATCGTTAGTCTGGCGTTCTACCTCATCGTCCCCTTTGGTTTCACAGGCAGCCGTGCTTTCCTTCCCGAACCGCTGATGGTTATGTGGATCATGCTCGCCGCATATTCGTTCTATCAGTGGGCTGAAGAACACACATGGAGATGGGCCATTCTCTCCGGTCTTACATCCGGTATCGCGATCCTCGTCAAAGTCTTCGCAATCTTCCCCCTTGCAACGGCAG
>WVZH01000137.1:0-6336 GCA_011772595.1 Anaerolineales bacterium
GTAGTTATCGACGTCCGTGCAGTTTTCGGGCTGAGTCCCGTTAATACAAATCTCAACGATGCCTCGATTTGGACCCACATAACGGTGGTAAGTGAAGTTGTTGCCAGAGAAGTTGAAGAAAACCTGCTCGCCTGCCGACGGCGGCCGGCGCAGCACACCATGGAGCGCTACCGCCATTGGCTCTATAAGAGAGGCTTGATCGTCGTTGATGTCGTCTGGCACAGGCCATACTTCGGTCTCATGCGCTGTATAACCGTCCCCCCACCCACCGCCCACCCCGTCAAATACCCGACCAAGCGAAGCGTTTTCACAAAGTCGGGTTTGACCTTGAGCACAGTACGGACACGGTGGCGCGATTTCCTGCGTGTGGCAGTTGAGACCTGTAAAACGAGATTCCATTACTACACGATCGCCCACCTTGAAGCGGGTCACCTTTGGACCGAGTTCCACCACCTCGCCCACAACTTCATGGCCAAGGTAGAATCGAGTGCTTCCCGGCAGCGCGGCCGGAGCGACGGCTGGGTTGACCTGGACAAAGAGAAGTAAAAGATCGGTAGCGCAAACCCCACATTGGTTATTGCGCACTCGAAGCCCCCTCGGTCCGGGCAATGGTGGCTCTGGCAAATCAACCACGTTGACCGGTGAAAATGGACTCCAGACCACACTCGGCCAAAGCGGCCGCAAGGCCTTGACCGCCAGCATTCGCGGGATTTTCTTATCCACATAGATAGCACGCATCTGTTCCTCCAAACTCACTCGATTGTAGCTAAATGTTTACAATTGCAAAGGTGGATGTTGATGTAAATCCCACACCACGTTTGTACTTCCCAAACTTGCCAACTCCAACCTTTTTATGCCCTGCTCGGCCAGAACCAATCTATGCCCTTATGCCCAACCTTAGTCGATGATAGTTCTCCAAGGAGAGTACCCCGCCACAACGGCGTCTCTGTCCGTCCTTATTGGATAAATAACTTGGGGCAATTGTCGTACCTTACCTTACAGAATATGCCTTGGGTAATGATTTGAATCCTCCGTTGCAATATCTATGGATTTACAGAGTTCAGAGAATATGGTTGAATATTAGTTAACCGGCAGTCGAAGCGAATCCAGGACTACATACATCGCCGAGCCCAGGCGAATCCTCAACAAGGGAACAGGGGAAACAATTTGTGGGGGAAATCTCAGTGCGACAAGCTGGAGAGTCTTTCCTCTCAAGCCGGTCAGCTAACCTCATAACGCGAGGCAGAAAGGTCATTAAGGCGAGGCCGTCGGACACGCCGCATTGAAAAGCTAAAACCTGCTCAACAGCGATTGAGCAGACAACTACCTAATGCAGAGACCCTTCGTTGGTTTAGGAAGCCGGGCTACAAGCTCGGCTTTTGTTGTGTGCCTTGCAAATAGTAAGAGGAGAGAGGATGAAAGGTGTGATACTTGCCGCAGGAGCTGGCACACGGTTGAAGTCCTTGACGCGAGAGCTTCCCAAACCGCTTGTGTCCCTGCTGGGACAATCTCTGATTGACTATACTATCGAAGCCTTCGTTCAGGCTGGTTTTACCAGGTTGGGCGTTGTGGGGGGATACAAGGGCCACTTGCTTCATCACTACCTGGGCGATGGAAGCCGGTACGGAATTAGTATCCAATATCTGGCCAACCCATATTACTGGCGGGGAAACGCAACCTCAATCCTGGCCAGCCAGCCGTTTGTCCAAAATGAACCCTTTGTCGTTTCGATGGCCGATCACGTGATCTCCGATATCATTCTGAAACGCCTACTCGCCTGCGCCGGACGCGGCCACTTGCTCTGTGTGGATCGACAAGCCCATGCACCGCCTCAAATCAATGACGCGACGAAGGTGTGGGTGGATAAGAAAGGCTCTGTCGTATACATCAGCAAGGAATTGGTGCGTTTGAACGCCATTGATACCGGCGTTTTCCTCTTTACCCCACGCATTTTCCACCACATTTCAACATGTCTGCAAAATGACCTTTGTTCCATCACCAAAACCATACAGTGGATGATCGCCCGTGGCGATCGCCTGGGCACTTGCGACGTTTCGGGGGCATTCTGGATGGACGTGGATACCCAGGACGACTTGCACTTCACTCGTGCGGCGTTGCGTCATCGAGCGTTAATGGATCCCGAGAAGAGGGATGGTTATGCAAGTAGTGATATTAGCCCATCGTAGAGCGGGATGCAATCTGTTGGCCCTTCGACCGGTTTGTGGTGTGCCTCTCATTCGCCGCCAGTTGCAAGTTCTGCGAATGCACAACTGGCGATACGCAATCGTGATCATTTGTCCCCAGGATCGAAAGCTCGTTGAATCAGCCATTGGTGATCTCACTTCGCTGGGCGTGCAGGTGAGCTATCTTACAGCGTCGCGTGAAGCCGACTTCCCTCTAAAAGCGTGTCTCGAGGCAACTGACGACAACTTACTCATTATCGAGGCTCATTATGTGATCGAGGGAGCCTTGTTGGAGAAACTGGTTGTGGCTGGTACGACTGCTTTATTGGGTGATGTAAAGTCTGGTAGTCCGTTGTCGGAGGAGGGGTATGCCGGCGCCACTTTTCTGACTCGAGCCGATCAAGAGAGGTTAGCCGCCGATGCAGATGATCTGCCCTGGCCGGCAGGCCTGATGCGCCTGACAGAGGTGAAAGGCGTGAACACTCTGCAATCAGACATCTACGTGGCGGAGGTGCGGCGGCATGTGGAGCCCTTCTGGTATGCGGTAACGTCGGCTGCGGATGCCAGAAAGTGCAAGCACGCCCTGGTAACTGGTGCCCAGAAACGCACGTTAGATATACTGGCCTGGTATTTTAATCGCCCCCTAGAGAACTGGATCACCCTCCACCTGGCCGATAGGCCTATCACGCCCAACCAGATGACGGTGATCACCATCCTGGTGGCCTTTGGTGTCAGTGGCCTTTTCCTCCTGGGTTTGATGTGGCCGGCAGTGCTTTTGGCCTTCGTGGTCAACATCCTGGACGGTGTGGATGGTAAGCTGGCACGAGCCAAGGCACTTGTGACCCAGTTAGGGCAATTGGAGCACTCTTTCGATCTCCTCTATGAACAGTCGTGGTACATCACCTACACTTGGGCGACCTACAGGTTGTGGCCGTCGCTGGCTGTGCTAGCGGTCGGTTTTACGATGCTGCTATGCGATTCCTTCGCTCGCCACGTTTCCATGCAGTTTCGCCAGGTGATGGGCATCGCACTGGCCGACTACGCTCCGTTCGACCGTCGTTTCCGTCGCTTTGACGGTCGGCGCAATATATACTCCATCTACATGCTGCTGGGAGTCATCATTAGTCGGCCATTTTACGCGCTCGTGGCAATGGCCGTGCATGCTGCAATCACGGGTTTGATATATGCCATACGTGCTGGCTTGCACCTGAGGCGGGCAGACCAAGGGATTATCGGTCGTCAAGTATCAACTTGAGAAGGGACATATCCCCGACAGCTTGCCAGAGGAGCGTGATGGCAAACCAGCAAACTATTCGCTGAAGCGACCTTTGGGAAGACAATGAGCGGATATGAAAAGGGTAATTGTTTCTTACCTCTAAGAACTGTTATTTGCCTTCTACGAGGCTGGGTAGTGGCTCGTTTTGAGTCGAAGCAGGGAGTACATCTTAGGCAAATCGGTTTCTGGTTGTTGGGTCTTATCGGAAACATCACTGTTTCTATTCTGTGGCCCAGCATGATATTAAGGGACCGTAGAACTGCTATGATACAGACCAAAGGCTGTATATAATTCTACCTGATGGTTAGCTGAATAAAGGTAAGTCTCGTCTGCTCGCACCTAATGGATCATTAATCCTGGGCACCGATGGCAGAACACGCACTTTATTCCCTTCATATAAATAGGAGATAAGGAATCATGTCCGAGAGAATTCGAGGAACCGTAAAGTGGTTCAATGGGAGCAGGGGCTATGGCTTCATCGAGCGCGAAGGTGGAGATGATGTCTTTGTCCACCAGTCTGCAATAAAAGGGGAGGGCTTCCGAGATTTGCAGGAAGGTCAACAGGTGGAATTTTCGATTGAGCAGGGCGAGAAGGGGCCAAAAGCCCGTGACGTCATTATCTTGTAAGTAGAACCCGCTACTTTTATGATGGCCCCTCCCTGGGAGCGTTTTTGATTTGCCCATTTGTGCAAGACGATTTCTGCTTCCGATTACTTTCCTGATCGGATACAAGCAAGAAGCCTCGAGTGACAAGATCTAGATTAGATATCCTCGCCAACATATTCTCTATGCAAGAGTTCATTATCAAAGTCGAATGAAACAATAGGGCAGTCCGGGGAAAGAGGGGGTCGGCATGTCGTTGCCATCTAGGGTTTCAACATCATCGTTATCATCATTTGCTTCATCTCATTCTTTGGCTGATGGCTCGGTTCAGCCGTGCGCGATGCCCGAGCAATGTGCCGTCTCCAACATTCCATCCCGGCAGGAGCGGAACATTCACGATCATACCGCCATCAATGTTCAGCACGTACACTCCGGCATCAGAACGAGGGTGATTTCCTGTCAGAGTTCCGGCTTCAATAGGATCGATCAACTTAAGCTGATTGACATTTGTAGCTTATAAGTTCCTAAAGATTGAAGACTGAAGGGGTATGGGATGAATTATTCGATCCTCGGGTTTACTGTTTTCATTTTAGAGTCCAAGTTTTTATTGTGATCTTGAACCATATATATCTAGTAGATAATTCGAACCAATTGCTACTTACTTTGCTGGATCTCCCCCCAACCAAGCGCCTCAAATCCCTCAAGCCTAGAAAATACCCCAGTTTTCATATTCAACACAATGGTTTCAAGAGGAGGACCTAAGCCGGGTGGCTCATGAATAGTCCAGGCTAGAAAACGTTGATCCGTTGATGAAAGGGCGGTTCGACCACGTACTCCTCGGCCAATGCCGGCAACAGCCCTGTCCAAGCAAAATTCGTATAACACCGGTTCGCGCAAATCCAAAATAAAAAACCGAGAAGGGGGATCACTGCTATACTCCACATACTCATCCTCACTACCAAGATCAATGCCTATGAGGCTTCCATCATCTGATATCCATGCTATGTGATCGTTGACTATTGCTTCCGGTAGTTGTATCGTCTTTAGAGGATTCTCATCTTCGTAAGCCAAATCAACTGGCAAATCAACCACAAAAGAAATACTGTCCTCATCGGGCATGAGAATAGTAAATCCGTTGTCCGTCCAAAGGAATATATTCTCCAAGCCACTCGACAAACCTTGGTCCCAATCATCAGGTAGCCATCGAAATATGGAATTCCTATCACCTGTAGAAATGTCGATAATCGACCATTTTGTAGCGCGATGTGCAAGAAGGGATCCATCAGGACTCATCAAAGGATCCAGATAGCATTCTGGGTATTGGGATTTCGGTCTTAATATCGGTTCTTGTGGTACTAGGGTAAATGGGTTTACATTAAGGACGTGCTTGGGGCAAGAATTTCTGTCTAAAGGATTTTCCCACAGTTCAATTTGTGTGTCTCGAATCCATCGAGGATGCATTTGTCCATCAATATCCAACACTTTTCGATGCACGCTGTTGTCAATTGCTCTGATCCACAACTCATAATGCAATACTGGACCTTCCAACGCCTCATATAAGAAAAACAAGGCATTAGGGCTTATCGAAAAATCACTCGGGATAATCTTTGTCCTAAGCCCTGTTATTTTGGTTGGCTCCAGACTTTCTCCAGAGAAATACCAAAGATGGTAAGTATTGTAATAATCACTTCCATCCGTGAGGATCAAATAGGATGATGGATTAATTTCGAGAGAAGAGATTGGGACCTCGCGCTCCTCAGGACATATAGACTTTGTCTCAGGAATAATTGATTCTTGAGTGGGGAGCATGGTATAGCTGGCTTCCAGGGTTGATGTTTTTTGGACGCTCGTCTTGATAGGAAGTAATGAATGTGTGGGGGTTAATTCGATTGGATAATCTTTCGGTGTTCTAATCCCTGTGGAATTTGGAACTACGCAGCCTTGTAAAATGATTATACACAAGACTGATTTAGCCAGCGTTCTCTTCATTTGTAGTTTCCAAGTTTTGAGTGAGCATCTCGCTCAAATTGATAATACAACATAACCACTACATTGGTGTCACATACTTAATCGAATTCTCCCTTTAGGCTAAACTCCACATCTGGTTTGCGTTTACTTCTACGGCTTCAACATAATGATGTGAGAACGGCTCAGGATCCGATATCGATGAATATAGGAAGAGAAGGTGAGCAGTCAAACCGAGTACGGGTTTCACGGCGCCTCTTTACATGGGTCGTGGGACATGTTATGATTTACTTAACGGTAAGTAAATTC
>WVZH01000137.1:6357-8323 GCA_011772595.1 Anaerolineales bacterium
GAATTGTTCATGAACAATGGCTATGAGCGGACCTCCCTGGCCGACATTGCGGATCGGATTGGTTTTACCAAGCCGGCCATCTATTACCACTTTGATAACAAGCAAACGCTGTTTGAGGAATCCTGCCGCCTGTTCATGGACCTGATAGAGAAAAGCTGGCCTTCGCAGGTTGAACAATTGACTTCATTCAAGGATGCCCTTCATGGAGCGCTGGGTTCGATTGGCAAGATGGTCCTGGGTTTTCAAGCCCTCATGAAAGTTGAAGACACCATCTCTATGTTCAAGGCATACCTTTTCATCTACGAGGCCATCACCAAGATCGACTGGTTCAGAGATAGCATCAAGAGTTTCTACGCCGCAAACATCAGCCAGCTATCCAGCCTCATGGCGGATGGCCAAGAAAAGGGCCAGATCCGAAAAGACCTTGACCCTGAGGTTGTGTCCACAGCCATTACCGCATTGATCGAAGGCATGGTGTTGATGAATATGGCCGATCCAGATATCGACCTCGAACCTCTCGGTGAGGAGATGGCGGACAGCATGTGGGCCATGGTTCGTGCGTGAAGGGAGGCAGAATGGACAGCTTCAAGCCCCCCTCCCCGCATTTGAGCTCTCTTTTTTTTGAAGCCCATTGACTTAACGGTAAGTAACAAGTTGCTCCATCGCCCAGTGACCCATGTACACACGCCGAAGGAGATGGATTGAAAGATGAGAAGGTATCGAGGACCGTGAATTCAGAGATGCCCTGCTTGAGAAGCACCTGTTCCTGGATCTTGAGTTCACAGCGACCACCTTGGCAAGATCCTGAGAGCAATGACGATAAGAAAGGTGGAGAAGGAAGATTCCAATGTCGATAACAGATGTGGATGCACTCCTAGAGGCGATCAGCCAGGTGAATCTCGATTTCATCCCGCTGCCGCTTGCGATCGCTCTACACGTGGTCGCGTTTATGGTTCTGATGCTCCTGTTCTTCCTCCCCAACCGCTATGCAAGGGAAGTGAATGCTCTTGTCAAGGCGTGGCTGGCCATCAGCCTGGGGATGGTGACTGCGTTTATCTTGGGTGTAGCACGGGCGTTCTCGGGCATGGATGTCGCCATCCTAAGCTTCGGCGCGGTCGTGTACGCAGGGGTTGCAGTCCTGGTGCTAGCCGACATCTGGCGGAGGAACCTGGACTTCACTTCAGAGCGTACTGGGCTGAGGCAATGGATGGGGCTAGCTGTGGCGCTATGCGGGATTCTGCTCTATTCGCTTACACAGCTCAGCATGGGGCTGCGATATCCACGGATGGTTTTCTACGGCGCCGAGGTGCCAACGGCTATCTACCTTATCGCCCTGTTTGGCGCGGCCAGACCGATCAAGTCCAAGCTCTTCAGAGTGATCCTTGCGATTCTTTCCGTTGAGGCCACGCTAATCGGCATCTGGGCTGTGGCCGCCCAAGTCTGGTTTGACGCCTACATGGGTCTCGCGGGGCTGTTTGGTCTGGCGTCTCTGGCTTCGTGGATCGCGGCCGAACGAAAGCAAGCCAAGGCATCGGCGGCTCACATGAGCCAGTAGGTATTGGGCGAATGGCCATAGGGGTATGATTCAATCTGGACAACGGCTCCCCTGCGTCGTTGAGCCGGTTTCACTTACCGACTCATACGTCGGGTTTTGAAGATCAGCCTCGTGTCAGAGACCCTGAACCACTCCAAGAACAGCCCCTGGGTGAATTCCCGGCGGCAGACATGCCTCCGCTAGCACTACCACATGCAGAGATTCACCCTTGCAGCGGTTACGGCTGCGCCTTGGCAACTCTGATCCTCAAAGAGGTCTCTGGAGCACGCTTCGATCAGAATGTCGGACAGAATCCCTTCCCAACCTTGAGAATGAGTTCCCGCGGTTACCTGTTTCTGTAGGAGCCAGGTGTATGTCCTCAAAACATTTGAGACAAAACAAGCATTTCACTAAGAGAGTCTTTTCGGATCC
>WVZH01000183.1 GCA_011772595.1 Anaerolineales bacterium
GGTTTATCTCAACGGCAAGAGTCTCGGTATCCTATGGAAGCCGCCTTTCCGAGTAGATATCACCGACGCAGCCAAACCCGGCAGGAATCAGCTTGTAATTGAGGTCGCTAATACATGGTCGAATCGCCTCGTTGGTGACGCCAGATCGCCACAAAGCAAGAGATACTGCCAAACAAACATGACTCATTCGCTTACCTGGAGTATGCCTTGGAAGGATACCCCGCTTCTCGAATCAGGCTTACTCGGTCCTGTCCATCTGATTATGGCAAGACGAATCAGCCTGCGTTTACCAAAGTAACGTCATCAATCCTCCATATAACGACCGGCCTGCTCCCGCGCAGCACCGAGTGCACGGCTCGGTCAAATCGTAATCAGCTCCCACAAACGGTTAAGCGCTGCGATGGTCTTCTGCAGCGCTGCATTGTCTTCAGCCTTGCGCAGTTCTTGGTCGAAAGGTTCACACTCCACCGGACCGTCGTAACCGATTTTCACCAGGGCGTTGATGAATCCTTTCAGGTCGATCACCCCCGTGGTCACCGGCAGCCTGCGCCGGTTATCGATTTGCTCATCGACCGGGATGCCCGACGGTGCATCGTTGACGTGGACGTGGACGACATCCTTGTTCGACAGCCCAAGCAATTCTTCGGCCGTCCCATGTGAGGTGTACCAATGCCAGCTATCCAGCAGCAGCCCCACGTTTCCTGTGCCGATTGCCTCGGTCAGTTCCATCATGCCCTGCTGAGTGCAGATAAAGGCAAAACGGAATCGTGCCCGTGAGGTTCTGGGCCCAACGAATTCCAGGCCCAGCCGGATGTCGTTGTCTCTAAGCACCTTCGCCACTTCGCGGAGGCGTCTTTTGTGCTGCTCGAAATTTTGCAGGTACGTCAGCTCACCATGGCCGGGCGGAATCCAGGTCGCTATGCGCTTCACGCCCAATTGATTCAAAACACTCGCCTGCCTGGGCAGCCGCGCGAGGTCTTTCTGAAATCGGTCTTCATCCCTGCGAAAATCGACGGGCAGGCCGCTGGTGCCGTATCGAATGCCCTTTTCTTTCATTGTCGCGGCCCATTCGCGAATTTCCGCGGCGGAGGCGTTTTCAAATTCACCCAGGCGGGGGGTGATGCCGTCAAAACC
>WVZH01000587.1 GCA_011772595.1 Anaerolineales bacterium
CACGATATGTAACATCCTTCCATGTAACCTCGTGAGTTAAGTCAGTGAGCACAACAAAGGAAGCTATAGAACTCTCTGATCCGTGATGATCCTCGTCACCTTCCCAACCAGCGGTGACGTGCCAGACGCCGACCATATCTGGTTCAAATGCGTCACTGAAGGAGCCGTCTGAAGCTGTTGTTACAGTTCTGTTTAACGTTGTGCCATCCGGCTTTGTGTAGGTCAAGGTTACAGTTACACCCTCGATGGCTGGGCTGATAGAGCCAGAAACGGTGATTGACTCGTCTTGTTTTATCTCTTGAGAAGAGACTGAACAGGAAAGAGTAGTTGAGATCTTGGTTACGGTGAGTATCAGGGGGTAGTCTCTAACTATGAGGTTTCGGATGGTCAAGTTGCCGTTTTCGCTGCTTGCTATTATGGGTTGTTGAAAGCCGTTTAGGACATCGATGCCCGTCACGTCTCGGCCGGTGAAGCCCTGGAGGGTTAAGTTGGCCTTCACCCCGGGGTCCTCATCCACCGCCACGCCGTCCGTCCACAAGCCAACCAGGTAGTCTCCATCAGGCAGAGAGAAGGTATAGCTAACAATATTCGTTGCTGTGCTTTGAATTTCTATTGGCAGGTTCACGGGTTCGGCGCCAGCCATGATGGTGCACAGATTGCGAATCACTCTCATCCTAGGTAACTTCAAAATGTGGCTGGTTCCACCGAATCCTGCGGTGACGTCCATGCCCAAGTGCATCATGATACCTCGGGCAGTGTACTTTGCGGACACAGTCTCACTGTATACCCAAGGTTGATCTGGAATAGCGGTATCTGGAGTACTCCAACCTAACTCGTCAGCCTGATATTCGCCAACGAAGCCGTTGGCAGCAGCTGTTTCCTTGATCATTTGCACCATGGCCGGATATCCATAATAGTAGTCCTTGTAGAGATCGTATTCTGGCGAAGTTCCATACATGGGGTGCCAGGAAATTACATCAACAAGGGGCATGATATCTGACTCCAGCAGGTCAAACAAGTAATCATAGGCATCGGAGAATCTGGTATTGGAGACGCCGCCAACCACGATCTTCGCTTCTGGATATACTTCCCGGATCACGGGGACCGTGCGCTTGACGAGGTTGATGTAGTCAGCTGATTCTATCCATTTGGGACAGTATTCTCGAATATCTGGCTCATTCCAAATCTCATAGTATTGAACGCGGTCCTTGAAGTGATCAACGATAAACCGCACAAACTCAAGGTAGCGCTCAATTTCTCCCTCTGTCTTGAATCTGGCACAAGGCGCGCCCTCACCATCAGGATAGGTTGCTTTGTCCCAAAAGGTAAGCACGTAAGTGATGGTGAGGCCATTGTCTGCCATCCTTGTGAATACATCGTCGTGGATTGGGGCAATGGAGAATTCTGGTTTATCCCAATCTACTAATTCAGGTTCAAGACCAGCGATGGCCACCCGGGCTCGCGTAACGCCTGAACGGTAGATTCCAAGATCGTAGAATTCTGTTGGGAAGCCAAAGCTATCAAATTGGGCTGCTATGTGGTTGTCGTCCAACTCTCTGGACAGCCTGGGTACGAATCGTGTTCTGGGTAGATCGTTCCCTTGCTGTAGAAACAGGCTTCTGTCTGTCCCGGAGGTCGGCCATGAGAATTCGCTCGTTCTGCCATTCACGTCGGTGGTAGTGGCTGTCAGGTAAGGGCCCGTGAAGGAAGCACCCTTGTTGAAGGAAAAGACACCTAACTCATTTGCTATTGTCTGGCCCTCAAAGATTTCTCCCACATTTCTGCTGGTCGAAAAAATCTCGACCGTGCAATTAGCGCATGTGGCGCCAGTTGCGGTACCCGCCGACAAGTCATAGTCTAAAATGATCGGAGCAGCCAGTTTACCCTTGCCGACACCATTGTCGTAGATGCTGTTTTGGGTGATGGTATTTTGCACTGAATCCGTAAAGGTAAATTCGTAATAGACGCCAGCTCTCCCGTTGTTGGCGATGATGTTGTCTGGACCAATCGTGTTGTTGTGAGCGCCCTCC
>WVZH01000373.1 GCA_011772595.1 Anaerolineales bacterium
TATATCATGTCGGTCTCTCCGCTTGTTCACAACTGCCATTCAGTCCACTACTTCCTCTCTCTTCCCACAATAGAAGAACACTTACTCCTATTAATGTTGAGGAAAAATCTTCTAGAACGCTATTTTGTGTGAAACGCGCGGACGGGGCTTCTTTCTAGCAAATACCGAGGTTCCGCAGCATTCGGCAGGGCTGGCAGGTCTTTCCCGCCGTGGGTTCACCGCATACCAGGCAGTCTTGCAGGTCGGTCTTCTCTGTTATCGCTTCCAAGGCAGGTCTGATCCGCTCTACCGATTTGTGCAGTGTAAACTTTGTCCCCGCATGCTTCTCTTCCATTCGGTTGAGCATGAGGCGGACGTCGCTTCTCAGGGCTCTCGGGGCATATGGGCAGGGGATGCTTTGGTACTCGATTCGCTTCAAATGAGCGTAAAGCGCAATTTCTCTTTCCGGCAATTTGCACAGGGGTTTGACTCGTTGCACCAGTTTGGGATGCACGTCTTCTAAAACTGGTTTGACTCTGGCTATTCTGAGGGCGTCGCCGTGCAGGAGATTTAACAGAACAGTTTGGGTTTCATCGTCTAGATTGTGTCCTGCTGCTAGTTTGTCGACGCCGGCGTTTCGAGCGGACAGATTAAGGGCTCGTCGTCTCAGGACGCCGCAGTAGGCGCAGGGAGTTAGGCCTTTGTCACTCCTTTCCTGTGTCACCGAGGCAATTTCATCTAGGGAGAAGCCGTACAGCTGTTTGAACGACGTGATAACATGGTTGATTCCGAGTTTTCGGCAATTGCTCACAGCGAATTCCAGGGCTTCATCTCTATAGCCTTTGATTCCTTCGTCAACGGTGACTGCGCAGAGACTGCTTTTCGGAAAGGCCTTTTCAATCTTTGCCAGAACGTGCAGCAGTGAAAGGCTGTCTTTCCCTCCGGAAACCGCGGCCATAATCGTGTCGGTGGGCTCAAACATGTCATATCTGGCAATCGTTGCTCTGACTTTGTCTTCAATAGACCGGCAGAAACATCTTGCACAGAGTTTTTCACCGGAATACGCCCGGAGGAACACTGCGTCTCGGCGCTTACACCGTGTGCAAAGGGCAGAAGCCATCATGTTTCATCCTATATCGGCAACAGACCGTATCTCACGAAGCTCAGAATCATGTTGCCCGCCAGTAATCCCAAGAATATGATATTCATGGTTTTGCGCAGGTTCAGCTTCTGTTTTCCCATGAGCTTTTCCAAGGGATAGTAGAGGAATCTTTCACCGTCGAAGGGGTAGAGGGGAAACATGTTGAATATCGCCACGCTCAAGCCTAACAGATAGATCCAAAACAGCGTCCACGACAAGTGGATGCTGGCATACTGGTTCAAGCCCAGTCGGCTGGGATTGTAGACAGGAATGAACCCGACTTCGAAACCAATGAGCCCCTTGCTGCTGTTGGTCGGACTCGGGGCGGTGGCAATGGTGATGTTCTCTCGCTGATTTGCAAGTAAGACTGTTAACGTCAACGTGACGTTTGGGCCTACGCCTCTCATATAGTCCGAGAACTGCTCATAGGTTGCGATGTCCGTGCCGTTGATCGCCTGGATAACGTCCCATCGCTGCACCGCAACCCCTGACCGCGCGAGGGGACCGTCTGGGGCTACCTCATAGATCAGAATGCCGGCGGGAGGCGCGAACAATCCGCCTAGCAGCACGAGGGCAAGCAAGGCGGTGACCAGATTAGCTGAAGATCCGACCGCCAACATGCGCAGCCGAGAAAGAACAGACGCTTTTTCGAACTCTTTCTCGTCCGGTTCTACAAAAGCTCCGAAGAATATTACCGCGGCTAAGACACCTGTGGACAACACCGGAATGTCTTCTAGTCGGGCGATGATTCCATGGGCTAGCTCGTGGGTTAACATGATCACAACGACGGCGACGAAGAAGTAGGGCAACCAGTAGAGCCGGACGGTCAGGACTGGAACCACGGGGAAAATCGGTGACGCCACACCGATGGGATAGATGAACCGGAGGAGATTGTCGACGAGAAAATAGACGCCGAAAATCATGAGGCCGATGCCGAAAGCTATGCTGATGTTGGACAAGACGAGCCACAGTTGGCGTCGCTTTTTCGCCCAGGTATCTAGGATCTGGTTGAGGGCTTTTGACTTGTACATGAAGTAGAAGGGCTTGACGTCTAATCCATGCTTCTCCAGGTGCACCACACGACTCAACGTGTAGAGCACAATCCAGAAAACGGCGATAGCTAGCAGAAACGTCAATTCGGGAGAGAGCATCATAGCTTCTGGTTTCCTTCTGCTTTCTAGAAAGAATCGCCAAAATACTACTTATGCTTTGCCAAAATCATCGGCATCCAACGAGACGTTGCGCTTCTGCACACAACCTCCTCGGCTCCGTGCTCCTCCGGGGTCAATGGTGATGGGCGTCACGATCTGATACGTGCACACATCGTCACGATTTGTGAGCTATTCGAATTCGCCCAAAGAAATGAGAAATAGCACTTGAGCAGAGTGTTAAGTGATCACGTATGTCTCATATCATCGTTTTAGTGACTACGGCCACCCGAGATGAAGCAGAAAAGATAACGCCGCGCCTCCTTGAGCAGAAATTGATTGCCTGCGCAAATATCATCGGACCGGTCTCTTCGGTGTTCTGGTGGAAAGGCAAGATCAACCGCGAAAGCGAATTTTTAGTGCTCATGAAAACTCGCTTGGACCTCTTCGAGAAGGTGGCTAAGACCATCAAGCAGATGCACAGTTATGAAGAGCCAGAAATCATCGCGGTGCCCATAACGAAGGGTGAACAATCGTATCTGAACTGGTTGAACAGCTCTCTTGAAAAAGGCGAATGATCGTGCCCAGGAAACCGTTGAAACGCTTTGAATATCGAGAGGTCACCTACGCAGAGCATCGTTGGCAACTGCTAAGCAAGTTGCGCGCCCAAGCAGCTGAAATCATGGAGTGTCTGCAAAGGCATCGCATCGCGTCCATTGTGCATGGTAGCATCGCGCGCGGGGACATTGATTTTGAAAGCGACATTGATGTTTTCGTACCAAATCCGCCCTCATCGTTTCTGATAGAAAACGCCCTCGAAAT
>WVZH01000357.1 GCA_011772595.1 Anaerolineales bacterium
CAATCGTCGGTCGTCCGTCGTCCTTTGTCCCTGAAAAGAGTGCGGTAAAAGTCAAGACCCAATTTGAGTCAAGAAACGAACCTTAAAAGCCGAAAATGAGACAACTCTAAGCAAGCCTACCCAGGTTAGCTTTATCGAACCTGAGGGCCAGAGTGAACGCTATGGCGGCCGGATCGCGCTTTGCGGGCCTGGGTGACCAAGTCTACCGACAGCCGACCAGCGCTGGCCGATGAGGTGGTCAGTTCAAATGCGTCCCTCTGAGCGATAGGGCTCGTTGCGGTGTAGCAGCCCGACAACGAGGCCGACGCTCTTGCGGGCCGTGAGGACCAGCGCCCGCTTGTGATGGTGTTTGGATGCTTCCCTGAACTTGCGTGCGTAGAATGCGGCATACTCGGGAATGTGAGCACGCATCTTGTCGGCGGCCTGGATGAGGTAGTAGCGCAAGTAGCGATTGCCAGACTTGGCCATCCGGCGGTCCTCGGCCTCAAAGTCGCCTGAGGAGGAGCGTGGCCACCACAGGCCGGCGAGCTTAGCCACAGCATCTTCGGCGTCGCGCAGGTTTCGAGGCCGGTAGCGCTTACGTTTGGCATCCCACTTGTGGCCCTGCAAGAAGCGCTGCGTGTGGCCGATCTCGGCACCGTTGCCGCTGGAGAAGACAGGCCCTACGCCCGGGATGGTGACCAACTGGCAAATAGAGGGATGCGCCTGCAACTCAGTGGCTATCCAGTGCTCGACCTGCTCCACTTGGGCTTCTAAGAAGCGAATATGCTGCAAGGTGAGATCGAGGATGCGTTGAACGGGCAAGGCTAGGCGCTGTTCGAGTGGGAAGCTTTCCTGAGCAACACGCTTGAGCTTGCGCGCGTTCTTGAGCGGATCGCGAAGATGGTGGCCGCTCACCTCGTGCAGGTGCATAGCGAGGTCTTCGACAGGCAGGTCAGCCAATTCATCCAGACTGGGCTGCTGGGTGAGCACGAGACGGCTGGTCACGCCAAAGACGTCAGAGAAGGGCTTGAGCCGGCGATAGGCACTGGCCTTGAGGAACAAGAAGGCCGAAAAGTAGCACTTTTCACGAGCCAGGTTCTGGACCAGGTGGAAGCGCAAACGGGTGTAGAACCGCAGAGCCAAGATGCTTGGGTCGGCCGACCAAGCTACGTCGGGACGACGTGTCCGTGTGCGTTCGGCGATGTAGAAGGGGTCCTTCTGGTCCGTCTTGTCATCCTGGGCGAAGCACTTCTTGAACCACTTGACCCAACGTGGGTTCAGCAGGTGCAGGCGCAGATCGTGGAGCTCGAGCTCGGGATCAGCGGCGAGTTGCAGGAAGAAGGGCAGCCAGAGATAGCCGGTTGCTTCACCAGAGACATCGATGCCGTCGAAGGCATAGTCGTCCAGCGCATCGAGCAAGAGCTGCTTGGCCCGAGAATAGCCCAAGTAGGAGTTGTCAAAGGCGACATGTGATTCGATAGGCCGACCGTCGGGAAGGAGCAGGCAAAGGTCTGCTCGCTTCTGACAAAAGTCAATGCCGACTTGCAGACGATTGTGCATCGCAGATTCTCCTCAACTCGAACTGTGAGTCGTTGTTGGCGGGCCCGTCGGGTGCCCCGGCGCACACTGGAGCGGCAGCCTTGCGGCCAATCAGCCCTCATGCTCTGTCGAGATACTCTACAGCCTGCTACGCTGTAGCTCAGCAGAGGTAGGGGCATCGTGCGAGTCAGACGTTAGTCCCCAGTGAGACCGGGAGTCAAACTTATCAAGACGTGATCTGCATCTGGTCTGTGCAGATCCGGCAAGGAGACACAGACTCGCCCGGTCGGTCCGCAGTCCGGCTCGTGCCGAACTGTGTACCATTGTCGTCGGAGCACCCTTTCTATGCAAGTGTGCTCAACAACTATTATATACAAGGAGAAAAAGAATGAGCGAGGACAAGACTTGGACAGAAGAGATCCAGACTACCGGCGAGGAGCTGGT
>WVZH01000208.1 GCA_011772595.1 Anaerolineales bacterium
GGCTCGAACCAGGGGAGGTTACTTGTTCCTATGGAGTTATTTTTACCTTGACAAAGGCAGCGTTTTCATAGATGTTAGGCAGCAGGTCTTTCGCTTTATACCCCTTCGCGCATACCATCCGGCAGTCCTTCAATAGCTTGCCTGATACGATCAAGCGCCTCAACAAGAATTGCTCTGGGACAAGCTATGTTGATACGCTCGAAACCCTCGCCCTCGGAACCAAATATGAAACCCTCATCCAGATAAACCCTGGCCTTCTCTAGCATAAGTCGCTTCAGCTCCTGCTTGTCAAGCTGAAGAGCACGACAGTCGAGCCAGACGAGGTACGTTCCTTCTGGACGAACAACGGTCAGCTGCGGTATGTGTTCGGCCACGTAATCTTCAAGAAATGCTAGGTTGCCCTCGAGATACTCGAGAAGCTGCCCAAGCCACTCCTCCCCATGATCATACGCAGCTTGAACCGCAACTACGCCAAATGTGCTAATGCCGAAAAGGCCATTGGATTGAAGGATGCTTTCGAACTTGGTCCGTAGATTACTCTCNNGGAGTGAATACGTGAGGCTTGTAGATCAGATCGGCGTGGATCTCGTCAGATACGACGACGACGTCGTTTTCGAGGCAAATCTCCCCGAATCGGACCAGTTCATCGCTTGTCCAGACGCGCCCTACTGGGTTGTGCGGACTGCATAGGATCGCCAACTTTACATTGGAATCTCTGCACTTGTCCTCAAGGTCCGCGAAATCCATACGATAGCGGCCGCCCTCGTAGATCAGTGGATTTAGAGCCAGTTCGGCGCCGTTGTTCTCAACGGCTCCATAGAATGGATAGTAGACAGGCGGTTGGATCAGCACCGCGTCGCCGATAGAGACAAACGCTCGCACCAGCATATTGAGGGCAGGTACAACCCCAGGGGAGAGGCAGATCCATTCAGGTTCAATTTCCCACTTGTGCCGTCTCTTCATCCATCGGATTACGGATTGGTAGAAGTCTTGAGAGGGAGCAGTGTAGCCGTAGATGCCATGCTTTGCCCTAGCGACAAGCGCGTTCACTACAGGGCTTGGACTAAGGAAGTCCATATCGGCCACCCACATTGGCAAAACTCGGTTTTCTCCAAAACAGTGATCTGTTTTCTGCCATTCCAAGAGATCTTCTCCACCCTGCGTGAACTCCCATTTCACAGAGTTCGAATCTCGTCGGCTAACTTCTGAGTTGAAGCTGTTTTTCATCATGGACTCCGGTGCTGCTGCCTAACGGCCGCGAGCTGATGGGCCGGGTAAGACTCTGAACTGTTCAAAAGCCCCCGCGCACCCGGTCTCATCCAGCGAGTTGATTATATGAAAGGGTTGCACCCCCCACTACACTGGGATTGAACATGTCCCAATTCGTGCACAGGAGGTGCAAGATGTTCAACTCCAATTATAAGCTCGGCTGCGACGC
>WVZH01000476.1 GCA_011772595.1 Anaerolineales bacterium
CATCACAGAAAGCCCGGAAAACTTCGTCGGGGGTTTCCGCCGGTACTTCGCAACCGGCGCTCAACATATACTTGGTGCCCTGGGTGAGCGAGATATATTCATGCGCTCGGTCACGGCACTGGTCAAGTGTCGACTGCATGACGTGCGCCACCGGATCGAGATTGCCCTTGAAGCATTTATCGTGTGCTGCATACACATCGCGGGCCTTGGACAGAGGAACCAGGTGATCGACGTTGAAGAGATCCGCCCCGCAGGTGGCCATTTTGTCGAGCAGGTGAGTCGTATTTCCGCAGACGTGAAGTTTGACCAATCCGCCGGCATTATGGATGGCTCGGCAGACCTCCTGCTCGTAGGGCAGCGCAAATTCCGAATACATGGCCGGTGAAATCAATGAGGTCACCGCATCCCCGGCCCCGATCATGTCGGCGCCAGCTTCGACCTGGGCCAGGGCAAAGTCGATCACGATTTCGGTCAAATGGGCTCAATATGCGATGCGCCAGAGCCGGATCATCCATCAGAAGCATCATAAATTCCGATACGCCGCACACGGAGCACGCCTCGGCGAAAGGCATATCGATCCACCCCAGCACGGCCACGTTCCCGGCAACAGCCTTCANNAGAGGCTTTCTCAAATAAGGAGGCTTGTCCTCAGGATAAACCATTTCTCCCCCCAGGACCGGGGCCAAATCCCCAGATACGCGGAAGGCATCTGAGCAAGCGGTAATGGCATCCAGATCGAAACGTTCCTGGACGAACAGTTGCGCTTCTGCCAGCGCCCTACCATTGGTTGCATATTCTGTGTAGGTAATGCCGGCCCGATCAACCGCCAGGAACATCAGAAGGGGGAACACGGGAACTCGGTCCGTTTTTTCCCCCTTTAGTGCCGCCATAAAACGTTCGCGATGCGTCATCTAATTGTTCTCCGGTCGACCTTCGAGCCATGTTTCATTGTGGATCGGCTCGAGAAGCTTAAGTACCTCGGCGATGACACCACTCCCGGTAGCCCTGCACTTAATCGTGGTTGGTATGTAGGGCGGGTTCGTAACCCGCCATTTGGGGGCGGCAGGCTACGAGCCTGCCCTACATATAGGAATGTTCG
>WVZH01000054.1 GCA_011772595.1 Anaerolineales bacterium
CATTAGCTATGTTACCTGGGAAAACACCGCCCCCACAATCAGCAACCCGGCCACGACCGAAACGGGCAATACGGGAACAACCTATTCCCGCCAGTTTAACGCCACGGATCCCGATACCAACCAGACCCTCGTATGGAGCCTGAACTCAAGCGCGGATTTCCTCACGATTAACAGCATGAATCGAACCGCCTATGTAAATGGCACTTTGCCCTCTTCTGCGGCTGATTACTGGGTCAATGTCACGGTTGGCGATGAGTGGGCTTTGCCCTCCAATGCCACGGATTCCAATAACTACACGTTGAGTGTTACGGAACTCGTCGGCGCAGGCACGATCTTCGACAGCCTTCTCCCCGTCGGCCTCGCCGTCTCCGGCTTCATGTTGTTCTTCGGCCTCTATGCCCACACTCGCCCGGGCGGGAAGACGATGGGACAGCTCCTGGTCTTCATCGGAGGGATCGCTCTCATCTATACGGGGTTCGACTATCAGCTCAGCATCCAGGATGCGGAGATGGCCCTCATGATTATCGTCGCGGGCATCGGGATTGTGGCACTATCCGCGATAGAACTGGCTCAATCCAAGCGATAGCCGGGTTGCTCGCTATCGCCATCCTCTCCTTCGCCATCTGGATCCTCGTGCTCAACGCCGCCGCCTACGGGTTTGGCGGGCCGGAGTGTTTCAATGATTACGACTATGGGGAGGGATGGTTGAATGGATGTTGGGGAGGGCGGATCCGCTTTCGCAGCTATGCCGTGGTGAATCTGGGAGCGGCGTTATCGTTCCTTTTCGTGTGGGGCTATCCCGTCTTCGTCGGGCCGTTCCTGGTGACTCCTATGAAGCGTTCCATCCGGCGATGGCGGAACAACCATCGCTCTCATCTGAAGGCGAGAGTGATGTTTAGGTGGTTGGATTCCACGGCACCCCCCTAACAACCCTATAATAGGGGACAACCCGATACCTTTATGATGCTTTGGCGACATCTCGGAACCGATGGATACCTCCCGCCTCGATCAACGGAAGACGCGGCAAATCAAGAGCCTCGAACGCTTCCGCCTCGTGACGGTGCGATTTCGCCCGGATGAGCTGGAGAAGATGGATCGGGCCGT
>WVZH01000334.1 GCA_011772595.1 Anaerolineales bacterium
CTATCGTCAGTACGAGGTCGAGGAAGGTACGCCCCAAGGGTAGTGTGTCAAATTCTGTGTAAAAGCGGCCAGGTTAGGCAGCGGTCTTTGGCATCGATATCCTTCTGAACTTCATACTTCTTACGATAGCATAGAACATTAACAAGCAACTGTTCTCATTGCGGAAGGCCGCAGCCATCTTCTTGGTGCGTCGTTTGACCTCGTTGTACAGCCGCTCGATGACGTTGGTCGTGCGGATCGTCTTCCAGTGTGCCTTGGGAAAGGCATAGAAGGTCAAGCAAGCGTCTAGATCGCGTCTCAGGCAGGCGACGGCAGTTGGGTAGATCGGCTCGAACTTCTCACTGAAGGCAGCGATTTCTTGCTCCGCCGCTTCACGATCCTTCTGGTAGAAGATCGCCCGGAGCTCCAAGCGGACGGCATCACGCTGCTTCTTGGGTAAGTAGCTGAGCACGTTGTCCATCTTGTGCTTCACACAACGTTGTCGCGGGCTGTCGGGAAACTTGGCCTCCAAGGCGTTGATCATCGCCTGGTTGCCATCGGTGATCCATAACCCTACTTCTCTGACCCCACGGGCCTTCAGATCGTCAAAGAGATCCTCCCATGCCTGCTGATTCTCTCGATCGCCAATGGTGAAGCCCAAGACCTCGCGCTCACCAGTGGTGTTGATGCCGATCACCGCTAGGATAGGCATCTTGTGCCCTTCACCATCGTAGATGACCGTAAAGTAAGTCCCATCGGCAAAGGCGTATTCGTAGCGCTCTTCGAGTGATCGAGTTTTCCAGGTCTCGAACTCTCCTTCCAAGGTATGGAACACTCGAGACACTGTGGACGGACTAGGCTTGGAGCCCGTCAAGGATTCGACCACCTCGCCGGTCTTGCGAGTGCTGACCCCTCCGATGAACATATCGCCGATGGCGTCGTCCAGCTCGGCCCGGCGCCGCCTGTACTTCTCAAAGACCTGGGTCTGATGTCCATTGCGCGTACGCGGCACCGGTAGGTCTTCGAGCAGTCCCACTGTCGTGTCCAGATCGCGCGTGTAATGGCCATTGCGATAGTCGCGCCGTTCAGATGTACGCTGGTAGGGCAGGGCCCCGATCAGGGCGCTGACTTCTGCCTCCAGGATAGTGACCAGTGTCAGGCGAACGGCCATACGAACCTGTTCCTGGAGCAGAGACTGAAAGTCGCTTTGACTCAATGCTTCAACTGTGGTATTCTGTTGCTTGGGAGCCATGGTGTCCTCCTTGGGTAGTTTGGCCGCTACCAAGGATACCTGGTTCCCGCTTTTTACACAATAATCAGTATACTACCCTTTCACCTCTCGCGCAATCTGTCCCGCGAAAAGATGCGCTTCCAGGCTTATGCCTTTCTCAAGTGCA
>WVZH01000196.1:0-6173 GCA_011772595.1 Anaerolineales bacterium
CCCTCACCAATCTGATCTTCGATCAGCGCCCAAATCTGTGGCTCCCATTTGGCCAGCCAACTTGTCGATCGTATGGCTTTGATGTCATTGTCGACCAGCCATTGGTAAAAATCATCGCTGGAGTCAAAATCACGCATTTCCGGTGAGAACATGACGAAGTTCATCCGTGCGGCAAGCACATATCCCGGCTCGGAGGCCAAAACACGCGATTCCGGTTCGAGGGTGTCCATCATGAAGACAACTGCCTGTTCAATGGTCTCATCTCCAAATGTTTGTAAGCCTGGGGAGGGGTATTCGGCTCGAATAGTCAGCCCCAGACTAAGGCATAGAACGAGCGCGACAGTTAGCGTGTTTTCGAGTTTCGAATAGCGATTTATCACGTACCAGAGTATCCAAAAGCCGAGCAGGAAAGTGGAGATACCGACAAATATTGCCAATTTGTTATCGACAACGCTGTAGACTGCAAGTGCAACGAAAACTATCGAGACCAAGAGCTTCTCCCGACGGTCAGCGTATGCGGAGAGGATGGCATAAAGGCCGATCGCTGCCAGAGAAAAGACGATGAAAAAAGGCATTCGCAGGTAGTTCATGCGGACGAAACCCACGAGCAAATACGATCCCAGATGTATAGTCCACAGGACAAGAATAGACAAAAGCAGAAATGATTTCTTCCTGATAAGCACCCAGGCGCCTCGCAGAGCGAACAGAAATAGAAGCGCAGCGTAGCGCTTCCCGTAAGCGGTTAGCATCATGGATGGGAGTTGTTTGAATATGACCTGCAGACGTTNNACGCGTCGCCTCACGCGCGGCCTCAAGGGTGGCATTTCCGATCTGTGATCTGAACAGGACCTCATGACCGTGCTCGAAAGAGATATAGGAGTAGCGCGTTAATCCAAGCTCAAAATCACCAGTAGCAATGCCGTATATGAGCACATAACCGTAAACGATGATGACGAAGGGTAAGATTATGGCCGTGAGGGATCTGGCCCTTTCTCTTGCGGATTTAACGGAGGAGAACGTGACTGCGGTGCTGATGATGACGAAAGGGATGAAGAGTACCAAGCCATCACCTCTCGACAGTGTCGCCACACCCAGCAAGAGCGATGTAACGACTAAATTGCGGATATTCCTTTTCTTAATGAAGAACAAGAATTGCCATAAGCTGAAGGCAGACATGGCAGCGAAGAGGGCATCGCTGGGATTCAAAAAAAGTTCCGTCAGGAGCGGGCTTACGAGCATGATTCCAGCCGCGATGAGTGGAGGTGAGAAATCCGCCAGCTGTTCAGCAACGAGATAGGCACCCCACCAAGTAAGACAAAAGATGGCCAATCGTCCCAGGGTGGCGACGTGAATGATCCAGAACGGAGCATTCTTTACTGGCAGATAGGCGAGCGCATAGAGAAGTGCCAGAAAAGGATGGCCGGCCACGTTTGGGAGGTCACCACTCGCTAGTTCTCTCCCTGAGTTGATGTGGATCATCTCGTCGAATGGACCGAGATCTATCAAACTCGGATTCAAAACAGGTGCAATCAGGAACAAATTCAACACGAAGAAAAGAAAGGGTAGTGTACGTGGATTGTCCTTCAACCTCTGGGCAAATCGTTGTGCGATCCAAGGTAACCCTCGCTCACCTGTGCTCTTCCCTGCAACTGTTTGACCCATGGTTGACTCCTCCAACAGTCCCGGATCTCTGCCCCTTCATCCGATGAATCCAATAGGATAGTGTGATCAAGTATACTTGATCTTGGGATCGGGATAGTCTGAACCTGGGAGATGGAAAAACTGCGTGAAACACCTCTCAAGTACCCTATTATTTTTCGGTTGAATCCCACGTGGTAATCTATCTGTTGGGTTTGAAGAGACCCTTAATGAGGCTAATTCTCTACCACTGCGACGCATCACGAATACAGAGAAAAATCTCTATAGATGGTGACGGTTGTGAGAAGGTAATCTATCCGATTTAATGTAAACTGTGTACAAGATAGCAACATTCCTAAGCACCCTGATTAAATCCTTATGTTTGATATTAAAGAAGCTGTCAGGAATCTTTTAGAAACTATTCCCCCACACGTGATTCTGGTAGCGGCAGCCAAAGGTCGCAGTCTCGATGAAGTTGTTCAAGCGATCGAGGCTGGAATTACCCACGTTGGGCACAACTATGTGCAGGATGCGCTGCCAATGGTCGAAGCGTTAGGTCACGAAGGAATGTGGCATATGATTGGCCATTTGCAACGTAATAAGGTCAAAAAGGCGATTCACACCTTTGACTTAATTGAGACAGTTGATTCACTGAGATTGGCGAAAGCCATTAACCGTCATTGTGCCAATGCCGGGAAAATCATGCCCGTGTTAGTGGAGATCAACAGCGGGGGAGAAACCAGCAAAACCGGCGTGTTGCCTGAAGATGTCGATGACCTGGTAATTTCGATGGCCAAATTAGATCACATCCGATTGCTTGGTCTGATGACGATGGGTCCCCGTTTTGGTGACCCAGATCGCGCGCGCCCCTATTTTTCAGCCACGCGTGAGGCGTTTATCCGGATCTCCGCAATGAACCTTCCCAATGTCACGATGCGTTACCTTTCGATGGGCATGAGCAATAGCTACAAGGTGGCCATTGAGGAGGGCGCCAATGTCGTGCGCATCGGAACAAAGATCTTTGGACCGCATATTTGATTACCTTCAAGTGCTGGGGGAAGCAATCGCATCGTAAAATCGGTAGGTAAAGGTGACCTTAGCGTCTGATCCAACGCAGCCCTGCAGACGAATTTCTGCAGCGAGTTGGAGATGGTATTCCACATATTGGGGAAATGGATCATGCTCGTGGTGGCGACCGCGTACAAGTCGTGGTCGGAGTGTGTAAATTGGCAGACCCTGATTGCCCTTTTCTCGGGCAGGAAGGGACGATCATCACACTTGCTCATGACGTTTCCAAATTCAAACGGCGCTACAATCTAAAGATGGCCCTTTTTCCTGCGGGCTTGGAATGGAGGCTAAAATGACGTCGACAACAACATTGGAGGAACTCAAAGCAGCACATCGATTGCTGGGGGAGTATCGTTTCGAAACGAGGCCCGTCGATCGTGGGTACGCTGACCGCACGCTCCACATCAACCTCAGCGACAATTCCATATCAGAAAAACCGGTCACACAGAAGATGAAAGACGTATTCACTGGTGGGCGAGGCTTCGCGCTCTGGTTGCTTTGGAACGCTGTGGATGGCGACACGCGTTGGGATGATCCGCAGAATGAATTGATCATCGCTGGTGGACCCATCGGCGGGATCACAGCCTACCCTGGATCCGGTAAATCGACGGTCGTCACCATCTCCCCTCTCACTCACTCGGTCGTCGACAGTAATGTCGGAGGCTACTTCGGACCGTATCTCAAATTCTCCGGCTTTGACGCGCTTGAGATTCAGGGCAAAGCTGAGAAGGATGTGATTATTCTCATCGATGGCGACGAAGGACGTGTCACGATCGAGGAAGCACCGCTCGAGGAGCTGAACACACACATCCTGAGCGAGCAACTCACGGCGATGTTCGCCATGGATGAAAAGGATCAGAAGAATATCTCCGTTGTGTCGGCAGGGCAGGGCGCGGACCACGTGTTTTATTCCTGTCTCAATTTCAGTTGGTACGATCCGCGGCGCGATGCCGTACGCGTGAAGCAAGCGGGGCGAGGTGGCACTGGGAGGGTTTTTCGTGATAAGGGTCTGAAGGCCATCGTGGTTCGTTTCAGCGACCTCACAGGGAGCAGCAACAACCCGGCAGACATGTCCTTGATTCGTAAAGCGGGGAAGCGAATCAACAAAGAGATTGTCGAATTCGACGACGCGCAGAACCAGATGCGCAAGGTCGGAACTCCTTTTCTGGTCGAGATCATGGACCATTTCGACCTGCTCCCCGTGCACAACTTCCGCTTTGGTTCACACCCTGATACCCATAAAATCGATTCGAGCGTCTGGAAAAGTAAATTCACGCAGGATGTGGTAGACGGTTGTTGGATGGGTTGCACATTGTCGTGTTCACACGCTGTGGACCACTTCCACTTGCAAACGGGGCCGTATAGGGGTGAAGCTGTTATGGTCGATGGACCTGAGTACGAAACCGTTGCCGGGTTGGGCTCCAACATAGGCGTGTTCGATCCATTGGCGATCATCGAGATGAATTTCTATGCCGATACCTACGGCATCGATACGATCAGCCTGGCTACTTCGATTGCCCTCACCATGGAATGCTTCGAGGTGGGGATGATCACACTGGAGCATACTGGTGGATTGAAGTTAACCTGGGGGAATGCTGAGGCTGCACTCGAACTCATCCACCAAATGGCGCGTGGGGAAGGTTTCGGTGCCATCGTGGGGCAAGGGGTACGCCGCATGAAGCAGCACTTCGCTGAGGTTTACAAGGGTGATCCGCAATTCTTGCATGACATCGGCATGGAGAACAAGGGTCTCGAGTTCTCAGAATACGTCACCAAGGAGTCGTTGGCCCAGCAGGGCGGCTACGCCATGACGCTCAAAGGCGCCCAACACGACGAAGCCTGGCTCATCTTCATGGATCAGGTCAACAACCAACTGCCGACGTTCGAGGATAAGGCGGAGGCTTTGCATTATTTCCCGATGTGGCGAACGTGGTTCAGCTTGCATGGGCTTTGCAAGCTCCCCTGGAACGACATTATCCCGGAGGGTAATGATCAGACGGACGAGCCTGCGAAAATCCCTGAACATGTGGAGAATTACACCTGGCTTTACGAAGGCCTTACGGGGACACCGGTAACGGCCGATGATTTGGTGCTTCAATCCGAGCGCGTGTACAACTTCCAACGTGTCTTCAACTTGAAGATGGGATTCGGCACCCGTGATCACGACTATCCACCGTATCGCGCGGTGGGACCCGTCACTGTTGAAGAGTACGAATCCCGTGCCGAGCGGTACGACAGCCAATTGAATGAGCATGCCGGTGTGGATTCGCAAGGCATGTCGACTGAGGAAAAGATGGCGGCGCTACGCAAATTCCGGGAAGAGCGGTACGAACAATTGATGGATGCAGTTTACGAGCGCAGGGGATGGGATAAGGACGGCGTGCCCTCGCTGGCGATGGTGGAGCGCCTGGGGATCGATTTCCCGGACGTGGTGGAGTTGATCCAAAGTCGTTCGTGAATCCTGATTCTGTGACTTTTGATCAGTTTTGACATCGCAAGACGCCCGGCGACCCCCCGGGCGTCTTTACAATTCGATAGTACCGGAGCGCAATTATTTGCGCCCCTACACTTCCGTCATGTGGAGCGTAAAGGGGCGACCGACCGGTCGCCCCTATGTGTTCAAGCGAATTCTGGCGTGGCGATCGGTTTCAAACGTCTTCTTGTTGCGCCTCCAAGAACGCTACGATTTCACGCGCCGCCTGTGCCATCTCGGGCGCCAGGTCGAAGACCGCTTCACCCTCACGATCTGCCTGTCGGACGCGCGGGTCATCCGCTAGATAGCCGATCACCGGCAGTCCGGGGGCGTTGACCTCGATAAAAGCAAGGTCATCTTCGCCTTGGACCTTGCTACCCACGATGAACAAGTTCATTAGCTTGATGTCTTCAGCCAGAGATTTTATCTGCGCTGCCGTGGCCAGGCTACGCGCCGTCGGTTCGACAACAATGAGCATAGCATCGACAGCGGCTGCAGTTGCACGACCCAGATGTTCAACCCCTGCGTACATATCGAGCAGCACCACTTCGTCACGGCGTAACAGAACGTGTGTCGTCAACGCGCGCAGAATGGCGCTCTCCGGACAGATGCACCCGGAACCTCCGAGTTCAACGGCACCCAATTCGAGCAGGTGCACGCCGCGATGCTCGGCTGAGAAGCGGTCGGGGAGGTCGTCGACGCGCGGGTTAAGCTTGAAGTAGCCGCCCACAGTCCCAGGTTGTGCGCCTGTGCGCTCGAAGATCAGATCCTCCATACGGGCAATAGGCGTCAGGCTCTCTAGCTTCTCTTCAGGGAAGGCGAGGGCATCACCCAAGCATGGGGAAGGATCGGCATCGATGGCAAGGACTTTATAGCCCATCTCGGCATAAGTGAGGGCGAGAAGCGAAGTAAGTGTGGTTTTTCCCACACCGCCTTTACCGGTGATGGCGATTTTCATATAAGATGCTCAAACTTTCTGTTCTCGCGTACGACG
>WVZH01000196.1:6231-22667 GCA_011772595.1 Anaerolineales bacterium
CGGTTGGTGAGTGCGATCGGATCATCATGGGAGGCAGCGCGCATGACATCACCGAAACTGAGGTCCATCTCGGGGGAATGCAGATCGTCACAATTCTGACAATTGGCGCAGCTGCTCACGTCCTGTCGAGTGGCGGCAAGGATGATGAAGTTTAGCGGTCCACGATTGTCGGAATGTATATTCACGCCATCCACTCTTGAGCTGAGTTTACGGCGCAGGGGCGGTTCGCGAACCGCCCCTACACAGAATAACTCAAAGAACGAGATTTCTAAAGCAGCCCATGCGCTTTCAACAACGGGTGAGGATCCACCATGTTGTAATGTAGTGCGGCCTGGTCCTCCATACCGAAGGCCAATGCCATGAGTTGCGTAAAATACAATGCCGGTATGGGCTCAAGTCCTTCCATCTGACTCTGCCGCCCTTCGACGTTGGCATGGCACATTGGGCATGCCACAGCCACCAGGTCGGCCCCGCGGGCGCGTGCGTTGTTCAGAATTCCGGCACTCATCTCAAGCACGATGTCGGTTTGTGTCAACGAAAGCGAGGCACCACAGCAGGCGACTTTTTGATCCCAGTCGACTGGCTCGGCACCGAGCACCTTCATCAAGCGATCCATCGATAGGGGATATTCTGGCTCGGATGATCCTGTAATCTCCGGTGGCCGGGTCAGCAAGCAACCATAGTAGCAGGCTACCTTGAGACCTTCCAGTGGCTTCTGAACCTTTTCCGCCACCTGCTCGAGACCCACACTGTCTACGAAGTAATCCAACAGTGACGATACCTTGACGCTGCCCTGAAACTCGTATCCCAACTCGTCGTCGAGTTCCTGCTTGAGTTCATGATCGAGGCTGAGCTCACGTGCCGCGGTCTTAAAGCGGTTGAAGCACATGGCACACGGCAGGGTTACCTCATTGAGCCCTTCCATCTCGTACAGGACCAGGCTCTCCACCGGCATTTGAACCGATAGCTTGTGGTCCACCCGGTGAGCGGGAGAGGAGCCGCAACAGATCCACCCCTTTGGTTCGACAGGCTTACGCTCGAGCGCTTCCAAAACTGCCAATGCTGAGACGTTGAATTCCTTAGCCACCGAGTGCAACGAGCATCCGGGATAGTAACCCACTTCGTCGGAAGATCGTTGTGGGGGTGTGACCGGTGCTTTTGGTTTGCGTTTCCGCACGACGGACGGCAGGAGGGCGATTTTGCCATGCTTTACCATCTCAAGACCGAGGCCAATATCCTTGAAGGGTTGCCCAGTGCGCACGTTCATCTCGACGAGCAGACCGAGTTCGTAAGAGCGACCTAGCAGGTCGACGTCGCGTAGAAAGACTTTGTTGAAGAGCGCAACCTTCGGCACCTTCGGCTTAACGCCCTGTTCCATTGCCTCCGCAACGATGAAGTCCATCACACGGGCGATGTCGATGCCCTGTGGACAGCGCGTTGTACAGGTCTGGCATGAGGCGCAAAGCCAGGGGGTCTTGCTGTCGAAGATCATATCTTCCATGCCCAATTGCGCAGCGCGCATCACCTGGTTGGGCATAAGATCGAAGTGGTCGACCAGGGGGCAACCCGAGGTGCACTTGACGCATTGGTAACAAAGGAAGACGTTCTCACCGGTCGCTGAGCGAATTCGTTCGGCCAGGGCAGTGCTGAGTTGTGTCTCCATGCTCACCTCGCTATGCCNNCCCTCGACGATCGGCTTGACGGCCTCCTCCCACTCGATGGCCATCACGTGCACGCCGGAGACGCCTTCGATCTTCTGCATCTGCTGGATTTGTTCGATGGTGATCTTCATCCCCTCTTCGCGCCAGGCGCGCGAGCGAGCTTTCTTGTCTTCCTTGTCGACCCCCTTTGCGGCTTCTGTCATACGGTCGACGTACACGTCGGGCACGTCCAAGCCCGGGACTTGATCACGCATGTAGCGCGCCATGCCAGGCGACTTGAGCGGCCCGAGTCCGGCCAGAATGTATGTCTTCTCGTGTAATCCGAGCTCGCGGACCTTCTCCATGAATTCCGCAAATCGTTCCGTGTTGTAGATGAGTTGTGTTTGGATGAAGTCGACGCCGGCTTCAACCTTCTTCGCTAGGCGAAACGGTCGAAACTCGAACGGGTCGCCGAATGGGTTGGCGGCCGCGCCTACGAAGAAGCGCGGCTCGAGACCTTCCATCTCGTCACCGCACTCAAAGCAGTGCTCGTCACGCATCTTGACGACCATCTGGATCAACTGGATGGAATCCAGATCGTGCACGTTTTTGGCATTGGGGTGGTTGCCGAAGGACTGATGGTCACCGGTCAAACAGAGCACGTTGCGCATTCCCAGCGCGTAGGCGCCCATCAAGTCTGATTGGATCGCCAGACGATTGCGGTCGCGGCAGGTCATTTGGACGATCGGCTCCAATCCCTCCTGGACCAGAATCGTCCCGGCTCCGATCGACGACATGCGCACGATTGCCGTCTGATTGTCGGTGATATTGGCAGCGTCGACCACACCTTTCAAGAGTGCGACTTTCTTGCGAATCATTTCTCCATCGGCGCTCTGTGGTGGCCCGAGCTCACCGGTGACGACGAAGTGACCGGAGGTCAACAAGCGTTCCAGGCGCGAGCCGGACTTGTATCCGTTGCTTGAACTTTTGGTCATGGCATCGCTCCTTCTTTAATCAGATTCTTCAGCTGCTAAGCGAAGATCCTCGCGGGTAATCTTGCGAGGACCGCCATCGCGACTGCTAGACCAATTCTTTGGCGGTTGAATTTCCATCAGCATGTGCGTGCGACCTTGGGAATCGAGTTTGTCATATATTAATTGCCAAGCGCAAGGGGTTTCAGAACTGAGCTCACAGACCCCGTTTTGTGAACCACCACAGGGCCCATTGAGTAGTTGTTTGGCACAGCGTGCGATCGGGCAGATACCACCAGTCAGACCAAGAATGCACTCACCGCAGGCCGCACAACGCTCTTCCCATACCCCTTGTTCGCTGGGTAAGCCCAAGAATGAGGTATTCAGTCCAGGCACGACAACAGCGTCCGGAAAGCGTTCGGCCAGCGCTTGCGCGCCGATCCCGCATCCCAGCGATACGACAACACCGGCCTCATTTACACGCTCACCGAGAGGATCGATATACTCCCACTCGCATTGTCGTTGGACGGTGATGTGCTCTACGTCCTTGGCTGCGCCGTCAAGTTTGGTGGTCATACGCAGGCTGCTGGCGAGGATGCCGGCTTCCTTCTCCCCACCCGCAAAGCAAACAGTCACGCAGGTGCCGCAGCCGACGACGAGCACATCCTCAGCGTCTGCGATTAGCGCTTTGATTTCCTCCAAGGGTTTCTGTTCTGCAACGATCATGCTTCTCTCTCCTGAGTCACCAGCGTCGCCTGCCGAGCGTTTGGGTCAACGCTGGGGGTCCCTTCTCGTACCATAGAAATTAATCTTCAACCGCTGTTTCATCTTGTTGAGCTAGACGCAATGGGCTCGGTCCTAGTTCGATGATCTGTTGCGTCATCTTGGTCGCGGCTTCGGCAAATTGGATGGCCATCGCCGAAGACAGGTTGAACATCTCGATGCGTTCGGGTTTGAGCCCGATGCCGCGTAGGATCTCCTTGATCCGTTCCACTCGCCGTCGGGCATTTACATTACCTTCCAGGTAATGACAGTCGCCAGGCAGTCAACCTGCCACCATGACGCCGTCTGCGCCACGCTCGAAGGCGTGCAGCACCTCGAGTGGATCCAGACGTCCGGAGCAGGGGATCTCAACAATCTTAGGTTCGGCGGGATATTGCATCCGCAGTACGCCAGCCAGGTCTGCAGCGGCGTAAGCACAATGATGGCAGCAGTAGGCGACAATCTGTACGGAGTGGTTGTCAGGCATGTTTGCCTTCTCCCTCCGGCTTGGAGACATCGGTTGCAAACAATGCAGCGACTTCTCCTTCCAACTGGGTGTGCCGGTAATGGAGTAATTCGATTGCATACGCCGGGCATTCACCCACACACGTTCCACAACCTTGGCAGACCGAAGGCTCGATGAATGCGGCGCCAACAATGCCTCCAACGCCCACGGTCTCATCCTTCATTTGCGGGACACCGTAGGGGCAGATACGTACGCATGTCAGGCAGCCGACGCAGGCTTCGGGGTCGACGTGAGCGATGGCACCGCCAGCGGTGAGTGCATCCCGCGAGAGAACCGTTGCCGCGCGGGAGGCTGCGGCTTGTGCCTGAACGATGGTCTCGTCGAGTAATTTAGGATAGTGAGCTGCTCCGGCGAGAAAAACGCCTTCGTTGGCGAAGTCCACAGGACGTAATTTGACGTGCGCCTCGAGGAACCATCCATCCAGATCGACGGGTACCTTGAGCTTTGTACCGAGCNNAATGTCAATGGCGTCCTGAGTACGGGATCTTGCACCTGGATGCGCAGAGTGCGGTCCTCTGCAACCATTTCAACTTGAGGTTTCGTTTTGGTATCGTAGCGTACAAAGACGACACCTGCATCAAGCGCTTGTTTGTAGAGTCGCTCTTTGAAACCATAGGTACGCATGTCGCGGTGAAGCATGACCACACGTGCTTGTGGGTGAAGCTTTTTCAATTGCAGAGCATTCTTAAGCGCCGTGGCGCAGCAGATGCGTGCACAATATTGTTCCGCAGGTCCAACGCACTGGATCATCACCACTTCGTCGGGTGTAGCCAGGCCCAATGTATTCCAGGCTTCTTTTGCCCTTCCGGCGAGTTCTATGGAACTTCCTCCAACCTTTGCCAAGATGGTTTCGAAGTCCATCCCCGTCACGATGCGTGGGCTATCGTCGAATCCGTATTCCGTGCCGCGGTATTCCTGGGCCCCGGTGGCGACGATGGTGACGCCGTGTCGGATGTCTTCCTTCTCGCCGTCGCGTTTTTTCAGTGTGGAGGTGAAATCTCCGACGAACCCAGTGGTGTGGATCAGTTCGCTGGAGAGATGCAGCCTAATCTGAGGGTGGTCAGTTACCTGGCGTGTGAGATCTTGCAAATAAGCTTGTGGATCATGCAGGTCGGCTTGATCGCCGGACTGCAGGTTGAAATAGAGGTTTCGCAGATTACCGCCGAGTGAAGTTTCTCGTTCCACAAGGTGGACGGGAAAACCTTGCTCTGCGAGTGTGATCGCGCTGTTCATTCCCGCTGGCCCACCGCCGATGATCAATGCTCCTTGGTAGACGGGGAAAGGTTCTCGATGGAGGGGTTCCAAAGCGAAAACTCGCGCCACAGCCATACGCACCAGGTCCTTGGCCTTCTCGGTGGCGACCTCCGGAGAATCCGAATGGACCCACGAACAATGGTTGCGGATGTTTGCCATAACGAGAAGATGCTCGTTTAAACCCGCCTGGCGAATGACGTCTTGGAAGAGTGGGCCGTGGGTCAGCGGTGTGCAGGAGGCGACGACAACGCGGTTCAAGTTGTGTTCCGCGATTTGTTCCTGGATGCGCGCTGTGCTGTCCTGAGAGCAGGTGTAGAGCATGTGGTCGGTGTGGACGACGCTTGACAGCCCGGCGGCGTATTCTGTCACGGCCTCGATGTCCATATAGCCGGCGATGTTGGTACCGCAGTGGCAGACGAACACGCCCACACGGGGTTCTTCGCCGGAAACTTCCTTCTCCGGAGGATAGCTCGCGAGTTGGGCCAATTCACCCCGGGCGGGTGCTAGCAAAGCTCCAGCGCGGCCCGCTGCGCCGCTGGCGTCGACCACCGATTCGGGGATATCTTTCGGCTCACGGAATGGCCCGACGGCATAGATCCCCGGGCGCGATGTTTCCACCGGGTTAAAAAATGCAGTGTGGCAGAAGCCATATTCATCCAACTCGACACCGACTTCTCGACCCAGTTTCTGAACCGACTCGGAAATCTCCATGCCTACGGAAAGAACGACGAGGTCGAATTCCTCTTCAGTTATTAGGGATCTGGGATCAGGGATCAGGGAAACGACGTGATCTCTATCGTTCTCCTGATCCCTAATCCCTGATCCCTGATCCCTTGTATATCGGAGAATAACACTCCTACTGTCGGGGTCCTCCTTAAGTTCGGAAATCCTACAGCGTGTGTACTCAATGCCATATTTCTCTTGTGCGCGTTGGTAATAAGCTTCGTATCCCTTGCTGAAGGCGCGGATGTCCATCATCAGCACGCGCACTTCCGCCTCGGGATCGTGATCGCGCACCAGGATGGCTTCCTTTGTGGCGTACATGCAACACACGGACGAGCAATAGTCGTGGCTACGATCGCGTGAGCCCACACATTGCAGGAAGGCGATCTTTTTCGCTGGCTTTCCGTCGGAGGGTCGCATGACGTGTCCGCCTGTCGGACCGGAAGCGGAAAGCAGCCGCTCGAGCTGTAGTGCTGTGATGACGTTCGGGTAACGGCCGAGCCCGTACTCCGCCGAGAGTTCAGCCTGATAAGCCTGGTATCCCGGTGCCAGGATGACCGCGCCGACCTTGAGCTCTTCTGTCTGTTCGACCATATTGTGGTCGATGGCATCTGTACCGCAGGCATAGACGCAGGCCAGGCACTCGGAGCACAGGCCGCATTGTAGACAGCGTTGCGCTTCGGCGCGCGCCTGTCGTTCGGTCAGGCCTAATACGACCTCGCGGAAGCTGGTGACGCGCTCCTCCATCGGCAGCAGCCGGGCTTCGTTACGCGGCAGCAACTTGATCTCACCGCTCTTCACCCGCCGCTCGATATCATCACGACTTACCTTGACAGCTTCTGGGAACACCTGCCCGTCATCGTCGAGTGGCAAGTCATTTAAATAGCGGTGGATCGACTGTGCCACGCGGTGCCCCAATGCGATGGCCTCGACGATATAGCTGGCACCGGTTTTGCGACCACCCACGACGAACAGACCGGGCACCTCACTGGCAAGCGTCTTTTTATCGACGGTCAGGTCATCGTAATTGGGATGCAGGAAGCACAGGTCGGATTGCTGGCCGACTGTGCCAATGACGGTATCGACTTCGAAAGTGAACTCGGTACCGGGTTTAGTTTTAGGACGACGACGTCCATGTTCGTCGACGGTCATGCCACGTCCTGTATGGGCGAGTTCGACACCGATCACCTTCCCCTCCTGGGTGAGGATGCGGGTGAGTGTGGTGTGCTCGATGAAGCGAATGCCCTCGGCCTCGATGGCGGCCATCTCCCAGTGATAGGCTGGTAGCTCACCGCGTGGGCGGTCGAAGGCTAAGACCACTTCTTCAGCGCCCAGACGTCGGGCAACAGCGGCTGCATCTAATGCAGTCACACCACCACCGACGACGGCGACACGCTCACCGACGGTGATCGGCTCACCTAAATTGACCTTGCGCAGGAAGGTGGCGGCTGAGAGAACGCCTTCAGCGTCCTCGCCCTCCACACCGAGTCCGTGATCGCGAGCGTAAATCCCTGTCGCCAGGCAGACCGCGTTGTAGCCTTCCTTGAGTAACTTGGTGGGGTCGGAGATGGGCGTGTCCGTCTTGAGCACCACACCGAGAGCGAGGATGTCCTCGATATCGTCCTGAAGGGCGCCTTTTGGTAAGCGATGGGCAGGAATGCCGACGCGCATCATGCCACCGGCAACCGGTAGTGCTTCGTAGACGGTGACACCGTAACCCATCTTCACCAGATCGTGTGCGGCAGTCAACCCGGCAGGCCCGGAGCCCACAACAGCCACCCACTCCGGGCGGGTGCGTGGTACGGGCTCGACTTTCTCGCGACCGTAAGCCAGGGCGTAATCCACTACGAAACGTTTGAGCGCCATGATGCCCACTGGCTCATCTGCCAGGGCGCGTGCGCAATGGCCTTCACATGGGTGGTGACAGGTGCGTCCGCACACGCTGGGGAAGGGATTATCCTCTTTGATGACGCGGTAGGCTTCTCGGTAACGACCCTCGGAGATTAAAGCGATGTAGCCCTCGGCGCGTTGATCTGCAGGACAGGCGTTGCGGCAGGGAGCGATGCCGAGCTTGTCGATGGCGTAGGCGTTAGGGACAGCCTGCGGGTAGAGCTTGTAGGCCGCCTTGCGCTCGGCGAGACCCTCGTTGAATGTATCCGGAAGCACAACCGGGCAGACCGCGGCGCAATCGCCACAGCCGACGCACTTCTCGATGTCGATGTAGCGCGGCTTGCGGCGGAGTGTGACCGTGAAGTTTCCGGCCTGGCCTTGCACCTCGAGTACCTCGGTGTCAACCAACAGGTCAATGTTCAGATGGCGTCCTGTCTCGACCAGCTTGGGGCTGATGATGCACATGGCGCAGTCATTCGTGGGGAAGGTCTTATCGAGCTTGGCCATGTGCCCACCGATGGCGGACTGGCGTTCGACCAAGTAGACGCGATAGCCCTGCTCTGCCAGATCGAGGCTGGCCTGCATCCCGGCGATTCCGCCACCGACGACCATGACAGCGCCGGTGACGTTTTCGGGGGCGTCGCTCATGGCTTCATTTCTCCAACACCTCGCCGACACGCTTGAGGAGTTCTTTTGGTGGAACGGGCTTCTGCAAGTACAACGTGACGGCCATATCGTGGCCGGTCTCGAGCTCGTAGCGCCGACGGCTGGCGTCCTCCACGACGGTGGTCAGGACGATGATCGGCAAATCAGCGTAGGTTGGCTCACTGCGCAGCTCGCGGATTACGGCGAATCCGTCCATGCGCGGCATGAGTAGATCCAGGATGAGCAGATCGGGTTTGCGTTTACGCACCAATTCGAGACAATCCTGTCCATCTTTCGCCGTGCCGACCTGGTAGGGTTCACTCTCGAGCACGGTAGTGATAGCCTCGAGGATATCCGGGTCGTCGTCAGCGACGACGACGTATGGTTGCTCCACGATGGCGATCACTTGACGCAACAGATCATCGGGCGGTGCGGGTTTCTCAATGTAGGCCTGCACGTTCATGGCTACGCCGGTCTCCAACTCGTAGCGACGGTAAGCGGCGTCTTCGATGACAGTGGTGAGGATGATGATCGGCAGACCGACATATTGTGGGTCTCCGCGTAGTTCGCGGATTACGGCGAAGCCGTCCATGCGCGGCATCATCATGTCTAAAATCAATAAGTCCGGGGTTTGCTCTCGAATGCGCTCCATGCATTGCAGGCCGTCGCTGGCACTGGCCAGACGGTAGTCGCGCGTCTCAAGCACGGCGGTGATGCCTTCCACGATGTCCGGATCGTCGTCCACGATCAAGATATAGGGTTGTTCGTTCACGCTTCCCCCCCTTCAACGGCCGAGTGAGGCACACCCTCACTCTGCTTGAGGTTCTCATCTTCGATATTGGCTTCTGGTGTCGTGCGCTCCCCGGGTAAGGCTGGCTTGCGGGGGATCACGACGGTGAACTTGGTGCCGGATTTGTCCGCTTGGCAAGGACTTTCGACCGTGATGCTGCCGGAGTGAGCATCGACGATCTTCTTGGCGATCGATAAACCCAATCCAGCGCCACCAAACTCGACCGCGTTGCTGGCGCGAAAGAAGTCGTCGAAGATGTGCTCCTGATCTTCTTCCGGGATACCGATGCCCTCGTCCATCACCTCGAT
Source organism: Anaerolineales bacterium (assembly GCA_011772595.1). The sequence continues at coordinate 15,741 of WVZH01000196.1, forward strand.
AACAAGAGAGTCGGATGTGTCGTGCGCAGAAAGGGTCACCGTGCTGCCCTCTGGTGAGAATTTGACCGCGTTGGCGAGCAGATTGGATATTACCTGGCGCAGACGCCGCCTGGCGGCGACGATGGGTTTGTACTCGGTTGGTCCGATAACTTTCAGACGAATGTCCTTCTGTGTGGCCGCTAGGCGAACTTCCTCCAATGCTTCGGCGCCAATCTCGGCTGGGTCGAGTTCCTCGAAGTCCGCGCGAATCTGATCCGGCTGCATGCGGGCGAAATCGAGGATGTCGCTTATCAGGTTTCGCAGATCCGACACTCGCAGCGTGCTACGCTCGATCAGGCGTTTCTGCTTGGGGCTGAGCTCACCAGCGTAGCCGCCGGACAGGATCTGCAGGTAATTCTCAACAGCGGCGAGTGGGCGTTTCAGTTCGTGGGATACGATGGAGAGGAAGTAGGTGAGCATCGCAGTAGCATTCGTCATGCGACCGCGGATGATGGAGGCTAGCTGCTGGTAGACGGTCAGACCGACCTCCGGGTGTGCGCGCATAAAGTCCCGCAGATCCACTCCGAGGATGGCAAGCAGGGTAGAGTCCTCGAGGCAGATGCCCGATGACGTGTACACGAACGGCGGGACCAAACTCGACCAGCCGACCGTATGACCTGCGCAGATGACGCTAAGCGTCGCGCGTCGTGGGGTGCCCGTCCGTCCGAGTTGGACGCGTTTTTCGAGTGAAACCTTCCCTTCGAGGATTAAATATATCTTCTCCGCCGGAGCACCTTCCTCGAACAGCAGGGCTCCATCAGCGTGGGTTTCTTCTAGAGTCAGGGGGGTGATTTTTTCCAAAGCCTGCTTAGGAAGCTCGGCAAAGACATCGAACTGTTTGAGTGTCTCAATCTTTGTTGTCATCTTGCATCTTTTCCGTTTCGTTCTCGGGCGCTGCCTCGTCTCCTGACCGCGTACCAAGGGATCGCAGCGGGTTAGGCCCCAAGCGATGGATTTCGGCTGTGATCTCGGCGGCGGCGAAGGTGAACTCACCAGCCATGGCGGCGGAGACGTTGATCATCTGTAACCGCTGGCCTTCGAGACCGATTACGTCGAGTAAATCACGCGCGAACTCCACTCGTCGTCGGGCGCTTACATTACCTTCCAGGTAATGGCAGTCACCGGGCAGTCAACCCGCCACCATAACGCCGTCAGCACCGTTCTCGAAGGCGTGCAGCAGGTGCTGGATGTCCACGCGTCCCGTGCATTGAACCTCGATGATCTTGATCGCCGTAGGGTATTGGATGCGTAGACTGCCAGCTAGGTCGGCGGCGTTGTAGGCGCAATGGCTGCAGCAAAAAGCGACGATTTGTGGTTCGAATTCCACCATGGTTTATTTACTATCCTTCTACCCATCTTATCCTATTGTTATCCAGTTGTGCGTTGCAATGACAATCGGTTACCGTGGTGCTTTGTAAGGACGTGTTCCATCCTTCGATTACGCTGGTGTTATCCTTGATTTCATAAAGTCCCCTTTGTGCTCCGATCAGGATGATTTCGCACGCTCCCATGCAGTCTGCGATAACGCTTCTTCAGATAGCAAAGCGTCTAGTTTGATCATGATCTGATCATCTTTCTGGTGGGCTATAGATATGGCCTTGGCTGGGCACTCCGAGGCACAATTTCCGCAACCGTGACACACTGTTGGTTCAATGTACGCCGCTCCGAGGATTTCGCCAACGCCGGAGTACTCTGGGACCACTTGCGGAACGCCATAGGGGCAGACGCGCACACATGTCAGGCAGCCGACGCATTTAGTGGGATCGACCGAGGCGACCACGCCGCCGGCGGTGAGTGTGGACTGGGAGAGGACGCGTGCTGCGCGCGATGCGGCAGCTTGCGCTTGCACGATGGTCTCATCCACGAACTTGGGATAGTGCGCCATTCCGGCCATGAAGTAGCCATCGGAGGAGAAATCCACCGGTCGTAACTTGATGTGCGCTTCAAGGAAAAAGCCATCCTTGTCGAGCGATACCTTGAACTTGGAGGCCAGGTCACGGGCGCTCTCGGCTGGCACGACGGGTGTGCTCAGCAGGAGCAGGTCGGGGCGTAGGGTGATGGACTGGTCCAAGGTGTGATCGTGGACCTTGATCTCCAGGCCGTCATCGTTCGTACCTACGTCGGGTTTGTGGTCATCGTCGTAGCGGATGAAAAGCACACCTGCGCGGCGCGCTTCTGTGTAGAGCTGCTCCTTGAAGCCATAGGTGCGGATGTCCTTGTAGAGCACGGAGACGCGAGCTTCGGGTTTGAGATGCTTGAGCGTTAATGCGTTTTTAAGCGCCGTGGTGCAGCACAATCGGGCGCAGTAACGCTCGGCCGGTCCGACGCAGAGGATCATCGCCACTTCGTCCGGGAGTTCCTCCCCCAAAGCGTGCCATGCCTCAGCCGCTTTCCCGACGAGTTCTCTAGAGTTGCCTTCAGACCTGGCTATGAGCGCTTCGAATTCAAGTCCTGTTACAACGCGCGGGCTCTCAGTATAGCAAAATTCACTTCCACGATATTCCTGCCCGCCTGTTGCTATGATGGTCACGCCGTGGGTGACCTGGGTCTCGTGGCCGTTGCCATTGCGCAGCGTAGTCGTGAACTTGCCCATGAAGCCATCCGTACGGACGACTTCATGTCCGAGATGCAGGTCGATCCTCGGATTGGCGTGAACGCGTTGGAGCAGGGATTCCAGGAACTGGTGGGGGTTCTCGCCTTCGATGGTGTAGTGGACGTGGCGCATGTTGCCGCCGAGTTGGCTTTGGCGTTCGACAAGGTATACGTCGAAGCCGCCTTCGGCCAGGATGAGTGCGGCTGACATACCGGCGACGCCGCCGCCGACGATCAAAGCACTGTGCTCGATCTCTACCTCGCTGGTGTGGATTGGCTCGAGCGTAGACACACGCCCGATCGCCATGCGCACCAGCTCGTAGGCTTTTTGTGTGGCCGCGGCACGGTCGTGCGAGTGCACCCATGAGCATTGGTTGCGGATGTTGGCCATGTCGAAGAGGGCCGGGTTGAGTCCTGCGGCACGCAGGCTGTCCTGAAAAAGTGGAGCGTGGGTGTGCGGCGTGCAGGAGGCGACGACCACACGGTTTAAATTCAGTTCCCCTATCATCTCAGTGATGTGGGCGACTGAGTCCTGTGAGCAGGTGTACAGGTTGTCCTCGGCGTGCACCACGCCGGGCAGTGTCTTGGCATACTCGGCCACGCTGGGCACGTCGAGGAAGCCGCCAATGTTTGAGCCGCAGTGACAGACGAAGATGCCGATGCGCGGTTCCTCGCCGGTCACGTCGCGCTCGGGCGGATACTCAGGGGCTTGTGTAAGCGTATGGCGCGCAGGTGCCAGCAAGCCGGCGGCGCGGGCTGCGGCCCCGCTGGCGTCGATCACCGACTCGGGGATGTCTTTCGGTTCGCGGAACGGCCCGGCGGCGTAGACCCCTGAGCGGCTGGTCTCCAACGGATTGAAGAGCGTCGTGTGGCAGAAGCCGTATTCATCGAGTTCGACGCCCAAAGCGCGGCCCAGTTGCTGCACGCTCTCGGAGATTTCCATGCCGACGGATAGGACGACGAGGTCGAATTCCTCCTCGGCGATTTGAGAAAGTGGGTAGTGGAAAACTTCTGATGAAAGGCGCTCTGGTGCTGGGGCACCGGGGCGCTCAGGCACCTTGGTCCCTAGTTCTATGGATCCTAAGTGCCCCGGTGCCTGGGTGCCTTGGTGCCCGTTTGCTTGATCCCTCATATAACGAAGGACAAGGTTTTTACTTTCCGGATTCTCTTTGAATTCCGAGATCCTACAGCGCGTATACTCGACGCCGTATTGCATGCGTGCTCGTTGGTAGTAGCCCTCGTAGCCCTTGCTGAAGGCGCGCATGTCCATCATGAAGACGTGCACTTCTGTCTCGGAATCGTGCTCCTTGGCCATGATCGCTTCCTTGGTGGCGTACATGCAGCACACCGAGGAGCAGTAGTCGTGGTTCTGGTCACGCGAGCCGACGCACTGTAGGAAGGCGATCTTCTTCGCCGGCGCGCCGTCGGAGGGGCGATTAACGTGCCCTTCGGTAGGCCCCGAGGCGGAAAGTAGGCGTTCGAGTTGCAATGCGGTGATCACGTTGGGGTATCGCCCCAAACCGTACTCCTGTGACAGTTCGGCGTTGTATATCTGGTAGCCGGGCGCCAGGATAACCGCGCCCACATTGATTTGCTCGGTCGTCTCCACGTCGTCGTGGTTGATGGCGTCGCGACCGCAGACATACTGACAGGAGAGGCACTCCGAGCAGAGCGCACAGGCCAGGCAACGAGCCGCCTCGGCTTTGGCGAGTTCGCCGTTGTAGCCGCCCTCGACCTCGGCAAAGCTGTTCATTCTCTGTTCCAGTGACAATTCGGGCAGTGGCATCCGCTCAGCAAGCTCAATCTCACCAGCGTGCACGCGCTCCAGAAGCTCGGTGCGTGTGAACTCGACGACCGGCTGCTTTGGTTTGGGTACTGGCTCGAGCTCTTCACCTTGCAGGTAGCGATGAATGCTTGCAGCGGCCCGGTGGCCGGAGGCGACCGCCTCGATGACGAAGGTCGTTCCGGACACGCTGTCGCCGGCGGCGAAAACACCGGGGCGAGTGGTGGCCATGGTGAGAGGATTGATATCGATGGTGCGTTGTGAGGTGACGCCTACGCTGGCGTCGTCGGGCAGGAAAGACAGGCCAGCACGTTGCCCAACGGAAAAGATCACCGTGTCGGCGGGGATCACATGCTCCGAGCCAGGCTCGACCTCCACTGAGAGGCGTCCCTCAGTATCGAATTCGAAGTGAGTCACGACGGCACACTCAACGCCGGTTACACGACCGTTTCCGTCGTCCATAATCCGCAGGAAGGTACGGTCGGCGTGTATGGTGATGCCCTCCTCCTCGGCAGCGTCGGCTTCCCAGGCGTGGCAGGGCAGATCTTCGCGCGGCTCGAGGCAGGCAATGTGCACCTCGGCTCCCATGCGCACGGCGGTGCGGGCGCAGTCGATGGCCACGTTGCCGCCACCGAGCACGAGCACGCGCTCCCCGAGCGGTGGGGGATTGTCTAGACGTACGTCGCGCAGGAAGTGTGTATTGAGCAGCACGCCGTCGAGGTCGGCGCCCGGGATTGGCAGACGAATCCCCTCGTGGGCGCCGACCGCGATCAGGACCGCCTCGAAGCCTGCGTCGAATATGGCGTCGAGGTCTTCGACGGTTTTGTTAAGCTGCAGGTCGATACCGAGATCTAGGATGTCGGCGATCTCTCGCTCGATGATCTCGGTTGGGAGGCGGTATTCGGGCACGCCGACGCGCAGCATGCCACCGGCGATGGGGAGTGCTTCAAAAACAGAGACAGGGTAGCCTAGTCGAGCCAGGTCTTGAGCGACAGTGAGGCCGCAGGGTCCGGCGCCGATGATGGCGACTTTCTTATCGTGGATGATTTCGGCGGGCTCGACAGGCGCGCGCGGCTCCTCATAGACTTTGTCGGTGACGAAGCGTTTGAGGGCGCGGATATTGACCGGTTCGTCGATAAGGCCGCGATTGCAGGCGTCCTCGCAGCGGTGGTTGCAGATGCGACCGCAAATGGCGGGGAAGGGGTTGTCTTCTTTTATAGCCCGTAGCGCGTCCTCGTAGCGGCCGTCGCCGATGAGGGCGATGTAACCCTGGGCGCGCTGCCCGGAAGGGCAGGCGTTGCGGCAGGGCGAGACACCCAGTTTGGTAATGGCAAAGGCGTTGGGCACACCTTGTGGGTAGAGCTTGTGTGCGGCGCGGCGGTCGGCGAGCCCCTCGTCAAAGGAGTCCGGGAGAATCACCGGGCAAACATCGACGCAATCGCCGCAGCCGACGCACTTGATGGGATCGATGTAGCGGGGTTTGTGGCGCAGGGTGACTGTGAAGTCGCCGGGCTCGCCCTCCACTTTGGTCACTTCGGTGTCGACGTGGAGGTCGATGTTCAGGTGGCGGCCGGTGTCTACCAGCTTAGGGCTGATGGTGCACATGGCGCAGTCGTTGGTGGGAAAGGTTTTGTCGAGTTGCGCCATGTGTCCGCCGATGGCGGACTTCTTCTCGACGAGATGGACCTTATAGCCCTGATCGGCCAGGTCGAGGCTGGCCTGCATGCCGGCGATGCCGCCGCCGATGACCAAGACCGCTCCGACGGGAGCGGCATGGTCGATGTGGGCCCGGTCGAGGGTGTCTGCCTGCGCGCCTTGATCAGACAAGGTACGCCCCTCCCGTGGGCTGGGAGCGCTGTTGGCGTGGGGTCAACGGTGCGCTCAGCGATGATGATTGTTGTGGGATTATGATAGGCGCGGGATTAAACGCGCTCCAGTGCAGGATGTCATGTACTGAGTCGACAAACTTCGTCCGATTTTACGTTGTTTGTTGAGAGTACCATCAAATGAAGAGAGCAGAATCCTGTGAGATGCTTTCTTGGTTATGCAAACTGCGATGGGCAACGCGCATTGCTCAGTTACATTAGGTGTGTGAATGCTCCACCAGCCACGATCGCAAGGGCTCCTCGACCTGCAACCCACTCAATGTCTCGGGATAACAGAATGACCCCTCATACACGGGGCAGACCAATTCATTAAGGGTACCCGGCTGCTTCCCAGAAGGAATCTCGTGATGCAGGTGCAGCGGGTAGCTGTATTCGGGCGGCAGTAAGCGGATGCGCTCCCAATCCAGCTTCACCGGCAGCAGCGCGCTCAGCACAACCTGGTGCAGGAAGATACGCTGTAACTCATTTGCGCACGGACCAGACTGAAAAAGCTCATCGGTCACCATAGATGTGAAGTGTACCAGCCATGCTTGCATTACACCCCACGCAGGGTCGACCGCAAACAAGTGTGTGTTGAAGTAAGGACGCAGGTGCTGACCGTCGACGTAGGATTCAACCGAGTGTGGT
>WVZH01000196.1:22676-23546 GCA_011772595.1 Anaerolineales bacterium
AAGGCGGCGTCGTGCGTGGTACTCAGGTTGAGAAGGTCCGGCGGTTGTACGATCAGGGTCGAAGTGCTTAGCCAGACGAGTGTATGAACATCCGATCCAGACATCGCTTCTGCTTGCGCACAGGTGTGCACCTTAGCTGAGAAGGGGTAGCGTGGGAAATCCTCCTCGATCATGAGAGGCTCTACATGGACACCTTCAATATCGGCCAAGGCGGGGGAAAGATCTGTGGTGTCGGGGTGGAAAACCCAGATCGGACATGCCCCCAAGTGTCCGCCGAATCGTCGCAGGCTATGGATGGTGAGACCGGCTGTGCGCTCCCCTTCGGCGTTGAGCACAAGCATAACGAACCTCACCGCTTCGGAGCGGAATCCGGGATCGCTATCCGTTTGGTTTTCGTGCATGTCGTATCTCCGTCGGGGTTGGTGGTTCAGTGTCGGTCCTTCGACTTCGGGACAATCTGTGGGTGTCCCTCCGCTCAGGATTCAAGGAGTAATGAGTCCGACCATGAAGGATCAGGTGATCTCTGCAAGGTGCAACCCTACAACGCTGGGATGATCACCTCCAGCGTGAAATCGATCGTATCCTGGGAGCGCGAGCGAACGCTGATGATGTAATCCTGAGTAAAGGGGAGCTCGCCCTGGAATGTCATAGCGTCGACGTGGTCCGTGAGTAACACCGTGCCGTCTTCGCCCCAGATGATCAAGATGGCGGGTGGTTCGGTCGGATCTGGCTCAAAGGGGAAGGTCAAATACACCCGCATCTCCTGACCGGCAGCGGCGGTCAGCACGAAGCGCGCACCGCCGCCAGTAGACAAGCTGCCCTGCACCTGATCCGAGATGGCACCCGGTGCGAATTCGATGCGCACTGGCT
>WVZH01000217.1:0-536 GCA_011772595.1 Anaerolineales bacterium
TCCTTCACCGATGGTGTAAGCAAGGTTTCGCGTGAGGCGGGCGAAAGCTGGACAACGATGAGCGCAGTGTAGTTTCCGTCGTCTTCCGGCTCCAAGAGTGCGATCACCTGGTCTTTTGCACGGATGTGAGGATCTAGCGACGTCTGCTCGTTGATTTGTATGGGTATTCCTTCGATAGTCCATTGTTCTGGTGTGATACTCTCTACGATTCCGATTAGATGAAATTGTCTGATGCGCAATTCATGGGCTAGCACCTTGCCGTCAGACTGGGTTGTTCCTGTAATTTCGATCGTCATCCCGATCTCAGCAGGACCGAGAATGCGCGTGTCGAGGGATAGGACGACTGGGATTCCGTTAATCTGCCATTCTTGGGAAGTTTGTGTCTCGATCACACCCTCGAAGGACACGCGTTCTGCACGTTGCAGGTGAAGTAGCGAGATGACCTCGTTTGTGCGTCGTTGAATGTACCGGTCTTCAAGCTTTTGACGCGTCTGTGTGTCTGGAGCGAGGGTGAGGTTGATTTCTTCGAAAGTCCG
>WVZH01000217.1:616-13980 GCA_011772595.1 Anaerolineales bacterium
CTTAACTTTGAGAGGCGTTGTAATACCCTTGTGCGACTTCGGTGATAAGCGTCCGGTGGCACTGCGAACGCGGTGCTACCTAATGCGATTGCGGTTTCAAGATTAGGTCGCAATTCGTTCGCGATTTCAGGATAGAGCGCGAGGCAGCTCTCGAGGTCGGCGCCGGTCCGTAGCGCCTCGAGGCAGATTTCAAGTGCGTCATCCAAACGAGCGCTCATAACATTTCCTCGTCCAAAAGACGACGAAGGGCGGCAAGTGCGCGGAACTGAAGCGCCTTCACGGCGTTGGGGGTCTTGTTGAGTAGCTCTGCCGTATCGATAAGTGAGTGGGCTCCTCCGAACCGCAACGCCAATACGTGTTTCTGGTCTTCCGTGAGCTTGAAGAGCGCGTTGTGGAGGGAACGATAGCGTTCTGTCTGATCGGAAAGCTCGTCGGGGTGTGGTTCATCCTCGACAATGTCATCAGGTAAGTCCACTAACTTTATAGCGCTCGTCTTGGCAAAATGATCTTTGACGAGATTGGCTGTCGTTCCTAGAAGCCAACCCTGTAGGGTTGTGTGTGGACCGCGGCCTCTCGATACCGCTTCCAGAAGACGAACGAAGGTTTCCGATGCGATATCCTCGGCAAGCATTGGATCGCCCAGCCGGAAATATGCATACCGGAAAACCTTCTCGAAATAACGCTTGTGGATCTCAGTGACGGCCTCCGGGTCGAGTGATCGGAGAGCGTCTAATTCTCGCGCCGGGTTACTCACGAGACTACCCAACGCTGGATTTACTTGCATCCTGCCGCGAACACATGCGCCGGAGTATACCATCGTTCGGAAGATCATATTCTCGCTTTTGATGATCAGTCTGAGTGAGTCCATACCCATCCCAATCAGGGATCAATCGTCGTCGTCGCTTTCATCGTCGTCGGGATCGTCCTCGTCGTCCTCACCCTCTTCATCGTAGTCATCATCGTCGTGGTCATCTTCTTCATCATCTTCGTCTTCATCATCGTGGTCAGAGTCGCCGTCGTCGTCTTCATCATCCATGTCATCGTCATCCACCAGTTCGATTTCGGTGGCGGTGAACGACCCCTCTGTGTCACGTTCAGTCTCGACCTTGACGAAATCGCCGACCTCGATGACATCCTCGATTTCCGTGTCCGAGGTAACGGTTACTTGAATGCCTGCAACGGTCCAGACATCGCCGGTTATCGCCTCCACCAAACCGGTAAACTCAATCTCATCTTCGTCGAATTCGTCATCGTCGGTCTCATCTTCTTCAAATAGCTTGATCTCGGTCGCGATCAGCACTCCCTGCTCGCCGGATCGCGCTTCGACTTTTACGAGGTCACCGAGCTTGATCTGCCCTTCTATTTCTGTCTGACTGGTGATCGTTAGTGTCATCCCGTCCACAATCCAAAGGTCTGAAGACATGGATTCGACGGGACCGGTAAATTCGAACTCGTCGTCGAACGCCTCTTCGTCATCATTTGTTTCATCTTCGGATTCATCATTGATGGGTTTGATCTCTAGTGCGAGTAGCGATCCATCTTCCAGGATTCGAGCTTCGACCTTCACATGATCGCCGACGATGATATTTCCCTCGATCTCGGTCTGAGAATTAATTCCGACGGGAATACCTTCTACAGTCCATGAGTCCCTGCCTATCTTATCGACGCTGCCGTCAAACTCCACGGTCGATCTTGACAGGTCGATTTCGACACTGCCCTCGAAATCCGAGGGAAGATCAGGTATGGCACCCCCTTCGCAGGCAGCTAGACCAAAAGTCGCTAAAAGGAATACGGTGAACATTAACACTCTAAAACGCGATTTCATCATCGAGCCCTCCGTGAGCTTGAGATAAGTTTCATCCTATTTGTAGAAAATAAAAGGAAAAGGTTATGGGTCAAGAGATAAAATGAACCCAAAGTACTACTGGGCAATGGCTTAGGTGCAAGTTCTTGGAGATCAGGTGTGAGGAGTTGTAGAGGGTTGGCGTTAGTTTTACCGACGGATTTTGAATTTGTCGAAATCCCTGGCCACGCTCACATTGGGGAAGATGGCGCGAGCTTCGTCGAGGACTTCTCGTTCACGGTAACGACGTGAGATGTGTGTGAGGTACAGATGACCCACCTGCGCACGTTTGGCTAATTCGGCGGCCTGCTTAGCGGTGAGATGTCCGAATTTACGTGCCAAATCTTCTTCGAATTCCAGATACGTGGCCTCAATGACTAATGCGTCCGCTTCTCGGCTGACGTCGACAAGATTTTGTGTGTCGCCACAATCCCCCACATGGACGAGTCGTGATCCGCGGCGGGGAGGGCCTAGGATGTCGTCGGGAGTGACTGTGCGCCCATCCGGGAGCGTGACGGTTTTCCCTTCGACCAGCTTGCCTCGCACAGGACCCGGAGGAATTCCCAACTTGTCTGCCCTTTCCGGCAAAAACGGACGACGCGCGGTCTCTTCGAAGAGAAATCCGTAGCAGTCTGGACCGCGGTGTTGCACGGGGAATGCCGACAAACGGAAACCTGACTCCTCAAGTAGTGTACCAGCTTGGATCGGAATCAAGTCGATACTCATCGGATGTCGGGCACCGCGTAGCACTACCCCAAAGATCAAGTCATGAATTCGTTCCAGAGCCCAATTCCCGCCCCAGATTTCTAGGTGATCCACTGCTTCCCAGCGTGCAAATGTCGACACCAAACCACCGAGACCGAGGATGTGATCGAGGTGTCCGTGGGTAATGAGGATGCGGTGGAGACGCCGAAAGCCGATGCCCGAGCGTAGAATTTGTCGCTGGGTGCCTTCTCCACAATCAATTAAAAATCGATACTCGCGATAGCTTACCACTTGCGCCGTCAACCCCCGGTGTACGGAGGGGGCGGCAGCGGAGGTGCCCAGAAATATTAGCTCAAACAAAAGAGTCCCCGCGGTGTAACGATCTCGGCTTGCTCGCCGACGAGGGGTTCATTGTACCTCAAACCAGTCACTTCTTCAGGAGAGCCGTGGGGCTGTGAGCAGAGACACGATTCCTGCAAGACTCGCTGCGGCGGTGACGGGGACGGGATGGAAGACCCTTGTTGCCAGCGTTAGGCAGAATCCCCAAGCCATTGCGAACGCCATCGCCACTGCGAAGTATCGCTGTGCGAAGGCGCGTCCCCATAGATGCTTGGGGAGGCGCGCCGGTTGTTTATAGCCCAACCAGGCGGTCCCTATGCCGGCGGTGACAACTAGCCATCGAGCCCAGAGTGGCCAATCCTGGAGACCGAGGACAAGAATGGATGCGGGGAGGAAAAGTAAGGCAGCGTACACAATTGTCAGCAATCGCTTCCAATCCCACTCGGCTCCGTGCTGGGTGCTGCGGATCAATACCCCCATCACACCAGCGAAGCCAAAGAACAGGATGGAAACACCAAGCCAAAGGAGTAGGTTGATGTAGTTCAAGTTCGCCTCATCAGATCGAATTCTTCGGTTTTACAGGGTGCAAGGTCCATGCCGGAGGACAGTAGTCAGTAGAAAGTAAGCAGTAGCCAGTAGTCAGATGATTTTTCGTCGTCAGGCAAGCTCCACGAGCTCAAAACTCGTTCGTACTGACTACTGAGTTTTGACTACTCAGGCGGTGCGGGCGATCGCCGTGAGTGCGAGCACGATGATGCTGAAGAGCAGGTTGATGCGGATCAGCAGCGATCGGCGACGAAGCACGGCAGCATTTGAATCCTGGGTATCGTCGGAGGACATGCGGATGCGACGCAATGCCATGCGGTTTAGGCGAGGTTGNNGGACCAGCGATTCTGAACTGCAAGCAGGCCCTCATAATTAGGATTGGCCGCCATTTGAGTTAGCCCTGTCGCCACGAGCACGGCCAGGCATAACCAAGCGTATGGTTCGAAGCGTCGTCTGAGCGATTCTAGCAGTAGCGGGAGTGATTCCGTTGGTAGATATCGTTCCAAAGCTGGTGCTAGTACGATCGCTTGATAGGCCAGGCCTCCAATCCAGAATACGGTGGCGACCATGTGCAGCCCATAAGAAAAAGTCAATATCCAAGTAGGCAAACGGGATGTCCTTTTTTCTACTCTTCAGTCGGTGTGGGCGTATTCGTATCCGTTGGTGTGGGGCTATCGGCTGGCTCTGGAGGACCGCCCTCTGGCGTGGGCGTGTCAGTCGGCTGCGGTGGTGGGGCGGTGGCTTTCTCGCATTCCTTCGCTGCTTCTGTTGCAGTGGGCACAAGGGTTCCGTTCTCCCATGCTAAGATTGAGCCGTTGTACTGAAACGAAGCCGCGCAAGGATCATAGGCGATCCACAACTGGTCGCCATACCGCCAGGCCGCTTCGGCGTACTTAAAACACGAATCTATTGTGGCACCTTGTTGGCAGAGTGATGAAAATAATTCCGCCGCCTTTGCCCAATTAAGTCCAATGTAGCTATTCGCTAGTAGATATTGCTCCGCAAGTGTTCGCCGGAAATTGGCGTCTCGATCTAAAGGGCCAAACCGTTCCGCGAGGCTAAGATCATAAAGGCCTTCTTCCATTAAGCCTTGCGCGATGAGATCCATGCCACGATTACGCAAGGCGATGAACATCATGCCGTCGGCTTCGACGGCCTTGTAGGTGGGGTCTTTACCCCGTAGGGCTAGCAGTTTGTTGATCACGGTATCCCAATCGCCATTCGCCAGTGCGGTTTGTGCTTGATCAAAGAGATCTTCAGGGGGGGACGGATCGGGTGTTGACGTAGGTCTCGCTGTTGGAGCGAAGGTGGGTTTCTGCAACGCGACATACACTTCGACGAGCTTCTCTTCTGCGTAGGGGTATGTTGGATCGAAGCGGAGGATGGCCTCAAAGCGTTGTCGAGCAATTTCGTAGTTGCCAGTTTGGAGATCCTGAATCCCCAATTCGAATTGCTCCTGGAGGAATTGCGCGACCTGCTCTTCTTGTCGGATTGTTTTTGCGCTTGTCCCTTGAAGATACGCCACAGCGCCCACCGTGATGACGGCAAGCAAATAGGCCAGGAGATACCACGGCCATCTTCGTCGTCTTGCGCGAGTGTCTTCGCTCTCCGCGTCGGCGGCCTCATGTTGTGTGGCGGTTGGCGTAGGTTGAGTTTGTTCTACCCGATCTTGAGAAGAGCGGTCTGAATCCATACGCCGGATTATACCTTACTTGCCTTGCCAATCAGGCTAGATTTTACAGCGAGCCCTGCTCTGTGAAGGGCTTCACAGTGGACCGGCGCCATACGGTAAAGAAAGGGTGCCTCCACCGCTGCGAAATCGTTGGGTTTCAACTGTGGTAGAGGTAGCATGAGAAGTACCTGGCTGCCGCACGCCTATTCTGGTCTATTCGCGCTCGCGCATCCATTGAAAGTGGCTTGAGGCGCAAGCTTTCTTGACGCTGCGTGAGATGGGGTGGTATGATGCAATGCGGTTTCCCCCGATGAGCAGGCTGAAAAGGTGCCATGTATCTCAGTGGTAGTAAATGGAAAATGCGTAAGAGGCGTCGCAGATCCAACCCCTGGCGCGTGCTCTTGCTTCTCATTTTGATAGCGGCGGCCGTTTATGTGTGGCAGATTTACGTTCCCACAGCGCAACCTTTGTTCGTTCCCACCCCAACACCTACTAGGAGTCCTGCCTCCTTTGTGTTGGAAGCTGAGAGCTTTTTTCAAGCTGGCAAGCTTGCGCTAGCAGAAGTGGCGTATCAAGAGGCGATCACGGTTGATCCTCGTGAAATTAGTTATTACATCAATCTGGCACGAGTGCGTGTCTTCGCAGGGGATTACGACGATGCAGAGACTGCAGCGCGCAATGCCCTGGTCATCGATCCGGATTCGGCACTGGCAAATGCTGTATTGGGATGGGCGCTCGATTTTCGCGCAGGACAAGCGCAAAATGAGACCGAGAGAAGTGAACTTCTGGCTGCTGCATTATCACAAGCAGAGCGCAGCATGGAACTCAATCCCAACTCGGCCTTAGTTCGAGCGTTCTATGCTGAAGTTGTCATCGACAACAATATTGAGGATTACGAGGAAGCTCTCACGCATGCGGAATATGCGGTTCGTTTGGATCCGAATTTACTCGAAGCTCATCGAGCGTTGGGTTATGTGTGGGAGATGACGGGAAATTATGCCCTTGCGGTTGAATCCTACGAGGCGGCAAAAGCAATCAATCCTAACTTACCGCGTCTGCATATCGATGTCGGTAATATGCTTCAGGCACAGGGTGAGGTTAACGCCGCGATAGATAGCTACAAGAATGCGATCGCGTTGGCGCCAACGAATATCGAACCACTTACCCTCATCGCACAGGTTTATGCTCGTATCGGGGAATTCGGTAAGGCCAGTCAGTTTGCAGCTGACGCCGCTGATCTCGATCCTGCGAACCCGCGACTACGCGGTAATCTGGGGCGCATGTATTACCACAACAATGTGTTGGAAGATGCGATCACGCAACTAGAACTGGCGATTCGAGGCGGATGGGCCGAAAACGGCGTCTGGGTTCAGGGTTTACCTCTCGCTGAGCCCGGGCTGCCACCGGATCCTCGCGTGGTCGAATTTTATTACACCTACGGACTCGCACTCGCTAAACAGGCGCGCTGTGATGAGGCTGTCCCCATCTTCGAGGCGCTTCTTCTGGGTGTACCTGATGACGAAATCGCCGTTTTCAATGCTCAGGAAGGCCTAATCCTGTGTGGTCAGCTCGAGCGCACCCCAGTTCCCGAAGGCGAAGCTTCGCCGACACCGGAGTCTTAGAAAGCCATACTATTCATGCGTTTAACGGGTGATCGTTTACACCTGGGCCAGGAGAAGGGTCGCTCGAATCCCTGGCGGATGTTGGTCTATCTCCTACTGATCGTCGGGGGAATCTCCCTCGTACGTTTGGTTGATGTGGGGCGGGTACAGCCCTTATTCCAAGCGACACCGACGCCAACCAGGATCACTTCTTCGTTCATGGAAGAAGCGGATGCGCATTTCTCAGCGGGCAACCTCAACGGAGCTATCGGCGCCTTGCAATCGGCAGTTTCCATTGATCCAAATAATGCGGACCTGTGGTCGGAACTAGCACGCGTGCAAACCTACTCCAGCGACTTGCAGACGACGCTTGACGATCGGCGCTCCTTACTCGCACAAGCGCGCGATTCCATTGAACAGGCGATCCGAGTTGATCCGGACAATGCCAGAACTCATGCTATCCGCGCACTCGTATATGATTGGTCTGCTGCGGCCGAGATCAAAGACAACATCGGAATCGGTGATCAAGTCCGAGTGGAAGCCACCATCGAGGAGGGAGGAAGGATTCTTGGTCGGCGTATCGAATTGCCGGGTAGTGTGCCCTCCCCAGATTTGAGTCAGGCGAACGGCGAGCAAGCGACGGTCAACTTCACTGGGGTTGTAGAGGAAATCCGTCAAGGTGAGTGGGTGGTCAGCGGACGCACGATCATGATCACGGAGCGCACAGTGATCCAGGAAAAGAACCGGCGCGAAGCGTTTCTTGCAGAGGCCGATACATCCGCAACCAGGGCCCTGCAATTAGCGCCCGGTGATCCGTACGCGCTTGCTTTTCATGCGGAAGTGCTCGTCGATCAGCAAAGTTTCGCGCAGGCGATGGATCTTGCGCAGGAAGCAGCTTCGAACGATGCGCTCGTGCCACTTCAAGATCGGTTGGATATATACCGCGTATATGGGACCGTACTGGAGAGCAATGGGCGTTACCTGAGTGCGATCGAGGCTTATCAGAAAGCGGTCGAGATCAATCCCAACCTGACGTTCCTATATTTGCGCATCGGCGCAAACTATCGTCGTTTGCGCGACGTGGACGCTGCCCTGGCAGCTTTTGATAAAGCGGCGAGGATCAATCAACAGCTTGGATTTGAGGACCCTACACCTTATCTAGCAATTGGAAGGACCTACGTACAAGAGGGTCAATTCTTTATTGCCGCAGTTAATATCGAAGCCGCCTTGCGCATCGACCCAACCAATGCGGATATCTATGCCCGTCTGGGAAGCGTGTATTTTCAGGCACGCAATTATGAGAGCGCCATACCGATCTTCGCGTGCGCTCTGGACGGTTGCTCTACTGAAGAAAATCGTGAGATCCTGTGTAAGCTCGAGATCTACCGTTGTGCAGACGGAGGCGGCGAGTCGGACAATGTAGGTTGGGAGGTATTTGGGCTCGAACTGAATTCCAGCACCGTTGAGTACTACTACACCTACGGATCGGTGCTTGCCGCTTTTGCTGGGACGGAAGAATTTCCTGACGCCTGTGTGGATGCAGAGCGCGTCTTCAAGCAATTGATGACCGAGTACGGAACCGATGCGATCGTAAAGACGATCGTGGCAGAGGGGCGGGCGATTTGTGCCAGCCCCGGACCGCCTGAACCCCCTCTCACGCCAACCGAGATCTCTACAGATTCCTCTTGACAGTGCCGTACATTTTGTGTAAACTTTCGACGCAATTTAGCACTCTCTGGTTGCGAGTGCTAAATTGCGAATCATGTCCGCAAGACGAACATCATATGCTTGAGGAGGGTCCGCATGTCACTGAACATTAAACCGTTAGCCGATCGGTTGGTCGTCAAACCTTTGGAGGAGGAAGAGAAGACGCCCAGCGGGATTGTGCTCCCCGAGACGGCCAAAGAGAAACCGCAAAAGGGCGAGGTTTTGGCTGTGGGACCGGGAGCCCGCGACGACAAAGGCGAGCGTATTCAGCCGGAAGTATCGGAAGGCGACAAGGTTTTATTCGCAAAGTACGCAGGCACGGAGATCAAGATCGACGGCGACAAGTACCTCATCTTGAAAGAAAGTGACATCCTGGCGATCTTTGCAAACGGATGACGCTCGGGTAATCGACAGAAAGAGACACGGAATCAAACATAATCAGAGGAGCAAGTGAGCAATGACAGCTAAGCAACTCGCATTTTCGGAAGACGCCCGACGGCGTCTAAAAGCCGGTGTTGACATTTTGGCCACTGCAGTGGCTACGACACTGGGTCCTAAGGGGCGCAACGTGGCCTTGGATCGAAAATTCGGTTCTCCGACGATCACTCACGACGGTGTGACCGTCGCCAAGGAGATCGAGTTGGAGGATCCTTATGAAAACATGGGCGCCCAACTCCTGAAGGAAGCCGCGACAAAGACGAACGACATCGCTGGTGACGGCACAACGACCTCGACCGTGCTGGCGCACGCCATCGTTACCGATGGGTTGAAGAGTTTGGCTGCGGGTTCAAACCCCATGCTGCTCAAGCGCGGCATTCTGGCTGCCTCCAAATCTGCATCTGACGCCATTGGAAAGCAGGCAATCGAGGTGACCACCAAGGAAGAGATCGCTTCCGTCGCCGCCATTTCTGCGCAGGATCGCGAGATCGGCGAGTTGATCGCCGAGGTGATGGATAAGGTGGGCAAGGATGGGGTCATCACGGTCGAAGAGTCGAAAGGCCTCGAGTTCGAGACTGAATACGTCGAAGGCATGCAATTCGACCGCGGCTATATCTCACCCTACTTTGTAACCGATCCCGAACAAATGGAAGCCAACATCGAAGAACCCTACATTCTGATCCACGACAAGAAGATCTCGGCTGCCACAGACATCGTCCCGATTCTTGAGAAATTGGTTCAGATCGGCAAGCGTGAATTGGTGGTGATCGCTGAGGATATTGACGGCGAGGCGCTGGCGACCTTGGTGCTGAATAGGTTGCGCGGCATGCTCAACGTCGTGGCGGTGAAAGCGCCAGGTTTTGGCGATCGACGCAAGGCTATGCTCCAGGATATCGCCATACTCACCGGCGGAACCGTGATCACGGAGGAACTGGGTCGTAAGCTGGAATCGGTCACCATCAACGACCTGGGNNNGGTGAATCGGACCGGATTAAGGGACGCATCGAGGAGATCAAGGTCGAGATCGATCGTTCGACGAGCGACTACGACAAGGAGAAGCTCCAGGAGCGCTTGGCGAAGCTGGCCGGCGGGGTGGCCGTGATCGGTGTCGGTGCAGCCACCGAGACCGAGCTCAAGGAGAAGAAGCATCGCGTGGAAGATGCACTCTCCGCAACGCGCGCAGCAGTCGAGGAAGGCATTGTGCCCGGCGGTGGCGTCGCCCTCATCAACGCTTTGGCAGCGATTACAAAGCTGAAGGACGCCGATGAAGACGCCAACATCGGGATCAACATCGTGCGTAAAGCTCTCGAGATGCCCATGAAGGGCATCGTTGAGAACGCCGGCGAAGACGGTGCCGTGGTCCTCGAAAGCGTTCGCCGCAGACAGAAGGAAGAGGACAGCAAATACATCGGATACGACGTTCTCGAGGAAGAGTACGTAGATATGGTCAAAGCGGGTATCATCGACCCGGCGAAGGTGACCAAAGGAGCCTTGGAAAACGCGGCCTCCATTGCGGCCATGATCTTGACGACGGAGGCGCTGATTACCGACATCCCAGAGAAAGAGGCACCGCCCGTACCCCCGATGCCGGAATACTAGACCGAAGCATATAAATCGAGTGAACAACCCCTTCCTGCGAAGGGGTTGCTTCCTTTTTATAGAACTTTCTGTCAATTAGATCGCCTGCCTTGTGTTTGCAACACTCTTTGAGGAAATACGTATAGGTTGAGGGACAGGTTAAGTTGGTAGAGTTCGCGAGAACGGAGTCGGTTGAATGTCAGATGATTGTCTTTCACTCACGTTCCCGACAAGTCAGAATTGAAGCACTACCTGAGGAGGTGAATAATGTCTTACGGTGAACCCCAAAAACTCAGGCGCTCAACCACGGACCGCAGACTTGCAGGGGTTTGTGGGGGCCTGGGGAAATTCTTTGGGATCGATCCGGTATGGTTCCGGCTCGCATTCGTGCTTACCGCGTTGCCGGGAGGAGTGCCAGGCATTCCGCTATACGTGATTTGTTGGATCGTGATCCCGGAGGAAGAGGTCTGACCCTCCCAAGATAAAAGCTTTGTATGATCGATCGTTTCAGCGCTCGTGGAGATCTGTCCACTTCCGCTGGGAGATTGATGAGCGTTTTTCGGCGGGATGTAGAGCGGATCAAAGCATGAGCATGGGAATCTCATTCAGGGGGGAGGCGTTCAACCGGCTCATTTAGAGCAGTGGACCAGCATCGAGTGTAAAGGTAAATAGGCTACAACCGTAAAGGCGCACGATTGTGCGCCTGCTTACATTCCTTGAGGGGTGGCTACCTCGCCCGATGAAGAGCAGCTTTAACATCCACACTGATTAGTCATGGGTAGGGTTCCTCACACGAGGATAAGAATCCAGCGCTTCTATATCATACAAGGAGACAGTGCGCGTTTTTACGAAGGATCAGAGAACGTTGGTTATCAGCAAACCTATGCCCGCGAGCGCCAAAAGGGCGAGACACCCACAGGCGAAAATGCGCATCGTAAGGCGTAACACAAACCTGAGAAGAATCCAACCGGCGGCTAAAGCGAGTAAAACCAACAGAATGGTTTGGGTTGTCATGTGAGTTCATCTCCTTCTCTGATGAATATCATACTACCCTTCTTAATCACTGCGCGAACCAAATTGGTCCCGAATCGATATCCCAGGTGTCTATAATCAGGANNCGATTGATGGCTGCAGCTGCGTTTATTGTCGCCGCGGCGATAGCCTGGGCAGGCGTCAACCGCATGTAGCGGCATGCAAGTGCGATGGCGAACTGCATGTTCTCACACCATGCCGTGCCGGGATTGAGATCGGTTGCCAATGCGAGGATACCTCCCGCATCCAGAATCGCTTTGGCAGGTGTGTAGGTGCTCTCGGCAAGGCCGAATGGCGTACAGGGCAGAGCCACAGCGACGGTTTCACTTTGACCCAGCGCGGAAATGTCTTGCTCTGGGGTGTGTACCAGATGATCTGCCGAAACAGCTTTGAGGCGCACCGCTAGCTCTGTGCCACCAAGTGCTTCGAATTCGTCGGCATGTATCTTAAGAGGGAAACCTAGATCGCGCCCAGTCGATAATACGCGCTCGCTTTGTTCAAGATCGAAGGCACCCCTCTCGCAGAAGACATCAACAAAAGGCAGTGACCGTCCTCCACTATTCGTGTCCCACCAAGTACGAACAGCGGGAAGCATTTCATCGCATACCAAGTCGACGTAGGCATCCGTTCGGTCTGCAAACTCGGTAGGGACGGCATGGGCGCCTAGAAACGTTGCCGCCAAGTCGAGAGGTCCCGCGTCGTCGAGTTTCAGGATTGCTTGCAGCATGCGAATCTCGGCATCGGTTTCGAGCCCGTAGCCCGTTTTCGCCTCAGCAGTCGTGGTGCCATGCTGGAGCATGCGATTCAAGCGTGGGAGCGCTTCGTAAACCAGAGCTTCCACGCTGGAATTACGCGTGTGACGTACAGTTGAGGGTATCCCGCCCCCGGCAGCCATGATTTCCATATAGGAAGATCCCTGAATTCGCATTTCGAATTCTGCTGCCCTGTCTCCCGACCAAATTAGGTGTGTGTGGGGATCGACGAAACCTGGAAGCACGACTTGACCACCGGCGTCGATCATCTGAAGGGCTTGACATTGATTGATCAGTTCGGCACTCGCACCTACGGCGAGGACCTTTCCCTGACCGATGGCGACAGCGCCATCTTCGATAAGTTCCAGTCTGCCAAGATCATTGCCTCGCTGGGGACCTCCGGAGAGAGTGAGCAGTTGAGCGGCATTGTGAACAAGTAGGTCTGCGTTCAAGAGTTGACTCCTTTTAGGACTTCCGAAGTCTGTACTGAGCCTATTCTACCTGCACAAAGAGAATCAAAAATAGAAGCGCGAGTATGGCCAGGATTGAGGCGGTGAGGCTATTCGCTAGAATACCGAATGAATAAAGCGCCGGACCGATCACCGCTCCCAAGGCACGACCCAGGGCAGCGGCTGCCATGTACCCTGCCAGCAGGGTAGCCCGGGCTTTGGGCGTGAGCTCGGTCATCAGCGAGATGGCGCTCACGTAACTTAATTCAAATGTGATGAAGATCAAAAACAATCCGAGCAATGACCCAGGCAGACTTTGGCCGAGAAAGGGGAAGGCAAGGTATGTGAGAGCTAAGGAGGCGATACCACTTCCGATGGCCCGTTTCTTTCCGATTCTGTCGGTGAAACTGGCCACAAGGCTCTCCCCCCCAAATTCCGCGATCCCGATCACTGCAGCAGCCGCGCCCAGTGCAACAACCTTCAATCCGAAGGCTTGCTCCATCCACACTCCGAAAATGATATTCACGGTCTCGTTACTGGTACTGATTAACGTTGCGACGGCGAGGCCGGCGACGGCTGAAGGGTTGGAAAGGATCGTGCGAAAAGCCTGGCGCAGGGTGAAAGGAGCGATTGACTGTGTTCGGTTTACAGGTAGCAGACGCCAGAGGCTGAATGCAGCTATGACCGCTACGCTTGCCAGTA
>WVZH01000217.1:14055-15451 GCA_011772595.1 Anaerolineales bacterium
AGGTAAGCCTGCATCGCTGAATCGAAGATGATTTTCCCCACCGCACCGAGCATGAAAGCGAGAAAAAGTGTGGAATAACTGGGCCACAAAGCAACCACAAACAACCCGATGAGAAAGAAACCCAAACCTGAAAGCATTCCGGTTTTTCGCCCGATTCGGTCGGCAGTTGAACCCATGAGCGGACCAAGAATCCCCAATGTGGAGCGCGCGGTAGCGATGCGGGTCATTGCCATCAGGTCCACATCCACAGCGCGCGCAAGCACGGGCAGGAAGGGGTAGATCATGCGAAAGCCAGTGTTGATGATGGTACGCGTAAGAGAAAAAACCGTCAGTTGGAGCCCCAGTCGGGAGCTCGCTCCCCGGTCCATCAACGGATTGCTGCGCGAGCGAAGAGCCAGCGACTCAACTGCCAGGCAGTCAGTAGACAGGCAATCACCAGGCCGCTGAAGAACAGTGGGATAACGCTAGATTGCGAGGAGAAGATTGGAGAAGGAGGGTGCATCACTTGCTCGACACCTACCAGCTTGGTGAGGAGTAGGACAAAATAAATCCCGTTGAGAGCGCTTGCCCAATCGGTACGTCGCCATAGAACGATGGCCGCTTGCAGTAGAAGCCCGATGAGAGCGAGATCTATACCTATCCTCCAACGCGGCTCATCAAGATAAAGGCCATTCCAATTTGCTTGCATTGTCCAAAGACTGATTGGAAGGTAGGTGATCCAAAAGAACGTGCCTACCTGCCCCCATGCCAGTGACCATCTTTGGAGATATGGGCGCGAGGCTACGAGCCCTGCGATCCCAAAAAGTGCCGCGGCCATGAAACTGATCAACGCGGTCCATACCCAAGCGCCATGCAGGTAGACCAGGCGAACATTGGCTCCTAAAGTTCGCTCCTTTGGGCCAAGGCTAACGACAATACCAATCACAATAAGGAACACAAGGAAAAGGATGAGCGGTGAAATTCGTCGAAACATGGCTGAATTTTACCCTAGAAAGGCGAGTACCCAGGCACCGGGGCACCTGGATTAGGGAACATACCAGGATAAAGGTGTTCGATAAGAGGATTAATTAGGTATACGGAATTCCACCCTCGGAAGGGATTCGGGATCAGGAGGCGCAAATCATGCCTGATCCCTAATTGTCGACCTCCATTCCCTTCCAACTTCATTTTAACATCGGCATCTTAATGCCGTGTCGTTTTGCCGCCCGAATCGCTTCCTCGTAGCCTGCATCGGCATGACGAACGATCCCTATCCCCGGGTCGGTTGTCAGGACGCGCTCCAGCCGGCGTGCAGCCTCAGGCGTGCCGTCGGCAACGATCACCTGCCCAGCATGCTGGCTAAATCCAATGCCCACGCCTCCGCCGTGATGGAAAGATACCCAAGTCGCTCCACCGA
>WVZH01000217.1:15457-45137 GCA_011772595.1 Anaerolineales bacterium
AGCATGCCTTCCGTCTCACGATTCGGAGACGCTACAGAGCCGGCATCGAGGTGATCGCGTCCGATCACGATGGGTGCTTTCAGCTCTCCAGCGGCGACCATATGATTAAACTTGAGCCCCGCTTTTGCGCGTTCTCCATATCCGAGCCAGCATATCCTCGCCGGTAAGCCTTGAAAGGCGACTTTTTCTCGAGCCATTGTCAGCCACCGATGGAGATGTTGGTCCTCAGGGAAGAGTTCCATCACCGCTGCATCAGTGCGGTAAATGTCCTCCTCCTCTCCAGACAGCGCCACCCAACGGAAAGGGCCTTTGCCCAAGCAGAATAGGGGACGGATATAGGCAGGAACGAAACCGGGATATGAGAAGGCATCCTTAACACCAGCGTCAAATGCGCGCTGACGCAGATTGTTGCCATAGTCGAAGACCTCCGCTCCCTGGCGTTGGAAGGCGAGCATCGCTTCTACGTGACGCGCCATGGAGCGTAACGAATGAATTGCATACTCCTCTGGATCGGATTCCCGCAAGACAAGGGCATCTTCCAGGCTCATACCGTGTGGTACGTAATCGATTACATCGTGTGCCGGTGTCTGATCGGTCACAACATCAGGCTGCACACCGCGTAGGGCAAGCTCAGGGTAAACGTCTGCCGCATTTCCTATCAGGCCTATGGAGCGCGGTTGCTCGCCGTCTAATGCCTCTTCCACTAGCGTCATGGCTTCTTCCAGTTCGTCCACAACCAAATCTACGTAGCCGTGTTCGAGGCGGCGCTGTGCGCGAGCTGGGTCGACCTCGACGATGAGACCCACGCCTTCGTTCATGGTGATTGCAAGTGGTTGCGCGCCACCCATTCCACCAAGACCTGCAGTAAGGACAAATTTGCCTTTCAACGAACCCCAACCGCGCAGGCGGGCCAATGAACCGAGGGTTTCGTATGTGCCCTGTAGGATTCCTTGCGTGCCGATATAAATCCATGAGCCGGCCGTCATCTGCCCGTACATAATCAATCCCGCGGCAGCCAAATCGTCGAAGTGTTGTTGGGTAGCCCAGTGAGGGACGAGATTCGAATTGGCAATCAGGACACGTGGCGCATCTGGATGGGTCTCGAAAACTGCAACCGGCTTCCCGGATTGAACGAGCAAAGTTTCGTATTCCTCCAATGTTTCGAGGGTAGATAGAATGGCTTCGAAGCTGTCCCAATTGCGTGCCGCCCTGCCGCGACCTCCATACACGATTAGGTCTTCAGGTCGTTCGGCCACCTCGGGATCGAGGTTGTTCTGGATCATACGGTATGCAGCTTCGGTGAGCCAAGATTTGCAGGTCAATTTCGGTCCGCGTGGCGAGCGAACGGTTCGTGGAGCTGGCATGCCAACCTCCTTCATGTTGATCCAATCGACGTGCCGATTCGAGATGTCAATCTCTTGGCGTGTTTATTGCGTCAATCCAAGTTGGGCAAGAGAAGCCCAGCATCTAATCCTACTGTTTGTGACTCCATATCCATAAGGGATCGTTCACACAGAGAATCACTGCAACTCGTCGTCGTTGGACAACGGTTATTCGAGGACATCAGTCACATGTGTGATCGTATGGATGTCCCCAACAATCGAAATGAACTGTACCATGCAACGATCGCCTTCCACCTGCTTTTGGAGCCGAGGTCAAAATGTCTGATTCGCAAGGAAAGCCGGATGAGATGGCGAAATTCAGATGCAGATCATCTGGGAATCCCAAGAGTGTGCGCGCTAGTTCTGGCTGGTAGATTGTCGCCAGGCAGGAACCGACACCGAGTTCCCAGGCTGCTAGTTGCGTGTGGGCGGCAGCTTGTCCGGCGTCGAACATGATCGATCGGTGTTGAGTAGCGTCAGGCGTCAGAATGGCAACGACCAGTGCGGCATCTGCAAGGTGTCCTGCAAAGGTGCCCAAACTTGACAACGCTTCCATGGTTTGACAGTCTTGAATAGCGATGAAATGCCACGGTTGCCTGTTTTTTGCCGACTGTGCTCGGCGACCAGCGTTGGAGATTTGCCTAACGACGTTCTTTGGCAAGTCTCCCGTATCAAACTGACGCACGGCGCGTTTTTAAATGGATCGCGTCTGCGATCTTCATTTTCTCCTCCTACACGAATCTATCTCATTATAGATCGGGGAATGAAGCTTTCAAGCAAATAATCTAGGCGTTCAGACCAAGCGACGCGTGCATGAATCTGAAAATAACTCATCAGGTATAAGTTCGGGTCAGCTTGGATCGTTTAGTCGATGGTGGGACGAGGAGGTTCGGGTAGCGGTCGGAGATAGACAGTGCGGCTATCATAGGCTTCTACTCGACCGTTGTTCTTCAGCATTTCGAGATCGGAATCCAGGACTGCGCGTCCGTATTCCTGTTTATTGATTTGTAGGAAATCGCCGGTAAGAATATCCTGGACGCGACCATCACCCCAATCGAACACAACCTCACCGGTATCGAGGACGAAGACCAGACCTCGTGAGACGGGGAAACCTCTAGGCATCTTCCCTTCGTTACCTCCGCCCTTACTTTGCCAGAAATTACCAAAAACTGCAACCCCGATTGCATGAGTTAATCGGGGTCGCAGATGATCTTCGCAATATAAAGTATACTCCGATGCTAAGGTAGTTCAGATGTAGGAGGTCAGCTTTACGATTCGCTAATTCGCAACGAGCATGTTGAAGTCTGTCGATTTGAGTTGTGAAACCAATTTGGATTGAGCATCGCACCAGATTCTGTTAACGGGGCAATCTGCACCGAAAGGACACGAACCGGGGTCGGATACACACTCGTTCAGAGTGATGGGTCCATCAATGGCTTCAATCACCTCAAGCAATGAGATTTTTTCGGACGGGCGTGCCAAGGATACACCGCCGCGCGCACCGCGAGATGTTTGAACCACCCCCGCAACAGAAAGTTGAGAGACGATCTTTGCGAGAAAGGAGGGAGGGATTCGTTGTTCACGTGCGATTTGGCTCGTTGGGGCTCGTCCTCCATTACTCAATTCGGCCAGGTACAATACCGCACGGACAGCATAATCCGCCTGGCGTGTAATCTGCATCATGACCTCCTGGACTATTCAACCTTCTTTCCTCTTCAGGATAGGAGTTATCCTAGTTTGGTTCCAGTTTACTTTCAGGGGATTGCGAGGGCAAGTGTTTTGTGTCATAGTGACCGCATGACCTTCTGCGAGAGGCGCGTGTTTAAGTTGGGACAATGCGTGGTATGATAGCGCCGACTTCGAAGAAAAAGGTCTTCGCTTAGAGGAGAAACCGTGAAGAACATCGCTGTCGTTGGGGCGGGATATGTCGGTTTGGTAACGGCCGCATGTTTCGCCGATTTGGGCAATCGCGTCGTGGCGCTGGATATCGACGAGGAGCGCATTGAAGGGCTCAAGCGCGGGATCATGCCCATATTTGAACCGGGGCTTGAAGAAGTTGTCGCTCGTAATGCGACCGCAAGTAGGTTGCGCTTTACGACTTCCTACCCGGATGCTTTAGAAGACGCTGAGTTCGTGTTCATCGCAGTAGGGACACCGGAGGGGGTTGACGGAGAGGCCGATCTCAAATACGTGCGAGCTGCCTCCGTATCGATCGCAAAAGCAATGACCTCCCCTCTGATTGTGGTGAATAAATCGACCGTACCCGTTGGTACCGGTGACTGGGTTGCGGATATCATATCTGCAGAACAGAATGAGCATATTCCGTTTTCAGTGGTCTCGTGCCCGGAATTCTTGCGGGAGGGCTCAGCGATCTTAGATTTCATGAACCCGGCACGTACGGTGTTGGGCTCCCTAGACCCGGAGGCAGCCGAAAAGGTCGCCCAGCTTCATATTCCCTTGAGAGCGCCCATCATGATCACCGACCTGCGAACGGCGGAAATGATCAAGTACGCTTCTAATGCGTTCCTGGCTGCTCGTATTTCGTTCATCAATGAGATCGCCAATATTTGTGAGGCGCTTGGTGCCGACGTGAAGGAGGTCGCCACAGGCATGGGGTATGATCCTCGAATCGGGCCTCATTTTTTGAGGGCAGGATTGGGTTATGGAGGTTCGTGCTTCCCGAAAGACGTGAAGGCGCTGGCACATATGGCGGATGAAAAGGGACGTCACCCTCAATTATTACAGGCGGTGATGGACATCAACACGGACCGTAGAAGGCTGATGATCGAGAGAGTCCAGGAGCTTCTTGGAGATCTAGAGGGTAAGGTGATCGGATTGCTCGGGCTTACATTCAAGCCGAATACTGACGATATGCGTGATGCCCCTTCGCTAGAGCTTGCCCGCCGCCTCATGACCAAAAGAGCGAAGATCCGTGCTTACGATCCGGCGGGGATGGTGCGCGCGAAGCAAGTTCAGCCCGAATTAGAGTTAGCGCGTGATGCCTATGAGCTGGCGGAGGGCTGCGACGCCCTGGTGGTGTGCACGGAATGGAATGAATTCCAACATCTCGACTTGGAACGAATACGAGATGTTATGCGGCAACCATTCATTGTTGATGGTCGCAACATTTACGATCCCGAAGAAATGGCGAAGCTGGGCTTTCAATATCGCGGCATTGGTCGAGGGTATGGACCAGATGGTGAACCAATTGAAAATGAAATGAACGCAGAGGAGGTCCATTTGATATGACGTCAGGGGGCGAAGGTATTGTCAAGACTCGTTTGCGAAACGGTTTGGAGGTTCGCCTCAAAGAGATCCGCACAGCCCCGCTTATCAGCTCGTGGGTATGGTATCGAGTTGGATCAAGAAACGAACATGCCGGGATCACCGGCATTTCTCATTGGGTCGAGCATATGCAGTTCAAGGGCACGCCCTCCTTCCCCGCCGGAGTTTTGGATCGGGAAATCTCTCGTGACGGGGGTTTCTGGAACGCCATGACTTGGCTGGACTGGACGGCGTACTTTGAGACCATGCCTGCTGATCGGATCGAGCTGGCACTGCGCTTGGAAGCTGATCGTATGGTCAACAGTTTGTTCGATCCGGCGGAGATCGAATCAGAGCGGACTGTCATCATATCCGAACGTCAAGGACATGAGAACGAGCCGACCTTTCGTTTGGCGGAGGAGGTTCAGGCTGCCGCTTTTCGCGTCCACGCGTACCACCACGAAGTAATCGGTGACATGGCAGATCTTGAAACGATGACGCGCGAGGACCTCTACCAGCATTACCGACAATACTATGTTCCTGGCAACGCAATCCTAGCAATGGCAGGGGATTTTCGACCTCAATCCATGTTACGAAAAATCCGTGAGCACTTCGGCCTGATTCCGCGGCAGAGTTCGCCATTAGACCGAGTTCGCCTTGAACCTCCACAACGTGGAGAACGACGTGTCGCTGTGGAAGGTCCGGGGGAGACGCCGTACCTGCAAGTGGTCTATCATGCACCTTCAGCGACTGACCCTAAATTCTTCCCTCTGACCGTCCTGGATAGTGTTCTGACAGGACCCTCGAACCTCAATCTTTTCGGTGGTAGTATCTCGAATAAGACTTCCAGGCTGTACCGCGCGCTGGTAGAGGGGGAAATCGCGGCTGCTGTGCGAGGAGGATTGGCGGCGACCATTGATCCCTTCCTGTATACAATCCAGGTTACAATTCGTCCAGATCGCACCCCGGAACAGGCTCTTGAAGTCCTTGATCATGAGATCTCCCGTCTAGCCATCGAAGCGGCCAGTGGTGAGGAGCTGACCAAAGCATCGAAGCAAGCGCGTGCCCTGTTTGCATATAATAGCGAAAGCGTTACCAATCAAGCATTCTGGATGGGGTTCAGCGAGATTTTCGCGGATTACGCGTGGTTTGAGGGCTACTTGGATCGCGTCGCCGCGGTCACCTCGCAGGATATTCTCGCTGTGGCGCAGAAAGTTCTTCAACCGAGCAATCGGATCGTCGGTGTCTATCGACCCATAGCGGAGAGCAACAATGGGTAAGGTGGACAGTATTTTCCCCAAGCTTGATGTCCGTGCGCTTCCAGGGCCAAAGACGATCAAGCGGTGTGAACTTCCGAATGGTGTCGTGGTCCTATCGCGTTCCAACTTCGCCAGCCCCTCGGTGGTTGTCTTTGGGTATTTGGCCGTCGGTTCACTCGATGAGAGTTACGAACAGGCTGGATTATCTCAGTTGACCGCGCAGGCACTGATGCGAGGGACAAACGAAAGGTCCTTCCAAGAAATCTTTGAGGCGATCGAATCCGTGGGAGCCCGTCTAGGATTTGGCGCCGCTACCCATACGACCACGTTTCAGGGTAAGGCTCTGGTCGAGGATCTCGAACTCCTTTTGGAGGTCCTTGCCGATGCGCTGCGAAATCCAACCTTTCCCAGCGTCGAATTCGAGAGGCTAAAAGCACAGCACCTCACCGCATTGGCAATCCGAGATCAAGACACCGGCTCCAGAGCTCAACTTTCATTTGATGAACTCGCCTACCCCAATCATCCCTACCGAATCCCAACAGCTGGGTACCGCAAGACCGTAGAAGGTTTACAAACCTCCGATCTGCGTGAGTTTCACAGACATCAATTTGGACCAACAGGGATGGTTGTAGCTTTGGTCGGATCGCTGGAAGAAGAAGAAGCGATCGGGGCCGTTGAGCGTGTCCTCGGTGATTGGCACGAATTGGAGGGAGATGCGCGCCCACCCCTCCCTCCTGTCGAGAGACCGGCCTCACTCGTGAGACAGGACGTCCAATTGGCCGGTAAGAGTCAGGCGGACATCGTGATCGGTACGCCAGGTCCAAGTCGATACGAGGAGCATTATCTTGCAGCGGCGCTTGGTAACAACATCCTCGGACGCTTTGGTCTCTTCGGACGTATTGGCGATGCGGTGCGTGATACTGCCGGCTTGGCATACTATGCCTACAGTTCCTTGACCGGGGGACCTGGTCCAGGACCGTGGCAGGTGAATGCAGGCGTCAATCCTTCCAACGTCGAAGGGGCCATCGAGCTAATCCGTAAGGAAATCAAACGATTCGTTAGCAGGCGTGTCAGCGAACAGGAATTAACCGACAATCAGGCAAACTTCATAGGCAGATTGCCTCTGCAGCTCGAATCGAACGAGGGCGTCGCTTCCGCTTTGCTTCACATGGAGCGCTACAGCTTGGGTTTGGATTACTACCAGCGGTACCCTGATCTGATCGCTTCGGTTACACGCGACCGAATTCTCGAACTGGGGAGACGATTCCTGGATCCCGACCGCCTGGCGATTGCCGTCGCCGGTCCCGATCAGGAGGGCTGAAGATGCTCTCCACGGGAGTGGATATTATCGAGGTTGAGCGGATCGACCGTGCGATCTTGCGGCACGGCGAACGTTTCTTCGACCGCTTCTATACACCGCAAGAGATAATCGACGCGCGCGGGCATACACCTGCCTTGGCAGCTCGCTTCGCGGCTAAGGAGGCTGTCGCGAAAGCTTTGGGTACGGGTATTGGCGAAGTGGGTTGGAAGGATATCGAAATCGTCAATAGCCCGCAGCGTCAGCCACTCTTGCGTCTTCATGGTCGTGCAGCCGAGATTGCTGAGGCCTTGGGGTTGTCGATCTGGTCTATTACGCTCAGTCACACGCACGAACATGCTGTCGCTATGGCAGTGGCCCTCAGCCCGTCGCTGTGATCTGAAGAGTGTCGGATGATTTAATGGAGAGGGGATGGCGGATCATCGAGTCTCGCGCGGATTGGTGCTTGAGTCCAAGGAGAAGGTCACGTCGGAATTGACGGCTCCTCATATTGGAAGTGGAAGCCTGGCTGTTTATGCGACGCCGGCGATGGTGATCTTGATGGAACGAATTTGCGCGAAGATGATCGCCCCACTACTTCCAGAAGGTCAGACTTCAGTTGGTGTCGAATTACACGTCCAACACCTAGCCCCAACTCCCGTGGGTGGAACAGTGCGCATTCGGGCCGAAGTCGAAAGCGTTGATGCCAACTCCATCATCTTCAGGGTGCAATTTTGGGACGATATCGAGCAAGTGGGCAAGGCGCAGCATAAGCGCGTCGTTGTAGATTCGGAGCGCTTCCTCCGTCGTGTGCGTAGCAAAACGGAGGCGCTGTCTTAGGGTCGCCCATATCTTTGACGAAACTTGATCCTCATGTTATACTCTACGTTGCTCCCGCCATGCGCTCGAGAATGGCGGGAGATATTCTGCCCATCATGGGCCAAACACACACGTCTCCAGACTGGGTCGGGCGTGCCGGATGGCCAGCCGGTTCCGAGCCAGAATGAAGGAGGCGGAGGTATAACGCACAGGAGGTGTAAGTCTTATGGCCGCAGTTAGCATGAAAGCTCTTCTCGAAACTGGGGTTCACTTCGGACACCGTACCAGGAAGTGGAACCCTCGCATGAAACCCTACATCTTCACCGAACGCAACGGTATCCACATCATCGATCTCCAGCAAACGCTCGAGGCGCTCACCGGGGTGTATGCCATGGTACGAGAGAGGATTGCTGAGGGTGGGAAGGTGCTGTTTGTAGGGACGAAGCGTCAAGCGCAAGAGACGATAGAGCTCGAGGCGACACGTTGCGAAATGCCATACGTGAACAACCGCTGGCTTGGTGGGACACTCACAAACTGGCGCACAATTCGCAGCCGTATCGACGAACTCGAGACCCTCGAACGTCGCCGAGATTCAGGCGAATTCGAGCTGCTAACGAAGAAAGAAGCACTCAGCTTGAATCGTAGAATCGATAAGCTGGAAGGGCGCTTGAGTGGAATTCGCGAGATGACTTCCCTACCCGACATGATCTTCGTGGTTGACGTACGTCGGGAGGAGACAGCGATCCACGAAGCCAACTTGCTGGACATCCCCGTGATTGCGCTCGTCGATACCAATTGCGACCCTGGAAATGTCGATTACATCATCCCGTCAAACGATGATGCCATCCGCGCCATAAAATTGATGGTCTCGAAGATAGCTGATGCTGTGCTCGAGGGGAAGGCCATGCGGAAGGATGAGGAGGAAGAGGCAGTAAGGGTTGCAGAACCTGAGGAGTTGGTGGTCGAGGAAGTCTCCGATGAAGAACTTCTTGGTGAAGCCACCTTGGCCAAGCTCAAGAGTGGTGAATATGACGAGCAAGAAGCTGCGCTAGCGGAACTCGCTTCTGAAGACGAGCAGGATGAAGCAGAGAGTCCCGAAGCGGAGAAAGAGGAATCTGAACCTGAGGCCTCCACTGAGGAAGAATCCGAGTCTGCCGATGAGGGTCAAGAGGGGGAGCAGAAATGACCATCTCCACCGAGTTGGTCAAGGAGCTTCGGGACAAAACAGGCGCCGGTGTGTTGGCCTGTCGTGAAGCGTTGGAGGAGACTGAGGGCGACGTAGAAAAAGCCGTCCGATTGCTGCGCGAGAGGGGCATCGCCGCCGCTGAGAAGCGGGCAGACCGCGAAACCCGAAACGGTGTCTTGGATCTCTACAATCACGGAGACGGACGTGTTGGCGTGATGGTGGAAGTGAATTGCGAAACGGATTTCGTCGCTCGGACCGAAGACTTCCACAACTTTGCTCACGAAATCGCTCTACAGATTGCGGCCAACACTCCGCGGTGGGTGCAAGCGGATGACGTTCCAGACGAGGTGCTAGAGGAGGAGCGGGCGGAAGCTCGCATCTGGGCGGAGAATGAGGGGAAACCCGAGAACGTCATTGGGCGCATCATCGATGGTCGTATAGAGAAATTCTTGGACGAGAATTGTCTGCTACGGCAAAGCTATATCCGTGATGATACAAAGACTGTCGAAGGATTACTTAAGGAGATGATAGCCTCGACGGGTGAAAACATCACCATCCGACGCTTCGAACGTTGGACGGTGGGAGAGGATCTGGAATAGGCGTTCGGGCCAACACATGTTGGCCCGAGTTTTTGTAGGCTCATACCAAGAGGTGGAAGAGTAGACCATGTCGAAAACACCCGTACACAAACGCATTTTGCTTAAGCTTGGAGGGGAAGCCCTCGCCGGACCAAAGGGTTTCGGCATTGATCCACATAGGGCTGAGGCTGTGGCGACAGAAGTGGAGAGGGTTCGAGAGCTGGGTGTGCAGGTGGCACTTGTGATCGGCGCAGGAAACTTGTGGCGTGGTCGCGAGGGCATTTCACGTGGCATGGAACGCGCAACGGCAGACTACATGGGTATGCTCGGAACGGTAATGAATTCGATGGCTTTGATGGATGCTTTAGAGCGTCAAGGGATCGTCACCCGTGTCATGTCGGCCGTCGAGATGCGGGCTGTGGCTGAGCCCTACATTCGACGTCGCGCAATCCGTCACCTGGAAAAGGATCGCGTAGTCATTCTCGGGGGAGGGACAGGTAATCCATACTTTTCCACCGACACGGCCGCATCGTTGCGCGCGATGGAGATAGACGCCAATATCTTGATCAAAGCTACAAAGGTGGACGGCGTATACGATGACGATCCGCAGAAGAATCCAAACGCCAAGCGCTTCGACCGGTTGACTTATATCGAGGCGCTCAATCGTCGACTGCAGATCATGGATAGCACAGCCATCTCGCTATGCATGGACAACAAAATGCCGATCCTTGTGCTAGATATGTGGCAGCCTGAAGCGCTGATCAAAGCAGTCAATGGTGAGCAAGTTGGAACGATAATCACCGAATAGGGAACCCTCCACTCGCGTTGGGAATGACATTCCTCCATTGGATAGCAAACACATTGGAAATCGGATTTTCCGGCGACGAGGTTTCTTAAGTCTTCTTATTATCCCCAGTGTGGAAGGACTACCATCGCATTTTCAATCGTTTTGCGCTATGCTTAAAGAGCGAGATCCTCGAAGGAGAGGGAGGGGATTTACGAATGGTTAAAGACGCCTTGGCCGAAGCCGAAATTCGTATGAAAGGTGCGGTTCGCGCCTTGGAAGAAGATCTGACCACGATTCGCACAGGCCGCGCTTCTCCTGCACTGGTGGAAAAATTACCAG
Organism: Anaerolineales bacterium; assembly: GCA_011772595.1. Next base: position 26,369 of record WVZH01000217.1, read on the forward strand.
TGATATACTATGGAAACCCGACACCGCTGATGCAACTGGCGACAATTTCCGCTCCAGAACCTCGTCTCCTGACCATTCGGCCATTCGATCCTGCAAGTTTGAAGGACATCGAGCGCGCCATCCTGACCTCCGATCTGGGGCTGACCCCGAATAATGACGGCAAGATGATCCGCCTTAATATTCCTCCCCTTACTGAAGAGCGTCGACATGATTTGGTCAAAGTCGTTCGCGGTCGAACGGAGGAAGCAAGGATCGCCGTACGCAACGTCCGCAGGGACGTTCAGAATGATCTAAGAGATTTCGAACGCGAGAAGCTCATCTCCGAGGATGGTCTCAGGCGCGGAGAGGAAGACTTGCAGAAGTTGACAGATCGATTGGTGGAGGAGATTAACGAAGTTGGAACGCGAAAGGAAACGGAAGTCCTTGAAGTTTGAGAGGCTGGGTGTACGTCGTATGTCAAGGTCGGAGGAACTGAACCTTCCAGATACCATTCCGACGCACATCGCTATCATCATGGACGGCAATGGCCGTTGGGCCCGCGAGCGGGGCTTACCTCGTCTTGCGGGTCACCGCGCAGGTGTCGAAAATCTAAGGCGGGTGCTTGAGGCCTGTGTAGAATTTGGTATTAAATACCTCACAATTTATGCATTCTCAACGGAGAATTGGCAAAGACCTCCGGATGAAGTGCGGGGCTTGATAAACATCCTGGAAGATGTGATCGATCGCGAATTGGATGAATTACATCGCAATGGGGTACGACTACGACACATCGGTTGCTTGGATCGTCTTGGGCCGAAATTACAGGAAAAAGTGGCTCATGCAATCGAATTGACGCATAAGAACGATAAACTCGTTCTCAATGTTGCCTGGAACTATGGTGGAAGAGCAGAGATCGTGAATGCTATCCAGAAGATGATTGCTGATGGGGTAGCCCCTGATGAAGTCGACGAATCGCTCGTCAGCAACTATCTGTATACAGCAGATTGCCCAGATCCCGATCTCGTCATCCGGACCTCAGGGGAATTAAGGGTAAGCAACTTCCTCATCTGGCAGAGCGCTTACGCTGAATGGTATATACCCTCCACATATTGGCCTGATTTTGGCCGTGAAGAATTGTTAAAGGCGCTACGTGAGTATGCCCAACGCGAGCGTCGCTTCGGTCGAGTACCGGGACCTCTCTCGCAAAACTCGTAATTTCCGCCAGCGTGTAGCTTTCATCGTCGTCATGCTTCCATTCTTAGGCTGGGTGATTGCCGATGGTGAGTGGCTTTTTGCATTGACCTTGGCTGCGGCGTTGAGCATGGCCGCGGCCGAGTTTGGGCTGCTTTTTCAAAGCCGAGGGTTGCGACCTGCGTTGCCATTGCTAATCGTTGGTGTATTCATCCTTTCTGCTGCTAGGTACTTGTGGGGTTTTCAATGGACACCCGATTTGTTCGCTGTGATCGGTCTCCTTGGTCAAGTTTGGCATCTGGTGGATTACGAGCGTGGCGCAACACGCTCAGGTACGGATTATGCAATCACAATGGGCGGAATCCTATTGTTAGGTTGGATTGGCCCTTACTTGATTTCACTCAGGCGATTACCGGATGGGTTGTGGTGGATGTTAATCGTTTTGCCGTCCGTATGGCTGGCTGATGGGTTAGCATATCTCATCGGTCACGTTTTCGGAAAACGCCCTCTTTGTCGGAGATTAAGTCCAAAAAAAACTTGGGAGGGTTATCTGGGCGGGATTGTCGGCGGTGCACTGGGCGGCACGCTACTTACCCTTCTGTGGAGAATAGGTGCAGAGCAAACAGGGCTCTTCAAACCCCTGCATGGATTGTTGCTAGGGACAATCTTGGGGATCTTGACTCCACTGGGGGACCTGGGGATCAGCATGATCAAACGTGAACTTAATGTAAAAGATACCAGTGCACTGCTTCCCGGTCATGGTGGGTTGTTGGATCGCTTTGATTCCTGGCTTTGGGCGGGTGTGATCGGGTACTACTTCGTTTTGTGGCTGTCCTCATAGGTGTCCTGTGGGAGGGTGGATTCCGGCTTGGAGAGAAAGGGATGAAGGAAAAACCGTCTCGGAACTTGGCTTTGGATCTCGTTCGTGTGACGGAAGCTGCCGCATTGGCGGCCGGCCGGCATATGGGACGTGGAGATAAAGAATCAGGGGATAAGGCTGCTGTAGATGCCATGCGTCTGGTTTTAAACAGCATCAAAATGGCAGGTGTGGTCGTCATCGGTGAAGGGGAGAAGGACGAAGCGCCGATGTTGTACAACGGGGAACAACTGGGCACAGGCGATCCACCGAAGGTTGACATAGCAGTTGACCCGATCGATGGCACAACCCTATTGGCGATGGGGAGAACAAACTCGATCTCCACAGTGGCTATCGCCGAACGCGGGTCGATGTACGATCCAGGTCCGATCCTGTATATGTATAAAATGGCCGTTGGCCCAGATGCTCGTGGGGAGATTGATCTGAACGCGCCGATCAAGGACAATCTAATGTCGGTTGCTCGCGCCAAAGATGCTGACGTGGACGATCTGACAGTGATCATTTTAGATCGACCCCGCCATGAAGGCATTATTGAGGAGATTCGTAAATCCGGCGCGCGCATACGTCTTATCTCGGATGGAGACGTCGCTGGGGCGTTGATGACTGCCTGGCCGGAGTCAGGTATCGATATGCTCATCGGAATCGGGGGGACTCCCGAGGGGGTCCTGGCGGCCTGTGCGCTACGCGCCATGGGCGGTGAGATCCAAGGGAGGCTGTATCCGCGCAACGAACAAGAAGCCGCGAAAGCGAAGGAGATGGGCTACGATCTGGAAAAGGTCCTCACGATTGACGACCTGGTGGACAGTGATGACGTCTTCTTCTCGATCACCGGAATCACGGACGGAGAGCTTGTGGATGGCGTCAAATATTTCGGTGAAGGCGCCAGGACGCACAGCCTGGTCATGCGTGCACGGACCGGCACTGTTCGCGAAATCATCGCCAACCATCGCTGGGAGACGTTGATGTCGGTGAGTGAAATCCAGTATGACCGCATCGGGTAGTCAGTAGCCAGTAGTCAGTACGCAGTAGCCAGTGCTTATCTGATGACTGACATCTGACTACTGACTACAGACTACTGCAAGGGTTTGCTTGCGCACCCTATGGGGGCGTGCTATAATGTGCACATCCAGAAAACCGATTGCCCTTGGCATTCCCCCCGTTGCTCAAATCATGCTAGGTTTTATTGTGAGCCTCATGTGCCCACTCGCCCTACCTTAACGATATGACTGTTGGATAGCTTCATAATCCAAGATCGAATATAAAGTTGTACATCTAGGGGAGTTTTTGAATGAATATTGCCCAATTGGAAGCCATGACTCTTTCCGATTTACGAAGTATGTCCAAGGATCTGGAGATCCCCGGCACCACTCGCATGAAGAAAGAAGATCTTATCGTTCGTATTATGCAGGCGGATGCCGAGCGGCGAGGTCTCGAATTGCGGGGCGGCGTTCTAGAGGTCATGAACGAGGGGATGGGATTCCTGCGCGCGGATCATTATCTGCCAGGTCCGAATGACATTTATGTCTCACAATCTCAGATTCGGCGGTTCAGTTTGCGTACCGGTGACATGGTAATTGGGCAAGTCCGACCGCCAAAGGAAACCGAGAAGTACTTCGGTCTGCTGAGAGTCGAATCGATCAACGGTATGGATCCGGAGGAAGCTTGGAAGCGACCGAAGTTCGAGGAGCTTACGCCGATCTTCCCAGAAGAGCGTTTCGACCTAGAGACGGATCGCCACACTCTTGCCACGCGTATGCTTAACCTGATTGCGCCGATCGGTAAAGGACAACGCGGTCTCATTGTCTCGCCTCCAAAAGCCGGTAAGACAACGGTTTTGAAACAAGTCGCGAACGCAATTTCGAATAACTACCCCAAAGTCCACCTGATGGTGGCGCTCATAGGGGAGCGACCGGAAGAGGTGACCGATATGGATCGCTCTGTGGATGCTGAGGTGATCGCTTCCACCTTCGATGAACCGGTGACCTCCCATGTGCGCGCCGCGGAGATGGCCTTGGCGCGGGCAAAACGATTGGTCGAGTGCGGTAGGGATGTGGTGATCCTCATGGACTCTATCACCCGGCTTTCACGAGCCTACAACTTGATGGTCACTCCTTCGGGACGAACGCTGTCTGGTGGCATCGATCCGGCTGCGCTTTATCCGCCCAAACGCTTTTATGGGGCGGCACGTAATATCGAAGAGGGCGGATCGCTCACCATCATCGCCACCTGTTTGGTCGACACCGGTTCGCGCATGGATGACGTGGTTTACGAGGAGTTTAAAGGTACAGGAAACATGGAACTTCATCTGTCACGTCGTCTTCAAGAACGTCGCGTCTTCCCTGCCTTCGACATCGATCGCTCATCCACGCGTCGCGAAGAGTTGCTCCTTGGACCAGATATCACCCAACGCGTATGGTTAATGCGACGTATGTTCTCCCACATGATCGCGCCTCCACCAAACGGTGCAGGTCTGGATATGGTAACGGCGACGGAGGCCATCATCCAACGAGTTTCCCATACAGAGAACAATCAAGAATTCCTCGAGACACTCACGGAGGAGCAGTTCTAAAAGTGTCGAAGATGAGGATCGAAGATTGGGCGCGTCGCCTACGCGCTGGCGCGCCGATGATCTTTGGCATGGTGGGTTTGCTGACTGCGGTCGTGTCAGTGTGGCTCAATATGAACGCCGCGCAAGCCGCCGCCCAGGCGATTCCTACACCTGCGCCTACACTGGCACCTGAGATGCTCTCAGAGTCGATCGAGTTGCCAGTCTTTCTTCCAGGTGGGCAGGAGGTAAATCTTTCGCGTCTGGCAGATATCAACACAAAGATCCCCAAGCGCTCCCGGATCGAAATACTCCGCTATACTGTGCAAAATGGGGACGCCGTCTTTAGCATCGCCAGGAAGTTTGGCATCGAACCTGAAACTGTACTATGGGGTAATTTTGAGACTCTCAATGACGATCCCCATCTCCTGCGCCCTGGGCAAGAGCTGACGATCTTGCCTGTGGACGGCACATACTACCAATGGAAGGGTGGTGACAGCTTGGAGGCGGTGGCAGATCAATTCGGCGTGGAACCGCAGGCGATCACCGAATGGCCGGGCAACCAAGTCGATCCCTCTCTTCCAGAGATTGAGCCGGGACAATGGATTATTGTTCCCGGTGGTAGACGACCGTTCCGCCAATGGTTCGTGCCAGACCCACCGCGACCGCAATCGGGCGTTGGGTCGGCGTATGGACCAGGGGGTTGCACGGGTGACTATTCTGGAGGTGCTGTCGGGACCGGTGGCTTCATATGGCCCGCGCCTAATCATTACGTCTCGGGCAACGATTATTGGTCTGGTCACCTGGCGATCGACATTGCGGCAGGAGTTGGAACAGGTATCTGGGCTGCAGACAGCGGTGTGGTCGTGTTCGCTGGCTGGTCGACAGTTGGTTATGGTTACATGGTGATGATTGACCACGGTAACGGATGGTTGACGCTCTACGGGCACCTCAGTCAAGTGGATGTTGGCTGCGGGCAGAGTGTGGGGCAGGGTCAACGAATCGGCTTGGCCGGATCATCGGGTAATTCCACGGGGCCGCATCTTCACTTCGAAACCCGCTTCCAAGGCGGTTTCATAAACCCCTGGTTCGTTCTTCCATAGTTTCCTGACTTGACGACCTGATGACCGATTGATATGATCGCTCTCGTAAAGGAGATCGTGGTGTATGCTGGAGAGTAGAGACGAATTGGTACTTGAGGAGTTAGATCTACGCTCGTCGAACGCGCGGCGTAAGAGCCGAATAGAGACTTGGTTTGGTATCGCGCGCCATACTTTACGTGAACCCATCAAGCGCTTTTCTGGTCATCTAGCGATTCTGGTGGTGATCGCCGTTGGAGTTTGGGCCGCACGGATGGGGTTCGATACGTTGCCTGTTGCGGCTGCCAATCAAAATCGTCCATCCAACGAGCCGGAACCGACGATAGAGCCAACACCCATGCTTGAGCTCTCAGACTTACCGCTTTACGCCGCCGGGGGTCCAGTATCCTCGCAGGGTATCACAAGATCGGCTGTCATCCATACTGTGCTGCCCGATCGTCCACGCCTGGATATCATCAAATACGTCGTTCAGTCGGGAGATACCCTCTTCGGTATCGCAGAGAAGTTTGGCATTAAACCTGAAAGCCTGCTGTGGGCCAACTTCGCAGTTTTGCAGGATGATCCTCACCGGCTTCGTCCTGGTCAGGAGCTGAACGTCCCACCAGTGAATGGCGTGCTGCATGTCTGGAGCGCTGGCGAAGGTTTGAATGGTGTTGCTGAGTATTACGGCGTTACGGCGCAGGATGTCATTGATTGGCCGGGCAATAAGCTCGAACCTGGAATCGACACTTCCAATCCACCTATTGAATCGGGAACCCTGCTCGTTATCCCTGGTGGTAAACGTGAAATCGTCACTTGGAGCGCCCCGCGAATTCGCCGCGACAATCCTGCAGTGGCTAAAGTATTGGGTCCGGGTGCGTGTGGGTCGGTGTACGATGGCCCTATCGGCACAGGGGTATTTATCTGGCCGGCCCCTTCGCACTATCTTTCAGGGTACGGCTACAGCTCAGTACACCCGGCAATCGACATCGCTGGAGATACGGGTAACGCCATATTCGCCTCCGATAGCGGTGTTGTTGTGTACTCAGGATGGAATGATTGGGGGTACGGCTACGTGATCGTTCTCGACCACGGCAATGGATGGCAGACACTGTATGCGCACCTGAGTGCCATCAACGTTGGTTGCGGTCAGGCGATATTCCAAGGGCAGGTAATCGGAGGCTTAGGCAATACTGGAAACAGCAGTGGTTCACACCTGCACTTCGAGATCGAACATGAGGAATACGGCAAAGTAAATCCTTTGAATTACTTGCCGTAGAACAGAATGAGTCTGAATTGAACTAGGGGCGCAACTTCTTGCGCCCCTAGCATTGTTCTAGATAGTGTCGACTTCCGAAGTCCGCAGGACTTCGGAAGTCGTTGGTTAAGTATTTGTGCGCCGTTTCATCAGGTATAGCATACGTTCCGATTCGCGAATTGGTGTGGTCTCTTGGATGGTAAATTTATCTTCGAAGAGGCGTTCAAAACCCTCTCGGGTGTAGTCGGGAAAGATATCTTCACGCATGGCCAGCAGCCTCTGCACCTGAGAATCGGTCTTGGGAACGAATTCCACAATCAGCCAGGTTCCCAAGTGGTGGAAGAAGTCGGCGAGCATATTTAGCGGCACGTTGTTGGAGATCGCCATATGATGCACGAACGCCAGGGCCAGGATGGCGTCTGCGGGACCACGATCGAGAAGAGAGTCGCGTTCCTGGTTGTGCCAGCCCAAGTTGGGGCTTGGATTGGTCAGATCTAGGAGCAGTGGCAATAAATTCTCTTCACCTTCCGCCTTGGATGTGCGGTAGTTTTGTTCCACAGCTGCGGGATCGATGTCGAAGGCGAGTGTGGGAATCCCACGGTTGCTTGCCAGGCGGCTGAAAAATCCTACGTTGGCTCCTAAATCCCATACGTCAGTGGGTTGGATGCTTTCTAGATAGGCGTCGACGGTCTGTCGCTTATGGTCGAGCGCCGCTGGGGTGTAATTGTGGGTTGCATCGTAATAATCACCCCATTCGGTCTCGGCGATCTCCCATTCCAGACCGCGGACAGATCTTTCCAGGCTGTCGATCCAACCGAGAAATGATGTGCGACTCATCTTTCGGGACACAGTTTCTTTATCGACGATCTTATCGGCGTAGCGTCGCTGACTGGCAGCGTGGGCATGAATGTGAACGCGCAATCCGAGATTGAGCTTGGTTCGGCCAGGTAGCAAGTTGCTGGCTAAATCCAACGGCACACCGTCGATGTTGACACGCAGTAATTGATTGAGCCGCACATCTTGTAGCGCCATTAAGGCCAGGGGCGCCAGGAAGTGCTGACAAAACTGGCGGTAAGCCACCCAGGGCTCACCCTCGATGTACAGCTCGAAGGAGAGTGTGTCGATTAGAACGGGCCGGCCGCGGTGGAATTGGATGTTATAGGCGCTACAGTCTTTTAAGGACATCCCAAATTCCAACGCCCGCTTTTGGATGGCGAGCGTTGTGAGCGCGGCGTCCTTGAGTTGCCCGAAGCACCACTCATACGGGTAGGAGATGAAGGGCAATGATTCAGGGCGGATGATTTTGAAGGCCATAGCGGGCTCGGCTGGTGTGGCGTCAACTTCGGTGTGCTCGAGCAAGAGGCCATCTCTGACTAGCGATGCATAAAGCCCTGAGTCCATCAGGGCTTGGTATTGCTCACGGTAGGTCTCATTTATTTGACGATAAAGTTGACCTTCACGTGAGAAAAGGAATCCGCTGGGATCTCGAAAGGATGCCGGAATTCTATGATGGTTCTTCATCCTTGGGGCCCTCATCCTCTTGCGAGGAGCGCCCTCGGAACAGGTTCTTGATCTTATCCCAGGACGCCCGAATCACGAACAATCCTCCAAAGAGGCCGGCAACGAGTAGTTGCAGGAGATAGCTTCCTGAACCCGGATCGAGGTAAGCTTCCTGACCCCGTAGAAGCAAGGACAGGGTGCCTAGGACATGATGTGTAGTTTCGATTCCAAGATCTAACCGCATTCTTAATACCCTTCTCCTTGACTGAATTACAGGAGGCTATTGTAAATGGATTGGCTTGAATTAGGAAGGTCTTTTTGGGCAATTATTACAGTCGATTGTCTACTGTGCTGAGGGAGGGAATTAAGGAGTTACTGCGATCGAGAGGGGGTTAATTTTCCGACAATAATCGTGACTTGCTCCATTTGCAGATCGTTATTACAATGCTCGAAAGTCGCCCTGGAGCGCCCGCCCCCCTCGGGTGCCCAGGGTGGCTTTTCATGAATGGTGTGTGCTCGACTGCTCACTTCAAGAGGATGGTACGTATTGAACTGGGTATTTACGCCTGTCGAGTTGCAACCCTGGTTGCCGGTCCGTTCGGATGGATCACCTCATCAAATCTTCGGGCTAAATCGTACACTGCGACCATTTTCGAAATAAACCAAACGAGGCTATGATAGTGGCAGATCAAGATAAGAGGATTGCCCTATGACAGATGATCCCTGTAAGAAGGAGAAAGAAGAAGCACGGAAGGCCTCCGAAGCATGGGAGCTCGCAATGGAAGAGGCTCGCCCCTTCATGGTGGAGAGACCGCTTGGACCGGGCGAGTCGATCGAGCCTAAATCTCCAGATTATCTTGTAGAGATGCAGGCTGCGTTCGAGAAGGAAGCCAAAGCACGTGAGGCATACATCGCAGCAATGACCGCTTGGTCTGAATGTGAGGAAGGCGCATCTTGAGTACAGCACCATGTCGGAAGGAAGTCGACGAACTTCGGGAAGCCATAAATGCTTGGGTACAAGCATCGGAAGCGACCCGACGGTTTACGATTACGGGATCTTGGAAAATCGACAAGGATCATGATACGTTTCCCCCCGGATATTTTCGGGAGATGCAAGAGGCGTTCGAACGTGAGCGCCAGGCTCGGGAGCGCTACATCAGAGCGAACATCGGGCTGTTCGACTGTATGCAAAGGCATAAATTGATCGATTAGGCATTGCGGCTTGGGGTGACGCTCTCCTATCCTGTAAGGGCTTTCAATCTATTCAACTTATACAATCTGATCAATGTCCCATCCACTTTGTACGCCCATAGGGTGTCTTGAATTGAGATCAGTTCTGCTGTAATCTATTTTTGACAGAACATCCGCTATCCCGCAGCGATTAAGGAAAAACCTGAGTTATACGTGGAAGCCCGACTTCAAGAGCGGTCGGGATTTTTCCAAATTCTCAAGAGGAGGAGAGTGATGGCAGCAGCGTATGTGTTTATCCAGGGTAAGGCGGAAGACCCCCGCCCGGTGGTCCAGGCGCTACGGGGCGTCTCGGGGGTCAAGCAGGCGCATGCCCTCGCGGGACCGACGGATTTCGTCGTTTACGTGGAGGGCGCCGATCAAGCTGCGATCGAGGAGACCTTGTTGGCGATCCGCAAGGTGGGAGGCGTTGCCAGTACGGACACACGTTTCGTCGTCCTTGATTAGCGCACCAAGCGGTCTGAATCAAACGCTTCAGGAAGCGTAAAGCCCTCAGCCTGACCCCCTCAGGTTGGGGGCGATTTTGTGTATTGATTCGATGTCTGGATTCCTGTAATATATATCCATACATCTAAATTTCATCGAGGTGGGCAAGCGCCACACTCAAAGTCATCGTCGAGCGTCCAACCTAATGAGGGGTTGGGCGTTTCTTCATTCGGAATCAAACATCTTGAGAGGAGGAATCGATGAACATATCAAGAAAGACATTATTACTTGTTGGGGTGCTTGTTGTTGCTGCGTTCGCTATCGGTATTGCTTACGCCAATAATGGGGCGGAAACCATTTACGCTTGTGCAAATCCTGCAGGTCAACTCCGAGTGGTGGATTCCACAGATGAATGCAAGAAAAACGAAACTGCGTTGATGTGGAATGTCGTTGGGCCACAAGGCCCGCCTGGACCTCAAGGCAAACCTGGCCCACAGGGGCCTCCTGGAGAAGATGGCGCAATTGGGCCGCAGGGAATTGAAGGACCACAAGGCCCTCAAGGTGAACAAGGACCCCAGGGCGATACAGGTCCGCAGGGTCCCCAGGGCGATACAGGTCCGCAGGGTCCCCAGGGCGACACAGGTCCGCAGGGGCCACCGGGACCGCAGGGGCCGGAGGGTCCTGCAGGTCCCAGCATTGCGCTGGGAGCGGTGACCCGGACCGCTGCCGCCGGTGGTTCCGGGGGAGGCGTGTTTGTGCGTGATTGCCCGGCAGGATCGATCGCGGTGGGCTTCCGGGGCAGGGCTGGAGATGATATCGACCGCACCGAGATCCGTTGCCGGACGCTGGTCGGACTCGGGCTGTTCGGCCCGGTGCTCGGCCCCGAAACATCGGGCGGAGTCGTTGGGGGTTTCGGTGGAACAAATTACGGTGGAGCTTTGAGCTGTCCATCGGGCGCAGCGCTCACCGGCGTTCGAGTGCGCGCGGGCAACGTCGGATTCGGCTTCATCGTGGACCAACTGGGCAGTCGCTGCACGTCGTTTCTTGGAGAAACATTCAACGTGGGCTTCGTCGGCTTGAACGAGTCAGGAGCCGGGATCACGAACCTCGACTGTCCAGCGGGGGCGGTCGTGACTGGCTTCCAGGGACGGCAGGGGCTCCTTCTTGATCAAATCCAGCTGCGGTGCCGATCGACGGTGCCGTAGCTTCTCTTCGGTGAGACTAGACCTCGAACCATCACTTCGAGTGAAATGTATGCTGCACGGATTTACCCCCGACTCGCAAGGGTCGGGGGAATCTTTGTGCCCTCAGCCTGACCCCCTCAGGTTGGTGTGTTTCAAATTGCCAACCAAATGAACTGTGGCTTGGTTGTCTCCGTATTAAAAATGATCAATATTGTTGATACGGCCGTGTATAAGAAAAGACCGCTTCACACAGAAGCGATCTCCTGGCGCCCCCGGCAGGACTCGAACCTACGACCCCTTACTCCGCAAGCAAGTGGCGAGATATTGGGATTTGAGGGCGTTTTACGCAGTGAAAGTTCTCTCTGCGAGCCGCATGACTATCGAATCAAGTGCATATATTATGGAGCATATGGTCACAAAATACAATCTACAATTCATAAAGCCTTTCTCAAATCTTTAAGGAATTTGGTATAGAATCAATCAGGCTCCAGGACTTAGTACACCCTGGGAGCTTAGCCCTCAGCCTGACCCCCTCAGGTTGAGGGCGACATTTGTCTTTCATTTCTCATCCATAGATATCAGCTATAAATTGCGCTGAGGTCTTCATTGAAATACAATCCACTCGAAGTGTTATTTAATTCAACATCTCACACATACACTATTCCCGCACCTCTTCAGACGAAGGAGAATTGCGATGGATAGGCGTTTATTGTTGTCTTTCCTTTTCTTGACCCTTCTCATCCTCTCCGCTTGTGAGCCATCCCAAGCGGAGGTGGACGCAAATGCTACGAAGGTCGCCGCTGATATCTTCGCAACTCTGACAGCAGCACCCACAATCACCCCGACCAAGACACCCGAGCCAACAAATACCCCAATACCAACATCGACACCGAAGCCAACATCGACTCCTCATCCCACGTCCACCCCAAGACCTTCCAATACACCGACCGCAACGATGGAGCCAAGAGCTGCCACACAAACTGCCTTAGCTCTTCACCGAGAGGCAACAAAGGCCTACAATCAAAACATCAATGACATTAAAAAGAACTGCCCTCCAATTGATTGGGTCGAGTTGTCTGAGGTCGAATACGCCAAAGACCACGAAGGCGAGTGTGTCTACATCAGAGGACAAATTTGGGATATCAACTTCGATGAAGATCTCCTTGAACTAAGTATTGGCTACTATTCTGCACAGATTGCAGTTGGTTTAGGTGATCTTACGAGTACTCCCGGCCGACTCACCGAAGACATGTGGATAAAGGTGTATGGCCGAGTATCGACAACTAGGTGGATAAGCACAAATTATATCTCTGGCAAGGAAACCCCCGTTCCCGGAATCCAAGCTCTCCTTATCGAGGGACCTAATCTTCTCGTGTGGGTCCATGAGTAGCCGCTTAGCCCTCAGCCTGACCCCCTAAGGTTGGTGGCGATTGTTTGTTCTATTGAATCAGGATAATGATTCCTGTAAGATAAATTTATACATCCCAGTCTCGTCGTACTGGGCGAGCGCCACGCTCAAAGCTATCGCTGAGCGCCCAACCTAATGAGAGGTTGGGCGTTTTTTCATTCGGCATCATACATCTTGAGAGGAGGAACCGATGAACACATCAAGAAAGACATTATTACTTGTTGGAGTGCTTGTTGTTGCCGCGTTCGCTATCGGTATTGCTTACGCCAATAATGGGGTGGAAACCATTTACGCTTGTGCCAATCCTGCAGGACAACTCCGAGTGGTGGATCACACAGATGATTGTAAGAAGAACGAAACTGCATTAATGTGGAATGTCGTCGGACCACAAGGCCCGCCTGGTCCTCAAGGAGAACCCGGACCACAAGGGCCTCCTGGTGAAGATGGCGCAATAGGACCTGAAGGACCACGGGGTGAGCAAGGTCCACCTGGACCTCAAGGGGAACAAGGCCCTCCAGGTGCTGATGGACCTCAAGGTCTGCAAGGCGAAGCAGGACCGTTTGGCCCACAGGGCGAGCAAGGTCCACAGGGTGAACAAGGGCCAGCTGGTCCTCAAGGACCGCAGGGCGAAGTAGGACCAATGGGTCCTCAGGGCGAACAAGGTTCACAGGGTGAGCAAGGGCCAGTCGGCCCAGCCGGACCGCAGGGCGAAGTAGGACCAATGGGTCCTCAGGGCGAACAAGGTCCACAGGGTGAGCAAGGGCCAGCCGGCCCAGCCGGACCGCAGGGTGAGGAAGGACCTCCAGGGCCTGAAGGCCAGCAAGGTGAGCAGGGACCTGTGGGGCCAGCAGGTCCACAAGGACCGCAAGGTGAGCCCGGAGTATCAGGATTTTACTCTAGGTGGGGATCGTTCAATGTCTCGCGAGGTGGTGGTAGACAAATTTACTTATATTGCGATTCTGGCGATGCAGTGATTGGAAGTGGTTATAGAATGCCCTGGTTTGACTTGGATGTTTATCTGAGAGAGTCTAGACAGCGCAGTATTGAATCTTGGGTTTTCTTTTTTTTGAATGCAGACCTCGACTATACCCATAGAGTAGATGCCTACGTTGTCTGTGCTGATATGACGCCGTAGGATAAACTTGTGGATTGAAGTAAAGTCCACAAAAGACAAGCCCCCGTCTCGCAAAGGTCGGGGGCTTCTTTTTACCCTCAGCCTGACCCCCTCAGGTTGGGGGCTTTAGCGTGCATGGTGCTCGCCAAGGCACGCCGAGTTGATTGCAGCATACGTTAGATTACGGCGTCCTCTCGTGGAAAGCAAAATATGTGAATCGCAACTAATTTGAATAACCAGTAGGAGTATAGGTGCAGGGGTTTACTTCACTGACGGGTCACAAATTTAATAAAACGCATAATCTCACTCTTTACAAGCAAGATTTCAGTCCGTTTGTCTCTAATTTTAATCAGGGGGATATCACGGCCAAAGGACTTTGATTTTGCGTGTAATTGGTAAATGGTTGACACAATATTTCCATATTCAGCTGTTTCCGTCTTACTGGTGATGTGTAAGCCTGTGATGTCGTCGATTGAAAGAGTTTTTTTCAGGAATTGCGTGGGAAAAGGACCATGCTGTAAAACTAATTCCCGATCATTGACAATGATTATGGTTCTGTTCAAAATGAGCACCAATGCCACGTAGCCGGTAAAGATTGGAAAAATCAAACACAATATCTCATCAACATTAAAAAAGTATATAGTCATAACAATTGTGAGTAGTGCCATAAAGATGGCTGCTGGGATTGATATACCTCGGAACCACGGAATTGAAATTACCAATTCCTCTCCGTTTCTCTCAATTTGGATGTCACGGATCATTTCATGCCCCTGATCACGTCCTTCAGTCAACTAACGACTTTGAGCTGAGCAGTTGAAATCCCAACCTCAATAATAAACCAAATCCAAGCTACATCACGACAAAACGCCCCCAACCTGAGGGGGTCAAGCTGAGGGCGCCTGCGCATACTCACAAGTCATCCATTTGCATTAGGGTTTTTGCTTTGAATGATTGAAATCTTGTCATTTATGCTCTAAACTCATATGACGATTATTCTTATAAAGAAATCGCTATCAACATGTGGGGATCATTAGGATGACGTGTGTTAATGCAATCAGAAGAGCCTTTATTTATAGCCTCTGTGGAATTGTATTTTCAATCATAGTCCTAATAGCGATAGAGAGCTTTTTTCAGCCTGATGACCCTGGGGGTATTATTTTTGAAAATCCTATATTGAATTGGTTTATCGAGAATGAAATGATGATTGTCATTGCAAGTTGTATCATTGCTGCGATCGGTGGTTTTTTCTTGGTATTCAAAAAGAAGAATGACTCGCCTCCAACCTGAGGGGACCAGGCTGGGGAACTCGGAGTTCACTGATGTTGCTCCGGGAACGGCTCATCGGATCAAACACGCTCAAGGTTTACCCTCCATTGCCTGACAGGAAATAGCTGAACATCTTTGTCTACCGCTGATTAATAGGTCCGGACCGTCCAGGCAGCCCGAACCTTTTCCATCGAGGTCAGCCGGTAAAGGTAATCGCCTATCCTCACCGTGTCACCCACCTGCTTGTCGAAGTTTTTATCTTGATCAACCAACATTAGTTCGTTGTCCATAGTCCGTCTCCTTCAGCCATTCCTTCAACTGAACAGAAAACCGTCGTCCATGTTTTGCCAGTTCTGGTTTGAGAATAGGGTCTTACCATGAACGACGGTTTCCTGTAGACAAACAACAAGACCATAATTCTCAAACCTGGGCCAGCGTCTCCTAATTTTGGGAAAAGGTCAAGCGGAACGTAACGAAGAATTTTATTCTGAACGCTAAAATGGTAGTGTTTCCAATTTCAAACGTATTTTTACAGAGTAAAAATCGCCCCTAACAATTATCTATTTTTTTCTTGAAAAGATATTAGTAATAGATTAGACTGCCGCGCTTTATTTGGGTCTTTGACTCTTACGCTAATCCGTTATAAGCGTTAGAGGTGGCCTAGGCGCCCCCGGCAGGACTCGAACCTACGACCCCTTACTCCGCAAGCAAGTGCTCTAATCCACTGAGCTACGGGGGCATGTACCATCATGAGTGCCGATAGTGGTTTTTGATTATAACATGAACGAAACGATGTCATGAGGGTCGAACCCATCGTGATGCTTCATCCACGTGCATGCACATAGCAGTCCCCGCAATCCAACAACACTATCGACTTCCGGTTTGAAAATGTGGTGCCGACGCATGCTCATCAGAACCATTATGTGGTATAAGGTTTTCCACTATTAGATGAGGTGGGGTTTGAAATCGTATCGTAATTCCCGATTCATCAACGTAGCTATTATTCTTGCGACCGGCTTTATCCTCGTTTATCAAATATCCTTGGTGGTTGATCATTACTCCTTATTATGGCTGAAGCGTACCTGGCGTAATATGCATCTACCGTCGATGGAGAGGAACGCTCTTTTTCTCTTAGGGGGAAAAGAATCAGAATTTCTAAAGATGATCTCTTCTTCAGTTCCAGAGGATGGATTTGTTGTAGCGGTCCCCGACAGGTATGGGATGCTGTCTCGACAAAACATTTTGCAATTCTTTCTAATGCCACGAAAAATCGTTGAATGCGGTTGTCCTGATTTCTTGAAGCAAGACCCGGTCTCTTCCGAATGTAAATCGTGCTTGATGAATGGCGAATTTCATATTCCTGCCATTGGAGGATTTCCGCCAAGAGAGCTACTTCCGTCGAGTAAGGAATTCATTCCATTTAACTCAGACTGGTATCATGGTGTTTACGTACCGCCTTCGTCTCCAGGGAATCTCTCTGATTTGTACATTAGAATGAAAACCCCGCTTCTGATTGCGCTACCTTTTGACGTCCTTTCAATTCTCCTTATTTTTATCCTTGGTGCCTCCATAGCACAAACCATAGATCCCACGCTTCAGACAATTGATCTCCTGGCCGTAAGTGTCCCTCTTGGAGGGGGTGCCCTTACGTGGTTTGTCTTTATGGAGTCATGGCTTGGAATCCCGGTTTCATTAACCATGTTCGCATTATCATTGCTTGCGATATTCGTCATCATTGTACTAATTAGGAAAAAACTGTATGGAAGATTTCGTGTCGTCACTTTTCCAGATATTAATCTCAGACAAAGCATCGCAGGTCTAAGAAACAGGCCACACCTTCTTGCTCTCACCCTTGTGTTAGCATTTCTTTTCCTGTCTTCCTTGGTCATCTCCGTTGGGAGAGGTTATTCCTTTTATGATGGAATTGCGAATTGGGCGTTAAAGGGCTATGGGATCGCGCTAGAGAAGACCGTCTTTGCAGGTCAAAAGTGGGGAGGTCATTCTTTGGCATACCCGCAAAACGTCCATCTCCTGATTGCTCTTTTCCGTGTTCTCGATGGGGATGTATTACCGGGTTCGAAGATACTTTTCCCGCTCTTCGCACTCTGCTTATTAGCAGGCACCTATTCCATTTGGAGGAAGTTCGGAGTCGGTGTTGAACTTTCTCTCCTTGGAGTTCTTGTTGTCTTTTCAATTCCGATCTTTTTCTTGCACAGCACGATAGGTTGGGCAAACCTAGTATTCTCTGTTTATCTGGTTCTCGCAATTAACTTCCTTGTCGTTGGATTCAAGTTCGATCAACCACGCAAATTCCTCATTGCTGGTTTTTTATTAGCTTTTACCATATGGACCAGACCGGAAGGAATTGGATATGTTTTGCCAATCTCAATGATTATCTTGATTACGGTATGGGTATCCAAGAAAGCTAGAACATTTGGCCTAGCTTGGTTAATTCCGATTGTTGCAATGTCTATAAGTTACCTCATGTTTAGTTTCACTACCATGAGCAATGTTTTTATTGGAAGCGCAATTTCAGGGATGATCAGAGGGTTTGTGGCCGGAGAATTTCATCTAGATGACCTGCGTGTTATTTTTTCGCATGTCCTTGAGCAATTTACAGAGATCAATACCTGGGGGTTTCTTTATGTACTGATCGCTCCTCTATTTGTATTGAGTCTTGCTAGGATTTCTGCGTGGAAGAATTCAGCTATCCTGCTCACATTCATTTCTGGAACAGTAACTTTTTCAATTCCAATACTAATGTTCTTTTCAGCATCGTATATCTCAGGCATCTTACCGAGCCTACTAGAGGTAACCTATAATCGACTCCAATTTCATAGTGCAGTCCTCCTCTTCTCATCAATGTTTATGGCGGCAACAATTCCAACAGATATCTGAAACAATCCATTTGGATTGGGCTATGTGACCATCCGCTTTGGCCCTAACTGCGCTGCTTCTGAGATTGGTAGATCCTTCGAGTTGTCCTTCGCCTCTGCCCAGTAAGCACCAGGGGTGTTATCGAGCTTGGATAAGGTTGATGAGAACCACCCAATCTCTTGAGAGCACCTCAACCTATCTCTCCTCTAAGCGGTTTTGAACGGATTGGAATTGATGGAATATGATGTCGGCCGATGTGGAGGTGGATCACAGGACCGCTTGTATTTAGCTATTAGGGAGATATGAGCCTCTGTGGGACAGTTTTGGCTTCAGGAGCATCCTCGTCGTCAAGGTAGGATCCTATTTGATGACGAATGTGAGTGGAAGTCGTTGTTGAAGGAATTCACTTCAGATTGTAAATCAGTGAATGTAGCAATGGGAGATATGCTTCTTCGATTAGATTTGAGAATTCGCCTCACTTTTTCCTTATGTGAACCTGGGGATCATGTATTTGTCCGATATTGTGTCGTGTGTTGGGTACGAGACGAGTAGAATGAACCTGATTGTTCTTCATGCTTGGCGAGTAGATTCACGTGACATCAGTGGAAAATACTCCGCATTTAGATCTTGTGGAGGTCCTGGACTTTTCCTTCCGTGTTACCCGGTTAAAAAAATCACAGCTCAGTGGCTCACCCCGTAAGCAAGTGCTCTAATCCACTAAGCTGTGTGTGCACATCTGCGGTCTGAAGAGCCGACCTCAGGCGGGGAGGGTGGGATTCGAACCCACGGTAGAGGCTTTAACCCCTACAAGCGCTTA
>WVZH01000321.1:0-250 GCA_011772595.1 Anaerolineales bacterium
CATTAGGGCTTGTGCCTCGTGATTTACCACCGGGTGTTCATCGTCCACCGTGGTCGCGGTTTAGGTCGATTGGGGTGTTTTTCGTATTCACGGCCGGCTGTGGAATGCCATAGATCACACCAGTCCGGTGGCAATGAAACAGATGATGTACAATGTGCCCATCGAAGATCTCATTTAAGGTTTCAGTGGTGCGATGAGCGCTCGTCTATTCCTCATGAAAATACTAGTTATGGGATTAGTTGGCTGCGCG
>WVZH01000321.1:364-7008 GCA_011772595.1 Anaerolineales bacterium
CTGAGACGTGTCGACGGTCAAGGCGATGTGGAAGCCTCAGTAACGGTGCAGATCTTCGCCTATAGCAATGTTGAAGCGCGATCTTACCACTTGGATCAACTCGACATGGAGGACTACTTC
Organism: Anaerolineales bacterium; assembly: GCA_011772595.1. The sequence continues at coordinate 485 of WVZH01000321.1, forward strand.
TGGTCCTTCACAGAAATTGACGGTCATCGTGTGGTTGTGTATCGCAATGGCGTCGATGGTCGTATCTGGATTTCGGGGCCCTACTTAATCCTCGTCTATAGCGGTAGGGGTGCCTCTGAACGTGTCCTTTGGGTGGATGGTTTTGCTGAGATCTACTTGAATAATCCGCCAGAGCCGCAAAGCTAAACCCTTACTCGATTTCCGAAGTCTGGAAGATTTCTAAAATCGAAGGTTGTATTCTTTTGAGATTTGATCACTTCGATTTCCTGGCTCCACTCTACGATCGTGTCATTCCCCTCCCCGAGGACAGTCGGTTGGTGGACGTGATCGCTTTGCCAATATCTGGAAGGTTGCTGGACGCGGCAGGCGGGACAGGACGAATCGCGCAGCGACTGGTGGATTTGGCGGGGTTGGTAGTCGTCGCGGATGCGTCCATGAAGATGTTGAGACAGGCCAGTTCCAAGGTAAACCTGTGTTGTATGGTCGGCAGCAAGACAGAGAGGCTTCCGTTTCCCGATGCCAGCTTCGAACGGGTGATCGTCGTGGATGCATTCCACCATCTCGCCGATCAGGCGCGCAGCCTTGGTGAGTTTTGGCGTGTGCTGGCCCCCGGAGGTCGACTGGTGATTGAAGAGCCCGACATCCGCCACTTCGGTGTGAAGCTGGTCGCTTTGGTGGAGAAGTTGGCGCTTTTTCGCAGTCACTTCGTACCGGCGGAGAAGATTGCCGCTCGCTTGAACGATCTCGGTGCCCGCACCAGTGTCCACCGTGAGGGTTATGCTGTGTGGGTTGTAGGAGAGCGGGAAAGCCAATTGTGAGTTGCTCACTCCTGATGTCTTGTACTCGATGTATGACTGGACTAAGAAAGAAATCGACCTCGTCGAAGGGCACATGAGGACTGTACATAGGATTTGATCGTCAGGGAATCCCGTGGACCGCTGATCCGCGCCGGATCGAGCTATGTGTTCAAGAAGACGATCCCAGAGGATTCCCCTCCAACGAGTGTGCACATCGGGACAGATCAGTGTGGTTGGACGGAAGCGATTGTAGAATAGCACTTCTTGTTTGGGGTTCTTCGAAATTGGGGCGATGATATGTTACACCACTCCATATTGGGTGATGGAGACTCGGGGCATCTATACGATGCCCCGAGCGTTCCTTCCAAGGCTTGTCTCTTTACTGTGGATAAGCCAGTTTCTTTTCCTGCTCTTGGAGGACACTCGGCAGGATCTAGTCCCAATAGCGATAGGCATAACAGAGCTGATCGTCCCCGTTTACGTGGACGAACCAACCGTCGCGGTTGTGCTCAACCTCGTACGAATCTAATTGGGCAGCAACCGATTCAAACGCCCAAGCCGCCTGCGCGCGAGACCAGTGTGTGGACTGCCAGCTCAATTCCTTTGTGTGCTCTTCCAGCATTTCCCGCTGACATGCCAGTTGTGGTAGAAGCTCCTCTTGAGTGTCGGAGGGGAGCTCGTCAACGAAGCCAATCAAAGCGGGCAGTGCATCTGTGGAGAGGAGAATCATGTGAGGGAGATCGATATCCCCCGTGTCCTGGAACCGACGCATATTCTGGCGCACAATGAAGGCGTCGACGTTGAGCAGGTTCACGGTTAACGCGAAGCCGAGCATACCGAGTACCGCAGCTGGTGCGAAGCGTCGCAGACGATCCAGGAACAGTAGGATGAGGAAAACGGCGAACATGATTCCCAGCCACACGATGGCGACGTGTGTGTAGGTACGTAAACGGGTGAAGCCATAAGCGGCCTCGTACAACAACAAGCGCTTGAGGGCGGAGAAAAGGATCACGCCCATGAAACCAACCAAGCTTGCACTCAGCCCATTAAACCAGGCCCTTTGGCGCGGGGCTTGCCGTTTAGTCCATGAGCCGAGCGCCATGATCAATCCCAGGCTGAGAAAAGCCAGAAAGGTCAGTTCGCCGAAACCTCTACGTGCATACTCGGAATAGGTGTACCCGGCTGCGGTAATATTCGCCTCACCGCCGAAGAGGTAAGTGAATTGGACGGCAACGAACGCAGCGAAGAGTAGATCCACGGAGGCTAAGATGACGGCCGCCTCGACGAATCCCAAAAATGGCGAAACGACTGGTTTCTCGAAGCCGATGAGTTTTCGTTTGCCGGAGTCGCGCAAGGCGGCGACCAGCACGCCGAGAAAGAAGAGCGCGCTGAGGATGACAACGAAAAGCCTGCGTATGAAGCGGGCGATTCTCTCGATGTCCAGCCAACGCAGAGCCTCTTCGACGTAGTCGGCGAAGATCATGTCGGCAGAGACGAGCAATCCTAGGAATATCACAACGAGCGGGAATGCCAGGAGAATCCCTCGTAACAACGCGAAAACGCCACTGCGGGCCTCGCGCTCACCTATCACTTGACGCCAGGCAGAACTCGCAACCGGCCAGGGACGTAGCCATCCCTCCACCGGGACCTGGATCGTGGCGACGGTAAAGTCCAACCAGCCGTAATCGATCACCCTGCCTCTGTGGAAGGCGTGGATCCACACGCCGAAGAGGAACAACGTGGGCCAAATGGCGAGGAACACGGACATCGGCTCTTCTCGAAAGAAGGTCAGCCCAGCGAAGACCAGAATTCCCAAGGAGATGAAGACCTCTGGCCTTGAGGGGCGCACGCCTTCGGAAGCGGCCAATCCCATGAGCGCTACCACGCAAGCTGTAGCCCATATAAAAAATGAGATTCCGATCGTGTGCCCGTCGAAGAGGATCTCGAAGAGGAGGCCGAGCATGAGGGCGACGAGGGAGAGGGTCAAAGGGGAGCGGAAGAATGAACTTTGGTCGGGCGCTTCTTGCGATGTATCAAGGTGGCTCGGATTCTGGCCCATCGGTGTCTCCTTGTTCGCACGTTCCCACGCATCGTAACCCGCGTGCAGGAATCCTGCAAACACCTGTGTGCCGTCTCATGTGCACTCGGGCCCTGTGATGCTGTGTTTCAGGTGGAAAATCCGATGGACCGTTGTTAGCGTCCGTTAACCGTGTGCAAAGTCGTGTTTTCTTACCTGGCCTTCACTAAAATCCTCGTCGTTGACTCGACCACGGGGGCGTAGTCCCCGCTTTGAATTCTTCAACGCTTGGTCCTGATAACTTTCGTAGTCTTTGAGTGCCGTATATGTAGCTCGCAGCCAATAACACGATAAGCGCAGGCCATCCTAAAATGAGGTTTACGAGGTTGAGAAATTCGGTTGTTGGGCCTCGGTAAAGTGCGAATTGCACCAAGGCACGCAGGGCAAAGAAGAGTGTCCACATGCCGGTAACTTCATTGTAGGCAGGGCTGACTCTTGGGTGCCAATACCATCCCAACGGCCAACCGCGTGCGATGTGGCTGGTGAAAGCGACGAGCGGCCGCCCGACCATGATGCTCATGAGACAGGCGAGCGCTGTAAGAGCGCCGCTTACGACCGAAGGGAGGAAATATCCCTCCGGCCTGCCGGATAGCCTCACCAATACACTGGCAATAACTATACTTCCCAGACCTCCCAAAGCGTACCCGACCGATTGCGACCTAAGCAGACGGTAGAGAGAGAAGAGAATGGCAATGATGATCGCGGATATAATCGCGTATTCCAGGCCTACAAGCACGTTGACGACCACGAAGATCAACGGGGGGAGGATGGCGTCAAGGATCTTGCTGCGGGCTACAACAACGCTGCGAAATTCCTCAAGGAGCTCCCGAATCATCTCAATTCCCACATTTGTGACTGTTCGCCATGTTCCAATCGTCGCATTAAAAACGAAGAGAAAACGATACGTACGATCAGAGCGGTCCAGATCCGCTGACAATCCGTTAGATAATCAAGACGACACCGAAAAGGACTTCGACAACCACGCTGATGACGTTGGATTGCACGACCGATTTGTCGTAGAACATGGACGCAAGGCGCACGGCCGCGACGACGAGGTATGTGATCCCCAGCATTTGGTAGGTCGCCGGAACCTGGAGGATCAGGGGGGAGATCCCCAATCCAACGAAGAAGGCGCCTAAGACGGCGCGAATTTCCGTGATGCCGCGTGGGCCGGTGAAGCTCAACCCCGTGAATCCGGTAATGGCGCGGGGTCGGATTAATGAGACCAACCCCGTGATGATCGTCCCAATAGCGGCGATCACTTTTGAAACTTGTAAGAGATCCATGTTTTATCCTTTTTCTTATGATCGAGATCGATCCGACGATCTCGTTTTGCCCGTCTATTCAAGCCGGATCGATCTCTCTTACTTGGCTCTATGTAAAGCCAGCCATGGGATGGCCTTGCGATCTGCCTTGAAGGATTTCTCACTGAGTAATATTGGCAGGCCATCCTCATCTTTTATACATTAGGAACCATGACATTCTCGCGTCGCTGTTTGCTCAGATAGCCCAATACGAGCACGATAGCGACAAGCGCTGCGCTGATCCATGCGCCCCATGCCACCATTGGGGTGGCTTGGTGTTTAACAGCGATGCCTGCGAAGGCCCACACGATCACCAACATGTAGGCTACATCACCCCGCGTGAGGCTCACGGCGGAGGCGATGACCGACGCAGCGAACAGCATGATCAAGGTCCATATCTCTGGACTGATGCCCCAACCATTCCAGTTCAGATAATCCAGGAGGGAAGTCGCGTTGGCGATGGTTGCCACCGTGATCCAGCCCAGGTAGATGCTGAAGGGCAGATCGACGAACCATCTTTCTGCCGACGAGACTTTCACGCGTCCGATGTCTAGACGGAGGTAGATCGCGATCAGGGAAACCAGCAGGATGACCATCGCCACCAGGGTTAGAGGAAAGACCTCGTAATGCCACAAGAAGATCCAGGCGACGTTAGCGATTGAACTCACGGCGAAAAGGTAGCCGATGCTCCTCAAGCGTGGATTCTCTCTTTGTGCGGGCAACGCCTGGTAAATTCCAAAGGCTGTCAGTCCCAGATAGATGAGTCCCCAAATAGAGAAGACGTAGCCCGCAGGTACGAAGAAAACGTCGAAGCGATCTGATATCTCTCCGGTGGTTTGCCCATTCAGCGGTAGTGAAGTCGCAAGGCCGTTGATCACAACGGTGGCAGCAAGTGCGACCAGGTTAACGATTTGCCTTATGGCATCTTTTTTCATCATCATATTCTCCAGTTCAAAGAATTTTCATTACTCGATTACTATGCGATAGGTTTGAAAACGTACCCGACGGTTTTCTATCCCGTCGTGCTCGATTTCTTGGGTGGCCAAGGGATGAAGGCACTGGTCGTTTCAACGTATTCCTTGTAGCCAGGCTTGGTCTCTTTGAGTGTGCGCTCGAGCAGTGTCACACCCGATACACGTGCCAGCAGGGTGGTCATCAATATGGGGCTGAAGATGGTCCAGGGTGCCCCCGCGGCGGCGGCGATGAGGAAGTAACCCCACCACTGCGTGGCGTCACCGAAATAATTGGGATGGCGGGTGTATCGCCAGACGCCAGTACGCAGGACCTGGCCCTTGTTGGCCGGATCCGCTTTGAAGCGTGCGATTTGAAAGTCTCCTGCTGCTTCGAAGAAGAATCCGATCATCCAGATGACAATGCCGATTGCATCCAACCAAATCAACCGTGTCGGCTGGGTACTCGCCTGGGTGGCCACGAGTGGCGCAGAGAGGATCCACATGAGGAAACCTTGAAGGAAGAAGACCTGAAAGAAACTCCTCCACCACCATTTGGCGCCGTGGTCTTCCCGCCATTTACGGTATCGAAAATCCTCCCCTTTACCCCAATTACGCCACAGGAGATATAGCGACAGTCGCAGTCCCCAGAGGGTGACGAGGGTGGAGAGGAGCCATTTGCGTGCCGGGTAGCCATCGGGTGTAAGGGTGAAAGCGACCCAGCTAGCAATGACAAAGCCTGTCCCCCAAAACGGGTCGACAATGCTTGAGTCCCGCAGGACTAAACTGACAAGCCATAGGACTGTCATCAAGACAAAGATGATTAATCCAACAATTGCAAACAACTCAATGAAAGTCATGTTTTTCACCTCATTGATAATGTGAAAAATGCTGTTTTAGTGCTTGGCAATACAGGCAAAGCCTACGGCACCGGGACCGACGTGCGCTCCGATGACCGGTGTCACTTCCGCGATGAGCGGCTCCTCGTCTGTCGGAAAGAGATGTTGGGCACGCTGCCGCAATGCCTCGAGCTTTTCCGGTGTGTGTGTATGTACAAGCGCGCATTCCTCCAAAGGACCGAGGGCGGTGACACGATCGATCAACCATTGGATAGATCCAGTAGTTGTGCGCACTTTGTCAAAGCCGATCTGTCCATCGTGCATCGTGAGCAGCGGTTTAACACTGAGCAAGGCGCCCAATTTGGATTGGATCGTGCTCACGCGGCCGCTGCGTCGCAGGAACTCGAGGGTGTCTAACGCGGCGAAAGCGTGCGTACGTGAGCCTAGATCCTTCAACATCGTGAGGATCTCCTGCATCGACGCGCCGTCCAAGGCGGCTTTGGCTGCCGCCATGACCAACAATCCGGTTCCCAAGGTTATCTGTCCTGAATCGAATA
>WVZH01000063.1 GCA_011772595.1 Anaerolineales bacterium
GAGCGCTCACTCTTAGTGCCCAAGCGACGGCGAGGCGGTCGCAACAATCAGGGCCGAATCACTGTTCGCCATCGCGGCGGTGGGGCACGGCGCCAGATTCGTAAGGTTGACTTCAAGCGCGGTAAGCACGGCATTCCCGCCAAGGTTGCTTCCATCGAGTATGACCCTAATCGTTCGGCCAGGATTGCCTTGTTGCATTACGTTGACGGCGAAAAGCGCTATATTCTCGCGCCCTTAGGCCTCATTGTGGGAGATTCTGTGATGGCCGGTCCGCAAGCGGAAATCCGCCCAGGAAATAGCTTACCCTTGGCAAACATCCCGCTCGGCACTCAGATCCACAACATTGAGTTGTATGAGGGCCGAGGTGGACAGCTCGTACGTGCGGCCGGGACTTCAGCTCAACTTCTGGGCAAGGAAGGTGAATATGCAGCAATACGGTTGCCTTCCGGAGAGGTGCGGCGGATACGCCAGGCGTGCTATGCGACCATTGGAGAGGTCGGTAACCCTGACCACGGCAACATCAAGTTGGGAAAGGCAGGGCGCAAGCGTCACCTGGGTTTTCGGCCGGCTGTGCGCGGCTCAGCGATGAGCCCTCGAGATCACCCACATGGGGGTGGAGAGGGACGCCAACCGATCGGTCTGCCGAGCCCCAAGAGTCCCTGGGGTAAGAAGACACTAGGAAAGAAGACACGCCGTAATAAGCGGACGGAGAAATTCATCATCCGGCATCGCTCGAAGCGACGCCGCAGGTAAAGACTAGCGAATAGCAACGGAGGCGAACTCATGTCGCGATCGTTGAAAAAGGGACCCTTCATCGATCCCAAGCTGCTGAAGAAAGTTGAGGTGATGAACGAACGTGGGGAGAAGAAGGTTATCCGCACGTGGAGCCGGGCGAGCACAATTTTCCCGCAAATGGTTGGCCACACAATTGCTGTGCACGATGGCCGTCGCCATGTTCCAATTTACATCACCGAGAACATGGTCGGACACAAGTTGGGGGAATTCGCACCAACGCGTACATACCGTGGTCACATCACAAGGGATAGGACCACCCGAGCGAGGCGATAACACATGGCAGAAGGTTTCGATATCCAAGCAAGCGCACGTCATGTTCCGATGTCGCCGCAAAAAATTCGTTTGGTCTTAGATCTCGTCCGAGGACTTGACGTCGTAGAGGCGCTGGATATTCTCAAATTCGCACAAAAGGCTGCGGCGCACGAAGTAGCCAAGCTTCTGCGCTCTGCGATCGCCAACGCCGAGGAAAACTTCGGCTTGAATCGGGACGATCTCTACATTCATGAACTGTACGCCGATAAGGGCCCCATTCGTTTCTGGCGACGTTTTGGAGCGCGAGGGCGCTTCAAACGTATTCGACGTCGCTACTCGCATATCACCATCGTGCTACGAGAGCGAGAGGTGGAGCCGGCTTGATAGAGGTCGAGGATAGAAACCCCGAGGTGCTGATCTACGGTCCAGTCACCGAGTGGGGCGAAAGGAGCAAGCATGGGCCGTAAAGTCCATCCAATAGGTTTTCGGCTGAAGATCAACAAGACGTGGGATTCGCGCTGGTTTGCAGATCCTGATACCTATGCCGATCAGTTGCATGAAGATTTCGCTATCCGCACGCTTGTCAATGAGATGACGCCCAGGGCTGGTGTTTCGCGCATTGAAATCGAACGCTATCCCAACAGCGTTCACATCACCGTGCATACTGCAAAGCCGGGGATCGTCATCGGTCGGAAGGGCGCAAACGTCAAAGAACTACGGCGGCGATTACAGGAGCTCACGAGCACCAACGTCAAGCTCGACATTGCTGAGATTAAGGATCCCGATCTGGATGCCCAGTTGGTCGCAGAGAATATTGCCAACCAGCTTGAGCGGCGGATTAGTCATCGTCGAGCAATGCAACGCGCCGTGGGTCAGGCCATGCGTCAAGGAGCACAGGGGATAAAAGTGATGTGCGCAGGGCGCTTGATGGGTACGGAGATGGCACGCAGTGAGTGGGTACGTGAGGGACGCGTACCGGCACAAACACTCCGCGCGGACATCGACTTTGCGCGCGCCGAAGCGACGACGACATACGGAAAGATTGGCGTTAAGGTCTGGATCTACAAGGGTGAAATCCTTCCGGAGGCGGAAGAGACACCTGAGGCCATGGACGTTTACGTCAGCGAATAGGACGAACGATCGCTTGTGAGGTGTTGAGATGTTGTTTCCGAAGCGAGTGAAATATCGCAAGCAGATGCGAGGGCGCATGAAGGGCAAAGCGCGCAGGGGAGCCGAAGTCAGCTTTGGCGACTATGGGATTCAAGCTGTGGAGCCCGGGTGGGTCACCGCACGCCAAATCGAGGCGGCTCGTCGTGCACTTGTACGCTACATGCGTCGGCGCGGTAAAGTCTGGATACGCATCTTCCCTGATAAGCCGGTCACGAAAAAGCCGGCGGAAACCCGTATGGGAAAAGGTAAAGGTGCGGTGGATCATTGGGTTGCGGTGGTAAAACCAGGTCGTATCTTGTTTGAGATTTCCGGATTGGACGAACAAGCCGCACGTGAAGCGATGCGTTTGGCATCCCATAAAATTTCTGTGAAAACCAAGTTCGCCACTCGTCCGGATGTGGCGGGAGGAAGTTAGGCTATGAAACCCGCAGAGATCCGAGCGCTTTCGACGGAGGAGATGCGAACTCGTTTAGACGAGGCGCGCGACAACTATTTCCGCTTACGCTTTCAATTCTCCACGGGTCAGTTGACGGACCATTCGCAACTCCGAATCGCACGTCAGGAGATCGCTCGCCTGGCGACCATTCTACGCGAGCGCGAGCTGGCTGCCGAGTTGGAAGGAAGTGAAGCATGAGCAACAAAAGACGCCGAATGAAAGGCGTGGTCACAAAGGCAAAGATGGATAAGACGGTGACTGTACAGGTAAACCGTAGCTATCGCCACCCGGTATACGGCAAGGTCATTCGGACGAGCAAGGATTACCTTGTGCACGATGAGATCGGCTGCCAGCTGGAGGATCAGGTTCTGATCGTCGAAAGCCGCCCGCTTTCCAAGCGCAAGCGGTGGGTGGTGCAGGAGATTCTCAAGCGAAAGAGTGAAGTGGAGGTCATTGCTAGCCGCGTTGAAGTGTTCGCAGATGACCCGACACTAGAGACTGAGGAAGCGACTGAAGAAGCTAGCGAAGATCCGGAGCCGGAAGCATGATTCAGCAAGAAAGCCGAATAAAGGTCGCCGACAACACGGGCGGTCGTGAGTTGCTCGTCATTCGTGTTTTGGGTGGCTCAAAACGGCGCTATGGTCGTGTGGGTGATGTTGTGGTCGCAACAGTGAAAGCCGCCACCCCTCATGGTGCGGTACGGAAGAGTGACGTGGTTCGGGCTGTGATTGTGCGCACGTCTAAGGAGTATCGTCGCCCAGACGGATCCTACATCCGCTTCGATGATAACGCTGCAGTTATTTTGGACACGGATGGAAGAAACCCGAGAGGAACTCGCATCTTCGGGCCGGTGGCCCGAGAGCTCCGCGAGAAGGGATTCACCAAGATCGTATCTCTTGCGCCGGAAGTGATTTAGGAGGCCAAGGAAGTGAAGATCAAACGAGGGGATACAGTTGAAATCATCGGTGGTCGTGAGAAGGGTCATCGCGGGGAAGTATTGCGAGTGCTACCTAAAGATGATCGTATCGTGGTTCAAGGAGCGAACCTGCGTAAAAAACATCAGCGTCAGGTTCAAGCAGGCGGTCGCCAGATGAACCCGGGCATCATTCAATTCGAGGCTTCGATGCACGTCTCGAATGTGATGTTGGTTTGCCCCAAATGTGATGAACTGGTGCGTGTGAGCGTCATTCGTGAGGATGGTGAGCGTCGTCGTGTGTGTAAACAGTGTGAAGCAGTGATCGATAGTTAAGTGGCAGGAGAACGAAAGGCATGGCACATCATTTGAAAGAACGCTATCACGATGAGATCATCGACACGATGCTCAAGGATTTCGACTTGGCCAACCGCATGCAGGTTCCCTATGTCGAGAAGATTGTCATCAACGTCGGGGTCGGCGAGGCCATCGATAATGCCAAGGCACTCGATGCGGCCGTCAACGACATTGTTACCATCACCGGACAACAGCCGATCGTCACCAAGGCGCGTAAGAGCATCGCCAACTTCAAGTTGCGAGAGGGCCGTTCGATTGGTGTCAAGGTCACGTTGCGAGGAGAACGCATGTGGTCGTTCTTTGACCGGCTGGTGAATGTGGCCTTACCGCGTATGCGGGACTTTCGCGGTGTTTCACCCGACAGTTTTGACGGTCGCGGCAACTACACTCTGGGAATACGGGAACAACTTATCTTCCCGGAGATCGATTACGACAAAATCGACAAAATACGCGGTTTCGAGGTGACAATCGTCACTTCCGCGCCGAATGATGAGCAAGGGCGTCGTCTTTTGCAGTTGCTTGGTATGCCCTTCGGGAGAAGAGAACAGTATGGCTAAGAAGTGTATGCCGATCCGGGAAGAACGTAGGAAGTATGCGGTCAGGGTACGTAATCGCTGCCGCGTTTGCGGTAGGCCACGTGGCTACTATCGCCGATTTGATTTATGCCGAATTTGTCTGCGGGAGAACGCTCTCGAAGGCAAGATCCCAGGCCTGGTGAAATCCTCCTGGTAGCTCAAGAAGCGGAGCGTTATCGATGACGATATCTGATCCGATAGCTGATATGTTGACTCGCATTCGCAACGCCGTCATGGCCGGTCAGACTACGGTCTCTGTACCCAAAGCAAAAATCAAGCTTGCGATTGCAGAAATCCTCAAAGCGGAGGGTTTCATCGAAGGATTCGAAGAAGGTCAGACGAATGGTAAAAGCCACGATACGATTCGCATCCATCTGAAGTACGTCGGAGAGCGACGAGATCGGAAACCTGTGATATCCGGTTTGCGACGCATCAGTCGCCCAGGTCGCCGGGTTTACGTCGGTAAGAGCGAGATCCCCTGGGTGCAATCCGGGATTGGCATCTCAATTCTCTCTACACCGAAGGGACTGATGACAGGTACGCGTGCACGCAAGATGGGTATCGGTGGTGAAGTGCTCTGTGAGGTTTGGTAAAGATTTCAAGGAGCGATTCGATTGCAGTTGTGGCCCCTTATTGCGCTCAGGCTCTCATTACAGGGGTCCGAGAACAGGAAAATCGCCGGATTGACCCGAGACTAGTCGTTCTCGGCAGCCGACAGCGATAGGAGGTTTTTGTGTCGAGAGTTGGACGCATGCCCATCATCGTGCCCGAAGGAGTAGAAGTCGAACTCGAGGGATCACGAGTGAAGGTTAAAGGACCGAAAGGGGAGATGAAGCGGGAATTCCGTTTCGAGATGGCGATTAAGATGGAAGATGGCGTAATCACCGTTGAACGACCATCCGATGCGCCTCAGATGCGCGCCTTGCATGGCCTAACTCGCGCACTGCTGAACAACATGGTCCTTGGAGTGAGCGAGGGCTTTGAAAAAACGTTGCAGATCGAGGGCGTTGGATACCGCCCTGATTTAGATGGGGAGACGCTTGTGCTTCACCTAGGTTTCTCCCATCCTGTCCACGTGTCGCCCCCAGAAGGGATCGCGTTTGAGGTTGATACGCGCGCCCGCTTGATTAAAATTCAGGGCATCGACAAAGAGCTCGTCGGGCGCGTTGCGGCAGACATTCGAAAAATCCGCCCGCCGGAGCCATATAAGGGTAAAGGGATTCGTTATCTAGGTGAGTATGTGCGTCGCAAGGCCGGGAAGGCGGGTAAGGTAGGGTAGTCATGGCAAAGAGAACCCGAGAAAAGATGCGCAAACGAAGACATGTTCGAGTGCGCAAGAAACTATCTGGCACACCGGAACGACCGCGATTGAATATCTATCGCAGCCTGAGTCAGATCTACGTTCAAGTGATCGATGATCTCGCTGGACATACCCTTGCCTCAGCTTCGACATTGGATCCCGAAGTCAAGCCTAAGCTTAAGGGTCTGAAACCGGTTGAGCAGGCGAAGTTGGTGGGCACCGTGATTGCAGCGCGCGCCAAGTCGAAGGGAATTTCTCAAGTCGTGTTCGACCGCGGTGGTTATCGTTATCACGGTCGTGTGCGAGCTGTGGCAGAAGCCGCCCGTGAAGGTGGTTTAAAGTTTTAGATGTTCCAGCCTTGGGTGCGTGATGGTCGAGGGCCGATGCAGGAGGTCGCCATTTCCAGGTCAGTCCCGGGCCGGCCCGAAGACCGATTGGAAGGGAGAGCTAGATTGTGAGATCAGATTTCCGAGACCGAAGGGAAGACCGGGAAGAATTCGATGAGCGTGTGATCGACATCACACGCGTGGCCAAAGTTGTCAAAGGTGGGCGCAGGTTTGCCTTTCGGGTTACCGTTGTCGTGGGCGACAATCGTGGGAAGGTAGGTCTTGGCGTGGGGAAAGCGCGCGGCGTTCCCGACGCTATTCGCAAGGCTTCCGAAAAAGCGAGAAAAGACATGAAGCTCATTCCGATCACCGGAACAACTATTCCGCACGAGGTGATCGCAGAGCACGGTGGGGCAAGAGTCCTGCTCAAGCCCGCCTCGAAGGGCACGGGTGTCATCGCCGGTGGTGCTGTGCGCGCCGTGCTCAACGCCGCTGGGGTGTATGATATCTTGACCAAGTCGCTAGGGAGTGCCAATATCCTTAATGTCGCCTACGCAACCATGAAGGGGCTACGAGAACTTAGATGGGTTGACAAAGCCGCTGCTAGTCGTGGAAAAGAGCCGTCCGATCTAAAGCCGTTTTGGGAGCGTGAGCGCGATGGCTAAACGTTCGACCAAAGTGAAGAAGGACTTGCGTGTCACCTTGGTGCGCAGTCCAATTGGTTACTCTGAGCGACAGAAGCGAACCGTACGTGCGCTCGGTTTGCGACGTTTGCATCAAACCGTTGAGCATGCCGATACACCGGAGATTCGTGGCATGATTAAAAAGGTCAACCACCTCGTGCAGGTAGAGGAGTGAGAGAGAGATGAAGCTTCACGATTTGAAGCCACGCTCGGGGGCGAAGAAGGGACGCAAGCGCGTCGGACGGGGAATCTCTGCTGGGCAGGGTAAAACAGCAGGGAGAGGTATGAAGGGTCAGAAAGCTCGATCTGGTTGGGGAGGTAAGCTCTTCCGCCAAGGTGGTAATCTGCCTTTTTATCGCCGCTTGCCCTTCAAACGTGGCTTTACAAACATCAACAGGATCACATGGAACGAGGTCAACCTCAATCGCCTGAAAGGATTCAAGGCAAACAATGAGGTGACTCCTGAAAAGTTGGCCGAGGTGGGGTTGGTGGACAACCCAGATAATCCAATCGTCTTGCTGGGACACGGGGAGGTGAAAGTTGCTCTCAAAGTGCGTCTGCATCGCATCAGTCGCAGTGCGCGGGAAAAGATTGAGGCAGCTGGAGGTTCTGTGGAAATCCTTGAGCGGTGAATCCGCTTTTGGTGCCCGTTAGGAGGCTTTAGATGAGACGATCGGCGTGGCGATTTCTCTTTATTTCAGCCGATATTCGCAACAGGTTGCTAATTAGCCTGATCATATTGATGATCTATAGGCTAGTGGCTCACGTTCCCGTCCCGGGAGTCAATCGTGAGGCCATCGCTGGTGTTCTCGCCGGTTCTGGTCAGACATTGTTTGGCCTGTTAGACCTGCTCTCAGGCGGCACGGTCTCCAATTTTTCTGTCCTGGCGATGGGGGTTTATCCCTACATCACGGCGCAGATTATCCTTCAGTTGTTGACCCCGATCATTCCGGCGCTTCAACAACGCATGGAGGATGATCCTCGCGAGGCCAGGAAATGGCAGGAGAAGTGGACCTATTATCTCGCAGTGCCAATGGCCGCGTTGAATGCAATCGGTCAGATCCGACTCTTCCAGCAATACGCCATAGGGACCCCCGGCGGTGTTTTAAACTACCCGCTCGGCCCCAACCTACAGACGCTGACGACAGTGATCACCATGACCGCTGGAACCATGTTTGCAATATGGATGGGTGAATTGATCTCGGAGTACGGCGTTCGTAACCAAGGGTTATCCCTAATCATCTTCGCAGGTATCGTGTCGCGAGTGCCTACCAACCTGGGTCGATTGCTTGTCGATGAGCAGAATCGCGTCCCGATGTTGGCTTTTATCATCTTCATCATGGTGCTCACCATCTTCGCTATCGTTTATGTGCAGGAAGGGCGACGTAACGTTCCGGTGATGTATCCCGGTCGCCGAGTCGGTAACAGAATGTCCATGCCGGTAAAGGGAACATTGCCTCTGATGGTAAATATGGCAGGGATGATCCCTCTCATCTTTGCGCAGTCGCTTCTGACGTTTCCTGCGGTGGTCGCGCAGTTCATCATCGGATCCGACAACCCGACAGTGAATAGCATTGCGGTGTGGTTGCAGAATACCTTTGGTGGTATTAGCAATACGTATTGGATTCTTTACTTTCTGTTTGTTGTCGTCTTCACCTTTTTCTACACGGATGTAGTTTTTTCACAGCAGAACTATGGCGAGAATCTGAAACGTGCCGGCGCACAAGTGCCAGGTGTGACGAAAGGTGCGGCGACGCAACGATACCTGACCCGCGTGCTCCGTCGCATCACGTTACCTGGGGCACTATTCCTCGGCATTGTAGCAGTCATGCCATTCCTGGTTGGGCTTATCTGGCCGGTAGGTGGCAGCAACACAGGACTACTGTTGGTCTCGTCATCCGGTTTGCTGATCGTGGTTGGTGTTATTCGTGATCTCTACCGGTCGATCGAAGCTGAACTCAAACTGCGTGGCTACGACGCGGCGTTGTTGGTACGTTAGTCTTTCTTGAACGTAGGAGTGGGGTAGATGGGTAGGCGTCCGGGGGTGGTGATCAAGAGCGAACGTGAGTTAGCCCTCATGCGTGAAGCAGGACAGGTGAATGCGCGTGCCTTAGCGGCAGCCGTCTCGATCGTCCGCCCTGGGATCACGACGAAGGACCTGGACTCAGCGGCTGCTGAAGTTTTGCGAACGCATGGCGCAGAGCCAGCATTTGTAGGTGTCCAAATGCACGGGGCGGATCCATACCCAGCGGTAACGACAATCTCCGTGAACGATGAGTTGGTCCACGGGATTCCGGGTAAGCGGAGACTGAAGAGCGGAGATATCGTCAGTATTGATTGTGGTTCGATTGTGGAGGGTTTCGTCGCCGACTCAGCGCTGACTGTTGGTGTGGGAGAGATCTCAGAGCAAGCCCAGAAGCTGATTGACGTCACACTCGAATCGCTTTACATCGGGATTGCAAAGTTGGTTGAAGGCAATCGAACAGGGGACGTCTCGGCAGCCATTCAGGAATACGTTGAACGGAATGGCTTCAATGTCGTGCGGGAATATACCAGTCATGGCGTGGGACGGAGTATGCACGAGGATCCCCAGGTACCGAATTTCGGTCGTGCAGGTCATGGGCTACCGCTCAAATCTGGTATGACTATCGCGCTGGAGCCCATGGTGTTGGCTGGCAGTCCCGAGACCAGAGTGCTAGAAGATCGATGGACGGTGTGCTCGCGAGACGGTCACCTGACGGCGCACTTCGAGCACAGTGTCGCCATCACCGTGTACGGTCCGAAGATTCTCACCGCTCTGGATGGTGATCTGGACGAATTGGGCTTGGCAAGGTATAATCGATACTTTGCTGGTCAACAGAGTACAGTGACCGGTTGAAGGAGCGATCGAGTATGAAAGTTTCCGCTTCTGTACGTAAGCGTTGTCCGAAATGTAAGATTGTGCGTCGGCGTGGCAAAGTGTACGTAATTTGTGAGAATCCTCGCCATAAGCAGCGACAAGGATAGACAGATGGCACGACTAGAAGGTGTCGACCTACCGCGTGAAAAACGAATTGCGATCGGACTGACCTACATTCACGGCATCGGCCGAAGCACGGCGCAAAAGGCGCTGGTTGCAACGGGCGTTCATCCGTCGACCAAAGTACGTGATCTCACGGAAGAGGAGATCACTGCGTTGCGAGATTACATCACTCAGAATGTTGCGGTGGAGGGTGATTTGCGGCGTGAGGTGCAGATGAACATCAAGCGCCTCGTGGAGATTGGCTGTTATCGTGGCTTGCGCCATCGGCGAGGGTTGCCGGTGCGCGGTCAAAGGACGCGTACAAACGCACGCACTCGGAAAGGTCCCAAAAAAACTGTCGCCGGACGTGGGCGACGGCGCGGTGCGAAGAAGAAGTAAATCTGAGAAAGATATAAGTCGTATTCCGGCTAGGCCTAGGGATCCTTCCACCCTCGCGGCGGCCTAATACCTGGAATACATCGGGAATTTGCGATTACGAACCAGTAGAAAGGAAAGTCAAGAGCGCATGGGACGAAAACGGCAAAGCGGTAAGCGGGCTAGCTCCCGCAAAGCCAAGCGAACGTTGTCGCATGGTCGAGCACACATCCATGCAACCTTCAATAACACCATCGTGACGATTGCCGACCAGCAAGGAAACGTCGTGATTTGGGCCAGCGCTGGATCGAGTGGCTTTCGAGGTTCTCGAAAGAGCACGCCCTACGCCGCTCGGCTCGCAGCTCAGAAAGCGATCGATGAAGCACGTGATCTGGGCTTGCAAGAAGTGGACATTATGGTCAAGGGCCCAGGTCCTGGCCGAGAAGCTGCGATCCGGGCGATCCAGGGCTCGGAGGTCAAGGTACGCTCGATCAGCGATGTGACACCGATCCCGCACAACGGCTGCCGACCGCCGAAAAAGCGCCGAGTTTAAGTGCCGTCTCGCCCCGTCCTGCAGGACCAGATACCGAACTGAACTCGTTGGGCCTGGTAAACGAAAGGGCAAAGCGGATTCAATCATGATGCAGGACGCGACGAGGGCGCCGAGAGAATTTCAACTGCGGGACGTCATGACTCGCTGGTGGAATCATCAATGGAAGGATTGAATGGCAAAGTACATCGGACCAGTTTGTAAATTGTGTCGCCGGGAAGGTGAAAAACTCTTTCTCAAAGGACAACGTTGCTTTACACCTAAATGCTCCTTTGAGCGCAGGAGCTACCCGCCCGGCGAACACGGACGTGATTATCAGTTTCGCCGTCGCCGAGTATCGGATTATAGCCGGCAATTGCGTGAGAAGCAGAAGACACGACGAATATACGGCGTCACGGAGCGACAGTTTAGACGCTATTTTCGTACAGCAGTCAAGAAGCGGGGTCTCACGGGTGAGAACTTGTTGCAGATGTTGGAACGACGACTTGATAACGTCGTCTACAGGCTGGGTTATGCCGAGAATAGAGCTCAGGCGCGGCACTTGGTAACCCACGGTCACTTCAACGTCAATGGTCGCCGTACCGATATCCCGTCAATGCTCATCCGACCTGGAGACGAGATCGAAGTTCGTGAGGGATCAAGGAAGCGGACATACTTTAAAGAATTACCAGCCAGCGCTGAAGGGCGCACCATCCCGCGTTGGTTGGAGCGAGACGTTCAAGAGCTAAATGGCAAGATGCTACAATTGCCCGAACGTCGCGATGTTGACATGACCTTGGACGAAACCCTGATCGTTGAGTACTATTCCCGATAGTACCGCGCCCAGGAATTTGTCCAAGCCGGATTATAGAGAAATCGATTATGGATTTGAAAACCTGCGCGAAGAAAGGCTAGCGCAAGTTTCGCGGACACTGCCGTAAGGCCGTGTTAAGTGGAGGATGAAGTGGCTATATCCACCAGCATGGTCATGCCGAAGATCGAACGCGAAGCCGTAGCTCGTAATTACGGCAAGTTCGTCATCAGCCCACTTGAGCGTGGGTATGGGATCACGGTCGGTAATGCGTTGCGTCGCGTGCTTCTTTCCTCTTTAGAGGGTGCTGCGGTGACCTCCATTCGCATCACCGACGTGTCGCACGAATTCTCTGATATCAAAGGTGTTCGTGAAGATGTGTTGCAGCTCATGCTCAACATCAAAAAGATAAGGCTTCATCTTCATGATACCGAGGTATCACGCTTGAGGCTGGAGGTTTCGGGTGAGGGTGTGGTGACGGCCGCCGACATCATCGCGCCCGCCGAAGTGGAGATCGTGAATCCCGAGTTGTATCTCTTTACCGTGGATGACGACAAAGCGCATCTCGAGATCGAAATGAATACTCAGCAAGGTCGGGGTTATTCGCCAGCGGACGAGCGTGAGCGTCTGCCGATCGGTGAATTACCGACCGACGCCATTTTCAGCCCGGTGCGTAGAGTTAATTACGAAGTAGGTCGGGCGCGCGTCGGGCAAGACACAAGTTTCGATCGACTGATCCTCGAGATATGGACGGACGGTACGGTGAAGCCGGAGGAAGCGCTCAGTACTAGCGCACAAATCATGATGGCTCACCTGCGTGACATCGCCGGCGTGACCGAAGAAAGCTTGATGATGGCCGCGATCGAAGAGGAAGAACCCCGTTTGGCGAGCGAGGTATACGAAACGCCGATCGAAAATCTGGATCTGTCAGTGCGGGTGTTCAATTCCCTTAAGCGCACGGGGATCACAAATGTTGGTGAGATCCTTGATATGCTCGAACGCGGTTCCGACGCCATGCTTTCGATACGGAATTTCGGGGAGAAGAGTCTTCAGGAACTTAAAGAACGACTGGAAGAAAAGGGGTACCTCGAAAACGAGACGGGTGAGGAAGAGCCTGTGGCGGAGTGAAGACACGATGAGGCATCGAGTAGCTGGAAAGAGACTTAACCGTTCCATGGGGCATCGCAAAGCGCTTCGCCGTAATTTGATCACGGAGCTTTTCCGGCACGAGCGCATCCAAACCACGCGTGCCAAGGCCTCCGCGATCCGAAGTGAAGCCGAAAAGCTGATCACGATCGCGAAACGCGGAAACGCTGCAGGGGAGGCGAAGGTGGTTCAAGCACGAAGGGCTGCGTCCGGGCGTCTCAACGATCCTGAAATCGTCAAGAAGTTGTTCGACGATATTGCACCACGTTATACGGATCGTCCTGGAGGTTACACCCGAATCCTGAAGTTGGGCCCGCGGCTCGGCGACGCGGCTGAGATGGCTATCATTGAGTTGGTTGAAGAATAAGCCGGTCACCTACTGGCTATGGCGAGCGCCATAAGGTGCGCGCCAATGGAAACTTACAAATCGATCATCGCCTACGACGGCACAGATTTTCAGGGCTTTCAACGCCAAAAGCCTGGCTTGCGAACCGTTCAAGCAGTCTTGGAAGACGCGCTACGAAGTCTGGACTGGAATGAACCCTCAATAAAGGCAGCCGGACGAACGGACGCCGGAGTACATGCTCGCGGTCAAGTGATTGCCTTTCGTTTGGCGTGGAAACATGGTGCTGCCAGCCTTGTCCAGGCTCTCAACGCAAACCTTCCGTCTGACGTAGCCGTACTTCACACCGAGAGCGTGAGTAGCGATTTTCATCCTCGCCATTCGGCGCAAAGGAGAAGGTATCGATACTCCTTAATTGTGGCGCCGGTGCGGGATCCGCTCCGTGAACGGTATGCCTGGCGCATCTGGCCGGAGCCTAATCTTGAGGCGATGCAGGCTGTTGCAGACATCCTGCAAGGACGACACGATTTCGCAGCGTTTGGACGCGCCCCAATTCCCGAAGGCCATACAATGCGGCAGGTCTTTCATTCCGTATGGCAACGTGGGGAAGAGGGGATCAGCTTCGAAATTGAGGCCGATGCTTTCCTTTATCGCATGGTTCGCCGGTTAGTTGCTGCGATGCTGGAAGTCGGAGCAGGCCATACGGGGCTCGAGAACGTTCAAAACCTGCTGGATCAGTCTTCCCTTCGTTGGGAAGGATCCATCGCCGAAGCTCGTGGCCTTTGTTTGGAAGCGGTGATCTACGAATGACCTGGCGGGCGTACAATATGATTGCATCCACGTTTTTCGTGGTTGGAGAGATAACAACGTGCAAAAGACTTACTATCCAAAACCCGGTGATGTGACCAAGGAATGGTTTGTAGTAGACGCCACGGACCAAAACCTTGGACGCTTGGCGAGTGGAATAGCCCGTGTGCTACTCGGGAAAGACAAACCTCAATTTACCCCCGGAGTGGACGTTGGCGATTACGTCATTGTCCTCAATGTGGAAAAAATTGCCGTCACGGGCAAGAAGTTGGACGATAAGATGTACTACCGCCACTCAGGTTATCCCGGTGGGTTGAAGAAAATCAGCTTGCGTGACCAACTAGCGAAGTTCCCTGATCGCGTCATCAAGGCTGCAGTCTGGGGAATGCTGCCCCATAACCGTTACGGCCGCAAGATCATGAACAATCTGAAGGTGTATGCTGGATCAAAGCATCCCCATGCAGCACAGAAACCGAAAGCGCTGAAATTGGGTTGACACACGCTGGTCGATCGCTGCGTTAGATCATGACCGGTAAAGGAAGGCTAGATTAATGTCCGTACAATACTATGAAGGCATCGGCCGACGGAAGACCAGCTCCGCACGCGTGCGCATCATAACTGGGAGTGGTCAATTTATGGTCAACGAGAGACCTGCGGAGGAGTATTTTCCCCGTCTGGGCGATATGGACCAAATCTTGGGTCCGCTACGTGCGGCCGAACTTGAAGGCAAAGTCGATATTTCTGTCAAGGTGCAAGGTGGTGGAGTCACTGGGCAGACTGGCGCAATACGCCATGGGTTGGCTCGCGCCTTGCTCAAGATGGATCCGGAGCTTCGTCCGACGATGCGTGCTGGCGGATTCCTCACGCGCGACGCACGCATGAAAGAACGGAAGAAGCCGGGATTGAAACGAGCCCGCAAGGCGCCGACCTACACCAAGCGTTAGGCACCGCGTTCAGAGTTTTGTGAACTTCAGCTAAGGGCAGGTAGGGACTGGGGATTAGGGAATAGGGAATAAGTGATTAACTTGTCGGTGAAACACGTGCATGTACAGGAACTTGACTGTTCGATACACTATCTGGCGAGAACCAGCCGACAATAAAGTAACCAGCTTAATGCTAAGGTTTATATTACGAGATAATCCTAGATAGCCGGGGATGCAAAAGGTTCCCCGGCTTATGGTTTTGGCACGGAGGCGAATGTGGGTCAAGGCATCACAATCATCGGTTTAGGGCCGGGAAATTCTCATTTTCTCACCCAGGAAGCCAGGGATCTGCTTTCCAGAACCCAAGAGATCTACTTACGTACTGGCCTCCATCCCATCGTTGAAGAACTTCCCAAGAACCTGTCGGTGAACACCTTCGACGACGTTTATGATGAAATGAAGGATTTCGAGAGTGTCTACCAGACGATTGTGCAGAAAGTGGTCGAGCTGGCGAGGCGTCCCGGGGGTGTATTGTATGGTGTGCCTGGCGATCCCACCGTGGGCGAGGTGACGGTGGCAGCGCTGCGACGCGCTGCGGCAACGGAAGGTTTACCTTGTCGCATCGTGCACGGGTTAAGTTTCGTAGAGCCCTGCCTGGATCTCATGGAAGTCGACGCGTTGGATGGTCTCCAAATTGCGGATGCTCTTGAGTTGGCTTCCCGTCACCATCCGCCATTTCATCCAGATGCACCCGCACTGATTGGTCAGCTATACAATCGCATGATTGCTGCCGATGTGAAGCTGACCTTGATGAATCAATATCCGGATGATCACTCCGTCGCCTTACTGCATGAAGTCGGAACTTCAGAGGGCAGTGTCGAGCGGCTGGCATTGCACAGCATCGACCGCAGCGATCGAATCGGCGATCTGACGGCCTTGTTCGTTCCCCCACTCGGCGTGCAATCCGCATTCGAGAGCTTTCAAGAGACCGTCGCGCATCTTCGTGCGCCGGACGGCTGTCCCTGGGATCGCGAGCAGACTCACCAGACTTTACGCGCCCATCTCATGGAGGAGGCGTACGAGGCGCTCAATGCCATAGATAATCTTGACATGACAGCTCTACAGGAAGAATTGGGGGATTTACTCCTACAGATTGTTTTACAAGCACAGATCGCGACGGAGGAGGGCACGTTCACCATGGCAGACGTTGTGGCGACCATTCAAGATAAAATCATCCGTCGCCATCCCCATGTGTTTGAGGAATTACAGGTTGAAGACCTGAAGCAGGTGCTCCACAATTGGGAGGCGTTGAAGGCGGACGAACGGGCGGACCATGGGACGGATAAAGGGCTGCTCGATGGAGTCCCGCTCAATTTACCAGCTTTAGCGCAGGCGTCCGAGATCCAATCGCGAGTTGTGCGAGTGGGATTCGACTGGTCGGAGATTGAAGGCGTCGTCGCTAAGATTCATGAGGAGCTGCAGGAAGTTGCGCAGGCGGAAGACCTCGAAACGCGCGCGGCAGAAATAGGGGACTTGTTGTTCGCCGTCGTGAATTATGCACGCTGGCTCGAGGTTGATGCGGAAGCCTCGCTGCGCCAGGCGAACACCCGTTTCCGGCGACGTTTCCAACATTTAGAAGAGGAAGCTCATAAACAAGGCCGGAAGCTTACGGAAATGACACTTGAGGAGATGGATACGCTCTGGGATGAAACCAAGTCGGGGGGCGAGGCGTGAAGCACTCCCGAGATCAGAAGATCCTTCTCTTGTCCATGTGTTTCTGCGCTCTGGTGGTGTCTGCATGTCGCTCGAGTACAGTAACGCAAGCGGCAGTCTCGCCTGAAGCCACACCCACCCACGAACAGTCGCCCGATCTTCCGACACCTTCCCCTCCACCAGGTATTCAACCTAGTCCAACCGACCCGGTCATCCCTTTGGTAACATCAGAACCCTATGAGTTCGTTCTCGACGGCTCTCCGACAGATATTGCCTATCTCGTCCCTCTCACGGTGCAGCACGTCGGAGAAACCAACGCTACGTTGTCTTTCGAGCTTTCGGAGCCTCATGAGGGTGTGTTGTTCTTTTGGGATGTCGCGGGTCCAGCGCGGGAGATCCCTTTCTCGGGGGAAACCTCTCGTCATATTATCAAGCTGAATGATCTGGGAGGGGGTGTTGAGTATTGGGCCGTCGTAGGCTTGAAAGACGACACGGGTGCCTATTCCCTGCCGTGGTATGTTGGCGGCGAATGGGGTGAGGTGCGATTCCGAACCTTCTCCCCAGACGACGAGCCATTTCGTGTAGCCGTCGTCGGGGATTCGGGATTTGGTCAGGAGGCCACGTTCCGGTTGCTCGAGCAGATGGCGACGTTTGATCTCGACTTCGTTTTGCACACAGGTGATGTCGTCTACAATATTTACGACGATCCCGATGCGCCGACTTCCTTTGCTTGGAAGTATTATTCGACCTTTGCCCCAATATTGCATCGTATGCCGGTGTTCCCTGTCATCGGTAATCACGACGTTGAGAGGGCAACTCTTTGGGACGGGATTTCCTTTTATTTCTACGCATTTCCACGCATTGTGGATCCCCTCGTGTCAGGTTCTTCCGAACGTAGAGAATGGTATTCCTTTTCCGTAGGGAGCTACCAATTCATCATGCTCAATTCCCAAGCCTTTTACGGCTCAGGGAGATTGACCGCCCAAACGGAATGGCTGGCGGAACGCCTCAGAGATGATCGCTTCAGCGCCTCGATCCCGGTGTTCCACATCGCACCCTACACCAGTGGAATGCATACGAATGATGGTGTGCCGATGCGGTCGAAGTGGGGATCATACTTTGAGCAAGCGCAAGTACCGTTGGTACTCTCAGGTCACGATCATAATTACGAAAGGTTGATCGTGAACGACGTGACGTACGTCGTCTCGGGCGGCGGCTCGAGCACGCTGTATTCCCTGCGCGAGCTTCTCCCAAATAGCAAGACGTTTGCCAGGCGAACACATTTTGTCCTGTTGGAACTCTATTCGGATCATATCGAGCTCACGTCCGTAGCGTTGGATGGTGAGATCCTCGATCGTGCAACAATTCACTTGGTATCGAAGTAGTGGCAACGAAGAATTCAGGTCCTTAAAGGTTCAAAATATACTTATTCGCAGGTAGAAGGGAATTGGTGAGAGTTCCGCTTAGTCTTTGATGGAATTTAATGCCAATCCAAAATTGGGTCCTGCGGATTTCCGGCCTCTGGCAATGCTTCAGCATAGAAGCGCTTTCGTCACCTTCGGAAGAAGGCGCTTTTATGGAATAATATGGCTGTAGGGTTTCAGTTGTCCCTCTGAAGAATCCATCCTTGGGGGGATCTCATCGAAGCTTGTATGGCGTTCTTTGATCCCACGTTGCCACACTCGTACTTGCCCCCTTGATCGCTCATTGAATGGAATATTGATACGGCATAGTCTGTATACATCTTGATACGCCCAGCTCAGAGATTGCGCACTTCTGTCATGTGTGCGGAAGGACGCGAAATAGCTATGACGGTGTTGCCATCAGGAACCGTCACTTTCCTCTTCACCGACATCGAGGGATCGACTGATCTGTTGAAAAAGCTCGGCGATGCGTATGCGACGCTGCTGGGGGACCAGCGTGAGATCCTGCGCGCCTGTCTCACCCAATGGAATGGCCAAGAGGTCGACACGCAGGGCGACGCCTTCTTCTATTCCTTCCCGCGAGCGACGGAGGCGGTTTCGGCGGCGGTGGAGGCGCAGCAGGCGTTCTCTTCACATGGTTGGCCAGAGGGAGTCGAGGTGCGCGTACGCATGGGGCTGCATACCGGTGAGCCTTCCACGTGGGAAGAGGGCTACGTGGGCATGGACGTGCACCGTGCGGCGCGCATCGCCCATGTGGGGCACGGCGGACAGGTGCTGCTCTCGGAGACCACGGCGCCGCTGGTGCGCGATGAGCTGCCGGAAGGGGTGAGCCTGCTCAATCTGGGGCGGCATCGTTTGAAAGACATGCGCCGGCCAGAACGCATCCACCAGCTTGTTATCGAGGGGCTCCAAGCGCAGTTCCCGCCACTGAGCTCGCTCGAAGCGTTGCCGCCTGAAGTGCCCATCGAGATGGGAGTGGTGAAGCTGCCGTCGTTCCTTGAGGAGGTTGAGGAAGTTCCACTCCCTCTCTTCGTAGGACGTGAGCGGGAACTGGGCCAGCTTGACGGATTTCTCCAAAAAGCACTTGACGGTCATGGGGGGTTGGCTTTCGTCATTGGTGGTCCGGGCCGTGGGAAGACGGCGCTCCTGGAGGCCTTCTCGCGCCGGGCTTCAGAGGAGAAGCCCAAACTGCTTGTGGCCTGGGGGGAGTGCAGCGCGTATACAGGGATGGGGGATCCCTACCTACCCTTCCGGCAGATCATGGGGATGCTGACCGGCGACCTGGAATCGAGGTGGGCTGCGAGGAGGATCTCGCGCCAAGAGGCAACAAGGCTCTGGGAGGCGATGCTGGTTGCGGCGCGGGAGGTCGTTGAAGTTAGCCCCGACCTGATTGACGTCTTCGTATCTGGTCGGGGGCTGCTGAGCCGGGTGCGGACTGCGGTCGAGGGGAGTGCGCCCTGGATCGAACGGTTGGCCTCCCTTACCAAAGGCGATCGCCCCTCAACGAGCGGGCTCGATCAGCGCAATCTCTTCGACCAGGTTGAGGTGGTGCTGGCCGAGATCGCGGATAGAAAACCTATGGTGCTTGTGCTGGACGACCTGCAGTGGGTGGACAGCGCTTCGATCGACCTGCTGTTCCACCTGGGAAGACGATTGGCAGGACGGCGCATCCTGATCGTGGGAGCCTACCGACCGGAGGAGATCGCACTG
This sequence comes from Anaerolineales bacterium, assembly GCA_011772595.1. The sequence goes on from WVZH01000063.1 coordinate 19,590, forward strand.
GGTCGAGGCGGTGAACCACACCCGCTGCAAACGTTGTTGGCGGAATTGAAACGCCAGTATGGGGAGGTCTGGATCGATCTGGGCAAAGTGCAGGATGAGGAGGGGCGATCCTTCGTAGAGTCGTACCTGGACAGTGAGCCAAATCAGCTTTCGGAAGGTTTTCGGAAATCCTTGTTCATGCATACTGGGGGACATCCGCTTTTCACCGTCGAGCTGCTGCGGGACCTGCAGGAGCGGGGCGATTTGATCCTGGACGAGGAAGGCCGCTGGGTGGAAGGAAACGAACTGGACTGGAGCATATTGCCCGCCCGGGTGGAGGGGGTGATCGAGGAGCGCATCGGACGATTAGAGGAGGCGCTGAGAGAGACGCTGAG
>WVZH01000544.1:0-1427 GCA_011772595.1 Anaerolineales bacterium
GAACAGCAATATAAATGATTCGGGGTCGATGTCATGTCGATCCCTATGTCCAATACGGAGGCTCCCATGAATCGCATACGAATGGACCGTTTGTACCTAGCGGGACTGACGACCCTACTGGCCTTCATTTTGATCGAACTGCTCTGGGAGGGGCTGATCGGTACCGTGTTGTTGGGTGATGCGTTGGCTTCTTTGCGTGGACCGGCGGAAGTTCCAGAATGGTCGATTCGAAATCAGGCTTTTAACCTGGCCATCGCCTTGGTCAATTGCTTCATGATGATCTGGCTCTATGCATCGCTGCGCCCTATGTTCGGTGTGGGGCCACGAACAGCTCTAATCGCCTGCGCCTTTGTCTTCGTCTTTGTTTTCGTGTTCGAACTCAATTACGCCAACCTTGGCTTCTTCCCCTTCAGGTTAGCACTTATCGACGCTGTCAATCTGATCATCGAGCTACCGCTTGCGCTTATCACCGGCGCGCAGGTGTATGAACACGGCCGATGGTCCACCTTTGAAGCCTAAAGCCAAGGGGATCAACATGCGTTGCCCATATTGCGGGAAACCGCTCGATATTGGATCAGTCGATCCAAAGGACTCCACCTGTCCTTCAACCTCCTGGCTATTCGGTTTCGAATACCGTTCAAATTCAGCGCTATTCGGCTTACCCTTGCTCCATGTGGCGACAGGAATCAATCCATTCACTGGATTGCCGCGCCTGGCGCGGGGCATCATCGCCATCGGCAATTGTGCCCTGGGTGTGTTTGCGATAGGCGGTATCGCCATGGGGGTTTTTGTTCTGAGCGGAATAGGGCTGGGCTTTATGGTCCTGGCAGGTATTGCTGTCGGCTGGATCGCGATTGGCGGCATTGCGGTCGGGGCAGTATTTGCGCTTGGCGGATTGGCCGTCTCGCGTGAGCATGCAGTGGGTGCACTACCCCTAGCTCTCCAGATTGTCGCCTCACGGTATGTACATAGCCTCCCTGCTGGCATCGCAACAGTTGCTGACGACCTGGAACGAGACCACCTACAACTTAAACGTACATGCAGGAAATGTCAGTGATTTGGCGATTCATCATGTTGACCCTGTTTCGTGTCGGTGCCATCGTGGCTGGTGGGGCATACACTTCGCCCGGACGTGTCCTGGCGTCCTATTGCGAATCCGAACATCTCCATTGTGTATGCGAGCACCTCACGAGTTCCCCCTGACGCAGCGGTGGTTCTCAATGGGGCGCCCGGAGTGGATCGTTTTTCAAAGAAGTTGTTGAAATGCCGATTGAGACTGGATTGAACAGGATATGAACTCCAGACACATGAACATTCCGATAAATCCAATGGCGAGGGTAGAACGGGCGGACGGAATTCACACTCGGCATGTGTTACTCTTCCTCGTGGTAACCTTCGGTGTCTCCTGGTGCCTAGCGCTACTTTCG
>WVZH01000544.1:1443-1603 GCA_011772595.1 Anaerolineales bacterium
TCATGTTGATCGAACTCTTTTGTATACCCGATAGTATGCTCTTCATACGAAATGCTGCCCGAGTTCCCCGTATGATCGCGTTCGCATACTTGCTGCTCACCCTGCTGGTTGGCCTCAACTACGCTATTGGCCTGGTCATCACACCGACACCGGTATTCCT
>WVZH01000544.1:1624-6940 GCA_011772595.1 Anaerolineales bacterium
CGCCATGGGGAGCAAGCCTTCCTGCGCGGTGGCTTTCAACTGGGTGATGTCGAAATTGGTAAGAAGTTTGTCATTGGCATTGTACTGTATCTGATGTTTCAGGCGGGTTTGAATTGGGTCACCGGGCGGGGTGAGCTCCAAAGTGTGCAGGCTCAAATTGAAGGCATTCCAGTCCCTGAAGACCTGTACATCTTTGGCCTGTTAGCGATATTCCTTCTAAGCTTTACAGGTACTCCACTGGGAAGTCTGGCGCTTACCTTTGGAGAGGAATATGCCTGGCGCGGATTCTTGCAAACCGAATTGATCCGCTTAGGCACTCGCCGGGGTGTGTTTCTGGTTGGGATAATCTGGGGTGCCTGGCACATCCCCATCATCTTGAGCGGTGTACATACCTATCCGCCGTCCGCGATCGGCTTTCTCCTGGCATTTATATTCTTCGTTCTTTGAGGATACATACAAAGCTACGCTGTGCTCAAGACCAACAGTATCTGGGTTGCTGCTTTCCTGCATGGGCTTGTAAACAGTGTATATTCCTTCACGATCTGCTACCTGGTGCGACCAGCAGATAAATTGATTTCGTTTGGGTTGGGGATCTTTGGGTTGATGTGCTTGGCGGTTGTGGGATTTGGCGTCTTTCGCGATCCGGTATGGAACGAGCGATTTGGCGGAATCTGATAGAATCAAGAACCTCTGTCTCCGCTTCGTCATTATGCCCACACATTCCCCCCCGAATTTATAGCTTGCTTGAGGGGGAACAATGATTCACACTCCAATTTCACCTCGATCAGCCGACAAATGGAAGTGGAAATAAGATAAAGACGACGGGTATGGATTGAAAGAAAATGGGACACCTTATCCTTGGAGGTACGCTTTCTCTGCTTGGAGCGGCGCGTCATATTGTATGAGGCGATCGCGTTGGTGCGGTTATCCTTGGTATCACTGGTACCCCTGCGATCCTCTTCGATCTTCCACCCTGCTCAGGATAGATCCTTCTGTTGAAATTATCGAAAACATGCTGTGGGGCCAAGGAGAGGCTCCACTAAGCCATTGAACGAAAAAAACCTCGGCCTGATTGCGCAGCTGAATGTAGCCCCTGGCGTATAATATTCATGTACGTCGGGAGGCGTTTAGGTTCTTGGAATTGTGCGATGTCACCATTGGATTTTCGAGTGTCGGAAGTATCAAGATTATTTGCAGATCTAATACCGCGAAGATAGTCCTGCCTTGATTGATATCCTGTCCACCAAGATACAAATACCACGCGTCCCTGAAATGCGGGTCGTGCGTTCGGAGCTGCTGGAAAGCCTCAATCAGGCACGAACCCACGAGCTGACCCTGATTTCAGCGCCGGCCGGGTACGGAAAGACGGTGCTGCTCAGTGAGTGGGTGAGCCGACTTGATATACCCGCTGCATGGGTCTCGCTGGACGAGAGCGACGGTGATGTGACACGGTTCTTGCTTTACGTCATCGCCGCCCTGCAGANNTGCCGGTCGTTCTGACGATTCTGATCAACGACATCGTTCGTTTCTTAGACAATTTTGTCCTCGTTCTCGACGACTATCACCTGATCGAGTCGCAACCCGTTCATGATGCGGTCACATTTCTGCTCGATCACCTGCCGGTACAGATGCATCTCGTTATCGCTGCTCGCGCCGACCCACCGCTGCCTCTCACACATCTGAGAGGACGAGGGCAGTTGATCGAACTACGAGCTTCGGATCTTTCCTTCTCACCAAAGGAGACAGGGCTTTTCCTTGAAGGCGTGATGAAGCTGGCGATCACGGATGAGCAGGTCAATGCACTGGCAACACGTACCGAAGGTTGGATTGCAGGACTGCAGATCGCAGCGATTTCCCTGAAAGGACGAGAAGATCCCGACCACTTCATTCAATCCTTCACAGGAAGTAACCGTCATATTCTCGATTACCTGCTGGAAGAAGTCTTGCTCTGTCAACCTGATCACGTTCAAGAGTTTCTGGTGCATACCTCTATACTTGACGATTTAACGTCGCCGCTATGTGATGCGGTGACAGAGCGTCGCGATAGTCAGAGGATCCTTGAGCTCCTTGAGAGGTCGAACCTGTTTCTGATCCCCCTTGATGACGAACGCCGGTGGTACCGCTACCATCGGCTTTTCAAAGACCTGCTTCGCCAACAACTGCGTAGAGCGTACGCAGCACTGCTCCCTGGCCTCCATCGTCGGGCCAGTGAATGGTATGAAGGACAAGACCGCCTTGATGAGGCCATCGACCACGCTTTGCTCGGCGGTGATTTCGAACGCGCGGCACAGATGATGGAGAATGCGGCCCAGTCGACGTTGATGCGCAGCGAGGTCGGGAACCTCTTACGCTGGATGGATCTTTTGCCCGATGAACTCATGCGCAGTCGACCTTCTCTATGTATCTATCACGCATGGGCGTTGCTTTTATCCGGGAATCCGATTGAACGAGTCCAATCCCGTTTGCGTGACGCCGAAGGGGTGACTCAACAGACATCTGCTGAAGCGGATGTTTTCCGTGCCATGATCGCAGTCATGCAAGGCGATACGCCGACAAGTCTTGCNNATGGAATCTGCCACACAAGCATTGAACGAGACCGTGAGGCTCGGTCAAGAGGTGGGCAACATCATGTTCGCCACAGGCGCGCTCTGCAACCTGGCCGGTTTGTATTTCATGCGAGCCGAGTTGCATCAAGCGAAAACTCGATTTGAGCAGGCGCTTGCCTTTGCGACAGATTCGCTCGGCCGGCGTTTACCAGTAGCGAGCCGAGCCCTTCTCGGATTGGCGGAGATATTCCGAGAGTGGAATGACCTGGAATCGTCCGCGCGTCATCTTGGAGAGTGCCTTGAGCTCTCGAAGCGCCATGGTGAATTCGGGGCGCTGGTTGCAAATCTTCATTTAGCAAGGGTCAAGCAAGCACAGGGGGAGTCCGATGAAGCGAATACGCTGCTGTTGCATTCACGCCAGCTTGCTGAAAAAACGGGTTCTACACCTTTGGATGACTACCTTGTGGATTTGAGCCAGGCACGACTTTGGTTCGACCAGGGCGATTTAAACACGGCCTCTGCATGGCTCAGAGAAAGAGGGTTGGATCGGCTCCCCGAGGTAGATAAAGCTGAGGAGCTGGGCGCCGACGCAGCCCTACCTTACGATCTGCGAGTGGGAGAACAGATCATGGCGGTTCGCATCTATATCGCCCAGAACCGTCCCGTCGAAGCACTTGAACTAACCCAACCCTTGTTGCTGGAGGCCAAGGAAAAAAATCGGATACGTCGGGTGATCGAGATTCTCAACCTTCAGGCATTGGCTCACCAGGCACGGGGAGGGATCGGAGAGGCACTCTCATTGCTGGAGAAATCCTTTCGGTTGGCCGAGCCGGGGAATCATGTGCGCATATTCCTCGATGAGGGTCGAGCCATGGCTCGCCTAATCTATGAGGCGGTCTCGCGAGGGATAGAAACCGATTATGCCGGTCGATTACTGGTAGCTTTCGATAAGGCGGAGATCGCAACGACTCCGAGGGCATCTCATCCTCCTGAGATGATCGAGCCCCTAAGTGAACGTGAACTGGAAGTCTTNNATTACCGTCAGCACTGTCAAGGGGCATGCTTCCAATATCTATGGCAAATTGGCAGTCACCCGACGCACAGAGGCCATCGCCCGCGGGAGAGCCTTGGGCCTCATACCCTGAAGGTTTATCTTTTTCGAAAACTCCATTCGACAGGAGGGGGGCTTGGGGATCGCTTCGCTTTTCGCTCTTCTTCCTACTTGACACCGAAAAACCATACCTGCAACCGTACTTTCGTCTGGTGACAACCATACCTGCGAGAGTATTTAATTAGAAGCATGAAGACAACATTCACACCAGCAGATCCTGGTCGACGAATAGCGTACAAGCTACGCGTTTATGGGGAAGTTAGTGAGATGTGGCTGGAAGATGTCAATGGCAAGGAGATAGCCTTTGACGGTGAAGTCACCAGCATACATGTGACGGTGGATCAAGCGGCTCTACGCGGTATTCTTGGTCGCTTGTGGGATTTGAATCTGACTCTGCTCTCCGTCACTAGCGAAGACACACGAGTAGAGCCGAAAATACGGAGGCACAATGGATAAGACAGTCTATTCCTTCGCTGAACTACCTGAAGAAATGCAATCGAGTGCCGGTGGAAAAGGTGGATCCTTGGCCCACCTTTACCAGGCCGGGTTTCCTGTGCCGGTGGGTTTCGTAATATTACCCACCAGCTTTTCCGGTGATGATCTGCGGGTGGAAGCTTGGAAAGAAGCCGAGGACCAACTGGTCCGTTTACGCGCCTTGGATGCCGACATGGCATTTGCCGTGCGCTCGTCGGCGTTGAGTGAGGATTCCGTGGAGGCGTCGTTTGCGGGTGAATTCGAGACGGTACTCAACGCACGCAGCAATGAAGAGATCCGCGGGGCCATTACCACGGTATTTCGGTCGCGGAAGAGTGAGCGCGTGCAGGCCTACAGTGAGGCCAAAGGCATGAGCGCTACTCATGAGGTGGCAGTTGTCGTTCAACAATTGGTGGACGCGGAAAGATCCGGCATCTTGTTCACTGCCAACCCCGTCACCGGGCACCGCGACCAAGTCGTGATCAACGCGGCCTGGGGATTGGGAGAAGCCGTTGTGGGTGGGATCGTGACTCCAGATACGCTCACCATGGATAAAGCGACTGCAAAAGTGCTTACCCGCGAGACGGCTGACAAGCAGGTGATGACAGTCCGTCTTGCCAGCGGGACGGAAGAGCAACCCGTGCCGAAGAGAAAACGTCGTGCTCGGGTGCTGTCCGACTCCCAAGCAGCAAAATTGATGCGTCTAGGTGTAGAGATCGAAGCGTTCTACGGGATGCCGATGGATATCGAATGGGTGCTGGCTGAGGAGGAGTTCAGCATCGTCCAGGCCAGGCCCATCACGGCGTTGCCGGAGCCCATGGCGCTTGCCCCGACCGAATGGAACTTCAGAGGCATCGCCATGCGCAACAACATTGTGGAGTTGATGGCCGACCCCATGACGCCCCTGTTTGGCACGCTTGGTCTGGCAGCCATCAATGCGAGCATGAATCGCCAGATGGATCATTTCCTTGGCAAGACGGGTCTCATGCCGGAGGGTCCCATCGTGAGTGTAAACGACTACGCGTTCTACAATGGCTCGATGAAGCTAGGGCAGATCGTGCAGATACTCTTACGCAGTGTTGGGATCGTGAAGCGCATGATGTCCAGGCCTGTTGAGCGTTGGGTTGAGGTTGGGCGCCCGAGATATATCTCCACGATCGAGCGCTGGAGATCTACACCTTGGAG
>WVZH01000544.1:6957-16940 GCA_011772595.1 Anaerolineales bacterium
CCCGGGGCCTGGATAAGCGAAGCCTTGTTCACCCTGGTCTATCAGCGTCTTATCCGGCGACGCGAGGAGCCGTCTGCGCCTACCTTTTTGATGGGGTTTGACAGTATCCCCATGCAGGCTGAAAAGTCACTCTACGATTTAGCCGTGTGGGCACGAGCGCGTGACGACCTCGCCGCATACTTGAATAACACGCCTACACAGCAACTGGCAGAGCAAGTTAAAAACGGCAAGGCGCCCTCTGGAGTGAGCGCCGAGGATTGGCGGGAATGGGTGGATCGGTTCCAGGCTCACATACGTCAATTTGGGCATACGATCTACAATCTTGATTTTGCTAACCCGGTGCCCAGCGATGATCCGGCACCGCTTATCGATACATGCAGAATGTTCATCAAGGGCCAAGGCACCAACCCGCATGCACGACAAACTGCGGCAGGCGAGAAGCGCGAACTGGCGACCGATGCCATGTTACAAAGATTGAAAGGGTGGCGATTGAGGTTGTTCCGCAAGCTCCTGGCGACCGCGCAACGCTTTGCGCCCCTCCGTGAGGATGGGCTGGCGGATATCGGCTTGGGTTACCCGCTGTTACGACAGATGTTCCTCGAGATTGGCAATCGTTTTGTCGCCGCTGGGGCGCTTAACGATCCAGATGATATCTTCTGGCTGAAGCAGGATGAAATCGGGCAGGCAGCATTGAGGATTGCTGAAAATGAGCCACTGAGTTCATTCTCCACGACCGTCTCCCAGCGGAAGGCCGCATGGCAGGCAGCAAAGAAGGTCACACCACCGGTGATGCTTCCTGATCTCAAATTCGTGAGAAAGATGAGGGCGGGGAGATCGAGAAGAGGCGATAGTGCTCTCAAAGGTGTCGCCGCCAGTCCTGGTCGTGTAACAGCCCCGGCTCGTGTCTTGAGGGGTCCAGAGGATTTTGCCCGCATGAAGGCAGGGGATGTGCTCGTGGCCTCAATCACCACACCGGCGTGGACGCCATTGTTTGCGCGTGCTGCAGCGATTGTCACCGATGTGGGTGGACCGCTCAGCCACGGGTCGATCGTAGCTCGAGAGTACGGCATACCGGCCGTGCTGGGCACGGACGACGCGACCCATCGGATTCGGGATGGTCAGGTCATTACGGTCGATGGGAGTGCGGGTAGGGTGTTTTTGTCGATGAGCGAGGGGTTGATTACTGGGTAATCTTCTTAGTGACCCGCGACCTGCATGGAAAAGCGCCTGCGAGGGCGTTTTTCTTTTGGTTGTGGGTGGGGTACTCCTAAAGGATTCGGTCTCATAACCTGGGGGTAGAGGATTACAAGCACCTCCCTGCAAGCATTGAACTCGCGGGGAGGCGCTTGAATAACGGCTTCATATGCAAGTTTCAATCCTCCGGGCACTTGCAACTTGGGGCTACACCCACGATCCATTCCCCACCAGCTGCGATGCAGCTCTCCTCATCCAAGTCCTGCTGACAGGCAGGCTCCCTTGGTGCTTCTGGAGGGTCGATGATCTCTACGTCACATGTCCCGAACGGATTCTCGGGCCCGTCCAGCAAACCCAGCCAGATCCAGCATTGTTTCCGGCCCTCGAACTCGAATAGGCCGTGCGTGTATTCGGGATTCAACGCCACCAGCGCGGCTTCTTCCCCTTGCATCAAGATCTCGACTTGGTCCGACTCGGCGTAATCGCTGCGGCGGCAGTTGGCGTTAACGGCCGCTTGGTAGATGCATCTTTCGATCTCAACCTCGACGTGTGTGATGCAACGGCAGTTCTCGCAGACCTGACCCGACAGACAATACGACAGATCGTCACCATCGCACTGCTCCCACTCGTCTACGATTCCATCTCCGCACGTCTCAACCACTGTGATGCAGCGGCAATTCTGACAGACTTGGCCCGAGAGACAAAACGACAGATCGTCGCCATCGCATTGTTCGCCTTCGTCTCTGATTCCATTTCCACAGATGCCCTCCATCGTAACGCAACGGCAGTTCAGGCAAACCTGATCCGAGCGGCACATGGAAAGATCGTCCCCATCACATTGTTCTCCCTCGTCTACGCTCCCGTTTCCACATAGTTCCACCATGGTGATACAGCGGCAGTTCTCGCAAACCTGGCCCGACAGGCAAAAGGACAGATCGTCACCGTCGCACTGCTCCTCTCCATCCCTGTCCCCGTCGCCACAGATGGGGGCCTCTACGACCGTCACACAGCGGCAGTTTTTACATACCTGGTCCGAGCGACAAAACGAGAGATCATCGCCATCGCATTGCTCGCCGGCATTGACCACCCCGTCGCCGCAGGTGGACCTGGGTACGAAGTCCGCCTCCACGAAGGGTAATGCCGTAACGAGCACCATAAAAAGCGCGCCACCGCCGAACGCAATGAATGGTACGCTCCACCCGGGCATCGCAGGACGCCTGCGTCGTACAATCCAGACGATTGCCGCAAAGACGATGATGATAAAGACCCATATAGGGTAGAGGAAGAGCGGTCCAATGTAGAGGCAGTTCATATTAATGTTGAAGGAGAATTCGGATGTATTGCCTGCGGCATCGGTTACGGTGGCTGTTACAGGGTCGCAGAACCCGAGTCCGTTGACGGGGATGCTGAAGGAACCGTTTGAGGAGGCATAACCGTTGTTTAGATACTCCTTCCCTTCACCGTACCCAGTGGGATCGGGGTCGGCAAGGAAGACCTCGACCAGGCAGTTCGGACAGGCTGTGCCTTTGATTGTCACCCCCAGGGTCGAGGAAAGTAGTGGGTACTCGACTCCCTGGTTGTATCCCCATGCCGTTCTAATGCCAAGATCATCGTTCGCATAGATGCTGTTCTGTGTGATTGTATTCTCGAGAATATTGTCAACATAGACCCCGGACTGCTCATTCATGGCGATCGTGTTCTTAGCGATGACGTTGCCTCCACCATAATCATTAATATAGATCCCATTGCCTAAGTTTCCCATAATCAGGTTGCCCAATCCCGGTAAAATCCCCCCGATAAGCTTGGGACCACCTTCACATTCGATCCCCTCACCCCCATTTGGTATGAGATAGTTGCCGCTTATATCGGTGCCGATCTTGTTGCCTTGGATTACATGGTTGCCATCACCCGAGATCCAAATGCCGTGATGGTCGTTTCCGGATATCAGGTTTCCCTGACCTGGAGACCCGCCTCCGATCTGGTGGTCCATTCCGAAGGATTCGATCCCAGTTCCGTTTGGCAATGCACTGGTACCGGTTGAATCAACGCCGATGAAGTTACCATAGATCGTGTTATTGTCGGAAGACATGTAGATGCCTGCCCTCTCATTTGCGGAGATCAGATTGCCATCCCCGCTGGCGTCTCCGCCTACCAATGTTCCGTCAGCACCGTTCATAAGGCGAATTCCGATGTGGTTCCGAACGGCCGTGATCCCGTCCTGGGCCGGGCCAATCGTGTTGCCCTGGATCAAGCAGTTGGGGTGATCGGCGTAAATTCCCATACTGTTCCCGGAAATTACGTTGTCGATCACGCTGTTCCCAGGACCCTGAATACGAACACCCGTGCTGTTTAACCAGGCGCCCGACCCAATGACGTTATCCACGATTAAATTGTCGGCGCCGTGGATGACGATAGCCCCACCTAGCCAATTGTGATAAGCATAAGGATCATTGGAAAGCCAGACGCCAAAGCCGACCAGGCCCAAGCCACGAACGGTGTTTCCATTTGATTCGATCGATATACCCACTTCGATGATCTCGATCGCCTTGTGAAGGTAGATCACGGGTGAGCCGGCATAATCCGGCTCGCTGGTGCCATCGATGATGGTGCCATCATCCTGGAGTGCTGGAAGAGGGGAGTTCAACTGAATCGTCACTTGGGATGATCCAGGTATATTGAAATGGATTTTATCCGGACCTGCACCCATATTTGTCGCGTTGATGGCCTCTCGCAAGGAGCAGTGTGAGACATCACACACACCGTCATCTAGATCATCATTGGTGTTTACGACGAAGATGCTGGCCTCCACAGACGCTGGGAATGCAAGCAATCCCAATATCCCCAGGAATAGCGAAGCAAGGAGCACTTTCCGACTCGGATGGTGTTTCATCGAAGCCCTTCCTTTTTGTGGGTTACATTATCTGCGGACATCATTTCAAGGCGAGCCTCACTGCACGATCGGTGAGATTCGCTTCATCCTCCCCAACGGATTATAGATGTCCTTTGTGACATAGGCTACATGCCAAACTGGAGACCGAGTGCGCCAAAGCGATCTGATCCCCAGCCGTTTTCCTACGAAGAAACCACAATGCGGTCAGGGTGGGTGGTGATCATAGATGGACGCGTGCTCCAGATCCTTGCGATCCGCGCGTGTGTAGCTCTTGTGATCTTTTGAGTTGAAGGTTAGATGTTCTACGTGCGCATTTCTGGCTTGACACCAATACAAATCTATGCAATAATATGGGTGACCACCCACCCATATTATTAAAGGATGGAGGACGATGCCACGCTATAAAGAGAGTGAACGCGCACAAGTCAAAGCTGAAACTCGTCAGTTGTTGCTCGAGGCAGCCACGGAAGCGTTTGCCCGCCAGGGCTATGAAAAGGCGAACATCAATCAAATCTCCAGGGCCGCCGGGTTTGCCAAAGGGACAATCTACAACTATTTCGAAAGCAAACGGGCGCTCATGCAGGCGTTGATCCATGAAACCGCTCAGGCGCACCTCGAATACATCGCTCCACGCGTTCTGCATGAGGAGGACGCTGAAACCCGATTGAAGCGCTTCTTTGATGCAGGGTGGTCGGTTGTGTCGGAATATCTGCCTCAATTTCGCCTGCTGGTTAACACTCTCTATGGCGCCGATGAGGAGTTGAAGGTCATGCTTTGGCAGGTTTATCAGCCGATGCACCAATTGATCCACAAAGACATACTTGACCTTGGCATCGAACAGGGTGTGTTCCGAGCGCATGATTCAAATGCCACCACTGGATTGATCATGAGTCTTTATCTCGGGATTGCCTCCCAAGCCGATGACGAAGGGAAGATCTGGCTGGATTCCAGTCAAGTCGCCGATTTTGTCCTGAACGCGCTCCGTGAGTAGGTTTCGATGATGAGAAGAAAGGATGTAGGTAAGATGTCATTGCGATTGGGGATTTGTGCAGTGCTAATCGTACTCGTAGGGGTTCCGCTGTATGCTTTTCCGGCCACTCTATCCTTGCCGCCTGGACCGCGACCTGGCCTAGACAGGATGACAATTTCACAGGCAGCGGGGCAGTTACGCACATCAGGCAAGGCAGATATGGCATTGGTGGAAGCGGCGCGTGTGCTGGTGGAAAGCAGAATGGTTTACAGCCGGCGCAACAGCTTCGACAGCTACGGCACAGCCTTCGAAAGGGGCTATGGATACTGTTCACAGCATGCCAATGCGCTGGCTGATTTGCTCACCCAATTGGATTTCGATGCAAAAGTCGTTCACGCCTTTCGCAACCGATTCCCAGACGGCACCGTGACCTCACACGCATGGGTACAGGTCCTCGTCGATGATGAGATCCGTTACGTCGATTCGCTCTTCTATGATGCCAGTGTAGCTGAGATTACCTTTGTTCCGCTGTCCGAGGTGCAGGAGGTATCAGTCGCATTGAGGTTGTTGGAGTCTTGGGGTGCACCCTCAGTCAACGCGCATCGCTTCTACCTAACAGGAAAGGATCAAGACTGGTGAATACTTTGGTTGTCTACTTTTCTAAGTTCGGTCATACACAAAAGGTGGCCGAAACCATCGCTGAGGAGATCGAATCCGTTGGTCCCGTTCGATTGCTCAGCTCCGATCAAATCATGGCTTCGGACCTGGAGAACGTTGACTTGTTGGTGATGGGAAGCCCAACCCATCGAATGAACTTGCCTGAGGCAGTTCGCCCCGTTTTCGAAAGGTTACCCAAGCGTATACTGCGAGGCAAACCTGTCGCCGTCTTCGACACATCTTACAAGATGTCTCCGATCCTTGAGCGTTTCACGGCAGCCAAGAAGCTGGCCCAAAAGCTGCGCAAGTTGGGGGGCAAACGGATCGTCCCCCCCGAGACCTTCTACGTCGAGGGGAGAGAAGGTCCCCTATATGACGGCGAGATCGAAAGGGCTAGGGAATGGTCGCGCATCATCCTTGAGAGGCTGGATGGCAAGGGAGAACTCCTTCTTAACCGAAATCTTCGTAATAGGTGATCTATGTCAGAACAAACCAATCAAGTGCTTACAAAGGGCACGAATGACGGCTTGATTTGTCCTTCGACAAAAGCGTTTTTTGACGAGGGACGTCGTACGGCGGGCTATTCGATCTTTACCTTCCTCCACGGCTACGTCTATGCTCGCTGGCCGTATCTCTACATCAGCATCCTCAACGGCGAGCATCGACTGGTACGGATGATAAGCCCAATCCTCAAGACCCTGGGACGGTTGTTGCCATCGACGCCCAATCAAGGCAATTCTAAGGGTGGCCTTGAGCAAACGTATCATGCGAAAGTTCTTACCAAGGATGCAGCCCGGCAACTGGTCATGGTGAGGGAGGATGTCTGTCTGGAAAACTTGGAGAAGGTGATCCCCTACCGTTATGCGCGTGACATCATCCTCAAGAATCCGGATCATATCGTGGTGCTCGAGTGCCCGTGCCGTGCTTCCCGACAACAATCATGCTCGCCACTCGAAGTATGCCTGGTCGTAGGGGAGCCGTTTGCGGGTTTCATCATTGAGCACCATCCGGAACGCGCCAGGTGGATCCCCTCTGAGGAGGCATGTGACATTCTGGCGGCGGCACATGCTCGCGGTCACGTTCACCACGCCTTCTTCAGGGACGTGATGTTGAATCGATTTTTCGGCATTTGCAACTGCTGCAAGTGCTGCTGCACAGCCATGCAAGCCGTACGCAATGGAACGCCGGTCCTGGCGGCTTCTGGCTATGTGAGTTCTGTGAACGCAGAGGAATGCATCGGCTGCGGTGATTGCGTCGTTGCTTGCCCTTTTGAAGCGGTCGAATTGAATGGTGGTACTTCTCAACCGAGCCGAGAAAAGTGTATGGGTTGTGGCGTTTGTGTTTCAACTTGCGAAATGAGTGCGTTAACTCTGGTCCGGGACCCAAGCAAGAGCGAACCGCTTGAGATCCTTGCGCTCATGGCCGACGAGAACGGCAGAGAGGGGTGCGGTGCTTCCGTTTAGCTTTTATTAGTGGTTTGGCACGGGGGCATGCGATATGCCCCTCCATCAAAGCATTGGACAACCAGAGATGGATCACGGTCGGTATCATCCTGGCTGTCCATTTGTTTTCAATGGAACCATAGAATGTCATTTAGTTAGAGGATTGCTGAGCTTGTTTGCACACATTTCTTTTCAATCGGCATACCTTTCCGCCCAAGACCGGTGCCCTTCATCCAAGAGCAGATTCTCGAGTTGCAGATAGGTGCTGAAGTACCACAGGTCGTCCTGCTTGAAGAAAATGGCAGTGTTGGTGTGTTTCTTTGCGGACTCGCAAAGGCTGCGATTGAAAATCCTTTTGTATAATGAAGTGGGATATATAGTGATGGAGAAGAGTCTTTCATACGCTCGATTTGACCAAGGCTCATCCATCAAACGTTTGCCATTCCTTTTTCTAATAGGGATTCGTCAACCCCATCTCCCGTCACCCCCAAATTGTGAATGATCGGAAGGTCACAATCCGGTGCCCATCATTGCACGGTATTATAGAAACCGGCTGTCACATTCTTTCAACGAAATACGTTTCTAGGATAGAGGGCAATATTACGCCTCTTTAGCAATGGGCAGAGACCCTACTTGTTGAAAAGGGAATAGCGAGCGTGATTTTCACAACCTTACCCACAAGCGCTCAGATGGGAGGTGACGTGAAACCTAAAACCTTGACTCGGTCAATGTCCGCAAAGGTACTTAAAAGAGGAAGGTCTATCATGCGAATCAAATTACTCCTCATCGTATGTCTGGTACTTTTCCTGGCCTCTTGCGAATTTCCCGGTGTCGGGACAATCGGTTGTAGTGTCACTGAGTTGATCGACGCCATCAATAATGCCAACGCGACTCCTGCAACGAAGGACACGATCATCCTCGCCGAGAGCTGCATTTATGAACTCACGTCGGTGGACAACACCGACTTTGTTGGCAGCAATGGCTTACCTGTGATCACTTCTCCAATCTTTATTGTCGGGAGAGGGTCAACCATTCAGCGTAGCTCGGTTTCGGGAACACCACGGTTTCGTATCTTTTACGTTGACACCACTGGTGAGCTTGAATTAGACGGGATCACGCTCTCCAATGGTAATCCCGAATTAGGCAAATTCGGCGGCGCGATCTTTAACCTGGGATCTTTGTCGATCAGCGCCACTACGCTTACCGGAAACCAAGCGAGAGATGGCGGTGCGATTCGTAACTTCTTAGGAACTGTAACGATATCCCACAGCACCATCTCAGACAATCAGTCTGTGTATGGCGGTGGCATCGCCAATGCTGGTGGGGATCTCACGGTATCGAACTCGGAATTTCTCAATAACATAGCGATCATGGGTGGCGAAAGTGGGGGAGGCGGTGCCATTTTCAACGATCACCAATCGGAAGGTTCCGTCGTTGCGATCTCCGGAAGCACGTTTTCCGGCAACCAGGCTTTCTGGGGTGGCGCGATCGGCAATGGACAGAATGGACACGTCGACATTGATGACAGTTCCTTCGTCGCAAATGAAGCATCGAATGGGGGTGCGATTACCAATAACAACGCATTGGATATCCGGGGCAGTACCATAGCAAATAACACGGCGAATACCGGGGGAGGGATCCGAAATAATTGGTTCCTCTGGTTGGTGAACAGTACGGTTTCCGGGAACACACTTGCCCCCGGCCCAAACCGCATGGGTTCGGCAATCTATAATACCGGTGGGCAGTTAATGATCAGTTTCGCGACGATCACGGATAACTCAGGAGCGGGTGGTAGTTCTGCACTTTACATCGAGGATGCAGGTGGTGTGGGTATCAGCAGTTCGATCATCGCGGAAAACACAGGAGGGGATTGCGGTTTCTCCACATCGGCTCCTGCAATAACCCCTTCAGGGAACAACTTGGACAGCGATGGCAGCTGCACCGGCTTCACATTGTCCGCCAACCCTCAACTTGGTCCCTTAGCGGATAATGGCGGGCCTACCCAAACCCATGCGCTCTTACCTGGAAGCCCGGCGTTCGATGGCGCTGCCCCCTTTAGTTGCCTGCCCACGGATCAGCGTGGAGTATACCGCCCACAAGGCGCGGAGTGCGATCTGGGTGCATATGAGCTTGAGGTCCTTGAACCGCTTGCTATCACTACACCCCTGTTTACCCTCGTTCCTTCACCGCCGACGTCCACGCCCACGGTCACACCCGAGCCAGCTCCATTCGGCACCATTCTGGTAGAGACTCTCTGCTGGCATGGTCCTGGAAGGGATGGACTCTACGAAGTTGTCAGTGCCCTCCAGCCGGATACAGAGGTGGAAATCCTCGGTGTGGGTGGTGGAGAGGCTGCCGGTTTTAGAGAATTCTACGTGGTTGTTAATAATCCACGCTACAACCGCCCTTGTTGGGTGCTCGAGAGAGACATTGACACCGACGAGGATCTCGATGGTCTGCCTGTCGTGAAAGCCCCACCGCTGCCCACGCCAACGTACACCCCAACCGAGGTTCCACCAGTTGGGTGTATGGTGCCCAATCAGCAGAAAGAATTGGAATGTGTCTACCCCTGCCCGGATCCGGACAGGTGGACAACGGAATGTACTCCGTAAGTTCTGGGAAGTAGAAACCGATCCATGCCTCAGGGCATGGATCGGTTTCTAGAGATATTCCTCGGTGAGAAATGTATTGGTACGGGTCATAGTCACAGGACACCAGATTGGGCAAGTCCGTGGTCGATACCAGTTCCGCAAGCTAATCGTCAAGATCTTGAAGCCACGTCTCCATGGTTTCCAGGAACTCGGGCGCATAACTCGTTTCCCACATCTCA
>WVZH01000011.1 GCA_011772595.1 Anaerolineales bacterium
GTCGTAGCCATTGTATGCCTCTATGCTGGTGTAGTCTTGCATAAACTCATGCCCCCTTGGGCATTGCGCAAAGTCGTGCCGCCTGAACCTTGACAACTTGAGTGATACGGGCAAACTCTCCTTCAGGAATCTCGAGACAACTGGAGGAGCACAATGCCAGCGACNNTCCTATCAGGCCGTGGCAGAGCAGACCGGCGTGTCATTTTGGACCGCCCGGAAATGGATTCGCCGAGGGCGACAGGGCGGGTTAGCCAGCCTGGTGACCACCTTTGGCCGTCCAGCCACTGGCTTTATGTCCACTGTCCATCCCTTGGTGCGCTACGTGGCCTTGCGCCTCAAGCGCCAACACAATACGTGGGGAGCAGTCTATGTAGTGAAGAAGATGGGCGAACGACCTTCACTGAAGGGCAAGACACTGCCCAGCCCTACCACCGTGTGGCGCTACTGGCGCAGCTTTGGCGACCGCTTGTTTCCCAAGCGTCGCCCGGTGCAACCGAAGCAGCCATCAGCCGGTGTAGTGCACGGGGTGTGGCAGATGGACAGCAAAGAGTCTGTGCCTGTTGCAGGAGTCGGTACCGTCACCTTCAATCAGGCTCGCGATGAGTTCGGACGTGCAACGGTGATGCACCGCGTTCATCCCGCTGAACATGCAGAGCAACGCATCGTCAAGCTCACCACTGCCCAAGTGCAGCAAGATTGTCGGATGGCCTTCGCTGAATGGGGCTTGCCTGATGCCATCCAGACCGATCAGGCCTCCATCTTCGTGGATGCTGATCCCTCGCCATTCCCCGCGCAGTTGACGCTATGGTGGGTTGGTCTGGGCATCGAACACCGCCTGGTCTCCTCCCCCAAGCGCAATGGGTGCATCGAACGGGCTCATCGCACCCTCAACGAGCGCACCCTGGTTGACCAGCGGTTCGATGATGCCCAGAAGCTACAAGCACAGATCGATGCGGACTGGTATGAACTCAACGCCGAATGTGCCTCTCGAGCCAAAGGCTGCCATGGTCAGCCACCTCTGATTGCCCACCCTGAACTGCTGGCTCCGCGGCGGCCATATCGTCCTGAGTGGGAACTGGACTTGTTCGATCCGAGTCGAGTGGATGAGTATCTGGCCACTCACACCTGGACCCGCACGGTGAGTGAAGGAGGACAAGTCTCCCTGGGGGGTCACCGCTATGGATTAGGTGTTGCGTGGGCTGGGCAGACAGTCCTCGTTGGCTTCGATGCTGAGCAGCGCCAGTTTGTGTTCACCCAGCTCCAGCCCAAGCCCAAACGTGGTCAGGTTCGACCTCAATTGCCGACGCTGCGGCTGGACGCCAAGGGACTGAGCGCTAAGGACATCACGGGCTTGCCCACCGCCTTGGAGGAGTTGCCTGCGCGCCAGCTCATGTTGCCTTTGCCAATGTGCTATCCTCAGCCTGCTTCCCGCGGGTATGACTTTATGCAATGACCCCACCGGTACGACTTTATGCAATACTACACCATATCACCTTTCTGGAACGCCGGCTATCTTCCCTTGCAGT
>WVZH01000473.1:0-180 GCA_011772595.1 Anaerolineales bacterium
CCCGGCCCAAGATTTAAGCGAGCCCCAGGGTCCGAGCATGACTACGGTATACACCAAAGCGGCTGAGACCAGGATGACCGCTCTGAAGGCTTCGCCTGGCTGGCCCTTGGTATGAGCAAGGCCCCTCCCAGGGCTCTGAAATCCCACAGCGATGTTGTCTCTAGAACAGGTCTTCACGCA
>WVZH01000473.1:216-1621 GCA_011772595.1 Anaerolineales bacterium
CCTCAAGACAGCTCTTTTCTCTGTGGTTCACGCAGATCTCAGGGACCCGCACCTTGAGCGTGGTGGGGGAAGCCAACGTGTACAATCCGATAAATCCACCCAGGGGACACACATGCCTGCAGAAGCTCCGGCCCTGAAAGAGCAATGACAGGACCATAGCGAGGCCAATAAAGACGATGAGCGCAGTAGCCGTGGCAGCCGGAGAGGTCGACACAACGATGCTTAAAGCAGCCACCACCAGGAAAGACAAGTTCTGTAGCCACATGGTTCGAAGGCCTCGAGGCCAACGCCACGCCAGAGAGAACGGCTTCCCTTCTCTTTTTCGCACCAACGCAAGCCTCTGAAGCCACTCTCCGGGGGCTGGGACAGGACACGCGGCACACCACATGCGACCACCCAGAGGTAGTAGGACCAGCATGACCAGGGGCCACCATACCACCCAAACAAGCACAATGGCTAGGTTGTGGTCTCCCACTGGGGAACCGAAAAAGCCAGCTACAAGAACGAGGAGTAAAATCAGAAGGGTTGGCAGCAGCAAGGCAAACTGAAAGGCCCGGTGGCGCAAAAGCCAATTCACTACCCTGCTCCTGACCAGGTCCAATCTCAAAGTCGAATTACTGGTAGCCTTTGCTCGTGACACCCTCTGATCAGCGGCATAGGGCCCTGCCGGTTTGTCGACTGCGGGCACGGGTGCTTGACCAGAACCCTTGACCCCGAGGTACACGAGAAAGCCGAGAGAGAGAAGGCCCGCCAGGACAAAGGCTGTCCACAGCGGCAAATTGGGCTCGACGATCAGTGAGCCTGTCATGAAAGGGTGGAGATTGCCACATACCTGATTACAACGAAAGACGAATTTTCCTTCCCTGTCAGCAGTGAACTCGGCCCACGCCTCTCGACCTGGTATGGCCCGAATCGATACGCCGTAGCCCTCAAAGAACAGGCCGTGTGTAACATCCATGGACCTCAGGACCAGCCGAACTCGCTCACCCCGCCTGACCCTGACAACGGAAGGGGCGTACGCAAAGGAGCGGGCTTCAAGGACGATCCTACGGCTAGCCTCAGGGCCTGTCTTCTCTCCTGCGAAGGCCGCACTTATGGTCACAAAAAACCACACCACCAAGGTGAGTTCCAGACGCCACGACCTTAACAGAGAGTTTACTTGTCCTCGAAAATCCCTCAAGGTCTTGCCTACCCGTTGGAAAAAGTTTGCCCGGCTTGGCTGGGCCAGTCTTCCCTTACAATCCCTACCCTTTCGGACTCGGGGTATCGGTCCCAGGTCCCTTTTCTCCGTGGACGCGGTCCACATATATTCTGATCTCAGCAAGAGACTTTCCCTGTTCCAAGAGGTTTTTCGCATCTCGGGCGATTTCCAGGCAAATATCGCAGTGATTTGCGTGGTCAGTGA
>WVZH01000473.1:1727-1980 GCA_011772595.1 Anaerolineales bacterium
TCTTGAGTGCCACACGAGATCAGGCCCAGTCCTGACACCAACAGCAGGACAGTGATTAATGACTCTGGGAATAGCGAGCGCCGCTTCAAGGAGGCTCCCCATCGAGTTCGTTGCCCGAGCACTTGTTTCTCCTTTCTCCTGAGGCGATTGCCAGGGAGTCTACTGTCCGTGGATACGCTGACATTACAGCACCACGGGTTTGCCCTTTGTCGAATTGGAACGAGCCCATGGGGCACGTCCATGGTCACTGATT
>WVZH01000583.1:0-640 GCA_011772595.1 Anaerolineales bacterium
TCAAGCAACATCAGGCAACCTTCCGCGCCGCTTCACGTGCCTGCTGACGACGCTGACGAGCTTCGGCCAGCTTGCGATCACGCTCGGCAAAGATCACTTCTGCCAGGCCGTTCAGTTTGTCGGACGGGGTAATATAACCGATCGCGCTGTGAAGACGGCAGTCGTTGTAATGCTGCACGTAATCGGCAACGCGCTGCCGGGCCTCGTCCAGCGTTCTGGGCGCCGTAGGCCGGATACATTCCTGTTTCAAGCTGCCGTGCCAACGTTCCAGCTTGCCGTTGCTTTGGGGATAGTATGGACTCGTACGTACATGCGTCATCCCGCAGACACGGATGAACTGCTTGAAATCCTTGGCGATAAACTGCGGACCGTTATCGCTGATGATCCGAGGCGTGACGCCAGGATACTTTTCCAAGGCCCGCTGGATGATCGTCTCCACGTCCTGTTCGGTCATCCGCTGGCGGATCTCCCAGTGGACGATAGCGCGGCTGTAACCGTCCAAAAGGCTGCACAGGTAGTAAAACGTGCCGCCCAGGTTGATGTAGCTGATATCAACATGCCAGTGCTGGTGGGGCTGAAGCGGCTGGACGAACCCGGTCCCTTTTTTCGAGGGAGCGTGGCGGCGGCGATCAAGCCGGCC
>WVZH01000583.1:688-1016 GCA_011772595.1 Anaerolineales bacterium
CGGTAGCCCTCCAGGGGATGACAATCATGATATTGAAGGATGGCGACCTTCTCCCAGTCCTCCAGCCACCAGTCGCGAGGAACCTGGCTATTGTGCTCATTGGCCTTCCCATAGCGATCCTTCCACTGGTAAAACTTGCTCGTACCCAGTCCCAACCAGGCCAGTAACCGTTTGGCGGGCAATTCCGTCCGTGCCGTCCAATGCTTGACGTAATCAACGATTTGGTCGCGGGTATCGTGGGGAACCCAGCATCCTTTTAGAGTTCCCCATTGGCTTTTTTTGCCCGGACGTTCTCCTCCATCAGCTCGGAGATCACCTCGTTCTTCTG
>WVZH01000583.1:1070-1269 GCA_011772595.1 Anaerolineales bacterium
TCCCCCAGATGGCCGCTCAAAGACCTTTTCCGCCTGGGAGAGCACCTGATTAACCCACACGTGAATCTGGCTGGGCTGCAGCCCAAGTTCATCTGCCAGGTCGGAAACCGCTTCCTTCCCGGCCAGATGACGCCGAACTATGTCGGCCTTCTGTGTTGCCGTAAATCGTCTCCGCGATCTGCTCATAGAATTGTCCTCC
>WVZH01000350.1:0-1387 GCA_011772595.1 Anaerolineales bacterium
AAACCGATCCTTTTCACAGCGTTCTACGGGTTGGCGAGGCCGGGTGAAGGTAAAGCCGCTTTCCAATTGGCTACGTCATTGCCATAATCGTTCGGGTCTATACGAGAAAGCGATTTGCCATAGCCGTCCGCCATAAATGGCCAGTAGTCAACGCCGCCGGGACAATCCTCAGGATGGGAACCGTCGCTGTAAGTCACCCTGTCAATACGGATATAATGACGCGTGCCATCATCATCAATATCGCCGGGCATACCTATCTGCAGCCTCTCGCCGGCGTTGCTTAACCAGCCACTATAATCTTCAACAACCGGAACATCACCGGGCATACTGCCATATCTTGTTATAAAGGCTACCATGTCCTTCACCACCATTAGATAACCATTAGGAGGTATCGTCGCATATGGTGAACTGCCCGAGAAGGTATAATCAATACCATCGGTGAACTTCCACGGTGTGAGTTTATCGGTGCGGTATAATATCACATGAGCTCCGGTGATGTTGTGAAGCTCGATATATTCCTCATTCTGATTGCCGGTCGGCGGATTGTACATAATCTCGTTGATAACAACGGGGCCGACTTTGGGATTAGCATTACTCCAGCCCGGCGTATTGGAGTCCATCGCCACAAAGTTGAAATTGCCGGTGCTGCTCTTGTAGTAACGGCCAAGCGATACGTTGGTCTGCGAAGCGCCAAAATCCTCCACCTCGCGGTAGCCGGTCAGCATACCATTCGGATCCAGAGGCGAGGACAGGCACGCCTCCTCACCATTCTCACTTAAGGCAAAGGGTATAAGACAACAGGGATCGACCGGTTTGTTGAAATCTGTGTCTTCATAGAAAACCAAATAACTGTTGGAATCAATTATCGTACCATCGGGAATCCTGTATTTCATCAGGTTCGGCTCATCTCTGTCATTGTCGCTGAGGAACCAGCCGCCAATGTTAATCGCTTCGTCGGTGGTGTTGTACAACTCAATCCAGTCCGGTCCGGTGTTCGAATGCGACATCACTTCGTTGATTACCACGGAACCGGGATCCGGGAGAATGCCGCTGTCATCGGTGCCGGGTGAGCCGTGCCGGTATACACTCGCTCGCCACGAGCCTTTCAAATTCCAACGTCCTATCGGGTCGGCTATATTCTCAAATTCACTTTCGCTGACCGCACGATTATAGATGCGAACATCGTCGATTAGGCCGGTGTAATAGAGCGAAGAATTATGTCTATGACCAATACGAGCATAAGCATTATCATAAACACCTGTAAAACCAGTTGAGGAAACATCAGCCTTCAACTGGCCGTTAACGTACAGCTTCAGGCTGGAACCGTCATTGGTCCCGGCAACATGATACCACTGGTCTGTGTTAATTGCCTCCGGTGAGGTCGCAT
>WVZH01000350.1:1475-1664 GCA_011772595.1 Anaerolineales bacterium
TGTGCCGTTAAAGTGTTGCCTGCTAAAGGAGCGATGGGATCAACGGCAACGTAATCACCGTCAAAGCTTAAAGCTCCACCAATTCGGCCTGTTGTCCAGGTTGGGTCTCCAATCAGGGTCCCGTTGTTGGTGCCGGCGCTGTCTGTCGCTGTGCTGCCGGAGCCGTCGTCGAACTTCCAGTGCGCGACC
>WVZH01000350.1:1767-1976 GCA_011772595.1 Anaerolineales bacterium
CGATAGCATCTTCCAGTTTAATCCTTTCCCCATTATTGGCCAGACTGCCGGTGTACACACCCGCCATATTGATTGATGTGCCGTATTGTGCTTCGAATACACTCTGGTTCTTCACAACCACGACGAATTCGTCGGGGCCGAGTTCCATATCCGGGAAGGTGAAATGGATTCCTTCAGTGAATCTTACCAGATTCAGATTCAGTGTATCC
>WVZH01000405.1 GCA_011772595.1 Anaerolineales bacterium
GGCGTTACTATGATACCGGTAGTCGGGAGTTCGGTCGAGAATACGACGATGACGCCTTCGTCCAGATCATGCCCGGTCCCGACGTTCGTCGTCTTGCCGTCAATGTCTATTGACGTATCGAGCGATTCGTTCGTTCTGATACAATGGCTGCTGGGCAGCCGGTCGTCGGCGTCCCACAACACAGGGCCGTAATCAGCATCGCGGTTCTCGGGCACAGAAGTCCCGTCTACTTGAAGCCGGAAGTAGAGGAAGTCGTTTACATCTCCGAACGATAGAGCCCAGCCAAAAACGATCCAGTAATCAGCCGGTGAACCTTCCGTGTAAGACAGGCTAAGGTGCTCAGTAAAGCTCGCAACGCCGAGATCGGTCGATGTTGTCTTCTGTATGGCTCCGTGCTTGTTGAGCGCATCTAGGTAGAGGTAGAAGATGCGCGAGACTGTCCGCTTACCCTTGGACGCGCTGTCATTCCGGCTCTCCTGGTAGCGGTCGGTGTTCGATGATACGTTTTCCAGCAGTTCAGCGACCGTATGGTACATCAACTCGGATGTATCCTCGCCTTCTTGCAAGATCGTCCGATCGGCAGTCGGGGTGCCGCCGTTCGTCGCCGCCGCGCCGCTTTCACAACTGCTAGACGTACTGTTGCTGTCTATCTGACCTGAGGAGAGGACCAGATAGTCACCCGACTGCGTGGCCCCAGGCAACGTGACGCTGGCGTTGTTGGTTGAAGACCACGACGTTGTTAGGTCGGTATCGGCATCTGTCTCCGCCCAGTCCCACTCGACGCCCTTCGTCCAGCCCGCATTCGAATCGTCGAGGTTCATCGCAAGCATCGTGATGGCCTCGATATAATGCGTGCCCGTACTAGCTTTGGCTTGAAGGATGATGTCCTGCGTGCTGTTGGCAGTCCAAACGTAGACGAACTCGAAGGTGTAGAAACTACTGCCGTGGGCAGGCTCGAAAACGAAAGAGCTGTGTACAGCGATAAGCGCCTGTACCACACCGTTGTCCGTGCAGGGGCGGATACCATAGAGCCCGTTCGCACTAAACCCACGACACTGAGCGGTGATCTTCAGCAGGTAGCGATCGCCATTCGTGAAGTTCGTCTTAGCAATCTTCGCGCCGGAGATCGTAGTGTAGCCACTAGACGTGATCGTCTTGTCAGTAACGTAAGTGTAGTGGGTCTCGATGTTCGCCATCAGACGTACTGCTTCCTGTACGTCCGCACCAGCGTCATCGGCGTGGGCAGTGTGTCCGCCACGTTCTGTTCGCTCTTGTCGCTGATCTCCTGTCTGAGTGCGGGGATGTCCGTGTCGGCAGGCACATCTACAGTAGAAACGATCTTCGGGTAGCACTCCCAGACGGGCTCAC
>WVZH01000368.1 GCA_011772595.1 Anaerolineales bacterium
CTAGCCCAACCTGCCAGACAGTGGTGGCTCGGAGCGATTCACTCGGTTCCGCCAAGTCCGTCAAACCCGAACTGAGAGCAAAGATGCCCAATCCCGTCTCCGACTCGAGTTCGTTCCGTTTGTAGGCGTTGAGGAGATTGCTGAACAGCCGCTGCGCCTGCACATTCACACCGTAGGGCAGGATGTTCTGAAGACCGTCGATCAGGGTCACATGGCACCCATCGCCCAATTCGTCTTTCAGCCAGACCGTCTTGACGAAGCCGTATCGATCGCTGGTTCTCCATGCGTAGCGATAGGTTAGGCCCAGGTCCTGATTGGTCTCCTCAAAAACTAGCTTGTCCCCGTAAACATTCTTGTACAGGTTCCTTTTGACCCGATACACTCCAGCGTATCTTCCCGAGAACGGCTCCCAGAGATAGGTCCCATCGCCCTTGGTGACCAGCAGGACCGCCTTGTGCCCCGTGTCGGCGCCACCTGCTGCAACCTTGTCATCTGTATCGTACGGGAATAGCGCCGAATCGGCGTTGCGCCGACCGGCCGTAAGGCCACCGGTGCTTGAGATGAACAGCCAATGATCAGAGTTGCTAACTAGGCTCATAAAGAATGAATCCATCCGGTCATAGTCCCGGATGCGATAGTACTGCTCACCAAGTAAGGGCAGGTATTCGCCGGAGACGCGGGCGCTTCCAACGCGATAGACATGATCCCCAATGTGTATTGTGCGTTCCTGATTACTCACGATCTTGTCTCCTCATGGGCTTGCTCACAACTCATATCGTCTACCCAAACGATTGCCATGACCGTCCAAACACATTCAAACGACCGCCTAACCATATTTATCAAACCTTGACATAGCTTTATGTATGCCTGCTACCGGCTTTGAGCCCTTCGATTTCACTCAGGATAAACTCCGCGCCGACCCTGAGCCTGGCGAAGGGAGGCGCGTAGTCGAACAGTCTGCTCCAGCGATTTGTTAGCCCGCTTTGATTCTTATGGATATGCTCCAGAACCAACTATGTTACTTTTCTGAAACGCATAGGAATACCCCACTTTGCTGTTTGTGCAAAAATTTAAACCCTTAGCGAGCCACGAAACCCCCTTACGGCATAGTAAGATTCTGCACTGTTGTGATACACAAAGACATGGCCGTAGCGGTAATCGACAAAGATGGCACCACCGAGTTTTCTTATATCAGCAGGTGTTTTCACCCAGCTTGATGTTTTCGTATCGAAATTTCCAAGCTTCTGTAACTCCCGATATTGTTCTTCGGTTAAAATCTCAATGCCCATAGCAGTTGCCATATCAATGGCGTTATTTTTCGGTTTATGTTTTTTCCTTGATTCCAACGCTTCACGATCGTAACAAAGACTTCTACGGCTTTTTGGACTTTCTGCTGAACAATCATAAAAAATGTATTCGCCCGTCTTTTTATCATGACCAACAACATCCGGTTCACCGCCAGTTCTTTCCATTTCATTGAGTGACCACAGTTTTTCAGAGTTTGCTTCCAGCTTTGCTTGTACTTTAGCCCATTCAAGACCTTTATGGCGGTTCATGTTTTTCTCAAAACGGGCTTTCAAGGCTCTGAGTAGTTCTTCACGTTGTTCTGGTGACAACTCTTGTTTATTGCCCTTAATGATATTCATACTTTTATATTATCTCCGGGGTATAGGTGTGCCAATAGTATAATTGCTTGAATCTATTTCAAAAGTTCACTAGCCAATACTTTGGGCGCATTGGTCAACTTTTCTATCGTCACATCAATGCTGCTGCGCTCATGCGGGCTAACGCCGGGCTTGAGTGGCAGCCCACAAGCAGCAACACAAAGAAATACCCATATGACGCATGCTGTGGGCTGTCAGCTCCGAGCCTCTGTTAGGCTGAAGATCGCCTACATCTTCCAATTGCTGACTGGACGGGACTGGAGCAGAGTTCCCTTGCCTCGGTTGATGGATCACGCGTCCCCTTCGTGCGGCCTCGCGACAAATATAAAGCGGGAAGCCGGCCTCCGTTGCATGCAGGGCCGTCCGATGCAGGCCCATACCTTGAGCACCCTGCTCGATCGAGTGGCGTATGACCGCTTCAGCGTATCCTTTCCGACGCTCGTTTGGATGGGTTGCCACGAAGGCAACATAGATGGTGTCATTCACGGGGAAGGTGGCAGCACAGGTTACAGGCTGACTGTCGACGTAACCGACATAGCCGTAACTATCTTCTTTCCAGAGATGCAGGTTGCAGATGCACTCTCCCAGTTCGGGAGGTAGCCTATAGGCATGCATGTTCAGCTCCGCTAGGTCCCGGGCTGTTGCTTCGTCCTGAATGCGTCGGTATTCCATCTTGGGGAGAGACCGGCGAGGTGGTTGTAGATGATCTGTGGCCATGCCAATGGTGGTTGCGACGGATTCCAGAGCGTACTCCCCGGCAACCGCTTCCCACCCTTCGGGGATCCAGTCCACACACAGGCCGAGCAACCACTGAAACGGACAGTGGTCGGCCCGCTCGATAGCTAGACCCAGCCGCCGGCGAACATCGGCCATATCCACCATGGGACTATCGTGAAAGCACAAGTTCAGGAAGCTGATCGCTNNAGACGCCTGACGAACAATTTCCAGCTTTCAACATACAGTTGTACCGATTCCTTGATTGGATCCATGACCGTCCCTTTTTGGCACACTGCGGCTGATCTTGGTTGGGTGTGCTGCGCACTTTAGCGAGCCAGCGGGGTCAGCTGCAACGAGGTGTTAGGCAGCCCTGGAGCACTCGGGAGGCTGGGGCGTTTTCTTCGAACGCGGATCATTGCCTCGAGGCTTGGGCGCGACGGACCGCCGGGAGGAAGAAGGCCTTGACGATGACCCGATCGGTCAGGGCTGGAGCAACGAGCCGAGCCCATTGGGCTAGCCTGCCCGGAGCCATGACAACCTGGCGCTTCCGCTTTCTGGCCGCCTCCACAAGTATCTGGGCGCAGCGATCGGCGGTCATCGTCCGTCGGGTGTATATCCTTCGCCCAGCAGCTCCCCTCGGCCGACCTTGGCCGTCCATCATGCTCTCATGGAACTCGGTGACAACCCAGTATGGGCAGATCACCGTAACGCTCACGCCGGATTGATCCAACTCCATCCGGAGCGAATCCGAGAAACCGAGCATGGCGTGTTTGCTAGCGATATACGAGGTGTTGCCGGGAATCGGGAGCACTGCACCCAGGCTGGCAACGTTCACCACGCGCCCGGCCACCTGCTTCAAGTGCGGGAGGGCGTAGAAGGTGCAGAAGACCGCCCCCAGGAAGTTGACGTCCATGACCCGGTGGAAGAGGTTCAGGTCAGGGAGTTCAGTGAAAAGCGCCCCCACGGTGATCCCGGCGTTGTTGACCAGCATGTCCAGCTGGCCGTACTCGGCAACGGTGCGCTCCACAAGGCCTCGGCAGGCTGTTTCATCGGTAATGTCGGTCGGGATAGCGAGGGCGCGGCCGCCTTTTTCGATGCATACCCCCGCCAACGCCTCCAGGCGGTCGGCCCGCCTAGCCGCGAGCGCCAGCCACGCGCCTTCCCCAGCCAGCCGCAAAGCGAGGGCCTCCCCGATCCCACTTGAGGCACCCGTGACAACAACGACCTTGCGGAAGAATCGGTCCGCTTGCATGGTCAACTCCTCACATCTTCTGTCCTCGAGAGGTGCCGCAGCGCAGCCTTTGAGGTACGCTCAAATTACGTGCGATCACAGATCAAGTAGGGTACCTATCGTTCAGTGCAGGGTCAGGCGTGGGCACCACAATTCACAGGTCGACGCCAGGATGCCTAACGGCCTCGAGCTGATCGGCCGGGATTGATCAACACCGTTTTTATGAACCGCCCAGAGCATACACCACCTCTTCCAAATGTGCCCTCCATCCCCGGTCCGATCCAGCGAGATGTTAGGCAGCCAGGACTCTGGGCCCAGCGACGCCTGGTAACGCGTGAGACTTTAAACGATGCGTCTTCTGCAGTGCCTAGCGCAATAGGAGTTCCGGAAACCATTGAGGGTGGATCGTTAGCCCGTAAGCTCTTCCGACAAGATACAAGCCTGCGCACACGAGCACGGCCAAGGTGAGCAGCAGAGCAAGAGCCCCGTTCCTTGCCCTGGTACTTGATATTCGCATCGTCATGATTGAGGCAAGCGCTATGGGAATGAGTGCCATTG
Source organism: Anaerolineales bacterium (assembly GCA_011772595.1). The sequence continues at coordinate 4,171 of WVZH01000368.1, forward strand.
TTGCGCCAATACTGAGAATGAGCTTGATATCCCAAACCCAGTAAACGCCCCACATCGGTTTTGATGCGAGGACGCCGAAGACCAACCCGGGGATCGTCAGGAGTGCTCCAAGCCCGGCTGCTCCCTCGATCCAAGGGTGTCGAGTTCTAGCTTTCGCAACAAGGCGAACCCCGGCAAGCAACAGCGCGGCAGCGAATAAGGTGTAGGAAAAACAATATGAGGCGATGTGAAGATGAAGCCATACCCCTTGTCCTGGAGGTACTTGTGCAGCTTTGAGGACTTGGTCTGCGCCGGGAACATAGAAGAGGAAGAGAAGGAGAAGCGCGCAGACAGCTGATATTGCTAGCGCGGAAGCGGAAAAGGTGTCCAGTTGCTTGGTAGACGCCTGCGTTAGTTCTGTCATTTCTGGTCCCTCCCTGATTTAGCCCCGTCGGAAGGGCGGCCTATTGGCTGCGAGCTGAG
>WVZH01000181.1 GCA_011772595.1 Anaerolineales bacterium
GTGTCAAACCAGGAACGCTGTTCGTGGGTGTCGACCTGGCACTGGACCGCAACGTAGCGGTCGTGATGGACGAGCGAGCAAAGCGACTCGATCGGTTTCGGTTTGACAACGATCTGGAAGGATACAAGTACTTCCACCGTCGTCTGCGCAAGGTCAAAGAGAAACATCAAGCGCCAGCCGTGTTGGTGGGCATGGAGCCGACCAACTACTTCTGGAAGCTGTTGGCCACCGACCTAGAAGCGCGACAAGTAGACTACCGACTGGTGAATCCCTACACCGTGAAGAAGCACCGGGAGGGGGATCAGTTGGACCGTTCCAAAGACGACCCGCGGGATGCATTCGTCATTGCCGACCTGTTGCGCACGGGCAAGTACACGGAGACGCGACTCTTGCACGGGCAGTATGCCGAACTGCGCCAGTATGTGACGCTGCGTGAGCGTTTGCTACGTGACATTCGGCGACAAAAGACGCTGGTGAGCAACGTTGCCGGGCAACTGTTTCCTGAGCTGTCGCGCGAGTTCAAGGACCTGAGCGGGCAAACGGCGTTGGCGATGTTGAGCAGTCACGCTGCGGCAACCGTGATTCGGCAACTACCGCTGCATGTCTTCGTCAACGATGTCCGATCGGTGTTCCGGGGCCAGCGACTGATGGTCTCCAAGCTGCGTCGTGCCTATGCTCTTGCACATAGCTCAGTAGGCCTGAAAGACGGTGTCCAGGCCCTGCAACTGGCGCTTGACCAATACATCGAGACGCTGGAGCACTTGCAGCGGCAATTGGCACAAGCAGAAGAGACGCTGATGGAAGTCTTTCTTGCTCTGCCAGAAGCCAAATACATGCTCTCTGTGCCCGGCCTGGGGATCATCGCGGCCGCCACCATCCTGTCCGAGATCGGCGACCCAAGCCACTACAGGCAGGCCAAGCAACTGATCAAGCTCGCTGGCACACAGCCGGTCCCGAATGCTTCCGGACGCAAGTCGCGCAGCAAGACGCCGATGTCGCATCAGGGACGCCCGCGTTTGCGCACCGCGCTGTTCTTTGCGGTGATGCGTCTCGTGCGATTCGATGAGGCCTTTGCACGCCAGTATCGGCATCTGCAGACGCGGGACAAGAATCCGTTGTGCAAGATGCAGGCTCTGGGCGCGCTGATGAACAAGCTCCTGCGCATCCTGTGGGCCTTGATGCGCAAGCGCACGTTCTACGTGCCCGATTTCCAGCCTACCGCATAGGACACAACACATCTACATCTTGTCACACGTCCTTGGCCTGGTTCTGCATATCCGTCCGTTCAACGACAAGGGGACGCCGGACATCGCACCTTGAGGCGCTCTGCGACCTCGTTGTTAAGCTTGGCGCCCCTCGCCGCCTGGAGCACGTCGAATGAAGTATGTTGAGTACCAGTACCGTTTGGATCTCGGATGCACTAGGTTGAGCCCAGGAACTCCGGCTCGGGGCAAGTTCTCTGTCATTGGCAGGATGGTCATGCCGAACCAGGCCGGACGTCGCTGACTCTATACGTTCCCATTTTTGCTCTGTTCAAAACTCTCTCTGGACTGAGTTCTGTTCAGAGCACCTTGTTAACGTGCAGATCGATACTTGACTTTTTCTCTATAGTATGCTTGGTCAGCTTTCTGATCTTACCCGAGCTTTCTCGGTTCTGCAAAAATCTGACGCCCACCC
>WVZH01000342.1:0-147 GCA_011772595.1 Anaerolineales bacterium
CTGAAGTTCCCGGCTGAAGATGTGATCGGTCCGATTTGGCTTGAGATCTATCACATGGGCAAGCCTATGCCGCAAGATGATGTTTGGGTGGAGCTGACAGTGACTGGTGAATTTAACGATGGCGTTGCCTTTGAAGGTAGCGACGAG
>WVZH01000342.1:336-1913 GCA_011772595.1 Anaerolineales bacterium
GTGCGGTTTGGCCAAGACGTAGTTATCTGGAACTACGTCGTCGTGGGGGATGACGTGAAGATTGGAGCTCACACACGTATAGGTAGTTTCTGCGATCTTGGAAAAGATGTGCAGATTGGGTCGCATTGCGTCATTCAGGCTCATGTGACAATTTCGAACGGCTGCATGTTGGGCAACCGTGTCTTTATAGGTCCGAATTCCAGCGTTTTGAACGACAAGTTTCCGGAGAGCAACTGCCTGACACCTGCCGTTGTGGAAGATGATGCGGTAATCGGCGGAGGTGCCACAGTGCTGCCGAATGTGACCGTCGGAAAAGGCTCCGTTGTTGCGGCGGGTTGTGTTGTCACGAAGGATGTCCCTCCAAGTGTAGTAGTTAAGGGAGTGCCTGCAGAAACGTTCCTGACGAGAGAGGAGTACGAAGCGAAAAAGAACCGGTTCGTTCAAGCGAGAAGAGCAGCAACTTAGCGGATCAAGTGGCGGTGCATCGCATCGAGATTTCGGCTTGATCTAGATCTGGATTTGGCGAAGAATCAAAACACCCGTGCAGTCTTACGTTTCTCCAAGCAGATAGGCGATTACTACAAGATCGCTCATGTCCACCCATCCATCTTTGTTGATGTCCACGTTTGAATTGTATCCTGGCTCGCCGTCAAAGGATCCGTATGCCAGCGACGCTATTGTTAAGTCGATGACGTCTATTCGATTGTCTTCATTGACGTCGCCGATCAAGGACGTCTTGCAGTAAAGCTCCCAGTTGCCGTCGGGTTGGTCGGCTCTGTTTGAGGTCCAGACCACCCAGACTCGCATGAGATGAGTCTGAACTAGGGATGGCCATATATCATCGTATTCGTTAGTGGTGAACTGGACACTGTCGGACCAGGTTGCACCGCTGTCGGTTGAGTACATGAAGTAGATGTCATCATCTGCTGTTGTAGACGCCTTGCGGGACGACCAGACGAGCCAGATTTGTCCATCGATGGTTTGGAGCATCTGTGGGTTCGAGTCGATTTCTGGACCGCTAGTTAGCTGGATATTCCCAGACCAAGAAGCTCCGAAATCATCAGACGTCTTGTAGTACAGGTCGTAGTTGCCGGTGCGATCCGACGCCCAGACAAGCCAAATCACCCCATCAGATGTTTGCGTGAGAGCTGGCATTTTGTTGAGGCTGGAGTCGGTGGTGAGCCTCGTTTCGTCAGACCACGATGCCCCGTTGTCAAAAGAGGTTTTTCGATATANNCGATATAAGTCGTAGCTTCCAGTGCGACTTGACGCCCAGACAATCCAGAGTGATCCATCAGTCATTTGGCGAATAACGGGTTTCAGGTCGACGGCAGGATGAACGGTCAGTTGTGTGTCGCTGGACCACGACGCTCCAAGGTCTGCAGACGTCTTGTAATATAGATCGTAGTTGCCCGTGCGATCCGACGCCCAGACAAGCCAAATCACTCCATCAGCCGCTTGAATCGCAGAAACACCCACATTCGCGCTGCCATCAGCAGTTAATTGGGTTGCCGGTGACCAAGTCGCTCCCAGATTGGTAGACGTCATGTAGAAAAGATTGTAGATGCCTCCTTCGC
>WVZH01000180.1 GCA_011772595.1 Anaerolineales bacterium
TGCTCCATAAACCAATCCTCAACACGACCAAGAATATTTTGGCCGAAGGAATCGGAAAGGAGGTAGGACATAGAGAAGAACTGCTGACGTTCGCCACGGATGCTATCATGGAGAAAAGCGACGCAGTGGAGTTCTTCCAACGAATATGAATCGAAATAGGCTCGTCGTTTGGACTCAATCGGATGTCCAACATGGAAGCAATCGATAAGGAGGCATGATGGATCGACAAGAATTCCTCAAGGGTTATTCGGATCTCGTGTGGAATATGTGGGAGACAGATGGCCAATTGAAAGATCGCCTGTTGAACGAACCAGTCGCCGTTCTCAAAGAATTCGGATTGGATCCCGGAGGCGCCAGCCTCAACATCATTACCGAAATCGTCGAAGAGGGATCACTGGACGACCAGGTCCGGATGTGGAACGAAGGATTGTCAACAGGCAGTATCGACCTCTATGTTCCCCTTGAGAAGCCGGCTGATTTGTCGGACATCGAGCTTTCGGATGCCGACCTTGAGGCCGTAGCGGGTGGTGCTGGAGACTGCTGCTGCAGTTGCTCTTCACCTTGTTGCAGTTGCAGCTAGCAGACCCTGGAACCGCGATCTGAACAATGGGCTCCACTGCGGTCATATGTGTGGAGCCCATTGTTCCACGGAGTGAGGACTGAATTGCCTGAGCGCATTAAAATTGGATTGGTCCAGATTAATACGGGTTTTCGGTGGAGACGAGGCCGCGTACCTGAGAAGACAATTTCTAAATCCAAGGCGAGCGATAATCGCAATGAGCCAGGACAGTGGGAGGCGTTGCCATATTCTGTAGGTCTTTTACAAGCTTATGCTATGAAGTACGCTCCATCGCCGGAGCGTTATGATTTTCTACTCCCGATTTATAAAAGGACACCAGTAAAGCAAGCCATTGAACAATTGCATGGCGCTGATGTCGCTGGCTTTAGCACATATGTCTGGAACCTTCAGCTCTCGCTCAATATTGCGCAGCAGCTGAAGAATAATAAGCCGGGTATGCTCAATGTGTTTGGTGGGCCGCGTATACCGAATCATCCCAGCAAAGCCGAGGATTTTCTAAGGCAATATCCATTTGTCGATATCCTTTGCCACGGCGAGGGAGAACCAACTTTCTTAGCTGTTCTCGAAAACAGTCAGGAACGAGATTGGGACGGTATTCCAGCCATCAGCTACCTGACAGCAGATGGCGCTTTTATGCATCACAACATGTCCACGAGAATCAAAAACCTTTCCACAATCCCATCGCCGTACCTGGAGGGCGTCTTCGACCCCCTGATGCGCGCCAATCCTCAGGAGAATTGGATGGTGTTATGGGAGACGAATCGGGGATGTCCGTTTTCTTGTTCTTTTTGCGATTGGGGATCCGCCGTCCACAGCGGGGTGTATAGGTTTGATATGGAGCGATTGTATAAGGAACTCGACTGGATGGCCGATCATCAGATTGAGGGTATTTGTGGCTGTGATGCCAACTTTGGGATGCTGGAAAGGGATCTCGAGATTGTCCACTACACCGCGAAGATCAAGCAGGAGCGTGGTTTTCCCCAGGTTCTTTTCCAAAACAATGCTAAAGGCAACACGAAGCAATCATACGCCGTTCAAAAAGCACTCTCAGACGCCGGGTTGTGTCTGCTTGTAACGGTTTCTCTGCAATCCACGAATCCGGAAACACTCAAGAATATCAAACGGACCAACATCTCCATGGATTCGTTCCGCGAGCTACAGCAGCGCTATCAACGTGACGGTATAGCGACGTATACCGACATGATCCTTGCTTTGCCCGGCGAATCCTACGCCTCTTTTGCCGGGGGAATTTCAGAACTATTGTCGCATGGACAACATAATCGGGTCTTTTTCTTCAACTGTCTTGTGCTGCCGAATGCCGAAATGGGTGACCCTGCATACCAGGACAAGTACGGGATCCTCGCGGTTCAACAAAGAGCGGTGGACATGCACAGTTCGCTTCAGGAAGAAGAAGTGCCCGAGTTTTTGGATACCGTGATTGCTACAAAGGCGATGCCGAAGGAGGATTGGGTAAGAGCAAAAATATTCTGGTGGATGGTTGAGTTGCTGCATTTGGGGCGTTTGTTGCAGATACCATTCGTGCTGTTGCACGAGTTGTCCGGATTGACGTATCAAGAAATGATTGAAGTGATTTCGGAGGCAGACGCGTCGAAGTTTCCCCTCTTGGCTTGGATCCACACGCTGTTCTTGGAGAAGGCTCGAGCCATTCAGACCGGAGATCCGGATTTCATCCCCTCAGAAAAACACCTGGGCATCTGGTGGCCGATGCCGCAATATGCGCTCATCACGCTGGTAGCGGAGGGTAACTTCGAAGCATTCTATGATGAGGTTGAAACCTTGCTGGTTGATTATTTGCATGCGAGATCGATCGCGTTAGATTCTTCGCTCCTTTCTCAAGCGATTAAATTAAACCGCCAACTTATCCGGGTGCCCTTTCAAATACAGAATCTTGAGATCGAGCTTACATACAACGTTTGGGAGATCTATCGCGGAGTACTTACGGGCACATCNNTTTCTTGGGAAGATTGGTGCCGGCATGTCACGTTGTGCCATTGGGCGAGGGATTTGTACTGGTACCCGATACGCTCTCTTCGCTCCACAACTGGAATTTAGAGTCAAGCATTTGACGCAACCAGAACATCTTTCTGTCTTCCCCGTATCTTGGATAACAGTGAGGTAGCAGGATAACACTCATATGCTCAACAGACCTCGTTTCAAGAATTCATATTGCGTGAAGGCCGTTGGCGACCAGCAGGTTTTCCTGCTCAACGAGCATGATTACATCGTGTTGGAAGGGCGAGCGTGCAATCTGCTTGCGCCGCTGCTGGATGGGCGGCGGACGGTGGACGAGATTCTGGTGCAACTCGACGGCGAGGTGCCCCTGGCGGAGGCGATCTACACTCTGCGGTCCCTGGAGGAGAAGGGATACATCGTGGAGGCGGACGACGGACTTCCGCAGGACTGCGCCGCCTTCTGGAACTATCTCGACCTGGATGCGGGAGCGGCGGTGCAGCGAATGTCGGAGGCGCGGGTATCGATCCAGACGGTGGGGGACGTGGACGGGAGACC
>WVZH01000221.1:0-180 GCA_011772595.1 Anaerolineales bacterium
CGATGTGACGCTATCAGTCGAACTTCGATCGAGAAGCATTGGTGACGCCATGCGCAGAATTGCTTGGTCGCGGTGAAATCTTCCACAAGGTTCTCACGAACTGATTTTCCACGAAGACAAGCAGGCACAAGTTAGACTCAGCATTCGACTCATACTAGGCAAATCAGCCACGCTCAAAAC
>WVZH01000221.1:315-1338 GCA_011772595.1 Anaerolineales bacterium
AATGATCTAGTCCGCGCACGCAGATGTCAAAACCGCCGAGGTTTCTTTGGATAGGGCTGGAAAGGTGTCCGAGGTTCCATGCTTAGCCAATCTGTTTCTCCATCTAGATGTGATAAGGAACGGAGTAGATCAAAGGTGACCCAGCGCGAAACTTCGGGATAGCGTTGATACTCCCATAGTCCATGTGGACCTTGCAGTTCCTTCACGAATTTGACGTTATCTGCCACACGTTCGTCCTGTAGACTCGCACCAATCCGCCAAGAAAGATCTAACATCTGGGCAACATCGTACCGTTTGAAATATGTGAAGCCGCCCCGATGACGCTCAGCACCAACAATTCGGGCAACTTCAAATCCTAGAGTGTGCGTCTGATGGTGTTCATGAGCCAACAGCAAATCCAGTCCACGCTGCGCCGCATGACTTGTCCGTCGTTTTGGGTGCAAAGCTAGCGCACTTACTGCTGCCGTCGTATTGGTTCGGCACCCAAATTCTGAATGGGCCAAGCGGCGATATCCAGCAGCGAAAATGTATTTCTCACGGTGTTTTCCGGAGGGCCATCCCCCTTGCGGCAGCTGTTCTTCAACGAGCCAGTCATAGGCCTGTTCGGCACGAGAATCGGTGGCATAACCCGCCCAAGCCAATCCGAGCAAAGGTAGAGCAGTTTGAAGAGGAATCATATGATATTTGATTTCGGATANNATTCAATGGCCACGAACCATCATTTTGCTGCTGGGCAAAGATAAATTCAGCACCTCGCTGGATCGCGGAGTGCTCTGGACCAAGTCCCAAATAACCTAGACTCATAAGGGCTTGCGCCGTCAATCGAGTCNNTCTTGAAGTTTCTTAAGCTCTTGAACTTCGGCATCATCGTCAGGACGGTGCAGCAAGTCGCGGAGCGCCAGAAGTCGCAAACTAGCTGAAGGATCAGCCAACAGCAGTGCTACCCAAGTCATGATCTCAGCTCTAGCGCTTCTCGGAGATACGGAGCAGTTGGTGTATCCGTATTCGCCACTTCTTCAGGTG
>WVZH01000438.1 GCA_011772595.1 Anaerolineales bacterium
TACACCTGTAATTACAGTAAGCCGACCAATTGGCAACTTAACGTCAATGTGCTTCAGATTGTGTTGATGTGCTCCTCGCACAAGAAGGAACTGGTCAGGGGGAAGACGGGGTTCTGGTGTCATAACCCGGTCCCTGAGACTAAAATAGCGTCCCGTCGATGTATCCGCTTTCCATAATTCTGTTGGTGATCCAGTGAAGATTACCTCTCCTCCTTCTCTTCCAGCCCCAGGACCCAGATCGATGGCCTNNCACTCGGTCATGTTCAACATAAATCACAGGTCCTGCGAGATCGCGGAAGGCGGGAAGAACTCGAGCTACATCTGCAGGATGCTGACCGATTGTTGGCTCATCGAGAACATGGAGCATGTCTTCTAGGCGACTGGACAAGGAAATCGCGAGGCGAACCCGCTGTGATTCACCGCGAGATAGACTCGGAGCTGACCGGTCTAATGAGATGTACCCTAACCCCACCCGCTCCAAGGCATCGAGACGCCGCTGAATCTCAGAGAGTAACCGCTTCGCTGTCGAAGGCAATTCCGCTTTCGAAAACAGTTGCCGCACTTCATCAACGGAGAGTGCCAGTAGTTCAGGTAATCGCATGTCCTCCCAGCGCACGGACGCTGCCTGTGGATGCATTCCAGTTTGACCGCATCGTTCGCAGCCTTTTCCCCTGCAGTACGGACAAGATTGATTGAAGTGGGTCGGTTCTAGCTCTCTAAATCCGGCTCCACAGATATTGCAGATGGGTATTGTAGCTAGTGTCACCTCGCTCTTCTTGCCACACACCCTGATCGCTCCAGCACCTAGGGCTGTGGCATTTTGGATAGCTTGACGAATCTTCTTCGCGGACATCGATTTGTCGATGCCACCGATTTTAATCTCGATGTCATGCGCCTGCATCGAGTCAAGCGGCTTGGCATCCCAGATTTCTCCATCAACAATGAGGCGCTCTTTCCCAAACTCTTTAGCTAACACCTTCAGTAGTGTCGTATGGCTTCCTTTCACCTGATGCAACAAGGGGGAAAACAGGTCGAGGTGTTCCTGTTCGGACAAGGAAACGAGATAGTCAACAATCTCATCCTCCGTCAACACACTCAGGGGACTACCGCATTGTAGACAATGACGCACTCCATAGTTTGAGTAGAGTAACCGAAAGAATGGATGTAGCCCGGATGCTGAGGCCAGGGTTGAAAGTGGATTGCGGTTTAATAGATTCTGTCCCACAGCAATCGTTGGTCCCAATCCGGTGATTGCCTCCACTTTTGCAGGAGCTAGCCGTTGTCCAGACCGACCATACAAAAAGACATCCAAAAACCGTCGATGGGCCTCATGATACAATGTATCAAATACTAAGGAGGTCTTCCCAGAACCTGACACGCCAGTCACAACAGTGAGCCCATCACCGAATTGCACATCGATATTTTTGAGGTTATGTTCGCTTGCACCTCGAATCCGAATATCCATCGCTATCTCGCGAAACTACAGCGCCATCGTTAATGAGGTTTGTGTTTGGTGCATCATCTAGCTTGGACCCGGAGTTTAGTGGATATATCTCCCGCAAACTCCCCATTTCTCAAGCTACGAGGGGTGGAGTGCGCGCGCGCAGGCTTTTGTTTGTGTTAGGAAGCCGAGGATGCGGAGTATTTTAGCCAGTTTCTTTGGGCCTTTATTGTGAACTGCCGCTGATAAATGCTGTTAACAGGTGTTAAC
>WVZH01000233.1:0-1015 GCA_011772595.1 Anaerolineales bacterium
TGGTGAGGATTTTAGGGGAATTGCGGAGGGTATGTGGGTTTTAGAGTGTTGTCTGACCATCTTTGATTAACAGTTGCACAATGTGAATGGAAGGAGAGTGACGATGTCACCGGAAATGATCTATTGCTTCAGGTGTCTTCGCGAGTTCCCGGATGACGATTTTGATGGACCTCCTGGAAGTCGTATTCACCGGGTGGAACCGAGACATTATGAGTCTGGCGAACTCGTCGATCCGCCTGACCTGCCAGATGTTGCGGAAGAAGAGGAAGAATAGGATCGATATGGAGGAGGTGCACTTGTGAGCGACCAGGTTGATTGGCCAGATCCCGAAAATATTCCAGGAGCTGACTTGGAACGCTATAAAGCAGAACTGGAATTAGAACTCATGAAAGTTCAAAGTGGGATCGATCGAGAAAGCGCCCGCGCCGCAGCGAACTTGGCGCGCGAGAAAGCAGCCCATGCCGCGGAATATGCCTCTATCCTGGAAGTTGATAAAGCATACATTGAGGTCGCGAAAGGGCAGATTGCACGCTCTATCGAGAGAGCGGACTTTATACAGAAAGTCTCGGCGGCAATCGGAACGGTTTACATCGGGATCCTCGGATTAACCTACAATGCAGCGGTTACTACGGTCAGTAGCACACTCAGCGGGGAAGAGGTTAAAGCTGCTCTGGATCTTCGCTTGCTCTCCGTGACCGGGGTGGCAGCGCCTATTTTCTTAGCCCTGTCGTTTTTCCTCTCTGCTGTTTACGTTGCATATCTCACAGAACCTAGCGAGAAAGTGAAACCGCATCCCTCGGATGGTTCGCTGCTGGGCAACCAGCGTGCCCGTAGAGACAGTTTCGTGAAATGGACGACGTTCTCCGTGATGAGACGCAAGTATTGGTTGCAGTCAGCGATCGTGAGTTTGGGATTTGGGATCATCCTGCTTCCCTCCGCTTTCCTCAACTTTACAGATCTCGCCGTGGTTGCTTTGATCATCGCGGGTGTCGTTGCGACGTTCGTGTTGCCCAAG
>WVZH01000233.1:1062-1305 GCA_011772595.1 Anaerolineales bacterium
CGCGATCGGGTGCCTGTCAGGTGGCGTTGAGGTGTAGGTCGGGTTGTGTGGTCGTCATCGCGAGCCCGATAGGGGCGAAGCGATCCCCAAGCCGCATGTTGGGGAATACTTCGGCGTTTCGACCCTCGAACTGACGAGAGAGGCTGAGGAGATTGCTTCGGCACCACGTACCTCGTATTGACGTGTAGGTTTAAAAATTCTCACTCAGATCTCGCCAGCCGGCGTTCATGCTCTCGATTAGCT
>WVZH01000233.1:1341-2814 GCA_011772595.1 Anaerolineales bacterium
GAAGACTTCGTAGTACACGACCTTGGTGACGTTATACCTTCCGGTAAAGGTGCTTCCTACTCCGGTTTTATGTTCATATACCCTGCACGCAAGATCATTGGTTACGCCAGTGTAGAGGACAGTGTGGTGTTTATTCGTCATGATGTAGACGTAGTATTGATGTTTCATCAAACCCCCTTTAGAAAACAGCCAGAAGAGGAACATCCGCGGAATTGCTCTCTTATACTACAAGTCTTTAGATAGGAGGGTAAGAGGAGTCTTCATTGAATGTTGGGGATTGCTTCGGCCTTTCAGGCCTCGCAATGACATGCGAAGATGGAGGGATTGCTTTGTAACAGAGTCTTGCCTATGCTTGACCGAGTGTTCCTTATGAATTAGTTTCAGGCACCTTTTTTGTTGGCGATCTACAGTCAGGATTACAACACATGCACGAAATAGGAGGCCTCCCATGAAACGTCTTCTTCTCATCATTCTGGTTGGAACCCTTCTTTCGTCTTGCGGTTCCCAACCCACGGGGGAACCTGGTCCCTCTCAGATCCCCGAGAGCCCCTCACGCGGTCGCTGTGGGGACGGGGTCTGCGACGGTCCGGAGAATCCGGAAAGATGTCCTCAGGATTGCGGCGTAGATGTACCGGAAGCGACCGTGGCTTCCCCGACGGCATGCCAGCTTCCCAATCCAATCCGCGCCTCGATATCGACCGACATCTTGGAGTGGAAGGACTGGCTTGAAGACGGCAGTTTCGAGGAGGGGGAGCTCCAAATGGTGGTGCCGCTCTCCCCCAGTTCGGTCTACAAACCGCCATCTGTCCAACCCGGTCCGGAAGCCGCCCGTACAGGATCGGTCGGGATACGCATCACGGCCGGACCCGATCAGAGCGGCATCGTTGGAATTGCAGCCCTCATTGAAAAAGGGGAGGCGACACGCTTCTCTTTTTGGGTGCGCAGCCAGGGGGGCCAGGTGCGGCTAGAGCCCAAAGTGTATGGGGTGGAAAAGCATATCAGCGAGGTGCTCGACGGCCCAGCGGAGCCGGGCGGTATGTTTGAGGTCGGTTCCGAATGGACCCCAATCCAATTCGAAATCTTCAACCGTCAGGGCCTGCGCTTCGCACTGCTCGCCCTTCAGGTTGGGCCTGACATGACCCTCGATATCGACGATGTGAAGATTGAGAGCCAGATCTGGGGCATGGCCGAGGTGAACGGTCCCAGCAGGGTGGTGGGGGAAGTTGACGTCCCGCAGACTCCGGTCGCACCGCTGCACTTCAGTGTGCTGATTCACATCGAGGACCCCCAAGCCCTCGAGCTTTCTGAATCCTACTTCCAGGTCCAGTCGACCATCTTCCGTGAGCTGGCACGGACGTTCAACGAGCACGGTGGCTTCCTGACCATCCAGCCCGAGGAGGACTGGGTCCTCGGTGCGGCCATTCACGAGCCCCAACTGCTGCGCGAACTGGCCCAGGAGTATGGTGTGCAATA
>WVZH01000233.1:2855-7709 GCA_011772595.1 Anaerolineales bacterium
GAAGGCGCCTCTGGATCGGAGGTCACCGATCTGAACGGCAATTTCGATTTCTCCGAGGCGAGCCTTCTTTCAGAAGTACCCATGCTAACCTGGTCGGCCTATAAGAGTCCCATCACCCAGGCGACCTATGATGCGCTGATCGTCAACCCATGGCGACCGACCCAGACTAACGCGCATCAAGACATCGACCAATTCCTGACCCACGACCCGGAGACGGCGATCATCTATGTGCCCGGTTGGGGTCAGGCGATCACCCGTCACCCTGAGCGCGTCCTGGAGCGCTTACGACCCATGGTCAGTCAGTTCATCGCCCATGTGGATCCGACCCGGGTGAACACCCTTTACGTGGTCACCCATGTGGGCCACTTCCAGGCTGAGCGCTTCGAGGATCAGCCCGACTATCTATCCTATGATCCCGCGAGCGGTAAGGTGCGTAAGTCCAGCGAATTCGAAGCGGACATCGCGTCCTGGGACACGATGCTCAGTGAACTCATCGATCCCCTGGTAGCGGAAGGGTACCTGCAGTGGACCAGCTTACCGGAGATGGGCGCCTTGTACCTGGATTGGGAGCGCGCTTGCGGGGCGGAGTGAGGGAGGACCCGCCAGTTCATACGAAGGAACAAACATTGGGATTGCTACACACACCACTCCTTTCCGTGGTCTGAATCCATGCAGCAGAGTCCTATTTTTTTAGACACTGGATGTTCAGCACGAAAGAGGAGAGGAGGCCATGCGTCGAAAATGTCCTGTCGAGGCGGGCGGGGCCTCCCGGCGCCAGGCGGATCTAAGCCGGCCACCAGTGAGAATCCTATAAATCGATCAAGCCTTTGAAGTTACCCGATCCATCAAAAGATTGACCGATGGAGTATCGAGTGCTGAGGCTACTTAAGTTGCTCGAGCGAGAGGATGAGTTTCGCCCTGAGATCTTCTCTCTCTGTAACCTCGAGGGCCGCTTCCAGCAATTGACGGGCCTTCTCGATGGCCTCTTCATCGCCGATTTGTTTGATGGCAATGGCCGCTCTCGTCTGATACTGCGAAAAGAAATTTTCCGTGAAGAAGACGACGAATTGCTCCTGGCTCTGTCTAGGTATTAGCCTTCGATCTTCCTTCACTTTTCCATACTCTGCGAGTTCTGCGTAGCTTTGGCGTAAGGAGGTCTCAACGAGCTTGAGGGTTTCTTCTCTTGGACCAACCTCGAGGAACCTGAGTAGAATGGGTAGCGCCTCAGGGCCTAGTTTGACCACCGCTTCAAGCTCACCATCGAGGCAGTCCTCACATTCCAGCCAACGCTCGATGGTCTCCACCTCATCGAGCTCTTGCTGGGCGGCGACCTTTTCACCTTCGATTGGGGCCGCCAGGGCCAGGTCTTGGGACTGGCACGCTGTCACCAGGAGTGCAACAACGATAGAGAGCAGGGGGAGAAAAGCCACTTTTCGGTTCATTGGTTCTTGCCTTTCTCTAACATAAACCTCATTTGGGCGTCGCATCGAGGGTGATATCCGGGCAGGTGTCATTCACGTCACCGTGTGCACAATTTCTGGTGGGTCCGCTGCGGACATTGAGCGCGTTCAGTCCTGAATTCGTATTCAGGTTCATTCGGAAGACCTGCCCGATCGTGTAGATGTTGCGCCCCTGAGTGCCGGCTTTCCACATGACGTTGTCGTTGGCGGTAGAACCATAGTGATCGAGGTCGAGTGTGTGACCGATCTCATGGGCGAGGGTTTCGGGTGTGGCAGCCGTCATGGCGATGAAATCCTCTAGACAGGCGAACCCGTTCAGCCCGTTGAATGTGGCGTAATACACGTTGATCTGGCCGCTATGGAAGAGGTTCGAGTTTGAGCGGACAGGTTCGGTATTGTCCACTCCCAGGGAGGTGATACATAATCCGGCGTCGACCACCGTTTGCAAGGTATCCTGAACCACCTGCACGAGGCCCGGATCAGAAACGATCTCCTCGTTGAACTGAAATGTGATCCCGGCGTTGTTCTCGTTGTACAGCTCGATAGCCCGTGCAGTGTGAGTCTGGGCATTGGCCTGGAAAGCGGTGCGGACGCCCTCTGCGTCATCGACGGTCCATATCGTCACGGGGATGACGTGCATGTCCAGCAGGTCGATGGTCACGACCTCATTCGCCGTATTGGTCCAGGGGGGTTGGACGGGGCGAGCAAGCGTGAAACGATCGTCATCCGATAGGACTGCGATTTCCGAGTTGCACCCACTGGAGCTTGCGGCGTTGCCGAACACAACTTCGGTCGCCGAGCGATGAATCTCGTCATCGATGCATCCAGTCTCCCGGCGGCCATCGAAGACAACGACAGCATCATCGTTGAAGTCATTGCTCTGGAGGACAACTCTGTCATCCCCCACCTCGATGGGCGCCTCCGTTGTTGGCCCATTACATGATGAGACGAGCAATACAGTCAACAACACGATGAGATGAAGCCGGGTATGCGATTGAATTTGTGGCTGCATACTGTTTTCTCCTCTTGGTGGAGCGTCAAAAAAAGCCGAGCCCGAGCGGTTGATTGCCGGGCTGGCAGATCAAAGTATATGTAGTAGATAGTCTCCCGACGCTTCGGACTGGATGGTTCTCAATGAATTGATCACATGATACCCGACGGGTATCAACGGATTCTGAATAGAGGATGCTATAGATACGGGTAAAGAAGATCACTGGACGGGTAATCGGTGTTGACGTTTCCTGGGATAGGCTTGAGACCGACNNTTCGTTCCTGAAATCTCAATCCACGCAGCAGCTTATTCCTCGAGGCGATCCACGGAAGCACTCTCGTAAACATTGATGGCGCTTGATGCTGGATTCCCTCGAAAAAAGACCTGTGAATGCTGCGCAGCCTCGACATTCAGCCGACCGGTGACAAGGACGACAGCCGAGCTGGAGCAAGCCAGATCCAAGATCGCGTGGTCCACCTCGAAGCTTCGCAGGTCCACGAGGCTGTTGCCACAGCTCTCCAGTTCCAGTGTCTCGCTTGAACCGGACAACTGCACCGAGCCACTTCCGAAGACGGCAAGGCGGGTCGTTTCGGCGGCCAGGTTGCCATCTAGCCGGCTGGACCCCGTCAACTCGGCCTCAAAGGTCCCGGTCGTTTCAAAGCCTTCGATGTACGCTCGACTGGACTCCCCCAGGCTCAACCCTGCCAGTTCCGGCATGGTCACTTCAACCCGCGTGGTCACGTTGGAAACGTTGTAGGCATACCCGTCTTTGTAGTCGAAGACGAGTGTGGTGCCGTCCACCCGTGCGGAGAGGTAATCCACCCAGTTGTCATCGGCGACAAATACGACGCTGAATTCATCACCCTGCCGGACGGCCAGGTCGAAGACCAGGCCCGCTTCGAGGCGATTGAAGCCGGACAGCGGCCGTGATTGTGAAACAATGTCCCCTGACCCAACGATGTTTACGTTGTTCTGCTGTGTCGCGCGCTTGACCTGCGTGCAGCCGGTAATCGTGAGCACGAAAAGAGCCAGGATAAGTCTAGATGGCGTGTTCATGGCCTCGTCCTTTATCTGCATGTGTTTCAATCCAAGTGTTTTCTTATTCATTCTGCTTTCAGACCCTAATGTACGCATCTCAATTCCCTCGCAACTCTTCATTACGCACTTGCCGATTAAGCTCTGCTTCGATCGCCTGCGCTATCTCGGCGAGCAATCCGGTCCAATAGATGCCTCCGGTGTTCATGCCGTTGCGCACCAGGACCAGATCGGCGGCCGGGTAAACGTAAATCCACTGGCCGAAGTTCCCCTCGGCGAAGTAGGCGTCGTTCTCCACGTCCAACCACCAGTAATTTTGGTAGAAGTAGGCATGCTCTGCCCGGGCGGTATACATCGCATCGGTGGCGTGTGTTACCTGCTCCACCCAGGCTTGCGGGACGACCTGCCGGTCCCCGACCTTGCCGTCGTGAAGGAACAGCCAACCCAGCTTGGCAAAGTCGATGGCGCGGCCGTTGATCCCAACCGACATGCGCTCAAACCCCGATCGCCGGCTGTCGAGATCCCAGGATCCGTCTGCTTCGGCGCCCATCGGCGTCCAGAGGCGAGTCGCGAGGTATTCCGAGACCGACATCCCTGTGGCGCGCTCCAGCACCATCCCGATCAATTGCGGGTTGTAGTCGTTGTAGTGAAAGCTCTGCCCCGGTTCTTCTACGATCTCGGTATTCAGCGCCGCCCTTCGCATGTTTGTCGAGTGCGAGGTGATGAAGTCGTCGCTGAAAGGGTTCTCCGGATCGCGTTCAAAGCGGAGGCCGGAGCTCATCATCAGCAAGTGTCGGAGGGTAATGTCTCCAAAGCGCGTGTCGCGCTCGAGCAGCTCAGGGATATAGGTTGTGACCGGATCGTCCAAACTATCGATATAACCCTCCTCAATGGCGATACCAACCAATGTGGAGACGAAGGACTTCGCCGCCGAAAATGATGCCTGTGTCGCCTCATGGCTCGACCCGTTGAAGTAGCCCTCGTACAGCAAGGCATCGTCGTGCAGGACGATAAAAGCGGTCGTGTTTGTGGCTTCGAGAAAATCCTCTAATTGGGTATCTTCGATGGTGAAGTCCTCGAAGATATCGTTCTCTTCCACACCGAAATAGGCAGGCGCATCGCCGGCGTGTACCACTCTGGAGGGAAAGCGCTTCCAATCGTCATACTTCGAACCGCCCCACATAATGCCGCGGGCAGCCAGCGAATAGCCGGTGGACAGATAAGCCCACAGATACCCAACGGCTGCGAGGGCGACCAGCGCGATCATCATGACCCCGAATAGGCGCGCGATTTTACGAATGAGTTGCATGATCCTGTTCACCATAGCTCCTTCCCCGGAGGTTGTACCCTTTCCGCTTGTAAGCTCGT
>WVZH01000176.1:0-2288 GCA_011772595.1 Anaerolineales bacterium
CTTTCCGTCAGGTGTTATTAACTGCACGCAATCCCATGAAAAGCATGCCCTCGGGGGCAGCAATCACGATCTTCTACTGTTCAAAGCGCAAAAGATGGGATCGGGAAGGGGCCATTGTCATGAGCAAAGAAGCACACTCCAATCAGACATCTGTCAAGAGCGAAGGCAAAACCTACCCGTACCGACCCTCGTGGCTTGACCGCTTCGAGAACTGGGTGGAGCGGCTGCCAGGCCGGTCATGGATGTATTACCTTGCCTTGGGGCTGGCGTTGGCTTTCTTGTTGACCGCCATCCAATGGCGCGACGGATCGTATCCTGTCGGGACGATCGACGCTTTCCACGTATGGTACGCTTTGTTTGCTTCCTACTTTCTGGCGCTTCTGCGCTACCTGGATGGAACCGCGGAGGCCGCGCTTTTGAAGGCACGACCCGCGCTCAACGCCAGCGAAGCGGAGTACACCGAATTGCGCTACCGCCTCACAACCTCGCCCGCGCGCCCAACGCTGCTGAGCACTCTGGCCGGGGTCGCGCTGGCAGCGCTGATGCTCCCCCCGATACAGCCTCTGCTCCCGGTGCTCGGTCTCTCCACGTCGCCCCTATCGATCGTAGCCGCCAACGGCATGTTCTTCCTCTTCATGGGGGTCGCAGCGGCGTTCGTATACCACACCATGCACCAGTTGAGAACCGTGAGTCACATTTACAGCACGAAGGTTTCGGTCGATCTATTCGACCTTCAACCCCTCTATGCCTTTTCTGGTCTCACCTCAAGGACGGCCGTGGGCCTGATCATCCTGAATTCCCTGTGGTTTGCTGCCGCACCGGATTTGCTGTCCCAGCAAGTTGGAATTGGGTTTGGGCTCTTCTATACGCTGCTGGCGGTGGTGATCTTTGTTTGGCCGCTGCTGGGCATTCATCGGCGCCTGGTGCGGGAGAAACAGCGCATGCTCAGGGAAAGCTCTCAGCGCTTCGCAGCCGCGATTGCCGACCTGCATGGCCGTGTGGACGCCGGAGAATTGCAGGGCATGGGCGAACTGCACCACACCATGACGAGTTTGGAACTCGAGCGGAGCGCGCTGGCCAGGATCCCCACCTGGCCGTGGCAGCCGGAGACGGTGCGCGGGCTGGTCACGGCGCTGTTCCTGCCGGCGATCATTTTGGTCATCCAGTTCGTCCTGGAGCGCGCCTTGGGGCCGTAGGATCCCGCGAACTTGCTGCGGGTACTCACATAGCTGCGCCCCTTGACTTATGGTAGGCGATGCGGGCAGCAAGTCGCCGAACATTCTAGCTCATCAACACACTTGAATCCCTGAAAGTCTTCGGAATTGGATGGGCCGACGCCGAAGCGGGTTCCGGAGTAACGGTCGGCGGCATGGTCGAGGCGGGCATGACGACCATAGCGTTCTTTGAGATAAGCAAGATCAACAACCCCATCTGTTATCGGATCGTAATCTTGTTCGAGGAGCTGGGCTCTTGAGAAAAAACAGATGTCCTCGATTCGAATATATTTGCTCCACTGCTGTTCATCCATTGCTGTGTTCCTGATTGGGGCATCAACCGAAATTCCTGCACCCATTGGCAACGATTACCATTTTCCGGGATGTGTCCATCCGATCAAGATACCCTGCGCCAAGCATCATTTGGACGCGGCAGCTAACATGCGGCATTCTTTTAACCGTGCATCAAAATCCTGAACATGAGCCGCGATTTCCGGATGCGCTTGATAAAGTTCTTCTAAATGGTTCAATGCTCTCGGATCACCGGGCTCTCGTTCAACCGCCGCCAGGTAGGCTTCTGCGGCTTCCGGATAGCGACCCTGGCACTGCATAGATACACCCAGGTTTTTGTGGGCGTTGTGTCTTCGATCGTTGATCGCGATCGCCTCCCCAGGGCTCGCGATAACCACCGCCTGTCATTGCGAGGAGCGCAGCGACGAAGCAATCCCCAACTCACGGCTTGGGGATCGCGTCGCCTCCCCAGGGCTCGCGATGACAAACAGCGGGGTCTGGGATCGTGTCTCCCAAACGGGNNCATAGATACACCCAGGTTTTTGTGGGCGTTGTGTCTTCGATCGTTGATCGCGATCGCCTCCCGGCAATAGGGCTCCGCTTCGGTGTATTTGCCTAGTTGGTTGAGTGAAAAACCGAGGTTGTTGTTTGCGAAGTACATCGTAAAGGTCTTGCTAGGATTTAGCGCAAGAATCCGTAGATAGCAATCGACAGCTGTTGGAAAGTCACCTCGCTTTTCCATACGTTGGCCACGACGAAGAAGCTTTGCTGCTTCCTGCTCAT
>WVZH01000176.1:2379-8630 GCA_011772595.1 Anaerolineales bacterium
ATTGGCGAATGTTTCCTTGCGTTTACTGAGGTGAACAAGAAACCAATCCTCTCCCTGGCGCTCAAGACGACAGTGATGAGAGTCGACCTGAGGATCCTGGAGGACGATATCATTGTCACTGGCTCTGCCGATGGAGAGTGCATCCCCAACCAAATCTTGCCTTTCCCGACCCCATTGGATGCTTTGTGGAGGCGGTCCTCCCCTTTCGATGGCCACCTTGGCGAGCTTATGGCGCACGTGCATGTTCGCCGCTACCTGCGAGTAGCGCTGATGACGATGGGAATAATGGGAACTGGATTTGTGAATCTTGCGCATGAACGCNNCGGCCAATGGCTGATGCTTCCAAGGCATTGCAGAGGATGAGATACTTGGCGTGGGACCAGAGCAGCGGTCGGGCAATCTCTCCCCAGCGATCACGCCAGGGTTTGTACATCGCCGGGTCATTGAGAGTCTCAGGAACTTGTTCTGGAAGCAAACTTTCATGGTCGGCTT
Organism: Anaerolineales bacterium; assembly: GCA_011772595.1. The sequence goes on from WVZH01000176.1 coordinate 2,872, forward strand.
GCTCCTCAATCCAATGTTTAATGCTTTGCGCTTTTTCTCGCGCACCACTAAGCGCATAATACCAACCCAGCCAAGCGGTGAGGAGCACCCATTCTCCCCCACCGTAATACGTATCGGCCTCATAGCGATGGACACCACCACCCTTCCGCAGTCTGGCCTCGATCTGTTCGACCGTGTGTTGGATCCTGGGATCATCCAACGGGAACAGGGCATAGGGTACGGCTAGGCCCAGCAAACTGGCGTCCACATCATCCGTTCCCACATATTTCACAAAGTGACCATGCCTAAAAGCATGTGTACAGATAAAATCTCGAATTTCTCTGAGCGTTCCATGATGATCTCGACCCGTCAATGCCTGACTGGCGTTCAATCCGGCGTAAATCGCGGCCAGTGTGTGGGTGTGTATCTGTTTCGGGAACTCCTCCCAACAATCGTAGCAAGGCAATCTCCAGAGAGCCACCAGGTAATCCGCAATCAGGTGGGCGACTTTTTTCATCGATTCTGGAAGTGGCCTTCCATCCCGTTGATCATGCTCCCCCAGGGACCATAGCAAGGTGCCGAATCCGTCCAGCTGAAAGTTGGGCCACGCTTCGTCTGCCGCTTTTCCATCAAGGGCATACCGAGTGTGAAGAACATCACCCGCTTCCAGAGCGATTCCTGAATGCGCCTTTTCCACTGCACGATGGATTGCTTCCTCACGTGCATTAATCACATCCGCAGCCCAATCGAAGAAACGAACTGTGCTTTCACGCTTACCGACCAAACCCACAGCGTAGGCTGTAAACGCCCCATCACGAAACCATGAATAGCGATACGTAGGAAATGTAGGGCAAGCGGGATAGGCTCCCGTTGGAGATTGATGCTCAAGGATGATCTCTATGCTGCGTTCAACCAGGTCAGCCGTCGATGTCATGCCTCGTCATCCCCCATCTCGAAAACGATCATCGTCCAAAAGTCCAGCGATGGGATCGTCACCTGGATGCGACCATCCTCGGCGTCCCATGGCGCCGGTGTCAAGGCCATCTGTGCCCCATCCGGACTGGCCCACCATACTTCACGAATCCCATCCGTGATGGGAATGGATATGGATAGTTCTTGAAGACTTTCGGGCGCACGATGACGTTCACACCACTTTGCCCCCTCGAGCCCCGTGAAATTGATGAGGTGCAATGCCATCCAATTTCCAAAACGCCTGGGGATGAACCAGATACTGTCTGGTTCCGAGAGTTCTTCAATCACAATCTCCGCGGCGGAAGGTCCAATCAGATCTCCATAACGAACAGCGAAATCGTAATAGCGCCTCAAAACGGCGTTGAGGTCCTGCGTGAGCGCCTGATGGTTTGGAAAATAGGGGTCCGTCAACAGACGTCCCTGCTCACCGAGTTCGATCCTGGAACCGCCTGAAGCGAAGATCAGGGCATCGGCGAGGCGGATATTCGCAGCATGCTCAACCAGAATGTACAGCGCCACGACGACCGGCTTGCCGGTCGATTTCAGCCTCGCCCCTCGAACCACGTCGTAAATATCCTGGTAGGTCGGTGTCGGGGGCCAGATTTCGATATAAACGAAGTCCTGAGGGGCTACAGCCAAAGCCTCGATCGGCCAGTTTCCGACAGCGTTAAAGGTGACACTTTTCTCGGGAAAGCGGTCTTTCAGCAGACGGATGAAGTCCTGAAAAGCACTCGGCAGATCGACGGGTTCACCTTGCAGGTTGAAACCCTCTTTCGGATCCCCGTATTGATCGACGTGCAGACCATCGAATGGGAGCTCATTGAGCGTGCGTTCGCACTCCCCGATCAAGTGGTCCACCCAGGCTCCATTAGCGCTCGGATCCATTAAACCCAGGAAGTCCTCGAAGTTAATGGGCTGGTTATGCTCATCGTACAATCTCCAATCGCGGTGCTGCTCAGCGAATGGCAGCGAAGCGGCGTAAACTGCCATGTAGGCCATGGCTGCGATTCCATGCCCATGCGCGTGGTTGATCATTTCCCGAACGGTCTCGAGGGAGAGCGCACGCCCAAGCGGGTCAACGTATTCATCTTCAGGCGGTACATGATGGTCGTGCCGGTAGTGCCAATCGTAGAATTGCAGACCATTGATATGGAAGCGCGCAAGCCATGCTGATGCTTCGGCTGTGGATCGGTGAGCTTCGAAATCCGTTAGAAAGCCATAACGGGGAAAGGTCAGCCATGACTCGAGTACATCAAATGCCGTTGCTGCCCGACCGGTGACTTGTCCCTGCTGGTCAACCAACTCGGCCTCAAGCCCGTAGCCTCTAGTCATGTTCGAGGTCAGGTTGAAGGTGATCGGAAGGGTGTGCTGCCCTGCTTGCGCCTTAATCGGGATCTTGAACGTCTGCTCCACATGGTTCAGGTGGTAGCAGGTCAGGCGAAGTTCTCCCTGTTCAACCCGCGTGGCCTCTACTGTCACTTCTAGCGATATAGCCTCGCCAGGTTTATACGCTCCACGCAGTGGATACAGATCAAGCAGCCGCATCCATCACCCCTTCATGCCGGTCGTGGCAATGCCCTGGATGAACTGGCGTTGGAAGACGACGAACACGATCACAATGGGGATCATGGCGACGACCGAGGCTGCAAACACCTGCCCCCATTCCGTCAAGTGCTGACCCTGAAAGAGGGCAATCGCAATGGGCAATGTGCGTCGCGTGGTCTCTTTGATCGCCACATGCGCCCATGGAAACTCTGTCCAACTGAAGAGGAAGGTGAAGATCGTCACGACCGCCAGACCTGGGCGTGACAGTGGTAGGATCATCCGCCAGAAGATCGTCCAGCGGCTAGCGCCGTCCATAAGCGCTGCTTCTTCCAAGTCACGCGGGATTCCCTCGAAAACGCCGCGCAGCAGGAAGGTCTGCATGCTCAAGTTCATGGTCACGTAGACGAAGATCAACGCGAAGAAGGTGTTGTAAAGCTTCAACCACCTTACAACAATAAACTGCGGGATGATCAGCATCACTGACGGGATCATCATCCCGATCAGGAGCGTGCGGAAAATCAACTCTCGACCGGGGAACTCCAACTTGGCGAAGGCATAAGCCAACATCGATGAAACCGCCACCGTGAGCGCTGTGCTGGTAATAGCAACAAAGAGGCTGTTGAGAAAATAAAGGTCAAAGAGATCCTTACCTAATGCGGCGGTGTAATTCTTGAGAGTAACTTCTGTGGGGATCAAGCGCGGCGGCATTTCAAAGATATACGATTGGGGTTTGAAGGAGGTGATGAGCATATACCAGAATGGAAGGACCGTAATCACCACACCCCCCAACAGGAGAGCGTAGATGATGAAGAGCTGAAGCCGCTGACGAGCCTTTTTCCCCATGAGCTTAGTACTCCACATCTCTGCGCAGCATGCGGATCTGAAAGATACTGATGACGAAGATCAAGACGGTCAATAGATAGCTGATGGCGGCACCGTAACCGAAGTCCAAGCGTGTAAAGGTGGCTTCATACATCAAGGTAAGGATGAAGTGGGTCAGATCGAGGGGGTCCCCTCCGTTGGTGATCAGCAGGTTGGAGATATAACCGTTTAGCGTACCAATCGTACGGACCACAAAGAGGAAGGCGAGCGTGGGTGCCAGTAGAGGCAGGGTAACAAAGCGGAAGCGCTGCCAAGACCCTGCGCCGTCCACCTCAGCCGCCTCGTGCAAATGCTCCGGGATGACCTGCAAGCCCGCCAGCGCGATCACCGCCACCCACCCCACCCCCTTCCAGATCTCGAGCAAATGGATCGGCACAAAGATCAGGATGGGGTCCGCTAGCCATAGGATATTTTTGTCAAACACATGCAGTACATCGCGCAGTAAGTAGTTAATCAATCCGGCTTGTCCGCTGAACATATATTCGAACAACAAGCTCACAATCACCCAGGAGGTGATCACCGGCAGGTAGTACATCACCCGGAAAAAGGCCTTGCCCCGGATTTGCTGGTTGAGCAGTATGGCGACCCCCACACCCAGGATAATCTGAGCCGGGACGGTGACGATGCTGTAGGCAAGCGTGTTGAGCACCGCCCGCCGGAAGATGGGATCACCCAGCGCACGTGTGTAATTCCCCCAACCGATCCATGTCGATTGGTCCGGGTTGAGGATCTTCCAATCATAAAAACTTATGCGCAGGGAATACAGCATAGGACCGATGATAAATACGATGAATAAAATGAGGCCGGGTAGGATGAAGACCAGCGCGGTCGGGATTTGCCGCAGCGGCTTACGAATGCGGATGTTCATAGTTGGCTAATCCTACCCTGATCTGCACATCGAGTCACGAACCAAGGAATAAGCCCCACCTCAATAGAGACGGCGGGGCTTAGGGTTTGCCCTACTTGAGAAGGGCGTTGATCTCTTCAGCAGCCTCATCGAGCGCTTCCTGGACGGTTTGGTCACCGCGCAGTATGCGCTGGAAGGCGTTGTTGATGGCGCTGTCCATGTCGCTCCACTTGGGGTGCGGCACGCGCGCCTGCGCCGTCTCCAACTGCTCCAGGAACACACCGAAGTATTCCGGCATGCTCGCATCGCCTATCAGGCTCGAGAGCGTCGGGATCACGCCCACTTCCGCCATCATGCGCTGCGATTCCTCGCTCAGCAGAAACGCCGCCCACTTCATCGCCGCTTCGGCGTGCTCCGTGCCCTCGAAGATCACCACGTCCTCTCCGCCCACCACCGAACTCGTCGTCCCGTCCGGCCCGGTCGGTATCGGCGCAAAGTTCACCTCGAAGTCTGGGTAGTTGCCCTTGTAGATGTCCACCATCCACGGCCCATCGATGATCATGGCGTACAGTCCTGTCGCATGTCCATCCGCCGTCCCGATGCCACCGCCCAGCAGGTTCGGCGAGATGCAGCCCTGATCAAACAGCCCCTTGAGCATCGTGAAGGCCGCTACGCTCTCCGGACCATTTACATACCCAGTGGCTGTCGTGATCCCTGCGTCCACCACCGCCCCGCCCATGGCATAGAAGACCGGCGCCGGTGCCCAGAAGTACGTCCCGCCCAAAGCGTAGCCGTACTGCTCCTCGCCCTTTGTCAGGTCACACGCCACCTGCGCAAACTCTCCTAGCGTCGCCGGTGGCGCAGCGACCCCGGCCGCCCCGAAGACCTCCGAGTTCCACAGCAGCACCTGCGTGTTGGTGTTCTGCGGCAGCCCGTAGTAGTGTCCCTGCCAATAGTTCGTCGACAAAGGTCCCGGGAATGTACCGGCGATGATGTCCTCAAACCCGGGCATCACCCCATCGAGCTGCATGAGCACTCCCTGATCGGCGAACTCCGACACCCAGGCGATGTCCAGCCTGGCGGTGTCCGGCGCCTCGCCGCCGGCGATCGAGGTCAGCAGAGCTGGTTTGAAGTCGTCGTAAGCGTAGCGCGTCGTCTCCACCGTGATCCCAGGGTTGAGGATTTCGAAGGCCGCAACCACGTTCTCCAGCTGCTCCGTCTCCGGGTCGCTCATCGTGTGCCAGTAGGTGATCGAGACGGGTTCAACCTCAGCAACGGGCTCGGGAAGCGGCTGGCCAGCCAAGATGGCGTTGATCTCATCCGCGGCCTGGTCGAGCGCGGCTTGTACGGTCTGTTCACCGCGCAGCATGCGCTGGAAGGCGTTGTTGATGGCGCTGTCCATGTCGCTCCATTTGGGATGCGGCACGCGCGCCTGCGCCGTCTCCAACTGCTCCAGGAACACACCGAAGTACTCCGGCATGCTCGCATCGCCTATCAGGCTCGAGAGCGTCGGGATCACGCCCACTTCCGCCAT
>WVZH01000108.1:0-171 GCA_011772595.1 Anaerolineales bacterium
CAAAACATGAAGCCCACCGAGTTCAACCACCTTATTATGCTTCTCCTGCCACTCCGTCTCACTCTGCCCATCAGGGCTTCCTCCCAGCACAATATCAACGCCGCGTCCCGCCATATTGGTAGCCACAGTTACCGCCCCCGGCTGCCCCGCCTGGGCAATGATATAAGCTTC
>WVZH01000108.1:329-783 GCA_011772595.1 Anaerolineales bacterium
TAACCACCGCTCGGAATTTGGTCTCCTCATTCTTGTAAACTCGGTCAGGATGGTCATCTCGAATCATCGGCTTATGGGTAGGGATAACTACCACCTCAAGGTTATATATCTTGTGAAACTCCTCAGCCTCGGTAACGGCAGTGCCGGTCATACCGGCCAGTTTGTCATACATGCGGAAGTAGTTCTGGATGGTAATGGTGGCAAAGGTCCGGCTCTCCCGCTGAACCTTGACATGCTCCTTGGCTTCTATTGCCTGGTGCAGCCCCTCTGAGTAGCGGCGACCAAACATCAGCCGGCCGGTGAACTCATCAACAATAATAACCTGACCATCCTTGACCACATAGTCGCGGTCCCTCTTAAACAGGACATGGGCTTTGAGGGCATTCTCCAGGTAGCGAGTCAAGGAATAATTTGCCGGGTCATAAAGACTAGGCGACTTCAGCAAGCCCTCTCT
>WVZH01000108.1:825-1188 GCA_011772595.1 Anaerolineales bacterium
AGGAGCGCTGATAATAAGCGGGGTGCGTGCTTCATCAATGAGAAGGTTATCTACCTCATCAACGATGGCATAGTTTAGCTCACCCTGCACGCCCTGGGATAGGTCTACCGCCATATTGTCGCGGAGGTAGTCAAAGCCAAACTCACTACTGGTGCCGTAGGTAATATCAGCCTGATAAGCCTCACGGCGGGAGATAGGACGAAAATGGCACCAGGGGTCATTTTCTTTGCCTGAATCATAGTCAGGGTCGTAGAGGCGGGCGGGGGTATGCTCATCTGGGGTCTGTTGAGGATAAATGCTGGCTACACTTACCCCCAGGGCATGATAGATAGGTCCCATCCAGTAAGGGTCTCGCCTGGCCAG
>WVZH01000369.1:0-1302 GCA_011772595.1 Anaerolineales bacterium
ATGTACGCTCATCGCTTACGGTGCCTTTGGTGTGGCAGCCGGACTGGCACTCGCGAGGTTGACGAAGCGCGGTACGAACGAAGATTCTCCCGAAAAGTTGATACCAGTTGTACAAATCGAGCGGAATATGGATCGCTCGGTGGCTTTGGGATTTCCTTGGTTGACACTGGGCATCCTCACCGGTGCGATCTGGGCTCAAAATGCATGGGGTCGTTACTGGGGTTGGGATGTTAAGGAGATCTGGGCGCTGGTCACTTGGCTTTGGTACTTGATGGTTTTCCACGTTCGCTCGCTGCGCACCTGGCGAGGTCGTCGTTCGGCGTGGTTGTCGGTGATTGGATACGGCGTGGTTCTCTTCACATTCATCGGTGTGCCGTGGCTGGTGCGCACGGTTCGACTGGAGAGCTTGCATGGGTTCTGAAAACGTCGAAACCGGATGTTGGGGCGAAGCTTCCGGGGTTTGGGTAGAACCCGTGGTTTATCTTTCTCCGGATGCTTCGCCCTTGCCAATTAATTTTGAAAGTGTATCGCATAGAATAGTAATTCAATGACCAGACAGAGGCGGTTCACAAGGTTACCCAATTACGACGATGCGCGACCTGGCGCCAACTTTGTCACAATCTGTACGCATCATCGCAAGCAGTTATTTGACGAAATCGTTTACGCGAAAATGCACCTCAACGAATTCGGAAAAATCGCNNGGGGCGGACCTAGGTGTTCACGACATACCGATGTGGCAAAGAGGCTACTTTGGGCACATTATCAGAAACAATGACACCTTGAATCAATTCCGTGGATACATCCAAGACAACCCGATCCGTTGGGAATTCGATCGATACAACCCGGAAAGAACAAAAACACCCAAACATGCTCTGACCTTTCAGGAACTCATTTACCAAGAAGTTCCCTTCGCGCAAGAAGCACAGGGTTGCAATGACAGGACTTAGCCGTCGCCAATTCCTATTCTGGCTCGGCGCTCTTGGCAGCGCAGGTGCAGGTGCGTACGCGTGGATCCTGAAGCGTCGATGGTGGGAACGTCCATTGTCTGGGATCGCGCAGGACATCCCCATCGAGTTGCCCGACCCCTGGTCCATCGAGGCGGCGTATTACGCCTCGTTTTCAAGCGAAGGCTCCCTCAATTGCGGTGATTGCCATAGTACGAGCGAAGACTCCCTGCCTGTCTCCTATTGCCACATTCCGCATACCGGAAACTATGCACGCTGCAACCTCTGTCCGCACTACTGTATCATCGCCGAGGGCGAACGCGGCCATTGCAGGGTGCGGGAAAATCGAGGCGGCCGG
>WVZH01000369.1:1334-8536 GCA_011772595.1 Anaerolineales bacterium
ATCGCCACCGCTGGATGCAATCTCCGATGTCTCTACTGCCAGAATTGGACCATCTCACAACGCGCGCCAGAGGAGACGCAAAATACCGATCTCCCACCTGAAGATGTCGTCTACTTCGCCCGCAAATACGACGCGCCGGTAATCGCCTACACCTACTCCGAACCAGTCATCTTCTACGAATACATGTCAACGACTGCGCGACTCGCACGTAATGCCGGTTTGCGAAACGTGGTCATTTCCGCCGGCTTCATTGAATCTGAACCCCTGCGGCAACTCTGCAATGTCGTCGATGCTATCAAGATCGATCTCAAAGGATACGACGAGGATTTCTACCGAGATGTGTGTGGCGCCGAACTCCAACCTGTACTACGGGCGATTGAAACGATCTACGAGATGGGCGTGCACATGGAGATCGTCAACCTGGTAGTTCCAACGCTCAACGACAGTTTCGAGCAATTACGCGCACTGACCCGCTGGTTGGCAAGAGACCTCAGCCCGGACGTCCCTCTGCACTTCAGTCGTTTTCATCCTCAATACAAGCTGATGAACTTACCACCAACACCAATTGAGACGCTTGAGAAAGCACACCAGATCGCTCAGGAAGAAGGGATACGGTACGCATACGTTGGAAACGTGCCAGGCCACCCTGGTAACAATACCTATTGTCACACGTGTGGCAAACCCCTCATTCTCCGACAAGGATTCGCTGTCTACGAGTATCACCTCGATGGAGGTATCTGCGAATATTGTGGCGAGCCAATTCCGGGTGTTTGGTGGCCTGGTGAACCCGAGGGCGAGCCCGTTGAGGTCCAGCCCGGTCCTCCGGACACATAGTTTCGGAGCACGAGTGTCCCACCAACCTCCACCGGTGTGCATTTGGGACACGGAAGCGACCTCAAGTCGTGGAAAGTAGAAACGAGGCAAGGATGAAACGTCTCAATGTGTTCATAGTTCTTGCACTCATTGTGACAAGTTGTGCCACTAGACGCTCTAGTGTTACCCCTACACCAAAGGTCAGAACACCCGACCAACCATCCCCGACCACAACCCATTACACACCTACACCCACCTCTGGTCGCATACGTTCATCCGTCATTGCCGGCCTATGGTACCCCGATGATCCGCAAGAACTCACTATAATGGTTGATGGATTCCTGTCAGCTGTACGACCGATCGACGGAGAACCGATCGCCATCATCGTCCCCCATGCGGGTTATGTCTATTCAGGGCATGTCGCCGCACATGGATTCAAGCAATTGGAAGGCGTCCCTTATGAGAGCGCCGTCATCATCGCCTCCGACCATCAGACGCCACTATCCAGTCCGATCTCTGTATGGGCAGATGGCGGATTCGAGACCCCGCTTGGCATCGTCCCAGTGAACGTTGAACTAGCCCAAGCGCTAGTCGACGCCGATCCTCGCATCCAAGCCGATTACACTGCCCATCAAGGGGAACACCCAATCGAGATCGAACTTCCCTTCCTACAGCGTGTATGCCCAGGTTGTAGCATCGTCCCCATATTGATGTCTTCCGATGATGAAGAAATCGTACAAGCGCTGGCGGATGCGTTAATCCCGTTCCTTTCCGAGAGGCCGGCCGTGGTCATCGCCAGTTCCGACCTTTCCCACTACCCCGCCTATGAAGATGCCCTCAACGTTGATTCTGCTACGCTTGGAGCAATCGAAACTGGCGACACAAAGATCTTGCGCCTGACGTTAGAGCGCTCGATGACAGAAGACATTCCCCAGCTTCTCACTTGTGCCTGTGGAGAAGGACCGATTCTGACCACTATGCTGATTGCGGAAGGTCTAAATGCAAACAATATCACATTGTTGCACTACGCGAACTCAGGCGACATCCCGGTTGGAGACAGAGAGCAAGTGGTAGGGTACGGATCCTTGATGTTCTGGCGCTACGAACCCCCAGCATTGAACGACGCACAACGTCGGAATTTACTTCAACTGGCTCGTACCGCAATCGAGGAACACCTCGAGAGCAGCCAAATTACACCGATCGAGATCACAGATCAGGTCTTACTCCGCCGCGCCGGCGTGTTCGTGACGCTCAAGGAAGAAGGTGAGTTGCGCGGCTGTATAGGTCACCTTTGGGCAGACACCCCCTTGTACCAGATCGTCCAACATATGGCGGTTAAAGCCGCTACGTCAGATGCTCGATTCGCACCTGTCACTCGCGAAGAACTCGATCACCTGCATATTGAAATCTCGGTCCTGTCTCCCCTTCACCGCCTCACGGACATCGATCAGATCGAGGTTGGAACCCACGGCTTGTTGATCTTCCAAGAGGGGCGGCAAGCAGTGATGCTCCCCCAGGTAGCGATCGAGGAGGGGTGGGACCGAGACACGTTCATAGAAAGCCTATGTCTCAAGGCCGGTTCACCCGTAGATTGTATAACCGATCAAGCGACACTTTACAGTTTCACTGCCATCGTCTTTGGAGAGTAGTGGTGAACGAGCATCAAGTTAGTGTTGTAGATCCGTCAACTTGCGCCAACTGCGGGTTTTGCCAGGAGGTTCTCTTTTGTCCCAGCCCGGAAGAATGTGTTGGTTGCGGTGTTTGTGTAGTAGGTTGTCCCTATCGAGCGCGTAAATTTGTCTCCGATGAAAAACCTCGTCAGCAAATCACCATCAATTTGAACGGAAATACGATAAACGTACCCGAAAAAGTGACCCTCAAGTCTGCGATTGAGAGATCAGGTCATCGTATCGAGCACGTTCCCTGGGAAGGAGACCTCACTGTCCCGTGCCGCACGGGTGGCTGTTGGACGTGCGCCGTGCTTGTGGACGGACAACTCACAAGAGCCTGCGTGCAATCTGTCTCTGAGGGAATGGTCGTGCAAGTCCCCCCACCCGTCAAGAGCCCGCCGTTGCGCATTATCCACGGACCTCAACCTCATTCGGTAGGCGGAAAAGCGACACCGTGGTCCTTGAAGCGAAGCCGCCAATACATCGAGGTCGCCATTTGGACGGCAGGCTGTAATCTCCGTTGCCCTCAATGTCAAAATTACACCACGACCTACGACGGCACTTCTTCGGCAGTCACGCCGGAAGAGGCAGCTCGGCGAGTGACTCGTGCCCGTCATCGATACCAAGTGGATCGCATGGCCATTTCGGGAGGCGAACCAACGCTCAATCGCCGCTGGCTGGTCACCTATTTTCACGCACTGCGGAAGCACAACTCCGACCCCAACGCCAGGCTTCATCTGGATTCCAACGGCACCTTCCTTACACCTGACTATATCGACGAACTCGTCGAGGCAGGTGTGACCGATATCGGCGTCGAACCCAAAGGGATTCGAACTGAAACCTTCATGCACATCACCGCAATATGCGATAGAAACCTGGCACAACGCTACCTCACAACGGCCTGGGAAGCCATCGCTCACATCACCTCTCACCATCGAGATCATGTCTTCCTCGGTGTAGGGTTACCGTACAACCAAGCGCTCATCGACCCTGGCGAGGTCCAGGATTTTGGCAGGAAGTTGGCCAGTATCGATCCCGAAATTCAGGTGTGCGTGCTCGATTATTTCCCCTCTTTCCGCCGACGGGACATAAGTAGGCCTAGTGCCCAAGAAATGCTAGCCATCAGGCGGCTGTTGGAAGGAACGGGTTTGAAAACCGTGGTTGTGCAGACCGCGAGGGGACACTTCGGACCGGGAGATTGAGCCGGATGAGATTATCCCTGGCTGCTCTCGGATTCACCTTGTCCATCTCGCAGTTCTTGCTCATGCGCGAAATGGTGGCTACTTTCTATGGCAACGAATTGCTTTTTGGCTTGGTTCTAACGGTGTGGTTAGGCTGGGTGGCGGTCGGTGCGTGGGGTTTAGGACGATTAATCGTTCACACCATAGCTACACGTACGTGGCTTGCTCTGGGATTCGTTTCCCTAGGGATATTGCTTCCGGCTCAACTCACAATCATCCGTAACAGTCGCAACTTGTTGAACGTTCCTCCAGGCGCATTCGCAGAACTCGGTCCCACGGTCCTCGTCATCGTTGTTACGCTGGCACCTTTGTGTCTCCTGGCAGGTCTGCTCTTCACGCTCGGCGTACGGATGATCATCGAACGTGGAGGATCTGCAGGTCATGCTTACGTTTGGGAAGGTCTCGGCGCCTTTGTAGGTGGTGTGTCGTTCAGCTTCTTCTTGATCCACCACCTTGACCCATATCAAACCGCCCTCGTAATATCAACTGTGGACATCGCCATCTCCGTCAGGTTGCTCCTCGATCCCCTCTCCAATCGGAGGATTCTTCGGTTGGCTCCCGTGATAGCACTCGCCCTGGGAATCCCGATCGCGCTCTCCCTGGGCCAAAATCTCCACATAAATACCCTCCGACATCAGTATTCTCGTTCCTCCACAGGCTCGGCCTACGAATTGCTATTTGCAGCTGATTCACCCTACGGTCGGCTGGTCATTCAAGCCCGAGATGGACAACGTGTCTTCTTCGAGAACGGCCTTCTGGCATTTGAAACGCAGGGCACCTTCCCCGAAGAGGTCGCTCACTTCCCATTGTTATCACATCCCGACCCTAAAACCGTGCTCCTCATTGGAGGAGGTGTTGCTGGTGATGTGCGTGAGATCCTCAAGCATCCCATCGAACAGATGACGTATGTGGAGCTCGATCCATTACGGATCGAAGCGGCTCAACTTCATCTCCCATCGGAAGAAGCGCTTATCTTGGACAACCCTCGAGTGGACCTGGACCTCAACGACGGACGTGTCTTCATCAAGCAAACCAAGGAGCGTTTTGATGTCATCATCCTCGATTTGCCTGAGCCTTCCACCGGGACCCTCAACCGCTTCTATACTCAGGAATTCTTCAACGAAGTTCGCTCGATCCTCAACCCGGGTGGTGTTTTCGCACTGGGTTTACCTTCAGCGGAGAACTACTTGAGCCCGGAACTTGCGCGCCGTAACGGCAGCGTTTTCCATACCCTGCGAGCGATCTTCGCGCAGGTAGTCGTTCTGCCCGGCGAGCACAACTTCTTCCTCAGTTCCAACACCACCATACAACTCGATCCCGCCGATTTGGTCGAGCGATTACATACACGCGGCATCGAAACAAGCTGGGTCACACCCGCATACATTGAATACACGCTCACCACAGGTCGTTTTGACATCGTGCGGCGTGAGTTGGAAGCCATCCAAGGTGTACCTATCAACCACGACCTATCCCCCATCTGCTACTACTACGACTTGGCGTTGTGGCTCTCGAGGTTCTATCCCAACCTGCGTGGCGCATTCGAAGGAGCAAGTTTGTTCAACCTGTGGTGGATCGCCGCTCCGCTGTTTCTATGTGTCTTAATTGTCCGCTTGTTGCGTGCATCCAAACGGGAGCCTTCGACGGGAACATGGACAGTTACGTTCATTACAGCTAGTGTCGGGCTGTCGCAAATGATCTTACAGGTGGTGATCCTTTTCGCTTTCCAAGTGTTCCACGGCTCTTTATTCGCCGATGTTAGTCTAATTGTGGCAGCTTTTATGGCCGGTCTGACCATGGGAGGAACTTCAAGTACCCGCCTGCTAGAAACATGGGCTCTTCAGCGGAAAGCAAGAGCCAAATATGGACTGATGGTTGTCCTAATGACGAATCTCATACTGAGCTTCACTTTCCTGCTCTTCACACAACTGCCCTTTCCTGCTCCTCGGTTCGCCTTCCCACTAACGGCCATGTTGGCAGGAGCGCTCGCAGGACTTGCTTTCCCGTTTTCGGTTACCCTTGTAAAGGGAGACCGCAGCCGAACGGCGGGCATGCTTTACGGAGCCGACCTGGTAGGGGGTTGCTTGGGCGCCATCTTGACCACAGGTCTGTTTGTCCCTATCTTAGGCATCCCTCAGACTTGTTTGTTGGTAGCGATCGTTAGTCTTTCTGGTCTGTTGATATTGGGATGACGAAAATGAATCCTGCAATTCGAAGGGAGGCGCTTCTCCAAGAGACGCTTGAAAACAAGATCCTCTGCGGGACCTGCGAGCGACGGTGCCTGCTCGTCGAAGGAGGAACTGGCTGGTGTCGCACACGCATCAACGTACAGGATAAGCTCTATACACTCACGTATGGTGCCGTATCGTCTCTTTCCGCCAACCCCATCGAAAAGAAACCCTTGTACCACTTCTATCCCGGCAGCCGAGCGCTGACTGCAGGAAGTTGGAGTTGCAATTTCGGCTGTCCGTGGTGCCAGAACTGGGACATCAGCAAGTCATCACCACGGCCGCATAGTCGTTATATGTCTCCCGAGAGATTTGTCGAAGAAACACAAAGGGCGAATTGCCAGGGAACTTCGATCAGTTTCAACGAGCCTACACTTTCACTGGAATGGTCACTCGACGTTTTTCGCCTCGCACGCGCCCGAGCACTGTACAACACCTATGTCACCAACGGCTATATGACTGAGCAGGCTCTTTCCATCCTGGCAGAAGCTGGGCTGGACGCTATGAACGTGGATGTAAAGGGGAGCCCCAAGACCGTTAGACGATATTGCAAAGGGGTCGATATCGAAAGGGTTTGGGCACGCTGCCAACAGGCACGTGTGTTGGGTATTCACCTGGAGATCACCACGTTGGTCATCCCTGAGGTCAACTCAGATGAGCTCACTTTGACGGAGATCGCTCAGCGAATTGTTTCGGATCTCGGACCTGAGACGCCCTGGCACGTCAGTGGCTACTATCCAGCATATCGCTTCCGCGCACCCCCGACGCGTATCTCAACGCTGGAACAAGCCTGTAAGTGTGCTAAGGAAGCCGGACTACACTACGTATACATCGGAAATGTCCCCGGTCATCCGTATGACAATACAAAGTGTCCGGTATGTGGTGCAACCTTGATTATCCGCATGGGTTTTGACATATTACGGAACGAGATACGAGATGGATGTTGCCCTCAATGCCACACACCTATCCGCGGCGAGGGTTGGAATTGGCAAGAGAATTCACAATCAAACTCCACCTGATGAATGGGCTCATATTTCAATTCATCAACATGCTGTTCTCATTTATACGTGGTTCGAATGTAGAGGCGCCCCGCTGGGGCGCCTCTACAAAAAAAATCGTGGAAACAATATTATCCATAAGCAAACGAGCGTGTACCCCAACATTTCAAGTTCACACGTAGGGGCGACCCGGCGGTGTACAACCCGGGGACATAGGTAACACATTGACCCGGACACATAGGTAACACTTCATGG
>WVZH01000117.1 GCA_011772595.1 Anaerolineales bacterium
GCTTCAAGTAATGAGAGTATTTTGACCGCTTCGGCCACGAGTTCCGCCGTTGCCACCACCCATACGGTGACCGTTAACCAACTCGCCCAGAACCACAAGCTGGCTTCCCAGGGCTGGGACGACACCGATACGACAGGTGTCTATAGCGGTGGCGGGAGCGGTACGTTTACGTTTAGGGTCGGATCGGGGAGTGACATCAGTATTACCGTTGACTCAAACACGACCCTGGCAGATTTCCAGGATGCGATTAATGCCCAGAGCGGGGGGGTGACCGCATCGATTCTCAACGACGGGTCACCCACATCTCCCTATCGCCTGGTCCTCACGGCAAACGATACGGGTGAGGCGAATGAGATCATCATTTCCGACAATGATACGGATCTCAATTTTTCCACCAACAGTATCGAGGACGCCTATGCCTATCCGGGCAACGGGTGGGGTGGGAGTGTTGACTCCTCAGGAACCTATACAGGAACCATGAACAAGACCTATCTGGTTGAAATCACCACAGGCGGCCCCAGACAGCAGGCGATGTTCAAGGTCTCTGAAGACGGCGGCGTCACATGGGGCTCGGACGATTTCTTCTCGGCTGACAACAAGGTCGAAATATACGATGATCTGAACAGTACGCCCCAGGGGGTGGAAATCAAATTCACAGGGAGCGGGACTTTTTCGGTGGGTGATCGCTTCTCCATCGATGTATTTGTCCCCACCCTTCAGGAGGCCCAGGACGCAAGCATCGTGGTCGACAACATCTCTATGACGAAGGACTCAAATACCATTACCGACGTGATCGAGGGGGTGACCCTGGATCTGGTTTCCGCTGATCCGACAGAGACCGTCACGGTCACGGTTTCCAACGATACAGCCGGCGTGAAATCGGCCATCAGTGATTTTGTTGATGCCTATAATGAGGCCATCTCCCTCATTGATCAACAGTTCCAGTACGATCCAACAACCAGTACTGCGGGGACGCTGATGGGCGATGTCACGTTGCGGACCATTCAGCAGCAACTCAGGGCCATCATCAGCACATCGATCACGGGACTCACCGGTGACTATGTCGTGCTATCGCAGATAGGTATTAAAACTGGGAGCGACGGGCAGCTTTCGATCGATGATAGTGAGCTTGATCAAGCCCTTGCTGACGATTTTGTGGGAGTTAGCAAAATCTTTGTTTCAGACGGCCGCACAACTGACGGCAGGTTTCTATACCTCTCATATAGCGACAAAACCCAGCCCGGGACNNAGTCCCATGGAGGGGTTAATGATTCAGACCTCCGAGGACAAGAACGGGTCTTACGGAACGGTCACCCTCACCCTGGGCGTTGCGGCTCAGTTCAGCCGAGAACTCGATTTTCTGACCGATCCCTATGATGGATCGATTCA
>WVZH01000125.1 GCA_011772595.1 Anaerolineales bacterium
AGAATGGTGTTGTGAGTATCATCCTCAGGTGAAGGTTTTCCTTGGATACGCTGGCATCCCGGATCAGACCCAGCTCGACGACGTTAAGTCCAAGTTCAGGATCGACTACTTCGCGCAACGCGTCGCGAATTTGTTCCGCAAGTTCTGGGTGGGTCGAATCTACTTCCCATAGGGTCTGCGGTACGGTGTTCTCTTCGGTCATTGGGAAAGTTCTCCTGAGGAAGGGGAGACAGCGAAAGCGCAGAAGGTATCCCCTTTGGCTAGCCAAGTGATACGTTCGACGGGGACAGAAAGTGCCCTGGCGATGAAGTCTTGCTCGAGTACACAAACCTCAGGATGATCTTGTGCCAGTTTCAAATAGGGGCAGCAGAATTCGCGGATAATGATGCGCTCATCAACTTCCTCGAGTTCTGCATCGAATCCCTCTTCTGAGAGCAGATCGACGAGTCGTCGTAAACGATCCGGGAGAGGTAGGCCTTTGACCTGCTGTGCATAGGATTCGGCCATCGAATCTGCGATCCCTAAGAAGAGTTCTTCAACCTTGTCATCCGAGATACTGTCCTTGATCTCGTCGAGCAACCGGTTGACCAAGCGGAGGTAGCGCGTGGGAAACAGTTCCAACGCCTCGTCTGTGAGTAGAAAAACGTGGTGTGGTCGACCGACGCCTTGCCTGACCTCTTTGACCTTCACCAGGCCATCGGCTTGCAAGCTAGTCAGGTGATGACGAACGGACACCGGGGAAATCCCCACGATTTCCGCCAGTTCCTTGACGGTGCGCTCGCCTTGAGAACGCAGAGAACGCAAAATGAGATCACGAGTTCCAGTAGCCATACAATCGCGAGTATACCCGCAGGGATTCAAACTGTCAATATTTTAGATTTTTATCATTTTTATCCCTCTCGAAGTACCGTTCATAAAGTACAGTTCAAGAGAAACACATTCGATCGGAAAGCTCGAATATTTCTTATTTTTATCAAAAATATTGACATAGGGGCAGAAGGGTGCTATAATCCCGCCTGGAATCCCGCGAGATCAGGTCGCAACCTCGTCGGTTGCGGCCGGAGGTTGTTGATGGACACGAAGCTCGAAATCCGTGATTTGCATGTTTCTGTGGAGAGCGCCGAGATCCTTAAGGGCGTCAACTTAGAGGTGAAGCAAGGCGAAATTCACGCCCTTATGGGTCCTAACGGGACTGGCAAATCTACGCTAGCCTATGCCTTAATGGGCCATCCAAATTTTGAGATTACCAAGGGAAAAGCTCGCTACAATGGAGAGGATCTGCTCGACCTCGATCCTGATGCCCGAGCCAGGCGGGGCTTGTTCCTGGCGTTTCAATACCCTGTGGCGATCCCTGGCGTCTCGTTGGCCAATTTTCTTCGTATGGCAATCAACGCCAAGCGCAAGGAAAAAGACGCAGAGGATAAGGGCATCAGCATACCGGAATTTCGTAAGCTTTTAAAGCAGAAGATGGATCTGCTCGAGATGTCGCACGAATTTGCAGGTCGATATCTCAACGAGGGATTTTCGGGGGGCGAGAAGAAGCGCGCCGAAATCCTACAATTAGCTGTCTTAGAGCCTGAGATTGCCATTCTGGATGAGACGGACTCTGGGCTAGATATTGACGCTCTGAAAATCGTATCTACTGGCGTCAACGCGCTCGCTGGTCCCAACTTAGGCGTGCTCATCATCACCCATTATCAAAGGATTTTGAATTACATCAAGCCGGATTACGTCCACGTGATGCTTGACGGTCGCATCGTCGAATCCGGCGGGGCGGAATTAGCCCTACAACTTGAAGAGCAAGGGTACGAGTGGATTCGAAAGAGACATAACGGTAGGCCTGTGGAGGTGTAAGTATGGCGACGTCGGCTGACCTCGACCATCTCGAGGGATTGGATCGGTATAAATACGGCTTCAGTGACCCTGATGTTTCAGTATATAAGACGCGCAAGGGTCTCGATCATGATGTGGTCCGCCAGATTTCAGCGATGAAGGGCGAACCAGAGTGGATGCTCGAGTTTCGACTCAAGGCGCTCAACCATTTCCTTGAGCGTCCGATGCCCACTTGGGGCGGCGATCTCTCTCGCCTTAATTTGGATGATATTTACTACTATGTGCGCCCAGCAGAAGAGGAAGGACAGTCGTGGGACGATGTACCGGATACCATCAAGAAAACTTTTGAACGCTTGGGGATCCCCGAAGCGGAGCAGAGATTCCTTGCGGGTGTGGGTGCTCAGTATGAATCGGAGATGGTTTATCACAGCGTCCAAGAACACCTGGAAGAGCAGGGTGTGATTTTCGTAAGCATCGAGGACGGACTACGTCAGCACGAAGATCTTTTTCGAGAATATTTCGGGACCGTGATCCCGATGACGGATAACAAATTTGCAGCACTCAACAGTGCTGTTTGGTCAGGCGGCTCCTTTGTCTATGTGCCACCGGGCGTGAAAGTGGAACTGCCTCTACAAGCGTATTTTCGTTTGAATGTAGCCAACATTGGGCAATTCGAGCGAACGTTAATCATCGTTGATGAGGGCGCGCAGATGCATTATGTGGAAGGCTGTACAGCTCCAACGTACACAACAGATTCCTTCCACAGCGGTGTGATCGAGATCGTAGTGAAGAAAGGTGCTCGGTGCCGGTATACCACGATACAAAACTGGTCGATCAACGTCTACAATCTTGTGACTCAACGCGCGATTGTTCATGAAGATGCAAAGATGGAATGGGTGGACGCCAACCTGGGGAGTCAACTAACGATGAAGTATCCATCCTGCTATCTCGTCGGCCCTCGCGCGAATGGGGAGATCCTTTCCATGGCATTTGCCGCCGAAGGGCAACACCAGGATACGGGCGGCAAGGTTATTCACGCCGCACCTGATACGACCAGCAAGATCACGTCCAAGTCGATCAGCAAGAGTGGCGGTCGTGCTTCGTACCGAGGCTTGTTGAAAGTGCACGACGGTGCGAGTGGGGCGAAATCCAACGTGGTTTGTGATGCGCTCCTGCTCGACGATCGCTCGCAGTCAGACACCTACCCCTACATCGAGATCGACGAGGACGGTGTGACGATCGGTCACGAGGCTTCGGTGAGTAAAGTAGGTGAGGAGCAATTATTCTATTTGATGAGCCGAGGCTTGAGTGAAGAGGAAGCGACCACGATGGTAGTCTCCGGGTTCATCGAACCGTTAGTGAAGGAATTACCGATGGAGTATGCGGTTGAGATGAACCGCCTGATCCAGCTACAGATGGAAGGCTCGATCGGGTAATTCCCATTTCATAATCCACGTAAGTTTAGAGGAAAACGAGCAGAATGAGTTCACGTACGGTTACCAGGCGCAAGCGGGAGGTTCGGAAACATCGGCTTTCTGAGTTTCCATATTCAGAAAAAGACGTCAAGCTTGCTGCGATGGAATTAGGGGAGCCAGATTGGTTAGCTGAGCGACGACTGAAAGCGTGGGAGTATTCCCGTACCCTTCCGATGCCTACATTGAAGGATGAACCATGGCGACGGACGGACATCCGTACTTTGCCTGCCGATCGGCTATCGATCCGCCAGGTTGAGAATGGCACTGTGGATGCGGCTCTTCTTCGACCCCTTGCCGGCGATGCGCATGGGTCGTTATTGGTTGTGCAACCGGGTCAACCGCCCCTCGTCGAAATGACACAAGAGCATTCAGAGCAGGGTGTCGTTTTCGCAGATTGGGCAACTGCGGTTAAAGAGCAGGAAGCGTTGTTGCGCACTTTCATTGGTCAGATGGTCGCGGATGATGAAGGGAAGTTTTCTGCACTCGCTGCATCGCTTGCGCGGGACGGGGTGCTCCTTTACGTTCCTAAAGGCGTAGATGTCAAGATGCCGTTGCACTCCGTATTCTGGCCGGCGGGCGCCGAGGCTGGGTTCTTTAGCCGGCTGCTCGTTGTGGTCGACAACGGAGCTTCGGTGACCTATGTTCATGAGGCGGCGTCTCCCTCAGAAGGCGAGGGGGAGGCGATGCATGCCGGGATCGTGGAAATCTATGTCGGGGAAGGCGCCAACCTCACTTTTGTCGAGGTTCAAAATCTTGGAAAGCACGTTTGGAACTTTACCCATGAACGGGCGAGAGTTGAAAAAGACGGCCGTCTGGATTGGATCTTCGGTGGTGTCGGCAGTCACTTGACGAAGAATTTCACCGAAATCGATCTGATCGGACAGGGTGCTGAGGGCAGGATGTCCGGTTTCTACTTTGCAGACGGCGTGCAGCATCTCGATCACGATACCCAGCAGAACCACATGGCGCCTAACACAACGAGCGATTTACTTTTCAAAGGTGCCCTCGTCGGGCGAAGTCGTTCGGTCTGGCAAGGGATGATCTACGTTGCACAAGACGCCCAGAATACCGATGGCTACCAGGCAAACCGGAATCTAGTACTTAGCAAGGACGCAAGAGCGGATTCGATACCTGGTCTTGAAATCCTTGCCGACGACGTGCGTTGTACACACGGCGCCACGATCGGTCAGCTTGAAGAAGAACCGATTTTCTATTTAATGTCTCGTGGTCTTACAAGACCACAGGCGGAGCGATTAATGATCGACGGGTTTTTCGCACCCATTATGGAGCGAATCCCTTTTGAGGGCGTGCGAGAGCGATTCAAGGGTATGATAGATAGTAAGCTCTCGACACTTTCTTCAGGAATTTAATTTGGGCAGTTCGGCCTCTTGGTAGATTGGGGGCAGTAGGTGACAGAAAAATCGATGAATCCGTTGATCGAGGGGAAAATTACACCAACTCATTACGAGGTTGGCGACCGTGTCGATGTATATTGCGACCACGATGAGGACGGTAATCGGGTACGAGACTGGCTTGAGGGGGTTGTCGTACAGGCGGAGGAGAAACGTGTAGCGGTGCAATTCGTGCAAGACGTTTACCTCACAAACGGCTGGAAGGTTCCCGACCGAGTCCTCTGGTGTCCACAGGGGAGCAAGAACATCCGGCCGGCGACCCGGCGTCGATCCCGGCGTTCCAGGTCGCGCTGAAGCCCGGGTCAGGAAACCAGGCATGCGATCCGGGACAGAGACGGCGGTACTCGACGTCGAGAGCATCCGAGCGATGTTTCCGGTGCTTGCGCGGGAAACACGACCGGGTGTGCCTCTGATATACCTGGATTCTGCAGCTACGTCGCAGAAGCCCAATCAAGTGATCGCCGCCTCGTCGTCCTACTATGAACAGCAGAATGCAAATATTCATCGCGGCATCCACCAACTAGCGGAAGAGGCGACGGAGGCTTATGAGGGTGCCCGTAAACAGGTGGCAGCGTTCATAGGCGCACCTTCTTGGCGCGAGGTAATCTTCACCCGCAACACCACAGAAGCAATCAATCTCGTCGCCAATGCTTGGGGACGCGCCAACCTGAAACCCGGCGATCTCATCCTTCTGACGGAGATGGAGCATCATTCCAACCTGGTTCCTTGGCAGATTCTGGCTGCAGTGCTCGACCTGCGACTTGCATTCGTCCCCGTCACACCCGATGGATTGCTTGATATGGACGACTATCGCGATCTGTTGACGGAGTCGCCACGGCTTGTCGGATTCGTACACATGTCGAATATGTTGGGGACCATCAATCCTGTGGCCGAGATGACGGCGATGGCGCACGAGGCTGGGGCATTGGTGCTCGTCGACGGAGCGCAATCCGTTCCACATTTTTCCGTGGACGTGTCGAAATTAGATGTCGATTTCTTCGCCTTCTCCGCACATAAGATGTGCGGGCCAACGGGAATCGGTGTATTGTACGGACGTGAAAGGTTACTGGATGCCATGCCACCTTTCCTTGGCGGTGGCGACATGATCAAGCGCGTTAGGCTGGATTCGTTCGAGGCCAATGAGCTACCGTGGAAATTCGAGGCAGGAACACCGGCCATCGCCCAGGGAGTCGGGTTTGGGGCGGCGGTGGAGTTTTTGAGATCGGTGGGAATGGAAGCCGTGCATATGCATGAACAACGTCTCACGGCGCACGCCTTGGATCGCCTTGAGGAAGTTCCCGGTGTGACCGTGTATGGACCTGGCATTGAGCATCGCGGAGGTGTGGTATCTTTTACGTTCGACGGCGTGCATCCACACGATGTGGCGCAGATCCTCGATGTCGATGGAATCGCGGTGCGCGCGGGTCACCATTGCGCCATGCCCCTACATGAAAAGCTGTGTATTCCGGCGTCGACACGCGCCTCTTTCTATCTCTACAATACCATCCAGGAAATTGACAAGCTGATCGAGGGATTGTACAAGGTGAAGGCGGTGTTTGGGTAAGAACCGGGATTAGGGAATTGGGATCAGGGAACAGGGATCAGGGAACAGGGATCAGGGAATAGGCATCAGGGGATAGGGATCAGGAGATTGGGATCCTTATTGTGAGTTGATGCAGGATCCTTAGGAAGGTTTATGGACGATCTTTACCGAGAGCAGATTATCGACCGTTATAAAAATCCTCGCATGCAGGGTTCGCTGGATCCGCATGATTATTCCTATGAGGACGACAATCCTCTTTGCGGTGATGAAATCCGCATTGATTTGCGAGTCGACGGCGAAAACCATATCACGGAGGCGGCTTTTTCCGGCCGAGGTTGCGCGATATCACAAGCCTCGGCGGACCTGCTTTTGGAATCGATCGTCGGGAAATCGCTCGAAGAGGTCAAGGCAATCAGCAAGGAAGACATCTTGGAGATGTTGGGGATCGAGTTGGGCCCCGTGCGGTTGAAGTGTGCATTGCTCTCGCTGAAAGTGCTCAAAGCGGGAGTTTATGGGGTGGAGCAGGTTTGGGAGGAGTTAGTATAAGTTCGTGCACTTTGTTCAAGTGCATTTTGACGCCGGCAACGCCGGCGTTTTACATTGGGATTAATTCGCATAGCCATACGGGGAGGTTTGTAGAACTGGTTTATTCGCTGGCTGATCTCTGTTTGTGCAACGTAGGGGCGGTTCGTGAACCGCCCCTACGTGGGTATGGGGCTCGATTTTTGGGTAGTAATGATAATTAGGAGAACGGGATTCCTCGGGCCGGAGTTTGTCCTGAGCGG
>WVZH01000498.1 GCA_011772595.1 Anaerolineales bacterium
ACTCGAATGTGTTAGCTATCAATCGCCGCTTAGAAATAGCGACATCCTTGTAGGATCCAATTTAGAGGAAACCGGTTGAATAACACTTCCTTTTCGTTTCCGCCCACATCATTTCACAACGATGACAATCAAACACCATTGAGAACGGTACGTTGCAGTAGCCAAGATGCCCACTAAAGGGTATCTATGGATTACGACTCATAAGAGCTCTGAAGCCTCTCCACCATCTGTGCTGCGTACGCCGTGAGATCTTCACGACCCTGAGTCCCCCACCACCAACGATAGACCTGCATCTCATCCCTGGCCTCAGGGATATCGCGCAACAGATCAGCTGCACGCTCGAGATGTCCCGACCAGACATAGCTATAGCCCAGTGATTTCTGGATACCGCGATGCCCCGGATCCTGCTCAGACGCCCGCTCGAGGTGAGAGACCGCCGAGGTGAAATCGCGCCGCAGCATGGCGATAAGCCCCAATCGATGATGCGCTGTTCGGTTGGTTGGATCCAACTGAAGGGCTCGGTTAAACAAGTCCTCTGCTGGACTTAGTGCGGTAACGTTCCGCCCGTCATTCCACTTTCCCGTAGGCCACGCCGCCAGCTCCACTTGAGCCATCTGGACGGCACCAAGGTTCGCATACCAATTCGCGAGCAGTTGATCGCGAAGACCATAAATCGTAGCCAACAGACCGATTCCGACCACAACCACTATGACCCTCATGAACCGTATACCTTTGGGCTTGGTGTTGGTCAAGGCGCCCTCAGATAAAAGGTCCTGTCCCACACCCTGCACCCGATCGGGTTGAGCCACGGCGATCGTCAACCCTGCAAAAAGGAAGAATATAGGTGTCCCCCTATTCCCATAGAGCGTATCTGTCACCAAACCATGAATCATGGCTACCGTAAGACTGGTAAGGATTGACCAGCAGAAGAAGGTATCGTAATCAGAAACAGTTCCAAGGCGGCGAGGACGTACAAGCATCCATCCACTACCTAACATTATGATGACTACCGTTAGCAAACCCAACAAGCCTTGCTCCAGAGTAACGTCGAGGAAAAAATTATGACCATCATACAGAAAAGGGAAAGGAATGACCAGAACATAGTTAGAATAAAGACCTGGGAATGCTCCAAGACCCCCACCCGTGAATGGGAAATCAGTGATCAGATCCATGGTATCGCCGGATAGTTCCATCCTAGATCCTGCACTCTGTGGGCCTGGTAAGCTATCAAGCAATTCATAGACACCGCCCGGGCTTAATAGAGCTAAAAGGACCAACGAACCCATAACACCGATTACAGCAGAGGAAAAAAGAATCCTGCGCCACCGATAAGCGCCACGGCTCATGATGCCACTCACGATCCATAGTAGCCAAATTCCAACACCAACCGCCAGAGCTATCCACGCGCCGCGTGAGGTCGTAATAAGCAGGCTTACAGAGACCACCCCATAAATTACAGCTAGAAGGAATAAGATAATCAATCTCCTTTCACGCCAGGCACGGATCCCAAGGCCAATAAGAAAAGGCGTTGTGATAGCCATCATTCCCGCCGCGTCGTTAGGGTGTATAAGTATTTCTTTTCCTGAATAAATGACGGGGCGTACGGACATCCACCACAAGCCCAGGCGATTGAGCGCTCCAACTTTCGCTGGGAGGACCTCCCAATCGTGCGTCAGCATGAAAAAACCTGTTATCGACAATCCGATAAGGCTTAACAGACTCGCTAGAATCCAGAAGTTATCTCTCGGTTGACCCACCAATGCGTAGTAGAAGAGGATCGCTCCTACAATCACCCAGAACTTCGTCGAGGCTACCTCGCGATCGTAGGCGGCCCATACACCGACCGCAGCCGTAGCGACAAAGATGACGAGTGCTAGGTCAAAGGGCGTTCGATGGAAGGGAAAGCGACCCGCTATCAGGCGGATAAACCATGGAAGCAGTGCGATGAGCAAAGGCCACGCACCTATTCCTGGCTGGCCGTACCACAAGCCCGCGCTGATCGAGACACAAAGCAGATCCACCAACGCGAACCAGCGACCGTTTAGGTTACGGGTTATCCGGTTTCCTGTGACGCCCACTTGAGATGTTGTAATCCAACACTGACAGCCGATTTGAAGGTTGATGAGTCCGAAAAGAGCATCTTCAGGTAAGTCATCATCGGACCGGGTCGCAGAGCCCATTCACGGAATGCGCGCTTCTGCCAATACAGAAGACGCTCAGCGGGGAGGCCAGGATAATCGAGGACTGTTTCCCTATCCATATCGACCTGCTCCCAGCGCGTCCCTTGTCTGAACCAACCCTTCTCTACGACCTCGAAAAAGAAAGGCGTGCCGGGATATGGAGCTGCGACATGGAAAAGCGCGATGTCGAGCGGTAATTTTTTAGAGAAGTCAATCGTCTCTCGGATGGTTTCCTCCGTTTCACCTGGTAGGCCGATAATGAAGTAGCCCCAATTCCTAATCCCGACATTCTTCGCCCACTTCAGTGCCCGCACGGCTTTATCGGGATAGGCTCCCTTTCGGGCGTGGCGTAGAATTTCTTCGTTACCACTCTCGATTCCCCAAGAAATAAGCCAGTTGCCAGCCTTAGCCATCAAGTTGAGCATTTCCTCATCGACATAGTCCACCCGACTGTTGCAAGTCCACTTTATGTCGATGCCCTCCTCGATGATCAGCTTACAAATGCCGACCACCTGTTCCCGATTTACAGTGAACAGATCGGCATACATGTGGATATTGTTTATGCCCAAGCGCTTGAGCACCCAAAGCTCCTCGATTATTTTTTCAGGTGAGCGCAACCTGACGCTATACTGATAGCTCACATGCTTGATGCAAAAGCTACAGCCGGCCGGGCAGCCACGGCTGGTGACGATGAAAGTGAAAGGCCCATCGATGAGCGGCATCCGGTATTCTTTCAAGGGCAAGAGCTCATGCATAGGAATTGGGAGATGATCCAGATCCTTGATGAATTGTCGGGGCTCATTGATAACGATCTCATTCCCGTCGCGCCAAACCAATCCCTTGATGCCATGAAAGTCCACCTGCCCATCTTCATCGATGGATGGTCGGTAGGTTGGATCGTGTTCGGCGAACAGTTTTTGGACCTCGGGTGAACGTTGATCGATCTTTCTCTCCAGATGATCCAATAGATCGCGAATGGTCAGATCGGGTTCACCCAATAAGATGTAGTCCAACGCTGGATATGGGCGCATTGTCTCGCGAGGGATGGGTGTGACGTGCGTACCGAAAGCGATGGTGCGAGCCCCGCGTGCCTTGGCAAGGAAGCAACCGTACATATCGTTCTCAAGCGTTGGTCCCGTTAGCTGCGTCAAATAATAACTTGGTTGATATATCTCGATCGCCGTCGAGAAGTCCGGCCACGACATCCGCTCAGCATTCGCATCGATCACTTTTACCTTGTACGTCGGGTGAAGCAGAGCCGCCATTTGCGCCAACGAAACCTGCGGCCAGACCATGTTTTCCCGCGTTCGTCGACCCACCCGATGCTGCGTCCGGATCCATAGGTCACCATCTGGCGTTGGGGGGTTAACCAAGAGGATATCCACCGCCTCTTCCGACCGGGCCGCTTCTAGCAGACCTTGGCGAACGGTCTCATCGGCACTGGGGAAGTTAGCCTCACGCAGCTTAGGAATTCGTCTTGTTCCTAGATTTTCCCTGCCCACAACATCCTCTCGTCTACCCATCACACTGCTCCCAGAACTTCACAGCCTAACTACGAAGACAACACCTTTCGGACACTCTAGTAGATAAGTCCCTGCATTCATGTTTTACGCGCTACCCATGTCCTTGGCCGTCAAGATCTCACGTTGGCTTAACTCATCGAGGACGCGCAGCAATATCCAATAAATGATCAACTGCGCCCCTAAGAGGATGAACATTGCGCTACCTAACAGATACAACCACAATCGAGCAATGTCCCAACCGTTCATACCCAAAAAGAGACTGACAACCCCTATCCCTAACCCTGCCGCGAGTCCCAGGGCTCCCATCCAACCGAAATGGTGATCGAGAGATGGGGAGAAGATAGGGCGACCGAAAAGACCCTGCCGGATAGGCTTCTTATAAAATAGTGATACGAGATAGTTAAAAGTTATTCCCAGTGCAAAGACGCTCATCCCAGCTACTCCGGAAACCAGAGCCGCGAAGAGCGCAGCCACACCCCATGGTTCCAGCGAGGTTATCCCCCTCAAACGGGCAACGATCAAACCAAGTGTAACCAATCCCGCCAGGCCCATGCCCCCGAGACCGAGGATGCCCAAAATACGGACTGGGTTATAGGTTAAAACCGTCCAGATGATGGATTGCAAGTAGATCGAACCATCACGGACCACGCTAAGTTTCGAACGTCCAACGCGCTCCTCATAAGGGATGGGGACCTCAATCAGATTAATGTCCTCATGCAACGCACGCGTAATCATGATCGGGGTCAGGTTTAACCCATCGGGCAACGGATAAATTTTCTCCAAGATCTCGCGCTTGAAGACACGCATACCGCTGGCGCTATCGGTTATCCTCCGCCGACCAAGGATGCTGACCAATGCTGCGAAAAATAGGTTCCCGATCCGCCGGGTAAGGGGCATCTGGCTCTCCTCCCCAGCCATACGAGAGCCGATCACCAGGTCGGCACCATCGAGGGCTGCCAGACACAATTGAGGGAAATACTCGGGAGGATAGGTTCCATCGGCATCGAGGAAACCAATCAGCTCACCATGAGCCTCGGCAAAACCCGTCTTCAACGCCGCACCATATCCCTTATTGTGCTCATGGCGGATAAGCCGAACACCCTCTACACCGGATGC
>WVZH01000378.1:0-272 GCA_011772595.1 Anaerolineales bacterium
GAAGGTGACGTCGTAGAGCGGTCCGCTGCCGCTCACTCCTGCATAGTCTCCTAAGGTCAGGCAGGCCACGTGAACGAAGTTCTCTTCAAGGCTGGTGAGAAAGAATGTGCCTTGCGGAGAAGGGGTCTGATCTTTAATGAACGGTCCCTCCGCAACCGTCAGCGGTTCTAGAATTGTGTTATTGAATCCCAGTTTAGTCTCATACGAGAACAGATCGGTAACATCTTGAACGAAGATGGTGATCGTGAACGTGTCATCGATGCTCACGCTGC
>WVZH01000378.1:295-633 GCA_011772595.1 Anaerolineales bacterium
TGCTGCTGGATCCACGTACAAAGTCGGTTCTACTGCTCGGACTGCCAGGCGGCTGCTAGTTATCATCAAGACACTAGCCAGTACGCATAACGATATTGCCGCAGAAATGGTTCTCATCTGCAAGACCTGGACGCTTCCTTCCCTATGTCTACTATGCTTAGCAATCAACATATACTTTGTGGAGGGCTGTGCGGCGACACTGTAGCACGGTTACGGACAGGTTCTTCCGAGGTTTCGGGCTACAACGACTAGATCCCGCATGTCCACGAGTCCATCCTGAGTGATATCGGCCACGGGATTGAAGCCAGGTTCTCCATCGTAAAGTCCATAGGACAGCG
>WVZH01000378.1:751-1375 GCA_011772595.1 Anaerolineales bacterium
AGTTGCTGCAGGGTTGCGCTGTGGAGGTGTCCCAGATAAACGTCAAAACCTCAGAGGCTCCAACGGCAAGTGCGCTCACCTGTTGCTCCTCGATGGCAGTACTATTGTAGAACACGGTCACGTTGAAGCTTTCTACAGCACCGCCGACGTTCTGCACTGTCACGGTGATATCCACGGTGTCTCCTGCGTAAATCACAGTGTCCGACACGGCGACGTCGGTCACAGCTACGTCTCGCAGAACATGCGATGCACTCGAGAGGGTAAAGTTCCCGTCTCCACTGACCCACTTCGCCAATACGTAGTAGTCTCCTGAAGCAGGCGGGGCAAACTGTAGTTGCTCGTGGGCGCCTGACGAAGCGTTAACGCTGCTGGTCACGATGACGGGTTGCCCGTAACTATCCGGCATGTCATCGTACAGGTAGAGATCGTAGTCCGCGTCGACTGGCATGGTGAGATTGAACTGGTACTCCATGCCAGTTGTCAACTGAACCTTGCGCGCCCAGACTTTCTTGTCTAGCGGATCAGAGCCAAACGTGTCTGTGGCGTCTCCCCCGAGACTGTAGGTCATGGTGGCCGCTTCGATCGCGGCGTCGGCGCTGACTCGTCCATAACCTTCTATGCTGT
>WVZH01000528.1:0-153 GCA_011772595.1 Anaerolineales bacterium
TCTCAATTGAGGTCGAGGATTGAGTGCTCTCATCACTGACGCTCGTGGGGAGGTTTAACTCACCAGATTGAGATTGGCTGATACATCCGGCCAGCAGGGCTGCAATGAGAATCATGAGGATGAGGTAGCGGGTTATCATCTTGGGCACAATGA
>WVZH01000528.1:323-496 GCA_011772595.1 Anaerolineales bacterium
TCCAGCAGCAGACCGACACGATCCGCCAGCCGTCGAGCCTGGAAGATGTTGTGGGTCGCCAGCACCAGTGTTGTGCCGTATTGCGTGTTGAGGTCTCGAACGATTTGTTCGATGATCCCTACGTTATAGGGATCCAGGTTGGCGGTCGGCTCGTCCATGAGAAGTACGTCTGG
>WVZH01000528.1:551-2856 GCA_011772595.1 Anaerolineales bacterium
CCAAAGTCTACGTTGTCTCGCACACTGCGGTTGAGCAGGAGCGGACGTTGGAACACGGTGGTCACGCGTCGTCTGATGTCCAAAGGTATCGTGCTCTCAGCCTTGAATTGGATGTCCGCGAAACGGATGTGCCCCTGGGTAGGGGTTTCTAAGAAGCTGAGTAGGCGTAGCAACGTGCTCTTACCTGCACCGCTGGGACCGACGAGGACGAAAACTTCCCCGCGCTGAATCTCTAGCGCATCAATCCGGAGTACGCGTCGACCGTTATACTCCTTCATGACTTCCTTGAGGCTATAGACGGGGAGGTTCATTCTTCCAGCGCCTTTCCCTGCAGACGCAAGATGGACAGATTTGTGAGGAAGGACACTCCCAAGAGTATTGCACCGAGGGCCATGGCCAGGTCGAAATTTCCTTTCCGAGTTTCCAGGACGATCGCAGTCGTCATCACACGGGTTTTGTGCTCGATATTCCCACCCACCAACATGACAGCTCCTACTTCAGAGATAACGCTGCCGAAACCTGCGATGATAGCGATCACCACTCCGACTCGCGCTTCCGAGAGGATGGTGAGCGCAGTTTGCCGATGGGTTGCACCGAGTGAGAGCACTTGCTGGCGTAGCTGGGGGTCCACACCCATAACGGCCGCCATGGTGAAACCCGCGACGAGGGGCAGGGAGATGATGGTTTGCGCGATAACCATCGCTGCGGGCGTGAACAGATCAGGAATGAATGCCCAACCGAGTTGTCCTGCGAACCCGTTTCGGGAAAGCAGCAGGTAGACGATGAGCCCGATGACCACGGGTGGAAAACCCATGCCAGTGTAGAGGCCCGCGATGAGCAACCGGCGTCCGAAGAAGCGGTTCAATCCCAAGTAGACACCCAAAGGAATACCAATCAGCGTGCTGAAAACGAGGGCGGTGCAGGAAACTTGCAGCGATAAGAACACGATTTCTGCTAAGGTCGGAAACATCGTCACCATACCTATTCCACTGTTGGATCAAATTCCCTTCTAAGGGTCATCCGGGTGTGAGCGTCAAACGGCGTGATCTCTTTTAAAGTTATATACATCTGGTAATCATCCGAGCCACGTCTCGTTGCCGATCTCGGATGGGTCGTATCCACCCAGGGCTCCAATGGTTGCCTTCGAGCGCGGGGATCGGATCATCTGCAGGAGGAATTGGATTTCTTCCCGCGCCATGGACTCGGCAGGAATCACGAGATCGTAGCGTTCTTTGGTGAGGGGGATGAAGTCAAGGCCGAAGCTGGCCGCCGCAGCGTATAGACCCAGACCGACTGTGGCGTTCCCTTCCGCGATCGCTCTCGCAACGGCCAGGTGAGTGGTGTGCTCGTCCGCATAACCATGTATCTTTTCAACCTGAACTGCCAATTTCTTGAGTTGAGCATCCAGCCACACCCTCGTTCCGGATCCCGCTTGACGGTTGCTGAACAGAATTTCTCTTCGTGCTAGATCCCCAAGCTCTTTGATTTCTTGAGGGTTACCCCTTGGGACGATCAAGCCTAACTGGCGGTGCGTCATGGTCAATAGCACCATCTTGCGGCCTGGAAAGATACGCTCCACGAAGGGGATATTGTAGGCGTCGGTGCCCTCGTCCCACAGATGGATGCCTGCGAGGTCCGCTTCGTCGCTCGCCAGGGCCAGTAGGCCGCCGAGACTGCCACAGAAGCTGATGGCGAGCAGGGGTGAAGAGGGTCGCTCCGATAGTTGGCGTGCAACGAATTCGACGGCGAGGTCATGACTGCCGGCGAACCTCAAAATTCCGCTCTGAGGGGTAGTTGGTATCTCGCGCCGTGTCTTCTGTGAAGCACGAAGTTCGTTGTAGCGTGAGACGGCCAGGAAAAACGCGGCCTCGATCTCGATCGGATCGTGCCCCTCGCTGACGGCTTGTAGAAGGAATCCCTCGGCGCGGTGGACAAGGTCGGCCCAACCCCAAGCGGTGTGGCTGGGTTGGACCGGACTGGGAGTCACGTAGGTGCCCTTGCCGCGCCGTCCTACAACCAGGCCTTCTGTGGCCAGCGTCCTGTAGGCGCGGTTGACCGTTCCGGGAGTGCAACCCCACTGGTTTGCCATGGCGCGTACCGGTGGAAGACTGTCCCCGGGATTGAGCTCGCCGGTGGCAATCCGCCTGCGGATGGCCTCGGCGATCTGTGAATAGAGTGGCGTTTGATCGGTCATGCGAAACAGTGTCAATTGTATCGACACAATTATACTTTGGGTTTGGGTGACTTCCAAGGGTATGAGGTCGGCTCTTACATCCTGGTCAAGCATGACGGACTGGACCAGAGT
>WVZH01000528.1:2913-3125 GCA_011772595.1 Anaerolineales bacterium
AACCGTGTTTCTGAACCTGGTTTTACGGCAAAGCACTGGTGTGTGCTCCCGAACGAGTTATAATTGACAAACCTTCCACGATTTATCTTATTAAGATAGGTCCCTGCTGAAGGTGATGCGAATGTTGTGGAATGAATCTTGTGAAGCCTTATCAGGTGTCAATCCACACCGAAGGTAAAGAGAGAGGCGAGGGTTAATTGATTGTAAGGCGG
>WVZH01000528.1:3187-6130 GCA_011772595.1 Anaerolineales bacterium
CTCACGGCAATTGAGCAGGATGGACCGGACCTGGTTTTACTCGACATCATGATACCCAGCGTCGATGGGCTCACAGTTTGTGAGCAGGTGCGCGAGTACTCTCCGGTTCCCATCATCATCATCAGCGCGCTGGGTCATGAGGATCAGAAAGTCAAGGCGCTCGACCTCGGTGCGGACGATTATCTTGCGAAGCCTTTTGGGATCCAGGAACTTCTGGCCAGGGTACGAGTGACCTTACGGCGCGTAGAGGTGGGAAGTTCGGCTCCTCTGGGCGCGATCTTTGAGAGCGGCAATCTCAGCATCAATTTCTTGCGTCGCCTGGTGACCATCGCGGGGGAGACGGTTCACCTGACGCCGATAGAGTATGGGTTACTGCGTGAGTTGGTTAAATCGCCGGACGGGGTTTTGACGCACGATGAGCTTCTTGACCGTGTGTGGGGGTCAGAGTATCAAGACAGCATCCAATACCTTCACGTTTACATCGGACGGCTGCGAAGTAAGTTATCAGAAGCCGACGGAGTGGAGATCGTGACCCAATCGGGGATCGGGTACATGCTGAAGACATTGCCGTAATCTCCTTATCCTGTTCTCCACAAACCCGCAAGATCTCTTTGGGAATTATTTAAACATCCGAATCGCATTATGGGTTACTCTCTTTTGCATCCTGTAAGTTTTATGGACTGAAACGGGTTGTGAGTATCGCGATCATTCAGCCAGCGGGTGGGTATTTCCTAGCTCATTTTCAAATACCTCAATGGATTTGCCATTAACATTTGAGGAGAAGAATTGCAATCTCCCGTATTTTCGTTTGTGACATAGTGCGTTTTGTTTGACGAATGGGGGCGTATATTGCAATTGCGTTTTGCTTTGGCATGCGGACCCCGATAAGTGGATCCGCTTTTGTCTTTCGATCTGATCTCATGATCATATTCCGGGGAGGAGGGATGTCTTCCGTAGTACCAACGCAGACAGATTGCCTGGATCATTACAAATTTATAGAAATTATTTAGACCTATTAGGTCTAAATAATGGTATAGTAGACCGTTGGCAGGAGGAAACCATTGTCCCTAACGATCAACCCATTCCTGCTGGCTTACCGCAGCCAGCCCTGATGAAGTGAGAATCCTCGCAGGGCTTTTCACATTAATAAGGAGGGTATCTGAGGAAATATATTCCATCAAAGCAAGCACCCAACCTACTTGGTAGAAAAGCACTTCGATACGAAAGTACTCAAGAAGAGGAGAGCAATTTGATGAATACCAATAACACAGAAGGTTCGACTCCTAAGCGCCATAGGCGCAGATCCATCCATTCTCGAAAGCCGCTGTCCTACGTTGGGTTCCTGCTAACCTTGACGGCGCTTGTAGCATCCTTCACCGGAGTTTTCGCCTCCCACGGCGACGCCGTTGTCGACATGACCTATTCGGGTGCTGCTGAGTCGCACAACGGTGCCTGGATCTTTCAGGGAGGTGTCGGTGCTGGTACCGGTATATGGGACCCGTTCCTGACCGTGAGTGCCAATACGCCAACGGAGGCCGGACTGAACAGCATAAAGGCTTTGAAGCAATTTGATTCGTTCTACGGTGGCACACGGACTCATCCTTTGTTGGCGAGTGCCGTGCCGAGCGTCTTGTTTGACTCTGACGGAGATGGCACTCCAGAACTCTGGAGAGAATTCGGTCTCGATGCCAACGATCAGGGTGCTGACACCTGGATGTCAATCGATGTCTTGAAGGTTTTCCTGACCGATACGGGTGCAGTTCAATACGATCCGGCAACCGAGAACTTCACGACCGGAACGAAAATTGCCAAGATCTACGATCTCGGGGATGTGCCGATCCTCATGGTCTCGCAGGGCCTTGAGTCAGGTTCAGGCGTTTCTGACATAAGCGTGCTGTTGCCAGATTCGTCATTCCCGTGTGCGTATGGGGACCTCGACTGTGAAGTGTGGGTCGTGCTCTACACCGAATACGGTGCGGCTACCTTCTCGGAGGGGGAGCAACTTATCGGAGCACCCGGAGAGCAGGTGGATGCATCATTATTCGACTGGGACGTCAGCGCCGGATTTGAGGAGTGGCGCACGCAGCTTCTGCCGGTGGTGAACATCCAGAAGACGGCTGAGGTTACATACACCCGAACCTACAATTGGAATCTCACCAAGGACTTCCCGGGCGAATACTGGGCCTTCATCGGTGATGAGTGGGCTCACGACTACGAGGTTTTTGCCGATCTCGTGGACTTCACGGACACCGATCGTTTGATCTCAGGGACGATAACGATTACCAATCCAACGGGTGGGGACATCATCGGTGACTCCATCCCGGCGGTGATTACAAAGAAGCCCATAGATGAACTAAACCTAGGTGGTGGAGCCGAGACCGGTTCAGCAACGGTCACCTGTCCGGTGACATTCCCATATACGCTCGATGCAGGAGAAGTCATCGAGTGTACCTACGTGTACGAACCTGGTGTCACACTTGACGGTGTTAACACGGCATCCGTTGAGATCGAGATCAATGACGAGGGTGTCACACGTGTTTACGAGGGGTCGGACGGTGTGATCTTTGGTGCACCGACTACCGAGGTAAATGAATCCGTCGTGGTCGATGACACGAACGATGAGTTCGGTGGTCCGTACGCGATTGGCGATGATGGTTCTTGGCTGTACTCTGTCGACTTCGCGTGCCCGACCGATCAGTCGTTGTACACCGGAGGTCAATACGACTTCTCGCATTCGAACACGGCGTCGCTGACTGGCGATACCGTTGATCTCTCGGATAGCGAGACAGTGACTGTGCACTGCTACATCCCGTCGATTTTGAAGACGGCGGCAGGCACGTACGATGAGCGGCACGAATGGGATGTCGAGAAGACGGTTGATCCCGAATCGCAATCTGCGTTTGCCGGCGACACGGTGACCTTCGACTGGACGGTTACGGTCGA
>WVZH01000528.1:6224-8798 GCA_011772595.1 Anaerolineales bacterium
ATAACACGGCCTCGATCGTATTGAACGGTATTACATTCCCTGCTGACGATGCGATCGAGTGGGAAGTGAATGTGATTCGCGGTAGCGCGACATTGGACGACGACGAGTATCCGTTCAGTGGTGAGGCGGTGTATGACGGGTTTTCGGAGACGTATACGCGTAGCTACACCTGCTCTACGAACCTCGGAGACTACACCGATGGTGCAGACCTGGACAATCAGGTGGTGAACATCGCTGAGGTGTACTCGGAGGGTGCGTTGGAGGACAGCTCGACGGCTACCACCGAGATCGACTGCTACATCCCGTCGATTTTGAAGACGGCGGCAGGCACGTACGACGAGCGGCACGAGTGGGACGTCGAGAAGACGGTCAACCCCGAATCGCAATCTGCGTTTGCCGGCGACACGGTGACCTTCGACTGGACGGTTACGGTCGATGAGACCGTGTTCGAGGAGAACTTCGACGTGTCTGGCTCGATCACGGTCAACAATCCGAATCCGGAAGATGCGCTGGTCGTTCCGCTGACGGATGAGCTGAATGATGGCACGGAGCCGACGATCTCGGGCTGCAACTTTGATGGAACGGACCTAACGGTTGCAGCGGGTGGTTCGGAGACGTGCACGTTCGCGGCGAACGATCTGTCGTACAGTGATGTCACGCAGGCTCCGAACAATAACACGGCCTCGATCGTATTGAACGGTATTACATTCCCTGCTGACGATGCGATCGAGTGGACGGTGTCCGTGATTCGGGAGAGTGCGCTTGTTACCGATGATCAGGGTCCATTGAATGAGACTCTGTTCGATGATGCTACATTCACGATCCCAGATTCGTACACGTGTTCGTCGGATGTGTCGCTGTATGCAGGAGATGGGACCTACTTGTATACCGAGGACAACACGGCGATCGTGTACTCTGGAGGTGTCGAGCAGGATCGTGACTCGGCATCGACTACTGTCAACTGCTATGCGCCAATCGTATCCAAGGATGCCTTCACATCCTTCGACCGGACATGGAGCTGGACGATCGATAAGGACGCCGACGCGACGGAGATCACCCTCCTGACAGGTGACTCCGCGGTGGTGAACTACACAATCGTTCTCGATGCTACGTCCGCGGACTCGAACTGGGCTGTCGTTGGAACCATCACGGTTGAGAATCCGAACCCGTCGGCTTCGATGACGGTGTCACTCAGCGATGTGCTGAATGACAGCACCGTCGCCACACTCGACTGTGGTGGATCGCTGACGATTCCTGCCGGTGGCTCGGCATCTTGTGGATACAATGCATCGCCGACCGCGGCCGCGAGTCTAAATACGGCAACCGCGACACTGAACGGTATCGATTTCGCTGGTACGGAACCGGTCGACTGGGGTGCGGCAACCATCAACTACATCGACGAGGAAGTCACCGTCACCGATGACTATGGGACACCTGGCGACACGTCGGACGATCTGACGTGGATTGTGAACGTGCTCACCGATGGTGTACCGTATACGATCACGTACAGCCGTACGTTCTCGGTTGCGGACTTCCCGTTCTGTGGTGACCACTATGTGATCAACACGGCTTCGTTCCTGACCAACGAACTGTTACGCAGTGGCTCAGAGAGTTGGACAGTCCTCTTCCGTATCCCATGCGAAGAAGGCTTGACGCCCGGCTATTGGAAGAACCATCTCGATGACTGGGTTGTCTACGAGCCGGCTGATGTCATCGAGTCAGTCTTCGATAATGTACCGGCTGACTTGCAGGGCACGAGCTTGCTTGATGCTCTGAAATGGCCCGGCGGCGATGAGGTTGAGGACAAGGCGCAGCTGCTGCTTCATCATGCGGTGGCAGCGGTACTCAACGCCGCACATCCCAACATTGACTACCCGTGGTCAGTTGTACAGATCGTCGATGCGGTCAATGCCGCTCTCGCGAGTGGTGACCCGGACGTGATGCTCGACCTCAAAGACATGTTGGACATGTGGAACAATTACGGAGCAGATATCTCCTCCTAGGGTTTGTTCCGCATATGATGAAGAGAGGGGTTCGGGTAGTCGAGCCCCTCTTACAGTCCCTCGAGCCCTAATGGTCATTGCGGCGAGGGCGGCATCAGCGCTCCACAGAGAAAGCTGTACCAGAGTAATGGAGAAGGCAGCCCGATGGCTGCCTTCTTTCGCTTTAGGCAGGTTTTCGGCGATTGCGAAACCACCCTTACAAACCTCGCAATGCCTTCGATGTTGCCAGGACCACGAGCATGCCCAGCACCAATGGAGTGAACGCGATCACTAGCATTCTTGGTTGGGAGAGCAGCCATGGGCAGAAAGGTGGGAACGGTGGCCTGGGTGTCGAGGTAGGCGTTGGGGAGGGGGAATCGGTTGCAGTAGCTGTGGGTTCATCCGTGTCGGTTGGACCCGGATTATGCGATGGCGTCGTAGTCTTCGATGGAGTGGGCGTGTCCGTTGCAGTCTGGGTGTAGGTCGCTGTAGGTGTGTCCGTCGATGTTGAAGTCTTGGTCGAGGTTGGCCTTTGTGTGTTGGTAACCGTTGGGGCTGGCGGGTCGGTTGCTGTCGGACCGGGCGTGAAGGT
>WVZH01000031.1 GCA_011772595.1 Anaerolineales bacterium
GACATAGAGAAGAAACTTGGAGTCAAGTACCAAATCCCCATTTTCTATTTTACACAACTGCTCGGCATGGCGTTTGGCCTGGAACGAAGCAAACTGGGTATTGGACGGTCGTTAGTAAACTGCGGTGAACTGCTTGCTGCGAAAGGGATCAAATGAGTGCGGATGAAACAGCCTGTGTGGAATCTCCTCCTCGCGCACGTGAACGTCAGCGGGAGCGTGGTGAAATCGCTACAAGTGGCAGGCAAATAGCGCCCCGTGTGGGTATTTTTGTCTGCCACTGCGGCATCAACATCGCAAAGACTGTGGACGTGAAGCGTGTTGCAGAGGAAATCGCGAAAGAGCCCGGGGTGGTGATAGCCGAGGACTATCAGTACACGTGTTCCGTGCCGGGCCAGCAGATGATCGTGGACGGTGTACGTGAGCACAACTTGAATCGGGTGATAGTTGCCGCGTGCAGTCCGAAAATGCACGAACCCACTTTCCGTCGCGCCGTTGGCAAGGCGGGATTGAACCCGTATCTATGTGAGATTGCCAACATTCGCGAGCAGTGTTCCTGGGTGCATGAGGATCGTGAGAAGGCAACGGAGAAGGCGATCGATATTATCCGGACAATTCTTGAGAAAATCAGGGGTGACGATTCTCTCGATACCACCAGCACACCTGTTACGAAGCGTGCGCTGGTCATCGGAGGTGGTATTGCCGGCATCCAGACATCTCTGGATATCGCCAACTCTGGTTACGAGGTAGTTCTCGTGGAAAGAGAATCATCCATCGGAGGACACATGGCGCAGCTCGNNCCAGGCCTCCCTGGATATCGCCAGCTCAGGTTATGAGGTGATTCTCGTGGAGAGAGAATCATCCATCGGCGGACACATGGCGCAGCTCGGCGAAACTTTTCCGACGTTGGACTGCGCGAGCTGTATTTTTACACCCAAGATAGTCGAAGTCGCCCAGAATGAGAAGATTAAGCTGCTCGCATACTCAGAGGTGGAGGAAGTATCGGGCTTCGTGGGTCAATTCGAGGTAAAGATCAGGAGAAAGGCCCGGTCCGTCGATGAGACGGTATGCACCGGTTGTGGCATCTGCACTGAGAAGTGCCCCACGCGGGTGGCCGACGAGTTCAATCGCGGGCTCGCGGTACACAATCCTGACAAACCTAAGAGACCGTTTGGGGAACGGGGTGCGATTTACATTCCGTTCGCTCAAGCCCAACCCAAGGTGGCTACTATCGACCGCGAACACTGCCGATACTACCAGACAGGTAAGTGCAAGGTCTGCGAAAAGGTCTGTGGTCCCAAGGCGATCAGGTTCGACCAGGAAGATGAGATTGTTACCGAGAAGGTCGGAGCGATTGTGATTGCTACAGGCTACGAAACCCTGCCGCGTGACGTGTACGGCGAGTACGGCTATGGCAAGTATGAGAATGTCATAGACGGACTGCAGCTTGAGCGGATGCTTTCGGCTGCGGGCCCAACTGGCGGCGATATCAGGCGGCCATCGGACGGGAAAGTTCCGAAAGAGGTTGTGTGGATACAGTGCGTCGGCTCACGTGATGAATCGAAAGGCATTCCTTACTGCTCTAAGATCTGCTGTATGTACACGGCCAAACACACCCGCCTCTACAAGCACCGGGTCCACGACGGGCAGGCCTATGTCTTTTACATGGACATAAGGGCCGGCGGCAAGCGGTACGAGGAGTTCGTCAAGCATGCACAGGTAGATGAGGGTACTGTTTATCTGCGTGGCCGCGTTTCGAAGATCTACGAGCGCAATGACAAGCTGATCGTGAAGGGAGCGGACACGCTTTCCGGAAATCAGGTGGAGATTCCTGCGGATATGGTGGTTTTGGCCTGTGCGATTATCCCACAGCATGGGACCGAGGAATTCGCGAGGAAGTTGCGTGTAGGAATCGGCGAGAACGGATTTCTAGCCGAGGCGCACGTAAAACTCAAGCCGGTCGAGACGAGCACGGTGGGTATATTCTTGGCCGGCGCCATCCAGGCGCCGAAGGATATTCCCGACACCGTTGCCCAAGCGGGTTGCGCTGCATCCAAAGTCCTCAATCTTTTTTCCAGCGATACTCTCACCTCCGAGCCAATCGTTGCTTCAGTCAATGAAGAGTTGTGCAGCGGCTGCGGCCTATGCGTCGGAGCTTGTGCATGCGATGCACGAAAAATGGACGATAAGAAGCACGTGGTGGTCGTGGAAGATGTGCTCTGTCAGGGCTGCGGCGCCTGCCGGGTCGCCTGCCCGAGCAGCGCTTGCGAGCTGAAGAACTTCAGGACTGAGCAATTTATTTCGATGGTGGATGCTATCACATAGCATTACTTATTGCTTATTGAGAAACAAGACTTTTGCAAAACTTCAGTGAGAAAGTCGGATGATACAGAATAACAGCAGTAAAAGTGGCGATGGCAAGGTAGGGGCTGTAATGGTGCTCGGTGCCGGCGTTGGCGGAATTCAGGCTTCTTTGGACCTGGCCGACATGGGCTACAAAGNNATGGGCTACAAAGTGTATCTCGTAGAGAACAAGCCAAGCATCGGCGGTGCAATGGCCCAGCTCGATAAGACCTTTCCCACCAACGATTGCTCTATGTGTTTGCTGTCCCCCAAACTGGTGGACACGGCCAGGCATCCTAACATTGAAATCATTACGAACACCGATTTACAGAAAGTGGACGGCTC
>WVZH01000220.1 GCA_011772595.1 Anaerolineales bacterium
AGCTGGCATTAGACCCGTGATTTGACGCCTGAGGCTGGAATGAGACATCAGTTACCGTCCCTACCTAAGGAAACTGAGCGGTTGATCCTTCGTCGACCCTCACCTGACTTTGCCGAGGCCATCCAGGAGGCAATCGAAGAGACTTTCGAGGATCTACACCCTTGGATGCCGTGGGCTCATGAAATGCAGTCTCTGGAAGAGACAAGAGAATTCCTCAAGGTAGCCGAGAGCAAGTTTCTCAAAGGTGAAGACTTTGTTGTTTCGGCATTCCTCAGTANNGCAATTGGAGTGTACCAAAGTTTGAGATTGGTTATTGGTGTCGCAAGTCGATGCAACGGAAAGGACTAGCAACCGAAGCGGTTCAGGCACTGACGATCATTGCCTTTGAAGAGATGGAGGCTAAACGGGTTGAAATTCGTTCCGATGCTCGGAATCTTCCAAGTCGCCGAGTGGCAGAGAGAGCGGGTTACTGGCTCGAGGCTGAACTCCATTCGGACGATCGAGCCAACGACGGATCGCTACGAGATACACTGATTTATGTCATGTTTGCCGATGATTTCAAGCCTGACGAGTGAATATCATGCCAGCTAACAACTCATTGGAGCGGACCCGGCCAGCTCGGCGCGTTACTCTGAAGGAATCTTGGCCGGGCCGCTCATCTCGAGGCCGGTTAGGCGGCTCTATCAAAATTTGCCCAATAGTTACCCGAATTATGAGGAGGGACCTAGATGCCAAGAGATGCTGCCCATAAAAGCTTGTACCAGACCTCGGATGCGGTATATGGAATCGCCTTCCTTTTTGCCTCGCTTCTCAGCTTTCTTCTTCCGCTGTCGTTTCCCGAGACCTTGCCCAAGTTCCTTTTCTACGTTTCTGGGGGAGGGGTCTTTCTTATTGGCTTGAGTTTGGTCTTTCTGAGTCGATCGTCTCTTCGCCGCGAGGGACAGCCCTCGGAGCCTGGAATACCGACAACTAAGCTAGTAACGAACGGAGTCTTCTCAGTATCACGAAACCCATCATATCTTGGTCTGGCACTTGTTTTTGTGGGCCTGGGTCTAGTCTTCAGATCACTTTGGTTTTTGATTGTTCTTTTGCCAACCATCGTTGCCGTTCACATTGTCCTGATCGTTCCCGAGGAAAGATACTTGGAGGAAAAGTTTGGAGAGGAGTACCGCCGTTATAAACTGTCAGTACGAAGGTGGATTTAGGCAATCGCTTCCGAGACATGTGGCCGCCCAACAACTCGCTGGAGGCGACCGGGGATGCAGCGCGAAATGCAAGAGCAGGTTTGTTATCGGGGGAAAGATTGAGCTGGCGGTGAGGTATGTCCCCGGCGCCTCAGCTCGAGGCCGTTCGGCGGCAACCTGGAGTTGTTAGAAAGGAGCATCGAGATGGAAATCAGGAAACCAACCCCGTCAGTACTTATGTTGATTTTGTTCATGGTATCCGCCGTCGGGTGTGCGACATCTGAAGCCACCCCGGACGCGACATCCATTCCGCCCATCATTGCATCAACCACTCCGATACCTCGCTCGAATAACACTAACGTTCCTACCACTACCGTGACGTCTGTACCTACCCAGCCACCCCCGGAACATCGCATCGCTGTACGCGTGGTGGATGGTAACGGTGAATTCTACGATCGCGTGACCGGCGACAGGTTTACTCCGCGCGGCAACAATTTCATCCGCGTAGATCAGATGGAGTCTTATTCAGGGGGGATGATGAATTATCACTCCACCTTCAATGTGGATTACTATGATTCGCAGGTGGTCGAAGATTCGTTACGCAACATGCACGAGCAGGGTTACAACACAGTGCGTGTCTTTCTGAATGGGAATTGTAAACAAAACTGCATTGGCGATGACGCGGGGAGACTTTCGGATGCCTATATTGCCAACGTGGCGGATTTTCTGGATAAAGCCAAAACGTACGGAATCTACGTGCTCCTGACCACAGATGCGGAACCGGCCAACAGATACTACATCAGCCTGCTGGACACTACCTGGAGCGAAGATTTCGGCGGCACAAATACCAGCCACTTGAGAGGCGGGGGCGTCCTGGTTGGCAAGGAATTCTGGCAGGATTTCATTGATGCGCTGCTGGCGCAAGACGCTCCCATAGAAGCAATACTTGCTTACGAACTGCGAAATGAACTCTTTTTCGAAACGAATGCTGCGCCATTGAATCATTCATCTGGCGTGGTCAGTACAGCCAACGGCAAGTCCTATGACATGGGCTCAGAAGAAGACAAGCGACGTATGTTGGAAGAAAACTTGGTGTACTGGATTGACG
This sequence comes from Anaerolineales bacterium, assembly GCA_011772595.1. The sequence continues at coordinate 2,293 of WVZH01000220.1, forward strand.
AGATACGCGCCGCAATTTTGGAACGTGACCCCACTGCACTGGTAACTATAGGCTTCTTCGTTCCACAGGAACCCAACCCTGCTCGCCAGGGAGATCCCCGGCTGGTCATCACCACCCCTGCCATATGGAAATCACAAGCCGACTTCATTGATCTTCATCTTTATCCGGACCCCGGACTGAGTATGAAGCAGTATGTGGAAAATTTCAGAATCCAAGATATACAGGAAAAACCCATCATCATGGGTGAATTCGGCGCAAACAAGGGAATCTATGCTTCATCTGTCTCAGCAGCAAATGCATTGGTAAACTGGCAGGTTGAATCCTGCAAATATGGATTTGACGGATGGTTGCTCTGGACATGGGACATTCTGAATGATCCGTATTTTTATTCTGCCCTGGGAGATGGCGGTAAGATCGGTCTGGCTCTCGCCCCAGCCAATCGGCCTGACCCGTGCTTGGTTCCATAATACATAATCCAAATCCGCCGCCGAACAAGCGCATGCAGCCGACACGCTCCGGCATGAGCCATTAAGGAAGGCCTACATGAGCACTGAGCTGACCATCAAGCTGGCCATCTTTCTCATCGCCTCAGGCTTTCTCGCCTATGTTTCAAGAGCCTCCCTTCGCGTTCCCCGCTCGCATGGTTTCTACCGTTTCCTCACCTGGGAGTGCATACTCGTCCTCTTCCTTCTTGTTGTAGATCGATGGTTTCACGATCCATTCTCCTACACCCAATTGATATCCTGGATTCTAATGTCCGTGTCGGCATTCCTTGTGCTACACGGCGTCTACCTGCTGCGCCTCGTTGGTCGCCCCGCCCAGGAACGGCCAGGAGAGCCCTTGCTTGCCTTCGAGAGGACAACGAAGCTCGTCACGCAAGGCGCCTATCGGTACATTCGGCATCCCCTCTACAGTTCACTCCTGTTTCTGACGTGGGGAATCTTTTTCAAGCATCCCATTGCGATCACTGGAGCCATGGCTCTTGCTGCGACAGGCTTGCTGATCGCGACCGCTATAGCCGACGAGGCCGAATGCATCCGCTTCTTTGGTCCCTCCTACGTGCAGTATATGAAGCGAACTAAGATGTTCATCCCGTTTCTCTTCTGACGGCAACAACTGGCGGCCTAACCACTTCCATGAGAAGGCCTAGATTGTCAAGGGTCGACGTGGCGACCTGTAACGCTGATCCTCCATAGCCAACATCCTTTCGCCTCACATCCATCGGAACTCTTTTTGGGCTCATTCTCTGAACCCAGTGCGCGTTGGTGTTCGTTTCAGGTGGGCGCTGCCATCTCGCTGACGGTATCTCCAAAGAGCCCAGTGGTTAGCCGCAGTCGCCCAAACAAGGCGTTGGTTGGAGGGAGATATCAAGTTGTCGTGCTGCCTTGTCTTCCCTTCCAAAAATCTCTACGCTTCACCTCCGATCAATGAGAAATAGACGGATCAAGATCAAGCTGCAACGGGCATGGCTTCGGATGCTTGATCATGTTTTTTAGCAAGATAAAAGGGGTCATAGATCTCCCCGGTCTTCCAAAGGCGATGGAGCAGAATGGCAAGCATACGGGCAACGGCAACCACAGCTCTCTTTTTGGCGTTCTTGCCACCACGTTCAGCAAGCTTCAATCCCCAACGTCTCAGGTCGCAATCCGGTCCAAAAGGCCCCAGTATGTATTGGGCAGACGAGTTTCTTCGATCACCTCGCCATCCTGATCAAGGATCGTAATAGGGGAGCGCTTGTCTCCAAGGTCCAATCCTGCAAAAAACGTGATATTCTTAAACATGGCCGGTTCCTCCTTTTGCACCTTTGAGTGCGTCAAATTTTGGGAGCATCTTACACAAGATGGAGCCCGTTTACTGAGGGACCGGCCTTCTCATCCCAATCTCGCTGGAGCGGACCCCGCGCATGCCGCGAAAACGAGAAGACCTAATCTTGCGGGACGCTCAGCTCGAGGTTGTTAGGCATAATCCAATAATAGTAATGGGAGGTGTATATTGGCTTATACAACATTGGTAGGTCTATTTGGTTTGGGAGTCTTAACAGGTGCACTAATTGCAGTTCAGAGTGTCTTGAATTCCTCGCTCGGAGCACGCATCGGTCTTCTAGGCTCTGCTTTGATGCTGACACTTATCAGCATGGCACTAATACTTATCTTTATCGTGATATTCCCGCGCACTGCTAATCTTCGCGCACTCCCATCCTTTTCAGAGTGGTACCTGTATTTTGGAGGGATTTTGGGTGTTGTGATTATCGCATCGCCGATTTTCCTTGTTCCAAAGTTAGGTGCTGCTTTGACTCTGACAGCAATCGTTGTAGGCCAATTAACGATTGGTGTCGTAATTGATCACTTTGGTTTGCTATCTGCGCCGAGGATTGAAGCTGGTCTTCTCCGTGTGGTAGGAGTTGTACTTATAACCTTAGGTGCGCTATTCATCAGTAAATAGCAAATGGATTATGCCTAACATCTATGAAAACATTGCCCCTGTCAAGAGCTACCCTGGGTAAATGAAATTCTCCTCCCTTGGGGAGGGCTTTTTCTTCTTCGGTTCGCCTGCAGCGCAGCAGGTCAAGCCGGTCTCGCCGGAAACATCTATGCGCTTCTTAAGGAAGCAAGATCATTCTTCGCCAGGGGCGGCGCAATCAACTCGCGGATCTCATAGGAGCCATGTTAGGTACGCGCCTGCCGCTGGCTGGGCGAGGCAGCGGATATGCCTGCTGCCGAGCGCCAGTGGGGTGGTTGCTTGTAAGGCACCTCCTTGGTGAGAACCCAATAGGTGGCTTTGGCCAGATAACGAGCGCTGGCACCAATGGCGACGGAGTGGCCCTTGCGGCGCTTGATGCGTTCATAGAGATGGGCGACATACTTCACCCGCCAGTTGGGGTGATGGCGATGGCGGACGATGACGTTGGCGGCTTCGATGAAGGCCCATTTCAGGTAGGTGTTGCACTGTTTGATCAGGCGACCGTAGTGAGCGCGGCCAGCGCTGGCGCTGACCTTGGGGACGAGGCCGGAGTAGCTGGTGAAGTTCATAGCAGCAGTGAAGCGGTCGATGGAACCGACCTCTCGATCGATGACGAAGGCCAGCACCCTGGCCGACCCGGGCACTGTCTGGATGAGCTGGATGGAGGGGGTGATCTTGACCTTGGCCAGGATGCGAG
>WVZH01000561.1:0-5022 GCA_011772595.1 Anaerolineales bacterium
GAGATCGACGTCAATTCGCTTCTAGTATGCGCAGCGAGTACTGGAAACTCTGACCTCGAGAGGTTGTCTTACCAATTCCTGCCGCTCACATTCAGCCGCAGGCACGGCGACCCTAGTCGCCCCTGGAACCAGTTCTCGATCAATGTCAAGAAGCCAGACGGAACGCGAGAGCTAGACTATGAGGGAAATTGGCGCGACATCTTTCAGAACTGGGAGGCGTTAGCCTACTGCTATCCTGAATACGTGGAGAGCATGATCTCCAGCTTCGTTTGCGCAACGACCGCCGATGGATACAACCCGTATCGAGTGACCCGCGCTGGGATCGAGTGGGAAAAGCCGAGTCCGGGCAGTGCCTGGGCAAACATTGGCTACTGGAGCGACCACCAGATCATATACTTGCAGAAACTCCTGGAGATCTCGGACAAGTTCCATCCGGGCAAGCTTCCTGCTCTGCTTGGGCGAAGGATCTTCAGCCATGCCAATGTTCCGTATAGGATCAAACCGTACAACGCACTGCTGGAAGACTGGTACGATACGATCGTCTTCGACGATGTTCTGGATGATCAGATCAGTGCGATTGTTGCAGAGGTAGGCACTGACGGCAGGCTGGTTCAGGATGCCGAAGGGCGAGTCTTTCACATCGGCCTAGCGGAGAAGTTGCTTATCCTGCTTCTTGCCAAGCTAGCCAACTTCGTGCCTGAGGGTGGTGTCTGGATGAACACTCAGCGCCCGGAGTGGAACGACGCCAACAACGCGCTGGTGGGTAAAGGACTATCTGTTGTCACCGTGTGCTACCTGCGGCGCTTCGTGGCATTCCTCCACGTATTGATTTCGAGATACGATGAAGCCAGCATTGAAGTGACCCAGGAAACAAAGGAGGTGTTCGATGTTATGTGGAGGGTCCTAGAAGAGCACAAGGACACTCTGCATGCATCCTTTGACGATCGACAACGCAGGAAAGTTATGGATGCCCTCGGACAGTCAGGCAGCGACTACAGGCAAGGCTTATATCGAAAGGGTTTCGCTGGAGCCTTCACCAAGTTGGACCAAGAAGACCTGCTGGCCTTCCTAGCATTAGCCCAGCAGTATATCGAGCACACGCTGAAGGCCAACAAGCGCAAGGATGGTCTATACCATGCCTACAACATTCTGAAGGTCGATGACAACAGCGCAACAGTCGGCCATCTGTACGAGATGCTAGAGGGGCAGGTCGCAATCTTGTCCTCAGGGCTATTGTCTGGCGAGGAGTCGCTTGCGCTATTGCGGAGCCTGCGAAAGAGCAAGCTGTTTCGCGCCGATCAGCACAGCTACATTTTGTACCCAGACAGAGACCTGCCCGGCTTCATGTCCAAGAACCGTCTGCATCCCAACCAGGTGAAGAAGTCTGCCTTACTTACCAGGCTCATTGAGGTGGGAGATCGTACGCTAATTGTGAGAGATGATAACGGGATGTGTCACTTTCCAGGTGACTTCAGGAATGTCAAGGATGTCAAGCGCGCGCTGTCCGACCTGAGAGAAAGGGAGGAATACGCTGACCTTGTCGACAAAGAGCACGACTCCATACTTGAACTGTTTGAGGAAGTGTTCGACCACGCTTCGTTCACTGGCCGCTCCGGGACATTCTTTGCCTACGAGGGTCTGGGCAGCATCTACTGGCACATGGTTTCAAAGTTACTTCTCGCCGTCCAGGAGACGCTGCTGCACGCTCGTACGCAGGGCGAGTCAGATTCGACCGTCCAGGCACTAATCGATATCTACTATGATATCCGTAGCGGCATTGGCTTCAACAAGCCGCCGGAGGTTTATGGAGCGTTCCCGACCGATCCGTATTCCCACACACCAGCTGGTCAGGGGGCTAAACAACCGGGAATGACCGGACAGGTGAAGGAGGAGCTCGTGGCACGGCTGGCTGAATTGGGAGCTTTTATACAAGAAGGCGCGCTCTCTTTCGACGCGCTGATGCTGCGTGAGAAAGAATTCACGACTCAAGAGACAACCTTTGAATACATCGATATATATGGCAATGAGCAGTCAATCGACTTGCCGCCACGTTCACTGGCGTACACGTTCTGCCAGGTGCCCATTGTCTACATCTGTTCCGATGAGGATCATGTTGAAATCGCCTATTCCGTCGATCGCCGGCATAGGGTCGCCGGCCACTACCTAGACGTAGAGACAAGTCAGCACATCTTCAGCCGAGATGGGCACGTGGAGCGAATCACCGTCTACCTCAAACCCGGACTGAGGCGGACAGTGCCATAGGCTTGCCACGTACCTCTTGGAGCCATTCATGGAGATCGAGGCGATTTTGATTGCGGATCCCCTAGACGAATAGTGCCGCCAAACCTCTCGATGGAGGCGACCGGGGATGCGGTGCGATTTGCAATAGATCGCTTTGATTAAATATCGCGGAAGGCAGGAGTTGGGGCAATCCCAGGCGCCTCAACTCGAGGCCGTTAGGAAGCAACCTTGTTTGCAAATAATTTCAACAACCAATCATTCATCGTCATTGTACACATTCTACCTATTTAGAGAGGAGCAGGAAGATAACCTTTTCCAAGGAATCGTTCCGTCATAATTTGATATTGTTGGCGGTTTGTTTTGTCATCTTGATATTAGCTGCTTGCCAGACAAAACAGCCTGTGCAAGAGCTAATTGGGATATGGAGTAATGATGTCACCAATCTCAGGTATGGAGAAGATGGTTTATTCTCAGTAGCTTACACTGTTCCCGGCCTCGAATCATCCCCCGTAGGTTGGGGTACTTTTGCTTTCGATGGTGAATTGCTTACATTTTTCTCAGACGAGGAGGAGAACTGCAGAGGTAAGACCGGAATCTATAATATATCATTTGGGGATGAGGGTGAGACCATTTACATAAAGGTTGAAGATTCCTGTCTAGGCCGTGAAGAGAATATGACTTTAAGGCCTTGGCAGCGCTATTCACCATGATCATCATTTGGTTTAGAATAAACACTCTTGCTAGCTGGGTCGAAAGAATTTCGCTTCTGGCAATTGTAGCTGCCTAATAACTTACTGCAACGGATCAGGGATGTGCGACGATTTGATATCGATAATAGGGTCCCCTGGCCGCTGAGCTCTCAACCGTTAGGCAGCTTGGCATATGGTGGGACTCTTATAATGTGCATGAAACGTTTAGTAACTATTTTCCTTTTATCGCTTGCTTTTATTTCCAATTGTACGCCTTCGAATGAACCAGCCCGGGACGAGAAGGTAGATATTGGCACGCACAGCCTTCACATTAGTTGTCTTGGGACAGGAAGGCCGACTGTTATTATAGACACTGGAGTAGGTGAGACGTACGAAAGCTGGGAGCCCGTAATTTCCACGTTAAGTCATGCAACTAGAGTCTGTGCCTATGATCGTGCTGGCTATGGCCAAAGCGATCCGGGACCCATGCCACGTGACAGCCAGAGGGCGGCGGATGAGTTGCATTTGCTGCTATCGAAATCGGGAGAGAAAGGTCCTTTTCTTCTCGTTGGGCACTCTCTTGGAGGCTTGAATATGCAGGTATATGCCGACAATTATCATGAAGAGGTTGCTGGCCTAGTGCTCCTTGATCCTTCTCCACTGGCCTGGATCATGGGTGAGGGTTTTCCTGGACTACGTGAACTCTTCGTCCAACAAGCCAATTCTCAGAGGGAGGAAGCGGAGAAATTGAAGGCGTCCTCCGATCCAGAAGCAAAGGCTATTGCGGCGTTCGTGGATGCTACGGCATCAGAGTTTGAGGAGTTCTTCGGGCGGACAGCGGATGAAGTTACCGCGATCGAATCTTTTAACGGACTACCCTTGGTAGTGATCGGCGCGTCCGAGCCAGAACCAGGGTTCGGCGAAGATGGTCCTGCTTTCCGTCAATTTTGGAACGAGGAGAGTGAGGCGCTTGCACTCAAATCAGTGTCAGGGCAATTCATCCTGGCGGAAGGGAGCAGTCATCATATCCACTTGGACGCTCCCCAATTAGTCATCGATGCAATTTTAGAGATGCTCGAGTGAATTGTAATCACAGTGGGTTATGATTTGAGCAAGTTTTGCGGCTGCCTAACCATTCGCTGAAGCAGACACGGGATGTGAAGCGAATTGCATGCTATGATGATCAATAGAGATGCTTGACAAGCTAAAGCAAGAGCGGACCCCGGCTACTCAGCTCCAAATTGTTTTGCAGCATAGATAATCCATCCAAACATGATTTCACTTCGAGACAGTATTGAAATTCGGACCTCCCCCAACCAAGTGTTTACCTGGCTGGAGAGCATGCCTCAGGAGTATGAGGATTGGCACCCTGATCATGTTGCCTGCAGAGTCATTCAGGGAGCGATGCTTGAGGTTGGTAGTGTGATCGAGTGCGAGGAATACCTCCATGGGAAATTCCATTCAATGCGATTTCGTATGACGAAGGTTGTTCCAAGTAGACGGATTGAGTTTGTTATAGAAAAAATGGGGAGAGGTGCATTTGAGGTTCAAGCGATGGATGAATTGGTATTGTTTGTTGCAGAGCTTGAAATCGGCTCAGAAACTCCAATTATTGGATCGGTAATTGATCTAATTTTCTCGATATTTTTCAAGCAGAGGATCGATGCCATGCGTCAACATATGAAAGAAGAAGGTGAAAATCTAAAGGCGATCTTAGAATCAGAAATATCAGAGCAATTTAGCTAATATGCTGCATAACGTCTCACCGGAGCGGACCCCGCGCGAGGCGATATTGGGATGTGTATCGTTGCGGTGCCGCCCCCCGCCAAGATCGCGGGTCAGGCAGATCAAGACCATTAGACGACCAGCTCACATAATGAGGATACGCTAGCATGGACAGCAAAGAGTATTTCGACGATATTGCCCCACAGTGGGATCGCATGCGAAGCCAGTTCTTCTCGCCAGCTGTAAGGGAGAAGGCCTTTCGACTGGCTGGGATTGAGCCCGGCCGGTTGGCGGGAGACATTGGTGCGGGGACGGGCTTTCTGACAGAGGGTCTTCTCTCTCGCGATGTTCGGGTGATTGCTGTTGA
>WVZH01000561.1:5096-17070 GCA_011772595.1 Anaerolineales bacterium
GAGGTGGGGTCCTGGTTGTGACGGACCTTGATGAGCATAATCACGAGTTTCTGCGCACCGAGCACAACGATCGCTGGATGGGTTTCGATCGAGACGAGGTGCGTAACTGGCTGCAACAGTCTGGCCTGCGCTCGGTGGATGTGGAGAGCATCGGGGAAGAGTGTGGTGCCACTTCCAGTGAAGGCACAGAGGCCGCTATCAGTATCTTCGCGGCATCGGGTAGAAAGGACAGCTTGGCCACATAATTATTCTCTAGGGCAGACCCGAGATTCATGAGAGTTCATCTAGGGTTTGTGTATGATCGAAGGTGAAAGAGGGCTGCTCTCTGCAAAGGAATCGGGACAGGGAACTCAAAACCGTTAGGGCGCCAATTCAAATGAATTTCTCGAGAGAATTCCTATGAGCAATGAATCCTACATGTATCGGAGAAGGCGATTACTACGTAACTTTGATAAGACATTCAATCGCGTAAAACCGCTTCTCTGCTCATGGCTTGGGGAGGAGGATTCCAGGATTCTAATTCAAGAGTCACGACAAGAGTACGAAACGTTGATTCCACGGATACCTTTCATTGGGAGGAATAATCCCTTACTCGTTTTTTTCCTTCCAACATCCCGCTATCTTGCAGTATATCGAACACTTCAGAGGCTTGGATATACGATCGAAGACGCAGGGTATTTGTCATTGCAGATTGGTTCGAACGAATTGAGAGCAATCCCATCCATCGCTCGGCGTGTAATTGGTTACCTTTGGTTTTCCTCCTGGTTCAAAGACCGGATAAAACTTCGAGCCGCGGATTCAATATCCCGAAGGTATCCAGGGAATTTCGTTCTTAAGTATGTGGAAGGAGATGGTCACGAGTTTGACTATGGTGTTGATTACATTGAATGTGCCAGTTGTAAGTTCCTTGAAGCGGAGGGTGCCTTTGAGTTAGCACCATACGTGTGCGCTGTTGATAAGACTGCAAGCGAGCTATTGGGATGGGGGTTAAAGAGGACCATGACACTAGCTGAAGGGTCGAAGAAGTGTGATTTCCGATTTAAAAGCGGTGGCAAGACGCACGTCGTCCTTCCTCAATCATTACGGTTACGTACTTGATCGATGAAGATCTGACATCTCAAAATAGGTGTCCTGTCATCTCGCTGTAGCAGACCGGGGATGCAGCGCAATTTGCATGCTATGATACTCTACAGGGAAAGGCAGAAAGCTAGAGCGGGAACAATCCCCGGCTACTCCCTGGCCTGACCTGGCGGTCGGTCAGATCAGGCAGCTCAAAGCCGTTATGCGATCTTCTATCTGTACTTGTTTCTCGATTACAAAACAATCCTGAATAATTGTTATGGAAGCAAGAATTTTTTTTCATTGGTCATTATCCTGGGGATGATACTGCTATGGATCTTGAGCGCTCGTTCAAGTAGGAGTAGTACTGTTCGACTCGTTGTAAAGAAGAAGCCCCGCAAATTACCCCCCAGTGTCACGAAAATCCTTCAGATAATTAAAGAGGCCAATGACGGTTTAAAGACTTGGTTTGGAGAATATCATCTATGGAAGTTCGGATCACTGTTATATGGTCTGGTCCTGGCTGGCTTGCTATTAAATTTCAAGATATTGGGTGATTCGAATCTCTTTACGATCAGATTGATATTTTGGTTTGGAGGTGGGGTAGCAGGTCTCGTTCTTCTGAGTGTAAAAGGGTACGCAACTGGGGAAGGTGGGTGTGGATGTATTGGCCTCTTACTTGAATCACTTTCGGGGGAATTTGCCATCCTTGGAGTTTTGCCTCTTCTCTTATTCACTGCCCTCGGACCAATCATTCTCCTCATCGCTCTTATAATTGATCCTCGCAAAAATAAGTGAGCAGACGAATATCTGATGGTCAGAATAGCCCACTCATGAGAATATTCGTATTAATCGTTCGATTGTATTAATGAAGTGATAAAGGATACATATAGGAAGTCCGCATATCAACTCGCTGGAGGCGACCGGGAGATGCGTCGTGAAATGCCATGTTTATTGTATGATGGGGATGTTGATTTGGCTGAAGGTGGAGAGATCGTCTGCTCCAAAGATCGAGGTCGTCGGCCAGCAAGTGACATGTGGATTCTGGGAATCCGCCCGCTTCAGCTATCAACCGCTTTCTGATCGATATGAACACTAGGTGGCACATCCCTTGACATAGGAAGATCTTGCGAACATTGCGGGAATACCAGGCCTTGTCTTGTCCATGTACACCATTGTTATAGATCGCCTTGACAGGCGACAGAAATTGGACGTCGACTTGTTCGAAGATGTGTTTAATTATGAAGACCCGTAACTCGAGCCCATGCCACCAGAGGATATGGTTTCTCTCGACGTCTGCAGTTCTGGGACTCGAAGAATCAAAGTCGTGAAAAAACAGATTGAGCTGGCAAACGGTTTCCTCTTTGTGCGGTGGCGAAAGCGGAGCATGGATTACCCGAGTTTGATGAGCGAAGGGAGGGAGCCCTGATGGCTACCACCCGGCGACAGCTTCACCTACGCGACAGACAGACTGGACTTCACGACCTGGCTGGAGGGGCAACGTGGATCAGGCAATGTCTTCGCGCGCGGATTGATCGTTGACGCAACAGGAAATAGGTACCGAAGTTCTTGGCACAAATTCAGCATTCTAGGATCCGAACATGGGCAGTGAGGCTGTGCCGCATCATCTTCGCTGGTATCGCTACCTGCGAATTGCTGGCTTAGCACTCGCTCGAGAGGATCCGGCCACAGCAGGGTTTCCGTTCGAGTGTGGATTGGCCGGACCGTTCTACTCGAGGCTATTTGGTGGTTAGGGATTCATCCTACGGAGGTTTGAAATGACAAGAGCTGACCGATGGACAGCTGAAGACATTCCTGATCAAATGGGTAAGGTCGCGCTCGTCACTGGCGGGAATAGCGGGCTAGGCTATGTGACTGTAAAAGAGCTGGCGCGAAAGCGTGCCCACGTCATACTCGCGTGTCGCAACACCTTGAAGGGGGAGGCTGCCCGAGATCAGATTTGTAGACATGCGCCGGACGCCTCGATTGAGGTTATGAAGCTTGATCTGGCAAGCCTGGCTTTGATCCGGCAGTTTGCTGAAGCATTCAAGTTGAACCACGATCGGCTGCATATTCTGGTCAACAATGCTGGGATAATGGCCACTCCGCGTCAAACCACCGCCGACGGGTTTGAATTACAGTTTGGCACAAACCATCTGGGACACTTTGCACTAACTGGCTTGCTCTTAGATGTGTTGGTGAAAACGCCAAACAGCCGAGTCGTTACCGTTTCCAGCAACGCTGAGCCATTGGGCCGGATAAACATGAAAGATCTTATGAGGGAAAGATTTTATGAGCGTTGGCTGGCCTACGCCCAGAGCAAACTGGCAAACGTACTGTTTGCCTATGAACTACAGCGCAGGTTAAATGCAACGGGAGCGTCAACGATCAGCCTGGCCGTTCATCCGGGTGTTGCTGCAACCAATCTGCGGAAGGAATTGTTGACGCGGGAAACACCTCTTTTTCACCGGATCCAGGGCTACGTTTGGGAATCTCTACGACAAAGCGCTGAGATGGGCGCGCTATCTCAACTATATGCTGCAACAGCCCTCAGCGTGAAGGGTGGTGAATTCTATGCCCCTGGTGGTTTCTTGCAGCTAACCGGCCATCCCAAGAAGTTGCGTTCCTCACGCAAATCTTACGATGAAGTTCTCGCCAAGCAATTATGGGATGTATCTGAGGAACTGACAGGTGTTGAGTATGAGGCGTTAGCTCAGTGAACTCGTCATCGAGAAGCCGCTTAACAACAACTTGCAGCCGACCTGGCAATCGCGGTTCGAATTCGAAAGTTGAGGCGCTGTTATGGGAAACCTTATGTAAAGCGGCACGCTGTAAATCCGCCGGGCGGGAGAAGCCAACCGTTAGACAGATCAGACATGATCCCATCCTGGAGCGCTAATGATGGAATTTGAACTTGAGAAGGCGATAGTTGTTCTTCAGACAACCCCTGCTATTCTTCAAGCTTGGTTGCGGCATCTTCCCCATGAGTGGGTGACTGCTACTGATGACGAGGATACCTGGAGTGCATTTGACATCGTAGGCCATTTGATTCATGGTGAGAAGACCGACTGGATCCCCCGCGCGGAGATCATACTCTCGGACCGGGAGACAAAGAAATTCGAGCCTTTTGATCGATTCGCAATGTTGAAAGAAAGCCAAGGGAGAACAATGCAAGAGCTGCTTGACACATTTATGCATCTGCGGCATGAATCCATCAACCATCTCCGAGCACTGCGGCTCTCCGAGTCTGATTACGACAGAACAGGCGATCATCCAGATCTCGGTGAGGTTACGCTTAGGCAGCTTTTAGCTACATGGGTTGCGCATGATCTCAATCATTTGGGGCAGATCGCTGAAGTTATGGCCCGGCAGTACAAGGTAGAGGTTGGTCCTTGGAAAGAATTCTTGGACATCCTGGGATAATGCCCCGTGGGGAGTCGCGGCTCGAATCCGTCTAACGTCTCGCTGCCCCGTAAAGATCCCAGGATCTTCGAGAGCGGACCCCGCGCGAGCTGCGAAAAGATAAAAGAGTAGAATTGCGGGACCGCTTCCAGACCTGGCCTGGTAGTCAGCTAGGGCAGGTGGCCTGTTCATTCTGCACCTGTGGCGCAGGCACAGGTGGACGGACACATGTGCCTGCGCCACAGTGCATGCAGTCCTGGGTACAAGGTGGTTAGGTTTAGCAAACTTCATTTTAGTTAACTATCTTGAGAATGACCGCATCAAAGAACTATAGGAAGAAGCTTAAATGAATCCAAGCAATATGACCGCATGGGTCGTGGTGTTGCGCGCACGCCACAAAGGATAAGAGCATAAGCTGCCGATAGTGTTCACTGTTTATTTTCATCCATAAAGGAGGCGATTGAAGGATGTTAGATACGAGGATCATACTTTCAGGATTGTGGGTAGCGACGATGCTGACCTATCTTTGGGGGGATGTGCTGTCAATAATAGCCGGTGACGTTAAGCCGGGAGAAATCAACGGTACGGTCCCAACTCAGGGAATGTGGATTGGAATCGCAGTTTTGATGTTGATTCCGATTGTTATGCTTGTTCTGACCCTGACGTTGAAGTACCCCGCGATTCGCTGGGCAAACATCATCGTAGCCATATTCTGGATTGTCTTTAATCTCATTAGCTTGAAGGGATACCCAGTCAAAGAACAAATCTTGCTAATTGTGAGCATGGGATTTAATGTAATAACTATTTGGTACGCATGGCAGTGGATGGCCTAGAAAATGAAACTTATACGCAGCGAACAACATTGTTAGCGTAACCAGTCACTCGAGCGATGGGGCTCCTCGGGAGATCTCTTCTTTGCGTATGATCAAAGTAATCTTGGAGGAAACGCATGAAAGCGATTGTTCACACAGCATACGGACCACCGGAAGAACTTCAACTCAAAGAGGTCGAGAAACCTGTACCCAAGGATGACGAGGTACGGATAAAGATACATGCCACAACAGTGACAACTACGGACTGTAACGTTCGTAATATGACTTTTCTACCTAAATTGCTCCGGCTTCCTATGCGAATGCAGTTTGGTTTCCTAAAACCAAATATACATATATTAGGGACTGATCTGGCTGGCGAAATTGAAGCTACTGGCAAAAATGTAAAGCGATTTAAAAAAGGCGACCAGGTTTATGGAACGCCCGAACCCGCTCTTGGCGCTCATGCTGAGTACATCTGTATACCCGAGGACGGGGTGCTGACGGAAAAACCGGCCAATATGACTTATGAGGAAGCCGCCTCCGTTCCATTGGCAGGGCATACCGCGTTATATTTCATCAGGGATCAGGGGAATATCCAGGCCGGACAAAAAGTGCTTATCATTGGCGCTTCCGGAGCTATTGGTACTTTTGCGGTACAGCTCGCCAAGTACTATGGCGCGGAAGTGGCCGGGGTATGTAGTACCACGAATGTAGAATTGGTGAAATCCCTGGGAGCCGATAAGGTCTTTGATTACACAAAAGAGGATTTTAATAAAAGCGGCGAGACCTATGATGTTATTTTTGACGCAGTACACAAAAGCTCATTTTTCCGCTGCAAAAGCTCACTAAAGGAAAAGGGAATCTATCTTGTAACGATGCCTAGCCTGGCATTTCTTCTTCAAATGTTATGGACATCCATGGCTGGTGACAAGAAAGTCAAAAACGGGTCAAGGTCTGCTACAGTGGAAGATTTACTTTTCCTCAAAGAGCTTATCGAGGCGGAAAAGCTGAAAACGGTTATTGATAGACGCTATCCGTTGGAACAGACAGCCGAAGCCTTCAGGTATGTTGAGAAAGGGCACAAAAGGGGAAACGTAGTTATAACTGTGGAGCGTGACTAACAAAACCCAACGGGCTACTGCCCCGCCAAGAACGCCAGATTTTGGATAACCGATCAACATTCCGCTGTGCTTCATCGCGGCAGGTGAGCTTGGTCGTTATCAGTCTTCCTGATCTTCAAAATTCATTTCGTACCCACATGAGGAGGGAGTATGGACCTGTCAGCCGTCATCGATGTGTTATCTGTAATTGCAGTAGTCAGCGGTCTGATTTTTGCTGGAGTAGAACTGCGACAATTCAGGATATCTCGAGAGCGAGAATCCGCTCTTGAATTGTTCAATGCCTTTCAATCTCCAGAATTCATTAGGGGAATTCGAGCCATCACTCATCTACCGGATAACCAAAGTAAGGAGCAAGTAGAAGAACTGGCGGGTGATAGAATGGATGATTTGTATTTGGTCATTACCAGCTTTGAAGGATTAGGGGCTCTGGTGCATAAGGAGGAAGTAAGCTTGAGAATGGTGGAAGATTTCTTTTCCGGGATCATTGTAACGACATGGTCGAAGCTACGCCGATTTGTAGAGGATGAACGCAAGGCGTTGAATCGAGAAACATGGGCGGAATGGACCCAATGGTTGGCCGAGAGGATTATGGAGAGAGAGAGGAAAAGACCTGCAGTTCCGGCACATATCGAATATCAAGATTGGAAACCGAACTCCTAGGCTCAGTGCCAAGGATATGTCGTTGTAGACACCCACAACGTCACATACTTTTGTGAGCGTCTAATTGGGTCGGATTTCGGTATATTTATCGGTGGAAAATCCGTTCGAGAGCATAGATTCTAGGGACGGTCATTGACCGATGGGGTTGCTCTATAGACTAAACAAACTGAGACCGGGCTTCGTCGGTCTCTTGGTAGTTTTATGGAAGAATCCCGCTATTCGAAAGGAAATTGAGAAGATGCAATAGACGCCGTGACGCTTTTTTTCATGAAAGATGTCATGCTCATCTATCATACTCCTACTTCGTCCTTTCGCTCTTTGTTCATCTCCATCACCAGCACAATTACATGTGTGGAACGGATTGCTGTGTCCTGAAATACCCATTTCTGAGGAACTCTTCGACTACATGCCTCGCTGCACTCGGCGCTCCCCTCAGAGTCGCTCAGCTCAAAACCATTAGGTTGCTGCCATCGCGAAAGGCACGGACTGTCTTCTTAGACGAGACCAAGCCGCCTGGCCGGCTCGATTTGGAATTGTCTCGCAATCTCGAAGACTTCTTCCACAGTCAGGATTGACACGTCGGCACGGCCTTGCAGCCACTGATGAGCAGAATCGCGGGATCCAAAGAAGAGCATTTGGGTGCACCTTGGACTTTCAGGACCTCCTCTCATATCCATCTTCCCGCCGACAACGGAAACCACCGTGCCTTCCGGTTGAGCATCCACCACGCCGTCAGGCGTGATGGTCACTCTTATTGAATCGCCGGTAATGGGATCCTGAGAGTCGATTTGAGCCGTCTTACCTACAACGCCGGGTGCGTAGATCGCATCGTAGGCGCACCAGGCAAATAGCTGTTCACCATTCATTGAAATGCGATGGGGGGTGGGATTGAGCGAGAGGACACCACCGATCAGGCGCCCCTGGGAATCGATCTCTACACGTCCGGTCGCTTGATCGAGAACTGCCTTTACGTGCGCGAGAGGCATCTCCCAGATTTTTGCGAGCTGATCGGGCGAGACCGGCTTCCCCTTGGCCAACGCCTGCATCGTCCTAACAGTGATGCGAATGTCGAGGTCTAATATCTCCTGCGGGATCGCAGCGTATGCCTCACGGTATTCTTCGATTAACTCGTCTTTTTTCAGCTGTTCCATTTGTGAACCTCCATAAGTATGTTTAAAAAATGGGTGTAGACGCATTTGCTGTTTTGAACCACCCCTACACACAATCACCTTCAATAGACACTTGGTCGCTACCTGCGAGAAAGAACAGCTCTCAGCACAATGCCGAGTACTATATCCACAACAAGCACCGCTAAGATAATGTAGAAAACATTCATGGGCAGAAGGGTATAGGCTAGCCATAATCCTCCCATTAGCACCAAGATCGTGACCACGACTGTAATTGCGGCCGTCAACACGCCAGTGATTCCTGTGGTTACTGCCTGAGTGATCTGGGTCACCCAGCGNNGTTTTCTTGCTTCAGAATTGGTCGTCATTAAAATGTTCCTTTCTTAAACGTGATGGATATAGATGCAGCAGTGTGTGTCTAGACTGTTCAATTACGTCATCCTTCGCAATTTTCAACATACATGCAGGCACGTATGTATTTCGCAGAAAAAAAAGAGTTGGTTACCTTTACCTCTCGATGCCCTTCAAGAACACATCGACCAGGGCTTCTGCGTCCTCCCGAATAGAAAAGGCTCGTGGATCTTGGATCCAGATGAGGCCCACGCCGTTCATGAAGCTTATCAGGGCGTTTGCGGCGGGTTTCACCGGCAAGTCCGATCGGATCTCGCCGGCTTGAATGCCCTGTCTCAACAGTTCCTGGAAGTATGCAGCCAACTGCCGCCGGCCCTTGACTGTGTCTTTCATGATCGTTTCCAGTCCTTCCGTTAACTCCACCTTACTCACCGTGAGCTCGAGAAGGGCTCGGTATTCCTCGTCTTCCTCTGCATATTCAAACAGGCGTACGAGGAAGCGCCGGAGGATCTCAAGTGGTGTCCCTGCTTGGGCAAGGATCTCTTCGGCTAGCTGGTTAATCCCGGCCGATCTTTCCGTGACCAATGTTTTGTACAATTCTTCTTTGCTGCCAAAGTGATGGTAAATCGCGCCGCGGGTAACCTCTGCCACTTTTGCAATATCTTCCAACCGTGCCGCCGAGTAGCCGTATTGGCTGAAGACCAGCAAGGCTGCGGAGAGTACGTTTTCGCGTGTGACTAAAGCTTCCTCTTTTGTTCTACGCATCGTTAGTTAACATACATACTAGCACGTATGTATAATTTTGTCAAGGACGAAGTAGGCCAGTGTGTGACGACGTGCGTGCTATGATGGTCGGTAAGGAATGGCGTTAAGCTTGAGTAGTTGTAAACCCCGAATACTTGGCGCAAGGCCTTGAGGCGCGAAAATTGAAATATGGACTCAGTAAAACAGGGACCTACTCCATACTCAGAAATTAACCGCGTGCTCTTAGATCTCCATGGCCGTGTCATCGATATCCTTGGTGCGAGTTTCATAGGTATGTACTTATATGGCTCTTTAGCAGTAAATGACTTCAATCCTTCACGTAGCGACATTGATTTTGTCGTCATAACTGATGATCATCTTGCTGGTTCAATTGTTGATGCACTTGAATCCATGCATAGGGAACTGTTTCAAGGGGGTAATCGATGGGTGAAAAAGCTTGAGGGTGCGTATGTGCCTAAAGCCATCATTCGCCGACATGTCTCGGATCATCCTCCGGTCCCTATGCTCAATGAGGGCAAGTTTTATACGGCCTCGCTTGGTGGTGACTGGGTATTGCAACGCAAAATGCTCCGCAATTCAAATCGCGCAATATCCGGTCCGTTGCTGTACGATCTGATCGATCCAGTTTCACCAGATGATCTCAAGTCCGCCATGCTTGAAGTGATTGACGAGTGGTGGGAGCCAATGCTAGACAATCCTTCACGTCTGCAGGATCCAGGCTATCAACCATATGCCGTTCTATCCATGTGTAGAACGCTTTACACTTTGACTACGGGTGAGCTGGTATCAAAGGAAAAGGCAGCAAGTTGGGCCATGGAATCATTGGCCTCAGGGTTTTACGCACTCATTGATCATGCTTTGGGATGGGGCGAGGGCGACCCTATCGAGAGTATTGATCGAACAACTGAATTCATAAAGTATGTTATTGAGCTTTGTCGAAGCTTGTAGTTTGAGGACGCCATACAATTCGCTGGAGCCCTTCGGCTGAGTTCATCCTTAGCTTAGTCGAAGGGCTCATGATAGACGTCCTCGAGATTTACGTGTATTTGTCCAGAGTTGGTGTATGATCGAAGGCGAAAGCTGGCTGATCCACCCAAGACCGCTGGTCAACTTATCAGCCAGGGTCTGCGTCAGGACTTCCGTCGGCGGAGGATGATACATGGGCAAAATCGACACTTCTGATAGGGATGGTCTTATCCGCGAGCTCGAAGAAAACCTCTGGGAGGCGTGGTCAATCTTTGGTCGTGGACCAGGGTGTTTCCTCCACGAGGAGGATGACCTACTCTGGTTCGAGACGCCGATACCAATCGTCCCCTACAACGGCGTCCTCAGGTCCCAGCTGCAAGCCAACGTGGATCAAAGGATCGACAGCATTATTGAGTGCTTTGCCCGGAAGAAGGCCCAGTTCATGTGGATCGTTCACCCTTCTTCAAGACCCTCCGACTTGCCAGATCGTCTGCAAAGCCGTGGATTGCAAGATGTCGAACCAGTTCATGGTATGGCCAGAAGCCTCGACGACCTGCCCAAGTTGACTCCCTTGCCTGACGATATTGAGATCCGAAAGGTCGCCGACGAACGAGACGCGAGTGCCTTCTACCAGTTTGCTGCATGGCGTTGGAACGTGCCCGACGAATACAAGGAGCATTACGCAGCCATTGCTAAGGGGTTCCGTTTTGGTCGAAGCGGCTCTAAGGCACACATGTGGCAGGCATGGCGAGCGGGGCGACCCGTTTCGAAGGCAGGGATGTACCTCGGAGCCAAGTCGGCCGGTATCTACGCGGTTGTCACCAGACCAGAAGCCCGCAAGCTGGGTCTGGCTCGCACACTGACTCTGACAGCCCTCGACGAGGCACGCTCATTAGGGTATCGATTGGCAGTCCTGCACTCCACCCCGATGGCCAAGAGCCTGTATCGATCGATGGGATTCGATAACATCGCAGAATTCGGTCTATTCGTTTCCGAAGAGGTTCATGCATAGCCGCTATAGTTGCCCAATCACTCGCCGGGGGTCCTTCGGCAGAGTTCATCCTGAGTCGCGGGGCTCAGGATGAATGATCTGAGATCGCGGCGCGTGGTGTCAGTGTCGTTGTATAGTGGGGATACTGGAGAAGTCTGTGGTGGATCGAATCCAGGCGCCTCAGCTCGAGGCCGTTAGGAGCCAGACTTGATGGATGGCTAGCCGCGTTGTCCAGAAGTAGGCAAGGAGAAGCGAGAAAGCGATGGCAGAGACGGAAGTCCAGCAAGAGCGCGAGGAGAAGAAAGGGCAAGCCCCGCCAGGGCGGAGAGGAGGTTGGACAACGAAGTTGCTGATCCTTGGAGGTCTTATTGCATTGGGGGTCGGTGCTCTCATGTGGGCCGCAAATGTACATCGTCACGGGGCATCTACTCATGGGATTACCGATCCCTCGGGCTCGGTTTTGAGGGAAGAAAACAGAGCCAGCGACTTTGCGATCACGCGAGTCACAATTGCAGACGCCGAGGAGCGTGTGACTTTCCGAGACGTGGGTCTCGAAATCGGTGTTGGCGAGGAAGCCTTGTTCGAAGTCGAGCCGGGAAACTTTCTTGTCAGGGTGCATTATGTTGAAACTGGTCAAGTAGTTCCGTGGAGGCCACAAGGTTCTGTGGGCGAATCCATCATGGTCTCACCAGGGAAAGCTGTGCTCCTGTGTTTGCAGGG
>WVZH01000561.1:17088-19807 GCA_011772595.1 Anaerolineales bacterium
AGTTGGAAGCGAGGCGCCTAACCACTCGCCAAAACCCTTCGTCGGCGTTTTTTCCTGAGCCAAGCTGAGGGGCTCAGGATAAACGCCAGAAGATGCGCGGCGAATTGCTTGCTATGATGATCGTTAGAGAATGGTGGAAAGCTAGCGCGGGAGCAGACCCTGGCCGCTCAGCACAAAGCTGTTAGGCGCTTTCGCCCAGCATGTCAGGTGCATGTGCTGATCAAGACTACCTAAGATATAACAGATCATATTTCGAGAGGAGCCTTTTTGTGGAAAATGTGCAAAACCAACATAAGTTCGACAGACTGATGAAACGTGCGCTTACCCATCGCGAGCGTTTTGAACTCGAGTACGCCTCTCACTTTATTCCATACCTCAAGCTTTTGGAGGATGAGATAGGTCATGAACAAGTTATCGAGTCTCTGCAGAAATTGGCCCTCCACGAAGCCGAGGAATATGCTAAATATGTTGTCAAGTCCAAAGGGAAGAACGATCTGTCTGTTTTCAAGGAAGACTATAGCCCCACAACTCCTGGCATGAGTGACATCTTGACCATCGCAGTGATGGAGGACACGGAAGAAGCCTATTGCATCAAGATAACCGAGTGTCTTTGGGCTGAAGTCTTTCGGAAAGCCGATGCTGCAGAGTACGGCTTCGCCGCCGTGTGTTATGGGGATGTTCCCTTCGCGCATTGCATCAACCCCCAAATAGATCTCGATCTAGAAGGGACCATTATGGAGGGGAAACCCTTCTGCATGCTGCGCTACTTTGTCAAGCCATGAAGATGATACAGGTCAAAATGCAGGCTCTGGAAACAAAGGCAAATACCCCGCAAGGTAGCTATCGCACATTAGAGGTGTGCGTCTAACCTCAATGAAAGCGCTGCAACCGATTCTATAGGCGGCGTGATATGCAAGTCAGGATAGGGGTGGGGGAATATTGGGGTGTGAGCCAAGTAGCGAGCGGGTCTGTTCAGCTCAACACCTTTAGGCAGCCAAGATCATGAATGCAAGCCAATTATCTATTCGCAAAGCAACCGTAAAAGATGCCGGTCTTTTAGCCGCTTTTGGTGCGCGCACTTTCGAGGAGGCGTTTGGCTCCCAAAACTCGCAAGAAGATATAGAAGAGTATCTGTCGTCCAATTTCAATGTAGAACACATACGCTCCCAATTGGTAAACCGATCTTCTAGTTTTCTCCTTGCTTATAAGGGTGATCGCTTAGTTGGTTATTCAATGTTACGTGCTGGAAACGCTCCAGATGCAGTATCAGGCTCAAAACCAATAGAACTCGTTCGCATCTACATTGATGGGATCCATATGGGTAAGGGTCATGGTTCAAGGTTAATGGAAGCCTGTATCGAGGCTGCGACTATCGCCGGTCATGATGTGATATGGCTAGGTGTCTGGGAGAAAAACGAGAGCGCAATAACCTTTTATGGGAAATGGGATTTTAAGAAAGTTGGCACGAAGGATTTTATCTTGGGCAGTGATATTCAGCATGACTTCATTATGGAGAGAATTGTTAGCAAGGCCGCCTGATGGTTCCTGGAGCCTATCGGCGGAGTTCATCCTGGGCTAAGTCCTGGGGCTCAGGATGAACTCCCCCGAGAATCGCGCGAATTTGTCACGAGTAGGTGCATGATCGAAGGTAAGAGCGAGCTACTCAGCCTGTCCAGGACGGATAGTCCGGGGCTCAGAACTGATAGGCTGCTACCATTGATAAAGGCGCTAGGTTTCTTCTTCGACGAGACCAAGTCGCTTGGCCGGCTCGATTTGGAATTGTCTCGCAACCTCGAAGGCTTCTTCCACCGTCAAGATAGATACGTTGGCACGGCCCTTCAGCCACTTATGGGCGGTATCGCGTGATTCAAAAAAGAGCATCTGGCTGCACCTTGGACTTTCTGGCCCTCCTCGCATATCCGTCTCTCCACCGACAACGGAAACCACCGAGCCTTCCGGTTGAACATCCGTCACGCCGGCAGGTGTGATGGTGATCCTGATCCTGATGGGGTTGCTGGTTACAGGGTCCTTCGAAACGATTCGGGCAGTCTTCCCCACAATGCCTGGTGCGAAAATCGCGTCGTAGGCGCACCAGGCATAAAGTTGTTTGCCATCCATTGAAATGCGATGGGCGGTCGGAATGAGCGACAGTACGCCGCCGACCAGATCTCCCTGGGAATCGATCTCTGCCTGTCCCGCCGCGACTGCCGTAGCGAGAACCGATCGTACTTGCTCGAGGGGAAGATCCCAGGTTTTTGCGAGTTGATCGGGTGAGACCGGCTTCCCCTTGGCGGGCGCCTGCATCGTCCTGACAGTGACGCGAAGATCGAGGTCTAGAGCCTCCTGCGGGATCGCAGCGTATGCCTCACGGTATTCTTCGATTAACTCGTCTTTCGTCAGTTGTTCCATTTATGAGCCTCCTTCAATGTTTTGGATCAAAGGGCGTAGAGGCGATGCTACTTTGAACCGCCCCTAGACCCACTCACCTTTTATAGACACTTGGTTCCTACCTGCGAGAAAGAAATGCTCTCAGCGCGATGCCGAGTACCATATCCACAACGAGCACAGCCAGGATGATGTAGAAAACACTCATGGGCAGATAGGTGTAAGCTAGCCACAATCCTCCCAGCAGCACCAAGATCGTGACCACAACTGTAATCCCTGCAGTCAACACGCCGGTGATTCCTGCTGTAACTGCCTGAATGATTTGGGTCACCCA
>WVZH01000561.1:19883-20081 GCA_011772595.1 Anaerolineales bacterium
CCTTCGCAATTTTCAACATACATGCAGGCACGTATGTATAATTTTGTCGCCAGCGGTTGCAGACGACAGCGCTCCGCGCGTGCCAATCGGCGGCTTCACGAGCTTTCAGTTAGCTTTCTTACGAAGGCTCGAGCCCGCATTCGCACAGCGGGCGAAACGCGAGCCGTTAGGTAATACAAAGTTTGTATTCGCGAACTG
>WVZH01000561.1:20186-20423 GCA_011772595.1 Anaerolineales bacterium
ACCAAGGAAAATGACAATTCAAGGTCAGGAGTTGGCTGGGGAAATTGAAGCAGTAGGCAAAGTTGTAAAGCTGTTCAAGAAGGGTGATCAGGTTTTTGGCTCTCCCGGTTTTGGTATGGGTACTTATGCTGAGTACAAATGTCTGCCAGAAGATCCTAACGAGGGGGAAGTATTGGCACGATTGCGATTCAGTTAGCAAAATATTATGGTGCTGAAGTGACCGGTGTGGACAGTATG
>WVZH01000275.1 GCA_011772595.1 Anaerolineales bacterium
TGAAGAAGGTCAAGGCGCGCAAGGATAGGGTGGTGCGGTTGTCCAATGAAGGTGTGGAAACCTGGCTCAAGAACATGGAGAATTGCAAAGTGTACGAAGGCCACGCGCGTTTTGAGGGGTCCCATACAGTCAGCGTCGGGGAGGAACGGCTCGAGGCCGATAAACTCTTCATCAACGTAGGGGCGCGTGCATTGGTGCCGCCTTGGACGAGAGTCGACGGTGTGGACTATCTCACCAACTCCAGTATGATGGACGTGGACTTCCTACCTGAGCACCTTGTTGTCATTGGTGGAAGTTATATCGGGCTTGAGTTCGGTCAGATGTATCGGCGCTTCGGCAGCGAGGTGACTATCGTTCAGAGAGGGGCTCGTTTGGTCAGGCGCGAAGACGAGGACGTATCCGAAACAATCAAAGAGATTTTGGAAAATGAGGGTGTCAACATTCGCCTCAACGCTGAGTGTATCAGTGTGGAGAAGCACGCAGACAAAGTGGTGGTCAAGCTAGATTGCCGAAGTGGCCCAAGGGAGGTGGCCGGGTCGCATTTGCTAGTGGCCGTCGGACGCATTCCGAATACAGATGATCTCGGTCTGGACCGGGCGGGAATCGAGGTCGATGAACGAGGTTACATTGTGGTTGATGATCAACTTCGCACCAACGTGCCGGGTGTTTTTGCCCTAGGGGATTGCAACGGGAAGGGGGCCTTCACCCACACCTCTTATAACGACTACGAAATCGTGGCCGCCAATTTGCTGGGTAACGACTCGCGCAGGGTGAGCGACCGAATTCCCGCCTATTGCCTCTACATCGACCCGCCACTGGGACGGGCTGGAATGACGGAGGCGCAGGTTCTTAAGTCCGACCGCAAAGCGCTGATCGGCAAAAGGCCTATGACGCGGGTGGGCCGCGCCGTTGAGAAAAGCGAGACACAAGGGTTCATGAAAATTCTCGTGGATGCTGAGACCAAGGAGATCCTGGGTGCAACAACCTTGGGCGTTGGAGGCGACGAGGTGATCCACTCTATCCTGGACATCATGTACGCCAAAGCACCTTACACGGTGGTCCAGCGGGCGATGCACATTCACCCCACTGTGTCGGAGCTGATCCCTACCATGCTCGGCGAACTCAAACCGCTGTAATGAACTTTGAAGAGTTAGTTCTGCAGCCTCAGACCGTGATCTGGTGGGAAGACTCTGACGATGAGAACGTTGTTTATGACAACGGATTTCACCTGGAGATCGCTGACGGGTGTATAGTGATCCACAGCTCCGAGAAGTAGAGGGTCGTCGACCGCTTCTCAAGAGGCAAAGCCGTCATGGCCCTGCATTCTCTCTATTTCAAGATG
>WVZH01000512.1:0-13512 GCA_011772595.1 Anaerolineales bacterium
GTTGACCTCAACAAGGAGATATGTGTTAGAGATGAAGCATGAAAGTGATAAAGAACCCCTCGATCGGGTGACAACTGCGTCTGGAATTCCGCTGAAACGTGTGTATGCGCCGGAAGAGCTCGAGAGCGTGAATTATGAGCAATCAATTGGCCTTCCCGGGCAATTCCCGTATGCGCGCGGCATCTATGAATCTATGTATCGAGGGCGCTTATGGACAATGAGGCAATACGCCGGGTTTGGTACGCCTGAAGCTGCGAACGCAAGATTCAAATTCTTGCTCGATCAAGGACAAACCGGTGTAAGCGTCGCGTTCGACTTACCGACGCAACTGGGTCTCGATTCGGATGATCCAATTGCAAGGCCCGAGGTTGGAAGAGTGGGTGTGGCCGTCGACACCTTGGAGGATTTGAGGGTGCTCTTCGATGGCATCCCGCTGGACAAGACCAGCGTTTCATTCACGATCAACGCGACAGCACCGATCATCCTGGCCATGTTTGCGGCGCTTGCCCAAGAGCAGGGTGTCGAGCTAGACATTTTAAGGGGGACTGTCCAGAACGATATTCTTAAGGAATATATCGCACGCGGGACGTGGATCTTTCCGCCGAAACCATCTCTTAAGCTCATGGCTGATATCGTCGAGTTCTGCACGGCGGAAATGCCAAAATTCTACCCTATCAGCATTTGTGGTTACCACATCAGGGAGGCCGGCGCGGACGCAATCCAGGAATTGGCAATAACCATTGCAAACGCAATCGTGTATATCGAAACCTTGCTTGAGCGCGGCCTGGATATCGATGACTTTGCTCCTCGGTTGAGTTTTTTCCTTTGTGTGTCGAGTGATTTATTCGAGGAGGTGGCAAAGTTCCGTGCCGCCAGAAGAATCTGGTCTAAACTTCTTAGAGACCGATATCATGCAAAAGACTCTCGTTCTTTGGTTTATCGCATCGGCTCCAGCTGTGGTGGATCAACACTAACGGCAAACCAACCGGTGAATAATATCGTCCGGGTGGCGTATGAAGCCTTGGCCGCCGCGCTGGGAGGTGTTCAATCACTTTTCACCTGTGCTTGGGATGAACCGTTCTCGATCCCAAGCGAGGAATCCGCGCTTCTGGCTCTCCGAACCCAACAAATTCTAGCCCACGAAACCGGAGTGGCGAAGGTGGTCGATCCACTTGGTGGCTCATATCTCGTAGAGCACCTGACAACAGAGATCGAGGATAGGGTCGGGAGAATGCTGGATGATCTCGGGCATGAAAAGCAGATGATCAGTTTGATTGAAGGTGGTTCTATACAACAAATGATTGCAGAAAGCGCATATCAACAACAAAGGGCGATTGAGATTGGAGCCGCGGAAGTAGTCGGGGTCAATGTTTATAAAACTGAAGAAAGATCTACCATCAGAAGCTCCTATCTAATCGATGAGCGCTTTATTGAAGATCAGAACCGTAAGCTATATAAGATCAGGCGGGATCGTGATAACGAATCGGTTTCACGCGCATTGGCAGCCATTGAAGATGCGGCTACCAAGGATCGAAACCTTATCGCAGTCATTATCGATGCGGTTCGGCAGCTTGTCACCATCGGTGAGATTACTGCGGTATTGAAAGATGTCTACGGAGAGTTTTCAGAACCGCTGATTTTCTAAATGTCGAGAATAGAACCTCTCTTCGCATAGCTTGAATTGTGGCATTGGACTATAGGTCTGTTTCCTTCTGAACTTATTGGTTCCCGGGTGAAGTGAACTGAGTCCGATTTTGGAATTATGAGTCGAATTCAATCAGGTGAATCGGTCTAAACAGACCATCTCTCTCAGGAGCGCATTCGTATGTATGAGGCATTGAACTATCACGTTGAAGGTCAAATCGCCGTCCTTTGCATTAACCGACCACGGGCGCGGAATGCGATTAATTTTCAGGCCATGCGAGAGATGGAAGAGGTTTTACAGCGTATAGAATCCTCGGGCCAGGTGGGTGCGCTAATCCTTACCGCTACAGGTGAGAAAGTATTCTGCGCGGGCGGTGATATTAAGGAATTCCGGGAGCTAAAGAGCGAGGACGATGCCAGGCGAATGAGCACGCGAATGCAGAGCATCTTGTCCCGTCTCGAGACGTTGAACATACCAGTCATTGTCGCGATCAACGGTGATGCATATGGCGGGGGCTGTGAGATCATTGTCGCCGGGGACATTCGTATCGCATCCCAGAACGCCCGGCTCGCATTCCGTCAGATTCAGTTCGGGATCATGACCGGATGGGGTGGTGCCCAAAGATTGATCCGAATCGTGGGAAGATCTAGGGCTATACAATTGCTATTGACCGGTCAGACCATAACCGCAGAGGAAGGGCTGCAGTGTGGACTGATCGATGAGGTGGTACCCTCTGGGGAAGTGATGTTGCGTGCACGAGCACTTGCTGAACAGATCACTTCCAACTCACTATCCTGCATACACTCATATATGGCATCCATCCGACAGGGAATGGATATACCGTTGGACGAAGCGATCTCCTTTGAGACGGATCTTTTTTGTAAGCTCTGGGTTTCGGAAGCTCGAGAGCAGCAGTTTGAAGCTTTTACCCGCAAGAAACCTGGCCGTAGGAAAAAGTAACTCCCACATGAGGTATTTTGAGGGCATCGGTGGTGATCGTTGAGCAGTGCCATTTATTGGCTAATCGAACGCGAGAGTTAGAACGCAAATGCGTCATGCAAAATCCGGTCACGGCTCAATTAATTTGACCGGACGATCAATGCTCTTACTACCTTCTTGAAAAGCAATCATGTTGAGAGCTCGCAAGTCCTTACGTGAATCCGGGATGATTTTGGTGAGTGCGGTCTCTATGGACATATGGGAGACTAGGTGAGTTGCGCCCACATAGGCGCCTAAGGCGACGAGGTTCGCCACGCGTACGGTTCCTATCCGTTCGGCGATTTGACTGGCGGGAACATCGATCGATTGGATCTCCCAGGCACCATGTTCGGGGCTCGAGGTTTGCGAGGGCTCGTAACGGGCCATAGAAGAGTTGACCACGAGCAGACCACCAGCTTGCATTCTTGAAACAAATTCATCCAGAGATGGCTGATTGAGTGCAATGACGCTGGTGGGACGACGAACAATTGGTGAGCGTATGGGTTTGTCAGAGACGATTACGGTGCAGTTGGCTGTCCCGCCACGCATCTGAGGACCGTACGACGGCATCCAGGTTACTTCCCGCCCCTCTAGCATTGCAGCATACGCGAGAACCTCACCGGCGAACAGCAGACCTTGTCCCCCAAAACCAGCTATGATGACGTCTCTTTTCACACTAAAATCCTCTGGATGAGCTACGACTTGTTTTTCACGGCAATTTGAATTCGCCCAGCGGGTAGTACGCCATATTCTGCTCTCCCCAATCGATGGCTTCTGGGGGATCAAGATGCAAGTTCACCGGGCACACTCCTAGTACCTCGACCAGGGAGAAACCCTCACTATTAATCTGCACCTCGAAGGCTCTACGTATCGTGCGCTGTGCCTGCCTGATGTTGGCGGGATTATAAAGCGCAACGCGTGCGATATAAGCTGGGGCATCCAATCCGGTCAGTAATTCTGCCACGCGGATGGGATAACCAGCCCAGTCCGGATCGCGACCTTGAGGACTGGTCGTTGTGGGTTGGTCGACCAGGGTGGTAGGCGCCATTTGCCCCCCGGTAGCACCGAAGCAACCGTTGTTTAAGAAGATGACGCTGATCCGTTCACCACGAGCAGCTGCATGGATGATGTGTGCCATGCCGATGGCAGCAATATCGCCATCACCCTGGTAGACCCAGACAGCACGGTCGGGAAGGGCGCGCTTCAAGCCGGTCGCTAGGGCAGGTCCACGACCATGTAAAGCCTGAATCATGTCGCAATCAAAGTGACGCCACATTCGAACCGAGCAGCCGGCTGGAGTAATACCGATAGCGCGCTCGCGCAGGTTCAAATCATCCATTGCCTGTGCAACAAGGCGATGAAGTATCCCATGACTACAGCCAGGACAATATGAAAAGGGTAACCCGATCAATGAAGAAGGTCTGACGAATAACGCGCGCATCTCTCGATCGCTCATTGGCATAGCTCCACATAAAAAGCCTCAATGAACTGGCTCACAGATTCGGCATCTGGCACCCATCCCCCGCCAAAGCCGTAAAAATGGACAGGAATACGACCATTCACGGCAAGGCGCACGTCTTCAACCATTTGTCCATTGTTCATCTCTACCGTTAAAACGCCTCTGGCGGTCGGTAAGCTTTGAAATGCAAGGTTGGGAAACGGCCAGAGCGTGATGGGTCGGATGAGCCCTGCAGTTAAGCCCTCGCGCCGCGCCTCGTCGACTGCCTCCATGGCGACTCGCGCCGCCGTGCCAAATGCAACGATAACGATTTCAGCGTCGTCGACCAAGTAAGTCTCCCAGCGTTGCTCTTCAGCAGCGATTTTTTCGTACTTGGTAGCCAATATCTTGTTCCATTCAATCAACTCGGAAGCAACAGCTGGCGCGGCGAGGATGAGGTTACGTTCCCGCCCCGCAGCCCCTGTGGTTGCCCAATCCTTTGCCGGTACGTCAGGGGAGATCTCCGGCCATACGACGGGTTCTTTCATCTGCCCCATGATGCCGTCCGTTAGGATGATGGCCGGATTGCGATATCGATCCGCCAGGTCAAAAGCCAACACGGTCAGATCGGCCATCTCTTGTACCGATGCTGGAGCCAGAGCAATCAGACGGTAGTCACCGCTGCCGCCGCCTTTGGTGGCCTGGAAATAATCTCCTTGCGACGGTGAGATTGTGCCCAATCCCGGACCGCCGC
This sequence comes from Anaerolineales bacterium, assembly GCA_011772595.1. The sequence goes on from WVZH01000512.1 coordinate 4,816, forward strand.
GCATGATGTTGACGATGACACACGGCAGTTGAGAGGTTGCCAACGCCGAAATGCCTTCTTGCATCAGGCTAATCCCAGTGCTTGAGGACGATGTCATCACCCGCTTGCCTGCACATGCGGCTCCAAATGCCATATTAATGGCCGCCAACTCGCTTTCTGGCTGTAAAAAGACTCCACCTACTTCTGGCATACGCGTCGCCATATACTCCAAAATTTCCGTTGCAGGCGTTATGGGGTAGGTAAAGAAACAGCGGCAACCGGCCTGGATGGCTGCCTCAGCCAAGGCTTCGTTTCCCCTCATCAACTCTCTAGTTGTCATGGTCTTTAGTGTTCTCCATCAGATACACCTCGATGGCGACATCCGGGCAGACATGAGCACAAAAGCAACATCCTGTACACGCCTCCGCGTCGGTAAGCATTGCGGTGTGGTACCCATGGAAACCGAGTTCCTCTGATAGCCCAATAACCCTCTCTGGACAAACAGAAATGCACAGTTTACATCCTTTGCAGTATTTAGCTTCAATAACGACGTGGCGCACTTATTTGCTCCAGCCAGGATAATGGTTGCTGTGAGATCCGACAAAGTCCACAAGTGCTATAGGACCGCATGATTGTGTCTCTTGCGATACCTTACAGGACATTCTCTTCGCCGGGTAGTCTGTCCGGCATTCCGTGTGGGCACACAGTGGCGGAAAGTAGAAGTAATAAAATCGACATACCTCCACGCCTATTACCAGTTCCCATTTGAAAAAACTAACGCATCGGCCGGGCATATCGGAACGCACACAGGCTGGCCTTCACATTCATCGCACTTGAAAGGAGTCTCATCATGTGGATGCCAGCCCATCACACCGATTGGACAAGCCTCGATGCAATCGCCACATCCATTACAATCATCAAGGTCTATGAGGATAACTTGTGTCGTCAAGTCTCTGGCAATCACTTCTTGTGGACATGCTTTCACGCACCACTCATCCTCACATTGAGTGCAAAGAGCAGGGGTGTAAAGCTCATCTTCTCGATGCCGCACCCGAATCCGTGCTAATTTTGGATTGAACGTGTTGGTTTTTTGCAGTGAACATGCCAGCTCACACAAGCGGCAACCCGTACACTTGTCTGCGAAAACCTCAATTCTTGCCATCATTTCATGTCCTATTCTGTATGGTCATCCGGAAGAAACGCTGGTTATTGACCCTCTGGCACGCAATCTATTAACATCATCGATCATTTCTTCTAGACCTAGCTCTCTGAGCTTTGCTTCGGTCGGTATGCCATCTTTATCCCAACCGCTGAGTTGATAAAACTCGTCCAGCATTTGCTCAAAATCGTCCCGCTTGACAAAAGCACCTTGGGTGGGACCTTCTGGCACCGGCTCTTCCAAAACTCTAGCTGGGACATGGTCATCAGCTCTCGTGAAACCTTCACGTATGTTGAACACCCGGGTCAGGTTGAAGGTTCTTTCAGCTGTCTGAAGGATATCGCCACCAGAGACCTTGAGGCCCGTTGCGGCCGATATTAATTCCCCATAATCATCAAAATCAATGTGGTATGAAACAAAGCGACACACTCCCATAATATCCGGCGCGGAGCGAGTGCACTGGTGGTCCTTGACCATTTGTGCCTTGCCGGTAATGGAATGCCGCTGCTCGCCGACAAAGAATAAGTTTGTCCAGATTCGATTATGGTCGGCACCTCGATCGTTAACTGCATAGGCAAGGACTTGTCCTGTCCCAGCGCGCGTCTCATACGCTGATTGTTCCAATCCTTTGCTATGCATCGCAAATCTTTCGGAGCCTTGGCCGAATCTCTTGGCTGCTTCACGTACACCCTCGGCCAGGATTTCGCCAATCCCTTCCCGATTGCCGATCATGTGGATCAGTTTAAAGTATGTATCTTCATCGCCGAAGCTCAACACCAGTCCACCCGTATCCTGGTCATTGATAATATCTTTCTCATAGCATTCGATAGCGAAGGCGATGATGTTACCCGTGGATATCGTGTCGATCCCCAAATCGTTGCATAGATGATTTGCCTTGACGATAGCTTCCAAATTGCCGATTCCGCAATTTGCTCCCAGCATAGCCAATGTCTCATATTCAGGCCCCTCGACGGATACGCCTTCGACGCGGCTGAATTTACTGCAAGCCATCGTACATCCAAAACACGCTCTGTGGCGGACGACAATTTCTTCCTGCATCGTCTCTCCGCTAATGGCATCAGCATGTTCAAAGACGCCAATCTGATAGTTTCGTGTAGGCAAACAGGCATCCTCGTTTGACATGAGAATGTGTCCTGCTGTCCCATACTCATGCATGTGCATGGCAACGGGGTGCTCAAGAATCTTGTTGCGCAATGCGACAATCTTCTCTTGGAATGCTTCTGGGGAAACCAACCGGATTTCCCCGTCACCGCGCACAACGATCGCTTTCAGGTTCTTTGAACCCATCAATGCTCCCATGCCGGTTCTGCCTGCCTGCCTACCCAAAGCGTGACAAATGCAAGCTATTTTCACCAACTTTTCACCGGCTGGACCGATGCACAGAATTTGAGCGTCTTCACCAAATTCATCCTTCAGTCGCTTTTCGGTAGCAATAGTCCCGAGCCCCCATAATTGCGAGGCGTCGCGAAACTCGATAGTGTCATTGTTGATCCATAAGCATACCGGCTTTGGGCTTTTACCTTTGATTGTGATAACGTCGTAGCCGGCATACCGTATTTCTGGTCCAATGTGTCCACCGACTACGCTGTCCCCATAGCCTCCTGTCGCTGGTGACTTGCTAATGATGCTGAGTTTTGAACCTGGGGCGCTCGTGCCAGTCAAAGGCCCGGTGGACAGGATCATTAGGTTATCAGGTGAGAGAGGCGCCGTTTCGGGCGTCACACTGTCATAGAGAATCTTGGCTCCAATTCCGCGTCCTCCAAGGAACCTCTCGCGCAGTTCTTGGTCTATTGGCTCTTTGGTTATGCTCTGGGAGCTCAAATCAATCTTGAGTAGTTTTCCTAAGGAGTTATCGCCTCTCCACATATATCTCCGCCTCCTAGGTGAATTCAGCTGGATCATGTCCAACCGAGGAGTAATACAAATTGGAATCTTAATGAGAGAGAATTGAGCCAGGAGCTATGCGCCAAACACCGCAGCACAACGTAGTGGTTTGGAGACCCTTCCTATCTTCCTCAACTTGCATCATCTCATCTAACCCAACTATGGCTATAATCCTTTTGAAAGAACAGTGGTCTCATCTATTAACCTTGTTTTTCTACGCTGGATATAGGACTATGCTACGGCCGAACGCTCGTTAGAGGATCGGCATTTCTCTTTACAATTAGAACCGATCTGACCCGTGCTTTTGTAATACTGTCGCCGACGAAATGGTCGGACCAGATTCGTAGTGAAAAAGACCCAGACGTGAGCCGAGCTGTTCCAACGGGAATCTCGGGATGGTCTTGCCACATTTTCCCGACAAGGATTAGTGTAGCATCATTCTTGGTGGCTACAAAGTTACTATCATCACCAAGTGTGTGGGAAGACTGGGTGGGAGGTAACCTCGAGCCTGGCATCACTACCTAAGTATCACCGATGAGTTCCATTTACCCAGAACTTATTCAAACCGTCACAGTTTGTATTCTTCAAGACGCGGTTGAAGGTTTCATTCCTGATGACACTTGTGATATTGTGAAGCAGGTTGTATGGGCTGTAATCACATTATCCTGAAGCGGCCATCTACACGGGAGACTCGGCGTTTATGGAAGTTATTGTTCTCTTTCTCCTGATCCTTCTCGTCGCACTTGTTGTAACCCTATTTGTGAAATCTCTTAGTAAATTGGATAAGAACATTCCCCACCTTACATTAAGCCATTTTGCCGAAGGGATCTCTAAAAAGCGTATGGAAGAACGGTCCCGGTGGAAGGCGATCCTTTTTGTTTCCTATATAGTTAGCTTCGGTCTTACGTATTTGGCCGTGTTATTAGCTGAATGGTCGGCACTCTTTTCGATACTCGTTATAGCGTTGACCGTGATTACTGTCATACTTGGGATAACATGGTATTTATGGAGACAATGTTCTTCTAAAATGTATCCTAATCCACCTCGCATGTCGTTACTGTGGGGTCAGGGATGCAACGTCAAATGCAAGCCTTGAATCCTGATGAGGATGCGCGAAAATCAAGGGGTAGCGCACACGCTGACAGCGGAGCTCAATCGTTAGGCTTTCCCTGGCAGTGGTTATGCCCAAGCAATCTAGAAGTACCACAATAGTCGCCAAACGTAATCAAAGGAATTCATGCAGTAAAGTCTGCGATTATGCTGAGGTTTGCGAAAATCCTATCTGTCTGAAGATAGACGCACAATAGAGAGCGAGGCGGGGCATCATGAATCACGAGAGTCCAATCCCGTTGGAAGAGACGCTTGACCCCATGGATTGGGAAGCGATGCGGGCACTAGGTCATAGGATGGTCGATGACGTGATCGATTATTTGAAAACCGTTCGCGAGCGCCCTGCTTGGCGGCACGCTCCGGATGAGGTTAAGTCGCATTTCACCGCGCCATTGCCCCGTGATCCGACACCTCCGGAGGAGGTCTACAACGAGTTTCTAGAGTACGTGTTGCCCTATCCTGTTGGCAACATCCATCCGCGTTTCTGGGGATGGGTATTCGGGACAGGTACGGTCTTCGGCGCCTTTGCCGAGTTACTGGCTGCCACAATGAATGTTGGTGCCAGTGGCGCGCTCGCCTACCACAGCGCCAGCTATGTTGAGAAGCAGGTAATCGATTGGTTCAAGGAAATGCTGGGTTTCCCAACGTCGACCGCTGGTCTACTCACAAGTGGATGTTCAGCATCAAACATGATTGGACTTGGCCTCGCTTGCAACATGATGGCTGGATATGATTTTCGCCGCGAGGGTGTCTCAGCAGCACAAAAAAAGATGATCTTCTATGCGTCGCAGGAGATTCACAGCTCTGTGCCGAAGGCTCTCGAGTTACTCGGTATTGGTTCTAGTTCGCTCCGTCTTCTTCCCGTCAATAATCAATATCAGATTGATATAAACGCGCTTAACGCGGCTATCGAACGTGATCGTCAAGATGGAGATCAGCCAATCTGTGTGATCGGGGCGGCCGGGACAACCAACACGGGCGCGGTTGACGACCTCGTAGCCCTGGCAGAGATTGCTGAGCGGAAACGACTTTGGTTCCACGTTGATGGGGCTTTCGGCGCATGGGCTGCCCTGGCACCGAAGTCACGTCATCTTGTAGCCGGAATTGAGCGTGCTGACTCGCTTGCGTTTGACCTGCATAAGTGGATGTATATGCCATACGACATTGGCTGCATCCTAGTGAAAAGTGAGGAATATCTCGCAAAGTCTTTCTCAGTGACGCCTGCTTATTTGGAGCACGGCGTGGGAGATCGAGGTTTAACGGGATCTGATCTTCCCTGGTTTGGCACCTACGGCCTGCAGCTTTCGCGCGGATTCCGAGCCCTCAAGGCATGGATGTCGTTGAAGCAACATGGCGCGAACAAATATAGTCGGCTGATTCAACAAAACATTGATCAAGCTCACTACTTAGCCCAACTTGTGGATTCGGCTGCGGAACTGGAGCTTGCGGCTCCAGTAATTCTGAATGTCGTATGTTTCCGCTTCACTGCTCCCGATGTCGAAGACCGCGCGTTGAATGAGCTGAATAAACAGATCGAGATTGAGCTACAGGAACGAGGGGTCGCCGTGATATCAGGGACTTCACTGGGAGGCAACTACGTTCTGCATCTCGCGCATTGTAATCATCGAACAAGTTTGCGCGACTTTGACGAATTGATCCGACATGTCATCCGGATCGGAAAGGACTTGGCTGAACCCGCTTCAGCATAGTTCCGTACTTAAGGTATCGTTTCGGTCTGGGGTTCACTAAACCCCAGTTATCTCGCCTTGGTAACCCGGCGGGTTTGTTGCTAGAGAAGGTGGATGGCTTGGTGAGGTACGGGAAGATGGGGTCTGCATCTCCAGAACCGCCAAGTTACTAACCGAGAAGAATGTCGCGGGATCGGATGTGGCCTCTCTAGCACGATCAGTATATTCAATGCCAGTTGGTTATCAGACATTCAGAATCCTCGTGTATTAAGGAGTGGAACATGATGGTTGATGTTGATCGAGAAATTGTGGAAATTCATGGCGGTGAGTTCCTGATGGGTTCTGATTCTGAGGGAGACCATACTCCAGTTCACAAGGTGTACATTGACTCCTTCTATATGGACAGATATGAGGTGTCCAACCAGAAGTACCTTCGATTCTGTGAAGCAACCAGGCACCGATTGCCAGAATTCTGGGGCATGGATGGTTTTAGGTGCGGCCCTGATTACCTCAACCATCCAGTGATTGGGATCAGTTGGGATGACGCAGTCGAGTATGCGGCTTGGTGTGATATGAGGCTTCCGACAGAGGCAGAGTGGGAGTATGCGGCTCGTGGAGGATTGGTAGGTATGAACTACCCAAATGGGGCCGAGATACATCCATCGGACGGGAACTACAAGGGATCACAATTGGGTGGCCCAGTCGCAGTCGGTAGTTATCCACCAAACAACTTCAGCCTCTTTGATATGCAAGGAAATGTTGTTGAGTGGGTTTGGGACTTCCACAAGCCGGATTATTACGCATCAAGCCCCAGGTCAAATCCATCGGGGCCGGAATTCGGTAGGTTTAGAGTGATCCGCGGGGGTGGCTGGCACTCCGGACGTATTTGCAACAGCGTGTATTGGAGGAACGCGCTTCCACAAAATTGGGTGGATTTCAACGTGGGTTTCCGCTGCGCTAAAGACATTGAGTGAACCGCCGATCAAAAGCTCTTAAACAGTCTGGAAGGGCTAGGAGACTGATGCGGTTTCGCCCAGAGTTGGTGTATGATCGAGATGGAAAGCGCGCAGCTCGCCAAAGAGTATGTGGGACAGATCTTGACCTAGCCCGTCGGCCTTTCCTCTTTGAACAGCCGGTTCAAGCACAAGTAGACAGCCAGTCCAGTGCTCTGCATTGTGAGGCTTCGCAAGATTGATCCAACATTCAAAATTGTTTGCACATTTCAATCTGGAGGAAAAGTATGCGTACGATTGACATGCGGACTTGGTCTCGTCACGAACACTTTAGGATCTTTAGCGGATTCGACCATCCACACTTCGGTATGTGTGCGAATGTTGACCTGACGACATTTTATCCGTTCGTAAAGCAGCGTGAACATTCAATTAGTGTGGCGATCATGTACATGATCGCACGCACAGCGAATGCCATCCCTGAGTTTCGGTATCGCATTCGAGCGAGAAATGTCGTTGAACACGAGACGGTACACCCTTCTACCACCATTCTTGTGGATGAGGATCTATTTAGCTTCTGTATGGTTGACTATGTTGAAGATTTCTCGGAATTTGCAGCGAGGGCCGCTGAGAAAATCGCGTACGTGAAGGAACATCTCACGTTGGAAGACGAAGCAGGACAAGACAACTTGTTGTTCATGACGGCAATACCTTGGGTCTCATTTACGAGCTTCATGCATCCATTCCATTTGGATCCGGCGGATTCTGTGCCTAGGTTTGCTTGGGGAAAATTCTTCAAAGAAGGGGAACTCCTGAAAATGCCGTTGAGTGTGCATGGGCACCATGCTCTCATGGATGGAATTCACGTCGGCAGGTTCTATACGCTCGTCCAAGATTACTTCCATCATCCTGAATCCGTGATGGGAGAAGCATAGGTGTTCAACGTTAGAATCGATAGAGAAGATCGGGGTTGTCGAGAGATTTGCCATCCATGCGGGTTAAACATGTCATTGAGAGTGCGATCATTAGTCAGGACCATAGCCTTTCCTGACCGAGGACATGGTACCGGGTTTGGGGTCGTTTTACGGAACACTGGAATTCGAACAAGCTGATTTTCTCTTTAACGTGGAGGGTCGCCATCTATTAGGGGATGTCTGTAATGGACCTTTTTTCTAAGTGGGCAAGGAGAGAGTACAGAATAGAGCAGAGGGTAACAGCCACTCTGATCGCGGGCGTATTCTTTGTCGTGTTGCTACCTCTCTCAATTATCAAGACTTCTTCCGCGATCGACGCCTGGTTGGGAATTCCACGGATTGCGGGTGAGCTATTCAGGTATCTGGTAGGTGGGATCGTTATCCTTATTGGATTGGTCTTTGCCCTATGGTCGATTGCGGTTCAACTCACTCGGGGTCGTGGAACCCCGCTCCCAATGATGGCGACTCAGAACTTGCTGACATCAGGACCATTCAGGTATTGTCGCAATCCGATGACGTTGGGAGCCATCCTTCTCTATCTTGGAATTGGGATAGTGTTTGGCTCCATCTCAGCAATGGTGATCGTATTCTTCTTAGCTGGTTTGCTCATACTGTATCTCAAGAGAGTTGAGGAACGTGAACTCGAAGCGAGATTTGGAGACGCATACCTGGAATATAGAGACCAGACGCCGTTTCTGATTCCTCGGATTCGTCGCAATGAACCTGATGTCGATCAATCTTCTTTGTGAAATCATCTGGCTGTATAACATCGGTGAATGCGCCGGGATTGTCAGTCCGCCGGAATAGGTCATTCGACTTCGCTTTTGGCGGGCTTGCTCGGAATGTGCAGATGTATCAAGAGCTACGGTCATCTGCTCGCGGGGAGTACAAGCGATGAGTAAGAATAGTATCGTTGCCCTGCTTCATGCCCT
>WVZH01000512.1:13586-15470 GCA_011772595.1 Anaerolineales bacterium
GACACCCTCTTTATCTTGCCATGATCATCATGAGTCTTGGTTTGGCCATCGGTATGCGGAGCATGTGGGGAATAGGCCTCACTTTAATTGTGTTCCTACCCTTATGTATTTATCGGGCGAAACTTGAAGAGGGAGCTTTGAGAGTGAGATTCCGTCAGGATTGGGACGAATATGCAGCTCAAACGGCTTTCATGATTCCTTATATCTACTAATATATTTCTCTTGCGGATCGTAATAGGAGGAGGACGCCATGACAGGGCCCATCGAAGTTACTTCGGACGATATTTCCAGGTCTTCTTTTCGGGACGTTAATATGGCCAAAAGCTCGATCTTTGATGTCAACATGAGCGAGATGTCCATAAGAAATGTCAATCTTCGTAGGTCCCAGTTTAATGCCATTGATTTCGGCGGCGCCAAGTTCAATTTTATGAATACCGGGGAGGACCGTCCAAAGGAGCCCGCCACTTTCGAGAAAGTAGAATTTAATGATTGTATCTTTGTGAATTGTGTATTTACGGGTGTCATTTTGCGTGGATGCAAACTCGAAGGTATGACGATCGATGGGATCCCAGTCGAAGATTTGATGGAGGTGTACGAACAGTTGTATCGATAAGAATCAGGGGTGGTAAGTCTGTTGACGAATTGAAGATCGGTGTCGATTTCTTATGGCTCAGCCAAATCTCTGGCCATCATATTGGAAGTCGTTAACCTGGCACCATAAAGAGAATTTCAATGGACATTCAAACAATTAATCTAGCAGATAAGTTATCTCTCGTTGATGCGTATTGGTCTCCACGGATCATCGCTCAAATGAATGATTATCACTTTAAGTTAGCGAAAATCCAAGGAGAGTTCATCTGGCACGCTCACCCTGAAACAGACGAAGTATTTGTCGTCCTTGGAGGAACAATGTGCATTGAATTTCGGGATTCTCGAACTGAGTTATCAGAGGGTGAGATGTGTGTCGTCCCTAGAGGTGTGGAGCATAGACCTGTCGCAAGAAAAGAGTGTCACATCATGCTTATAGAGCCCGCCGGGACACTGAATACAGGAGATGCTGGGGGTGAACGCACGGTAACGGAGGAGATTTGGATTTAGATTTCCAGTTTACTGGTTTCAAGAACCATTGAAGAAAAGATCAATATTCTACCCGTCCCCACTGGTGCGCATAGCCAATCACAAACAGACTTTGGAGAGAGGTTCGTATGGCTAACCTAAGGGATCGGAAGAAAGTTTCGAGCAAATGGCGGGTTCCGAGATGCATGCCTTCCGTGTGATTATTCTCAACCTCCTTCTAAGTGTAGTCGCCATCGCCATTACTTCCACTGCATTCATACTAGATCGTTTATGGACCTTTCAGCTTCCCGATGGTCTTGAAATTGTGGCGTGGCCCCTTCTCTTATTTGGGGCATTTCTGATCATATGGGCGGTCATTACTCTCGCTAGGTATAGTGGATCTAGTGGAGCACCTGGTGATCCCACAAAGAGGCTTGTAAAGGCTGGCCCCTATGCTTGGATTCGCAATCCTATTTACGCCGGCGATGCATTCATCATCATAGGTCTTGCGTTCCTAACAGGATCACCTACTATGCTCATCTATGCCCTTCTCTTCATGATCTTGATCGATAGATTTGTGCGCTTGGTGGAGGAGCCTGCGACGAAGCGAAGATTGGGTGAGGAATATGTTCAATATTGTGAGCGTGTTCCCCGATGGATTCCACGATTGAGAAAGCGGAATTCTTGAGTGCTTTTCCACCCGGATCGCCTAAATGTTCTCATGAGCCCAGGAATATCGTCAGGGTGGGTGAACGTGTGATTTGTATGTAGGTTAGGCTTGAAAATGGAGTGTCCAGGTAGCCGCAACTGCGTGCTGAAAAGTAAACG
>WVZH01000512.1:15501-18512 GCA_011772595.1 Anaerolineales bacterium
TTCTTATCGTTTCTTGCTCTATCACTTCTTCTTATCAGCCAGAAGTGAAGCATAGATCTTATCAACCCTTCCTTGGAGACGAGATTCTGGACACTGGCTATCTTCTGTCCACGGACTCGCTTCCCCGGCAGGTGGAATTAGGGGAGTATGAGCTCAGGATCCTGAGTGTCGATATTGAGAAAAAACCCACGGAGGGATTCATTGCCTCAATTCAAGTCGAGTTCCGCGAGCAGAAGCGGAACCTGGGTTTCTGGCACGGCAGGAATCCAACCAAGCCATATTACTCGCTTGCAAATGGCTGTCACGTTGATGTCGTGAAATTCTGCGAAGTAGAATGCCCCGGCGTGGACGTTTGTGGCGGGTATGACTGTAGAAATCCACAACTGTATAAAAACCGGGGTTATCCTGCGAGTGATTGTGGGGGCATCCTTGTGATCGAAACGGATCGCTGGCGTGAAGCTCCGAAACAGGAAGAACGAGATCGTGGTATTGAGGAGGTACTCTATATTCGACGGATTTATCTTGATCAACTCGATTATGACTACAGCGCAAATGAATGGAATTATATGAAGCTTGTCTTGACCCTCTATCGCGAAGAACAATTCCCTCCCACCCCCGAGTAATGCACATTGTCAGCTCTTCGCATTGTGCAAACGCACACGAGTTGGTGCACGACCATCCACGTTAAAAAGAGAGGAGATATGACACAGAGCGGAGAGCAAACCTGTATCTTCCGAGCGTAAGCTGAGGATTTTACGGTAAGGAGAGACTCTAAAAGGACGGTGGTCTCAATCCTTTTCGTAGGGTTGTCCGAGCGCTTCAGGTCTTGCCGCACCCCATTTGGTTCTAAACCATTTGGTTGACATGAGCAACAAGACACCCAGGGTTATGACAAATGGAACCGTTCTCCAGATGTATCTGGACATCACGCCGGGGAGTACCAATTGTGGGTTTAGTGAGAGTTGCCACAACGTTCCAAATAGTAAAGAACCCCCGAGCAAGATAAAAGGATTCCACATAGAGAAGAAGACAAGCGCAATTGCGATGAACCCCCAGCCCAGAAGGAAGTTATAGTTCCAAACAGGGTTGTAATCCAGAGAATAAATCGCCCCTGCAAGTCCCATCAGCATCCCAGCAGTGATGACACAAAGATAGCGATGTTGGGTGATGTCTATTCCTGAAACTTCTGCAACGGTGGGATTTTCTCCCACAGATCTTATTCTCAATCCTAGGCTAGTTTTAGAGAGCACGAACCAGGTGATCACAGTAAGGATTATTCCAAGAAAGAAGAATGGCGAGAGGCCCAAGATGGTGGAGATCCTCTCCATCCCCAAAGGTCCAGTAAATGGGCTACCTATGTAGGTTGTGAGGCCGAATCCCAGTATCCAAATACCCATCCCGCTAACAACTTGGTCACCTCCGAGGGTTATTGAGAAAAATCCATGGAGAAAGCCGAGCAATCCCCCGATAGCAATTCCCACCAGGAAACCGAGTACGTAACTCCCGGTGGATTGAGCGGTGATGAACCCCAAAGTGGCGCCGAAAAGCATGACGCCCTCGATCCCCACATTCAGAATACCTGAGCGCTGTCCGATCAATTCGCCCAGTGCGGCGATCGTGAAGATCATGGAGGCATCGAGGCTTCTAACCAAGAATTCCCACATCTACGCTCTCCCTCGTCATTTTTACTCTCACAATCCTATACCGATAGAAGAATTGAAAGGCGACCAATGTGATCATCAACACTCCGAGCAAGGCAAAATCCACGCCAAAGCTCATCCCGAGTTTTCCTTGGACAAATCTGCCGCCGATAGACAATCCTCCAAAAAGCAGGGCAACCGGAATAGAAGCCAAGGGGTTTCCCTGTGAAATCAGTCCACAAATGATCCCATAAAAAGCAAGATCTCCAAAATATCCGTAGTTTCTTGCGATCTTGTAGACTCCGGGAACCGCTGCGAAGTAGTGAAACCCAGCAAGGCCGGCCAGAGCACCCCCGATAATAAAAACTAAAAGTGGGATGGAGAATCTGCTTATACCCGCATATTCGGCTGCAACCGGATTGTGGCCGTAAGCCCTGATCTGATATCCGATTTTGGCTTTGGCGAGCATGATGTAGAGCAACACTGCAGCCCCTAAGGCGATGAAGATCGTAAAAGGTACGTCCACGATCAGGGATGGATACAATGAAGGAGGTAATTCGAAACTCTCGCCCCTCCCGCCAGGATTCATGAAAGGTCCACCCTCTTTGATCATGAAAGAAACCACCCAAAAAGTAATAAAGTTGAGCATCATGGTCACTACGATCTCATTGATGTTGAATCTCCCCCTGAGAAACCCAGCAATCGCGCCAATCCCCGCACCCCCTATGGCCGACGCGATCAACATCGAAGGGATGATTATGAATGGGGAGGGGTGGGGGGTGTTGAACTCCTTTACGCCCATGGCAAACAGAACTGCGTATGTGAACAGTGTTCCGGTGTAAAGCTGCCCTGTCATCCCGATATTCCAGAGCCCAGCTTTAAATGGAATGATGAATGCAGTTGTGCACAACAAAAGGAATATGAACCTGTTGATCGTTAGTGGCAAACCAAAGGGATTTGCGAAAGCATAGGAAAAGATCTCCTGGTATGCGATCAATGGGTTTATACCGGCTATTATGAAGATCAAGCTGAAAAGAGCCAAGGCAACGATAATCGCGAGGAGCGATATGATCGTGGCCTGACTGCCAGAAAGCGACACTCTCTTTTCGAGTTTTAAATCATAATTACCGATTCTCAACTGTCATCCCCCTCCAGAATTAACCCGGCCATCATAGCGCCCACACTCTCACGTTTGGCTTTCTCACCAGGAATGATGCCCATGAACCTACCTTCGTAGATTGGAGCCACCCAATCGCTCAAAGTCAATATCTCATCAAGGTCTTCAGAGATGAGTAGGACCCCCGCTTTTTCCAGTTTGGCTTCGACAAGCTTGTTGCGAACGAACTCCGTTGCCCCTACATCGAGTCCCTG
>WVZH01000512.1:18548-32249 GCA_011772595.1 Anaerolineales bacterium
GACCACACCATACTCTGTGATGATTTCATTTGTTAAATCCCGGATCTTTGTGTAGTCCAAGGTCCCTCTATGAGAGTATTCATCATCAAAGTAATAATTCATGGCTGTGTTTTCAACGAGGGAGAAGTCGGCGATCGAGCCTACTGCAATGCGATCGGCTGGGATGTATCCAATGCCCAGCTGCCATCTCTCAGAGCTGCTAGCAAAAGTGATATCTTCCTCATCAAGCGTCACTTTACCTTTTTCTGCCTTGCGGAGGCCTGCGAGAACCTCGACAAGCTCGCGTTGCCCGTTACCGGATATGCCGGCGATACCGAAGATTTCACCTTCACAGATGGAAAACGAAATCCCGTTTATGGCCATGTAACCCTTATCGCTTAGAGCGGAGAGGTTTCCTACATCGAGGATCGTTTTTCCTTTATCCACTTTTGTCCGTTCTATTCTGAAGATGACTTCCCTTCCAACCATTTCCTTTGCCAGACGCTTCTCGGTGACGTGCTCCGTGTCGATACAAGTCACGACTTTCCCCCTTCGCAACACCGTAACCCTATCGCTTATTCTCAAGACAAGGGGGAGTTTATGGGTGATGAACGGGATTATTGCGAGGTCATCACTCGCCATGGCTTTGATAGAGGTTAGAAGTTTCTCCGTTTCAATAGGCGTAAGCGCTGAAGTTGGTTCGTCAAGAATTAGGACCTCTGCTCCGCGATAGAGGGCTTTAAGGATTTCCACCAACTGCTTCTCTCCTTCGGACAGCTGCCATACTTTCGCGGAGAGATCAATGGAAAATCCATATTTATCGCAGAGCTTATAGATCTCTTCTTGTGCTCTGCTTAAGTTCAAGATCGTCCCTGCTCTGGGGTGTCCGAGGATTATGTTTTCTAGCACTGTGTGGGCGGGAACCAATTTTCGGTGTTGATGTACCATTCCAATGCCCAGATCGATGGCATCCAATGGCGATCTGAATTTGACCTGCTTGCCGCCGATATAGATTTCGCCTTCGTCGGGTTGATATTGGCCGAAGAGGATTTTCATCAGGGTGGTTTTTCCCGCGCCGTTTTCCCCCAAGACAGCATGGATCTCACCCGCTCTTATTTCAAAGTTGATGCTGTCATTGGCGACAACACCCGGGAATCTCTTCGTGATTCCCCTCGCCTCTAAGAGCATTTCACCTCGGCTTATCCCATTTTGGAGCACTTTTTGCACCTGACTTTCTTGCTGGAGCTTGATCTTGAGTGGATTTCTGCTTCCGCATCGTTAAAAGTTGAGTTGGGCAGCGAGAGTTCGATGGGGACCGTATCTAGCGATTCCTTATTGGGTTCTTGGGATGAATACTCTGAACGAGACCTACTACTAGGCAAGAGGCTCCCGCTCTTGGGAGTGTTGCCTTCAAGATTGGGAGTCTCATGCCTATAGGTTCTAACACTTAGTTGTTCATCGACGTGGAAATGGAGCAACGCCAAATTCGGCTTTACTCCAAGATCATCACGCCAGCTAGGTCGAAGTTAAACAGGGAAAGCAGCCACTCGTCTGTCGGCATTTCGCCGGCCGGCTTGACCTCAGTCCCAGCAGATGGAATTGGGGTTCCCTCGAGCTCCAGCCCTGTGCCGTTGCTGACGAAGGCGTGCTCCTCGAACGGATCCCATTCTCCTGCGATCATCTGATCTCGCCTCTGCTTAACGAGATTTACGATCTCATCCGGGATCAAAGGCAGCGCGGCGGGGCTTATGGCGTCTACCCCGACCTTGTTATCATTCATGATATCCACGGTCGGGACCTCCGTGCCATCGGCCAGTACCATGGAATCATCCATACCCAAATATAGGACGGTAACTGGATTTTCTTCGCCAGCCAGGAATTCGTTGAGCATGTGTTCGTAGAGGACCTCCCAGCGGGTATCGAAAGACACGGCCACCGTATTTGTATCCGACCAACCGTAGAATCCGACAATGTCCATGTCCTTGCCGATGAACCAGATTCCCTGTTCTGTGGCGACATCCAAGGGGGATCCGGAGTCCGTCTGTTGGGTGAGCACGTCAACGTCGTACTGCGTGATCAAGGTCTCTGCGATATCCCGCTCTTCAGTGGGCAGATACCAATCGCCGACGTATTTCACGTATACCGTGATGTCTTTATTGAGCATTTCGGCTGCGTCCTGGACACCGAGAACGAAGCCGCTCTGCCGCCGGATGACTTGGACAGATGGGAATGCCGAGACCACACCGATATTGCCCGTTTCGGTCAATGCTCCAGCGATGAGCCCTTCCAGATAAAGTGCCTGATATTGCCGGGGGAAGAGGCGTATGAAGTTCCTTTTGGTCGTTAGATCGCTGGCAATGATGGATCCAAAGTAGACATCCGGGTAATTGTCAGCGATTTTTTCCAAGGGCAATCCCATGAACTCTGCGTTCCCAATCACGATATTGGCCCCATCTGCGATCAGCTCTTCAGCATAAGGATTTGTGAGATCAGGTCCTACTTCCTCTCTGAAGACATAATCAACATTTGGATATTTCTCGGCGATTCGTTTTCCAGCACGATCGTGAGCACCAGACCAGGTTGTCCCTTCGATGACACTAAAATGCTCGATTGCAAGGGTAACGGCCTCTTCAGAGGGGGCTTCCGGCGTAGGCGCACACATCGCTGTTCCCAGAACCACGGCGATCATGATTACAGTGATTCCAACCACTCTGAAGATTCTGTCGTTCTTCCCTGGAAATAGTCTGCTGATCATCTCTTTCCTCCTCTTATTTGGTTATTGCTGTTAGCAGCTCGATTTTGATCTTTCCTACGCTCCGAGCCATGCCATCTTTGCCGTGGACTTCCTCCTCTCCTGAAGTGAATTTAATTTTAAGTAATTATCAGTTGCGCGTCAAATTTTTGATCTCGAAAGACGCCCCACGAGGATGTTTGTTGGGAAATGCATCCTTGGTAACTTAATCTGGTCGTGCGATAATCATGAAAATCGGCAGGGCTTGGATGTTCATAAAAATCGCGGGATATGTCATGAACTAACTTGCCAGTCATTCCTGGCATGCGGATCATCCAGTGCAAGGGCTCACCTCCGAATGCTGAACTTGAAAGATATTCTTGCCCCATATCGAGTAACTTGAGAAATATCATGACCGAATCACTTAAGACACGTCTGTTGCGAGTGGCATTCAACTTCTTCCCAGCTTACCGTGGAACCGGTGCGCGTTTTACCTACATTGCTGACGATTTTCGTGAGGTTCGCATTGCGTTGCCCTTGAGCTGGAGAACTCGCAATTATGTAGGTACGATCTTTGGCGGCAGCATGTATGCATCAGTTGATCCTGTCTACATGGTAATGCTCATCAACGTGTTAGGGAAAGAATATACCGTTTGGGACAAAGCGGCTACCATCAACTTCAAACGACCAGGTCACTCAACGTTATTTGCGCATTTTGCTCTCGACGAACAAGAGATCGAAGGCATTAAAACCGAGCTGATAGAGAAGCCATCCGTGGAGCGTATCTATAACATAGACCTGACGGACTCGGACGGTGTAATTCATGCTTCTATTGAAAAAACCATCTATATACGTCGGAATGAGCGCGAGCAGAGCGTAATGGAGCGTGCCTGACCTCCTCGGGCCCAGAATTACATCCTTAGGTGGATCGCCAGGAAGTTGGTCGGTCGCAGTCTCACACAGGTGGACTTCAGGAATAGTTGCGACAGAACCATGACACCAAAAAGAGTTGCTCTCGTTATGTCTGGTATCCTATCAGTCCTACTTGTCGTCAATGGCTGCGGCACGCTCTTCAACACTGAATTTGATGATCTTTCACAAACATCAGCCCCAATTAACGATCCATCACTTGATGACATTAGTCGTGCAGAACGTGTCTTAATAACCTTTTTCGATGCATTATCCAGGGGAGACTTCAAAGTTGCCGCTCATTATCATTGGACTCCGAATGCACTAATATACCTGTACCCAGACATTGATAGAGAGGATGCCGAGGCTCTTCTGATTGAAGCCTGTGGAGATAGGTCTGGCTGTCAATTTTATTGCTGGAAGATAAAAGACGTCGTCGATCGAATTCGGGTGTCGTCAAACAGGTTTGTGTTTGTCGTGCGCTTTGAGGATGAAGAGGGAAATCTGCTCACTGGTGGAGACAATGTCACACCAAGAGTGTGTGATCCGCCGGGTTGCAGACACTCCGAGTACGCGTATACGGTGATAAAAGATGAAGGCGACTTTTACGTAGATGGGATCCCAGTGTTCTCTGGATGTTGGCCGTAGGATTATTTTCATACAAAGGAATCATTGAAAGTTGTAATAATTGCAGGGTTCGACGGATTATAATGTCAAGCCTCTCCGCAATACTTTAACGAAGGGCCTGCCAGATGAATAAATTCTTCGAAGACTATTTGGATCGCTTGGGTGATNNATCGCTTGGGTGATCTGCATGAGGAATGCAAAATGGTAATGAATGGATTATCGCAAGATGCGTTGGATTGGAAGCCGGGTCGTAGGATGAATTCAATCGGTATCCTAGTGGTCCATCTTATTGGAGCGGAACGATATTGGTTTGGTGACGTTGTAATGCAAGAAACATCTGGTCGTCAGCGAGATCAAGAATTCCAATCACGCGGATTAAATTCCATCGAGCTTGCGCGCAGGCTTGATGATGCCCTTGGATACATAAGGAATTCGCTCGATAGCCTGAGTCTCGAGGATCTGACCGAAATCCGAACTTCACCAAGAGACGGAACGGAATTCACTATCGGGTGGTCGATCCTCCATGTTTTGAGACATACTGCGCTACATTTGGGTCACATGGAAGATGTCCGGCATATGTGGGGAATGAGATCCACAGATCAATGAATCCTGTGAGCGGTGAATCTATTATCCGGAGGTCTTTCGGTGGCGTCTCTCCAGTACTAAACTGATTGGTTCAAGTTTAAGTCCTCGGGATGCTGGCCGAGGTGCATATCATGATGAACCATATTGGACGGAAAACCAGCCCCATAGGGAGCCAAGGCTAAGCGAATGACTCACCCAAAGCCTCGTACCAGACTCCAGGATAGGGCTCTCGGCTCGATAGATGGAGAACGCGTATCCGTCCGCAGGAACCGCTTCTGTTGAGAATTTTCCGGGGGTCAACGCTTATGATAACAATCGATCAATATCTTCTTTTTGTTTTCATTGTCTCAGTCCTGATAAATCTCGCCTCTACGCTTATGTTTCTCAGTAGGGTGCATAGGCCTGAATACACGAATCCCTTGGCGATATTTGCGATCATTTTGGGGCTTCCAGCGTTGGTTCTAATGATGCTGGGTGTGACAAACGATTTTGGAATAGCCTACTGGATCATGCCACTTTTGTATGTTGTTTTCAGTGTATTCGCGTTGAGTGTGGATTTCATATGGAAGATCGAGTTCAGACAACCACGTCGCTTGGAAATATTAATTCCCTTCCTGCTTCTCTATTTTGTGTCATTAATAGGCATGTGGGGAATGCTGTGGAATCTCGGCCTCGTGTATTGGGTTATCTCTGGTGTTACCTACTTCTCGATGGTTGCGAGCGCAATTTACGCCTTGCGCAAAGGTGTTGGGTGAGTGTCGATCTTAGCAATCTGTTCCATGATCACCAGAAGAGAATTGGCCTAGATAACCCATTCAAAGGTCACACGACCAACCATCAATGGTGCCAAAGTTTATAAACAGTTCCCGACTCGCAGTTTTTCGTCAGCTTAAACAGAATGCAAGGAGGATCTATGGTCGTTGACAGTCTTGTCGAATTGATCGGCCACACACCAATGTTGCGACTGAATCGCTTGACAAAGGGGCTGGACGTACAGGTCTTGGCCAAACTGGAGATGTTCAATCCCTACAGTTTGAAGGATCGGCCTGCCCGCTACATGATCGACGAGGCAGAACAATCAGGTCGCTTACAACCCGGCGGAACGCTTATTGAAGCGAGCAGCGGAAATGCAGGTGTGGCACTGACATTCATTGGTCGGCTGAGGGGATACCGAGTCGTTATCTGTATGTCGGAACTCATGAGTGATGAGCACAAGCAGCTGCTACGAGCTTTGGGAGCGGAGTTGGTCCTCACGCCAGCGGAGTTGGGAATCCGAGGCTCCCGGGAGAAGGCTAAGGAGCTGGCGTCGACGATACCGGATGCGGTCTATATGGAACAGC
The DNA here is from genome assembly GCA_011772595.1 of Anaerolineales bacterium. The sequence goes on from WVZH01000512.1 coordinate 24,720, forward strand.
ATCATAATCCGGCGAACACACGAAGTCATCTGGAGACGACAGCAGAGGAGATCTGGGAGGATACGGAAGGGCAGTTGGACATTTTCATCCATGGATTGGGATCATGCGGAACAATGATGGGAGTTGCGCAAGCACTCAAACCACGGAAGCCTTCTCTTTGGTGCATAGGGATTGAGCCAGAAGGGGCAGCGTTGATATCAGAAGGGGAATTCAAGCCCCATCGGTTGTTGGGAATTGGTCCGGGTTTTTTGCCCAGATTGTATGACGAAGGGATGATCGATGAGATCGTGACAGTGAGTGAAGAGCAAGCCTTCGCAGGGAGTCGAGAGGTAGCGAAGAAAGAGGGGCTGCTAGTGGGCATTACGTCTGGGGCATCTGTGCATGTTGCCTTGGAGCTAGCTCGTCGCTCAGAGAATGCCGGGAAGACGATAGGCATCATATTTGCTGATGCGGGACAAGGCTACTTAAGTGTGGAGGGATTGTTCCACGGTGGTGATTAATCAAGACGGGATTGCATCGGATTCGGAGAGAACAGGAGCCCAAGTGGTTGTCCGCTGAGTTGAAGGAATCGAATCTCGAGTCGCAAGCTTGAAACTCGGGTGAGGGCGTGAATTACAACAACGAATAGCGAAGAGCACAGGGTATGTCAAGGAGTTACCTCTCAGCCCTCACTTGTGGGAAGGGTTATTAGGCATAAGGCCGGACGATTGAGGAGTGATTAGGTGAGTATGAGTACAAATCCGATAGAGCTTGCGCTTGTCAGGCACGAACAGTCCATTGGCAACATAGAGAAAACCTGGATGGGCGCCAGAACCGATTCTAAGTTGAGCGAATTGGGGAGACGACAGGCGGAGGCAACAGGGATTTATCTAAAACGTTTCACTCCGCAGATACGCGCTATTTACACAAGTCCGCTCAGTCGCGCAAGATTGACGGCCGATATTATTTCGAAACACGTCGGGGTGCCGGTTAAGGCGATGCAAAGCCTCATTGAAGTAGATATGGGTGACCTCGAGGGGAAAACCTCAGATGAAGTGTTACGCTCTTATCCCGATATTCTTTCGTTCTTGGAACCTGATGCAACCACACCAATTCCTGGTGGAGAATCAGCCGCGGCGGTTGCGCAAAGGGTGTCCGAGGCTTTGCTGCAAATTGCCCAGAACCAAGCGCCGAGCGAAAAGACCGTGGTGGTGAGTCATCAAGGTGCGATCATGATAGGTTTGTCTGCTTTACTGGAAGACAAATCGTCGGTTATGAATTATCAGCTCTCGAATTGCGGGGTGACTTGGATTTCGTTCGGGTCTCGCCCTGAGATCATCGAGTTGGACCATATTGAGCATCTGACATCAGCCGGAATTAATACCAGACCGTGGGATCCTCGATCTGATTTATGAAATGTGGTAGAAACCTAACTTCTAGCACTGGCAACGCGTGGCCCGATCTGGACGTTGGGTCAATTTGCGAAGTCACCGCAAATTGAGCTTGAGTATAACTGTCCGGATTTTGAGTTCTGAATGGAGTTGAAAATGGAAGGTGAAGAGGTGTTGTTAGGTATTGTAGATCTGTCGATAGCCCTTATCGGGTTTAGTAGTATCGTGACCGCTTTGCGTCGATCGAAGGAAAGGGCCTGGAGTCCGCAAGAGATAAATGGACTTGTTTTCTTAGCTACAATGTCTATTGGTGCCATCCTTTTTTCGTTGCTCCCATTCCCTTTGTTTCATATAGGACTGACTGGACATCAAATCTATTCAATTTCCTCATGGGCATATCTTGTTTATGGTATCGGCACCTTTGCAGCTTTATTCATTCGTGCGCGAACGAAAGGTTTTCCATCTCGACGACCACGTGTTTTCAATACATTTGCATTCTTATCAATCATTATCCTGGTGATGATGTTTATGGTCGCTAGTGGCAACATCGCAAGCGGCTTATTGGGGTATTATCTTCTGGGGGTGATCTGGCTCCTGGTGTTGGCATTTGTCCAGTTCCTGGTTTTCCTTTCCTACGTAGGTTTTGTTGGTGAGGAACACTCTGCTGAGAGTGAGAGAAAAGGGGTCAATCCCACTTAACATTTCGCCGGTGCCAAATTTATCTTGACGTAGATTGAAGCGTTCGTGGTGGACTCCGTGGTGGGGTAGGATATTTTTTTCCCCAATGTAGTGAAAACAGGATCGTTCACGATTCTCTGCCGCTCAATGAAACGACCAAGTGATGAAACCTGTTTTGACCCATCAGCGTGTCTTCTGGATGCAGTGAGCTGGCTGACGCCAGTCAGTCCGGAGGACAGGTCTCGAGGACATTTGGTATAAAAATTGATATATCATAAGGTTGAGAAAGTTTTGTATTTGCGGAAAGAGAGCGCAACATGGATAAAGTGGAAAGATTCTTCGAGCCCTGGATCCAATTTTCTATTATGACATCCCTCTGCTGGTTACCCGGTTTCATGTTAGGCTCGCTATTTGGAGATCAACTAGCTGATGTGTTTCCAGAAATAATCATCGTATTGCTTGTCGGTGTCATTTCAGGAGCCGTAGTATCCGTCGTGGGATGGATTCTACTTCGATCCGAAGTCATTGGATTTCGGCATTGGGTTTCTATGAATGTCCTGGGTATTTCAGCGGCGCTCGTTGCTTCGTTTGCGATACTGGTCTTTGATAATTCACTTTCAGGATATCTTCTCGGTGGTTTCAGCGCTGGTGGTATTGCGGGCATTATTCAATCGCGCTCAATTGGAGAACATCACAAACGACCCGGAATGAGAACAACCGTGATGCTAAGCTGGACATTGGCACTACTTATAGGATCCTTGATTGTGGGAAAGGGTGCTATAGGAAGTGATCTTTTGGATATTAGCACATTCTTTACGTCCTATCTACTTGGATGGATCGTCATTGGCATTCTTCTCATCTTCCTCTTGATTTGCCTCTTGCCGTCCCCGAAAAGCGGTTATCCGTACGGGCGCATTCGCTGGTGGTATTGATCTTTCATATGCATCATTCAGAAATCTCGAAACCTTGAAAAGAGGAATCTGGGGACGGAAAACTCTCTGGAGATCTTCGTCGAGATAACGAGAATCTACACACATGGAATCTATGGGTTAACTAGAAAAGCGCTTGGATTGGACTTTCGGGATGTTACCTCGAGAACGTGTGTTTGCAGCTCTTCAACACAAAGAACCAGATCGAGTGCCTAGATTTGAGATCTGGATTGATGCATTGTTCGATGAACTAGGGCAGGCGGATCCAACAAGCGCCTATGTAAATCTTGGACAAGATTGTGTGATGATGCCTAGTCGGAACCCTCCAGAGAGTAATGCGTGGAGAACTGGTGTGGATGAGTGGGGTCGAGTCTGGCACAACGGTATCTATGTAGAAGGTGTGGTTGTAGATGAATCCGATCTGGAGCGGTACAGTCCACCCATGAGTTACATTGAAGAACATTATGATGCTGAGCAAGTGCGAAAAGCACGTAAATCCTTTCCAGATCATTGCTTAATATTCGGCACGCATATCGGGCCTTTCATAGCAGGAAATATGGCAATGGGATTTGAAAACTTCTTCATGCGGCTCATGGATGATCCTGCTTTCGTTAGGATGTTGTTGGAGGTCCGTACTGAGTGGTGTATTGCAATGTACCAAAAGGCAGTCAGTCTCGGAGCGGACGTGCTCGTCCTTGGAGATGATGCCGGCGGAAATAGTGGGCCGATGATCTCTCCTCAATTGTGGCGGGAGTTTGTCCTGCCCTGCCATAAACAGATTGTGGAGGCCTTAGAAGTTCCTGTGATATGGCACAGTGATGGCAGTATAGAGAAGTTAATTCCCATGGCGATTGAGGCAGGATTTGTCGGAATCCATGGATTGGATCCTATTGCTGGGATGGATTTATCCCAAATGAAGCGCGAGTATGGTCAAGATCTTGTCCTGGTTGGGAACGTGGATGTGCGCGTGCTGTTCAGCTCGGACATTAAGAAAGTTCGCGAAGAAGTGGATCGGTGTATCAGACAAGGAATGCGTGGCGGTGGTTACATGATTGCGAGTTGTAATAGCATCTGTGAGGGGATGAATCCAGAGGCAGTTGGAGAAATGTTCCGTTACGAAGGGGAAGTAGGCCAGTATTGAGCTTTCTCTCATGAGCTAATTCCCGTCTGGAATTGTTTTTCACCAAACCTACGTGAAAGTGCTGCTGTTGCCAAGATTCACATAGCTCATGTGGCTTTTTCGCTCGTTGGCATCATGTATGGAATCCTGCTGTCTGATACAAAATCCTGGCAGAATTGCTAAAAGCCTTTGGTCGCGATCTTTCCAGGTTTTCGATGAACATATCCATACGATCTGCTCAGTGCATGCGGGGTAGCATCAATCTGGACTACGCGTTTCTCCCACGTTAATATCGTTCATCTAAGCCGATGCCCATGTTCACGCAGAGTATATTCAATTTTTCATAACTCAGTTGCTCCAGGACCAATTCAAGACCCTTGACTTTAATATCCATCGCTGATTCCCTTCGACCAATTCTGGTCCACATGCTGAGTTGCATGCCTTCGCGCTCGTTCCATTTGGAGTGGATCCATACTCTCAATGATTCAGTGGCATAGGGTCTATTCTTCTGTCGCCAACCAGTGCAACATTTTAGATCAAATAGATCAACAATGATTTGATTATCGACTTTCTTGTATTATCTTGATCGCATGCGAGTACAAACCATGCTAAGGAGGAAAGAGAGACTTCCGAGACCGTGGTAGGTGTGGCGCTGCAGAGAGTAGATAGGGCGTTAGACAATATACTAAATTTTTAGATATCCATGCAGTTTCGGGACTTTCTTATTGATACTCATCATTTGAGAATCGCTTCGAAGACAGGTGTGCTCACTGGAAAAACCACATTCTATTGGCACACAATCGTTCCTTGTTGACGTGGTCTTATTGCATCGTCGGGGAAACCATGCGCGATAATAGAGAACCATCATGGTTATGCGGAAGATCTTGTCGTGGTTCTTGCTACTGACCGCAATCTTCATTTGCCTGAACTGCTCACGGGGTCCTAATACATCACAAGAGCAAGAATCCCTCCCTGAGCTGGCGTTTGCTCAGGAATTGCAAGAAGCCATCGATCAGGCCCTGCTCGCGGGTCAGGGCGATCATGATCTCGGCATCTCTGCGGCTGTTATTGTGGCCGGACACAGGATCTGGATAGGGGTGAGCGGGAATTCTCAACCCGGGGTACCGATAACTCCAGAGATGATGTTTGATGCCGGGAGTGTCGCTAAGAATTTCGAAGCTGCGCTGGCTCTGAAACTGGCCGAAGAAGGCGCACTCGATCTGGATGATCCGCTCTCCAAATGGTTGCCGCCACTCAGGAATGTTGACAGCGATATAACCATTCGCCAGTTGCTAAACCATACCAGCGGGATATTCAACCTCTTTGAGAACCCTGATTTTCCTTGGGTTGATCCCAACGTCGATTATTCCAGAAGTTGGAAGTTGGAGGAGGTTTTCGATACACTGGTCCTTGAACCATATGGCCCACCAGGCGTTGGTCAGCACTACTCCAGCACCAATTACTTGCTGCTTACTGCAATCATCGAAAAAGCGTCAGGGTTAACTGTAGCTGAGGGTGTTGAGCGCTACTTTCTCGAACCCATGAACCTGGAGCGAACTTTTATGAGCATGGGGGAACCGCTGCCGGCATATTTTTCTGCCGCTCATCCGTGGGTGGATGTGGATCGAGATGGGGAACTCGACGATTTAATCGACGCTCCTATCACTTGGAAAGTAACGTTGACACATCCCGTGATCTATACAACGCCAGGGGATCTCGCTTGTTGGTTGCACGCTCTTTACCACGAACAATCGGTGCTCGCCCCTGACTCGCTAAAAGAGATGCTCACGTATGCTGATACACCTTTCCGCGATCCGGATGGAGGCATCTATGGGCTTGGAGTGGTCGATTATTCGGAGCTTCTAGGGGTGCACGTTATTGGGCACGCTGGCTCATCCCTGGGCTACTCTGCAGCAGCGTTATATTTTCCGGAGTACGGCACCGCTGTGGCGTGGCTGATAAATACAGGAGAAAGCCCGCGGGACCTTGCGAATGCAATCATGACAGGTACCTGGTCATCCCTTTCGGAGGTACTACGCCAGCACCTGGAGCCGTAACTGTGATCTCGATACCTGAAACGCGCTCTAGAAGTCGGATTGTAGGTTTTCGAGTAAGATTCTTCATTACTGGAGGTCGATCGGCTAGAAAAAAAATACACTGGGTGCCCATATTGTGGTGAATACATCTAGTCAAGATTTCTTGATCGTCCAAGTCGCATCAATCGTGTCTACACTGGCGATCTATCTGCTCCTAGGGGCTTCTTTTTTTGGTTGGGGGAAGGTGGCGTCGATCATCTTGCGACTGGGTGAGTAAAGAAAAAGCTCAGGTGTCATGACAATATGGTTGGGGTGGGCTCTCGCGATCTTCGTTTAGCAGGTGGCGTATTTTTTCCTACCCATAACTGCAACTTTGGTAATCCCCATTCTCGTATTGGGAGCAGCTGTCTCCATTCCCCAAGTCGTAGATGCGCTTCAACGCTTTCCTTGGCAGGAAACCCCTCAAATCAATATCTTTGTTTCTGTCATCCTTGCAATTGGTCTGTCAACTTAGCTCGCTTTGAGAGCATTGCTCCCACCTACTGATGATGACTCCGGTCTCTTTCATTTCAACGCGATTCGTTGGATCGACACTAATCCTATCATTCCGGGACTTGGCAATCTGCATGGGCGCTTGGCCTTTACCCCCTCTTTCTTGGTATATGTTGCTGCACCAAACTTCCATCCGCTATTTGGACATGGACGTTCATTGGCGAACACTTCTCTCTTTTTACTCGTCGTTGCGACGCTGTTACCCTCCTTGGTCTCGGTACTACGACAACCAGCAAGACGAATACGAGAAGATCCTTTCATGTACGCGACGAAATTATTCATACTTCCCTTGCTGGTGTATCTTGCACTCTCCTCGACTGGGATCGCGTCACCAACCCCCGATTTCGCATCCACTCTTCTGCAATTTGGCATGTTTGTACTGCTCACCCAAGGTGTCGCTGAGTGGATGAAAGGAGCGAGGGATCATGATTATCGCGTCATGGTCCTGGTCGTCTTGGCAGCGACTGCTGTGACTATAAAATTAAGTAATCTGGGATTCTCGGCAGTCATTTTCACATTCTCTCTTGCGTACGCATGGCAGAGATCACGCCCTTATCTTCGCAATGTTGTTCATTTGTTAATTCCCGCTGCCGCGTTGATCTTGGTTTGGGGATTCTAGGGTGTTGTGCTGTCCGGTGCCCCGTTCTACCCCTCAACGATTGGATACATACCTGTTGATTGGGCTGTGCCGATAGAGAATGTAACCTCTATGGCAAACTTGATCTTCAGTTGGGCCAGGCCACCGAATTCCGACTGGAGCAATATCCTCAGCGATTGGAGTTGGTTCGAGCCCTGGATCCAGAGGATGAGCAAGGACATTGTGGGTGTTGTTTATCCGTTTGTTT
>WVZH01000218.1 GCA_011772595.1 Anaerolineales bacterium
GAAGGGTCTATCTTGCCTTCTACTGGAATAACCTCACCTTGCCGAGAGTCGTTGCGCTCTGCGGGTGGCACTGTTTTCAGTCTTAGAGTAGCCATCTGAGGGCGGGCAGACCTTGATACCACACTGGCGTGAGCGTTACCACCAAAGACAGGCCTAGTCGAGACCAGGAGCTTGGTCGCCGGGTCAACGGATAACGCCAGGCAATCCATAGCGAGCCCACCCCCTAAGCGACCATTTAGTCGCGGAGCTAAATCACAACCGACATCAGTATGGCCAAGAAGCATAATAGAAGGAAGCACTTCCAGGCAAAGGTCAGCCGCTATCTGAGTGTACGCATCCGAGTTGTAATTATCCAGTAGACTGTCTTCAGCAACATGGACTTTGTCAGCCCCATAGGCGAGTGCCTCCTGATCCAAGCCACCTGTTTTGCTGCCCATCAATAGGATACTTAAGTCCTCGCCCAGTTCATTGGAGAGCTTTCTTCCGACGCCAAGGAGTTCTATCGTGATTGGGGCTAATTTCGCTTCAGCGATCTCACCACAAACCAAAACACCTTTATGACTGTCCATTGAATATCCTCCGTTCATTCTATAATCATACCAGCTTGATCAGCTTCAAGGCTAGATTGGCGGCAGCTTCACCAGGAGTATTTCCGGTAATTATCTCACAATCGGTCTTTCGTGTCGGCACAGAGAGACTGGTGACCTCGGTATGGGCGTTGGCCTTGTCCAACTGCGAGGACTCAGCCCCTATATCCTGCGCCTTCCAGACCGGAATCTGCGCACGGCGAGCAATCATGAGGCGCATTCCAGCGGGAAGACGAGGTAGACCAATCTCACTGCTGACGGTAACCAGGCTCGGCATAAGAGCTTCCAGTACTTCATAGCCATCTTTCACTATCCTCTTTACCCTAAGCTTCTTGTCCACTGCCTCGATATCACAGGCGAGGGTAACTACAGGGATGCCAAGTATTTCGGCCAGAATAGAGCCAACCTGACCAGCGCCCCAGTCAGCAGAATATCGGCCACACAGAACCAGGTCATACCCGCCAATTTTCTCGATAGCTTTTCCCAAGACATAAGCAGTACCGAAGCTATCCAAGCCTTCGAAGGCTTCATCCTGGAGAACAAATCCTTCGTCGGCCCCCATAGATATGGCGTGCTTTACCACGTCAGAAACTTTCTCTGGCCCCATGCTTATCACTGTTATTTTGCCGCCGTGCTTATCTTTGAGCCGGCATGCTGCCTCAACTGCTCGTTCATCAAATACGCTTATCAC
>WVZH01000356.1:0-196 GCA_011772595.1 Anaerolineales bacterium
CGATGCAAGATCCACTTCGATGTTATGAGACCAATTTAAATGGCTCGTTGAACGTGTTATGGGCAGCCCGCGAGGCGCAGGTATCGCGCGTCATCCTTGCTTCCTCGGCCGCTGTCTATGGGGAGACTCTCACCGTAGTGGAGGAGAGTTCGCCGAAGGAACCGCTTTCACCCTACGCAACTTCGAAATTGGCGAT
>WVZH01000356.1:291-1032 GCA_011772595.1 Anaerolineales bacterium
TGTCAGGCGAAGCGGCAACGATTTTTGGGGATGGGCAGCAAAAGCGCGATTTCGTCTTCGTCTCGGATGTTGTGCGCGCCCTGCTTTTGGCCGAGGAGCGGGACGAAGCAGTCGGTGAAATTTTCAACGTAGGTGGCGGGAGCGCGATATCAATCCTTGATTTGGTCCGCGCCTTGCAACACATCATTCCGCAGGCACCTGACCCTGTTTACGTTGCGCCCAGAGACGGCGATATCCACTTCTCGGCGGCAAACATGGAGCGAATTACCAAAGCGTTGGGATATCGCCCGACAATCGACTTGAAGCAGGGCCTTGAAACCACGGTACAATGGTTTCTGGCTAAGGAGCATCAGAAGAACGAATGAGACCTTTTAAGCCGATACTTCAAATCCGCAATCGAATTCTCCTGATTATCGATCTGGTTCTGATCGTCACGTCTGTTCTGGCGAGCTTTGCACTTCGCTTGGATCTGGGACCCCTATTTTTCCACTATCTACCCTCTGCGTGGTTGATGGTTTATCTCGCCTTGCTCATTAAACCCGTGGTCTACTTTTTGTTTGGTCTTTATCGACGATATTGGGTCTATGCCAGCTTGCGCGAGTTGCGCTTGATTGCGTTGGCGACGATGACGGCCTCTGTCATCGTGGGTATGCTCGTGCTCCTGATCCGCAGCGCAGGAGGGTTCCCTGCAGGATTTCCACGCTCTGTTCTCGGCATCGATTGGCTCCTCTCACTTTTCAG
>WVZH01000356.1:1052-3960 GCA_011772595.1 Anaerolineales bacterium
GTCCGGGAGATGCAACGTAATCCTCAATTGCACATGCTCCCGGTGGCATTCGTAGACGATGACCCGGACAAGATTGGCATGGAGATTCATGGTATTCGGGTGGCCGGGAATTTGGACGAGTTGGTCCACGTGATTGATCGCCATTATGCCAACGAAGTCGTTATCGCCATTCCGACTGCGCCAGGTCACGTCGTGCGTTTGGTGAGTGAGCTCTGCCGTTTACGCGAAATCCCCTTCCGGACCATGCCGGGTATTTACGAGTTGATCGGTGGCAACGTGAGCGTCAGTCGTTTGCGTGAGGTCGACATTTCAGACCTCCTACGACGCGAGCCTGCTTGGACGGATGATGATACGGTCGGCAGGCCATTTCGAGGAAAGCGTGTTGTCGTGACCGGCGCTGGCGGTTCGATTGGTCTCGAGCTTTGCCGTCAGGTGGCTCGCTGGCGACCCGCGCAACTGGCGTTGCTTGGCCACGGCGAGAACAGCATTTTTGACGCGCTACTCGAGTTGAGTGAAGATAATCCCAACCTGCCACTGGTTCCGATCATCGCCGATATTCGAGACGTTGATCGCATCCACGATGTTCTCGATCGTTTTCGACCTGATGTTGTCTTCCACGCCGCTGCGCATAAACACGTTCCCCTCATGGAGGTCAACATCGAAGAAGCGGTGACGAACAACGTCATGGGGACGAAGAATGTTGTCGAAGCTGCTTTGTCGTGTGGCACGGAGCGCTTAGTCTTGATCTCCACGGACAAGGCCGTGGAACCAAAGAGCATCATGGGCGCGACGAAGCGAATGGCCGAAATGATCGTTCGCGACGCTGCCGACCGGAGCGGACGGCCATTCGTCTCCGTACGCTTTGGCAACGTACTGGGTAGCCGCGGCAGCATCGTGCCACTCTTCAAACGCCAAATCGAGCGCGGCGGCCCGGTAACCGTGACCCATCCGGAGATGAAACGCTACTTCATGACCATCCCGGAAGCCGTACACTTGGTCCTCCAAGCTGCTGGAATGGGGAAAAGTGGCGAATTGTTCGTGCTGCGGATGGGTGAACAGGTACGCATCCTCGACCTCGCCGAGGACTTGATCCGTTTGTCTGGTCTGGAACCGGGCGAAGATGTCGAAATCGTATTTACCGGCATACGCCCGGGTGAGAAGCTAAGCGAAACCCTCTGGGATGAAGGCTTGGACTACATGCCGACCAATCACGCTGACATCATGTGTCTGGAGGATAACGGCCAACTTTCAGGATCAGCATTGGAAGCGACGATCGAAGAGCTGGTGCGTCTTGCCAGGGAGGGTGACGCAGAAGCGATCGTTGGCTTGCTTAGCGAGCGTGTCCCCGGATGCGTTCTTGGTAAGGCGCCACCGCCTGATCTTACCTCTGTTTTGTAGTTCTCTTCTTCCGTTACATTCGAATCGTTTAACACGCGCTTGGAATGGACTACATTATCGGGTCCGTTAAAGTCACGTGCTTTTGTGTATACCTACACATCACGCCAATATCCGAAGTCGAATGTGATTGGCGTGCGCTGGTGTGGATTTGGAGGCCTGAAAGTATCCGCCTGGATTTTAATTCTCAGCTGGATGGCGGTTCGGTGGTCTCGACGGGTGGGGTTGGTGACAATGTCAAGGTGGGTGTGACCGAGGCTGTGGGGGATGGCGAGGGTGAATAGGTTTGAGTGGGGGAGGGGGACAATGTCGGCGTGATGGAGGGAGTCATAGTGTTCGTAGGTTTGGGGGTGTCGGTTGCAGGGATGGTTGTGAGGGTAATGGTGAGCGTGGGTTCGGGAGTCAGGCTTGGTGTGTGGGTGGGTGGGATGAAACCTGTAGGCGTGAGTGTCGGCGTCCCAGAGATCGTCGGGGTCATGGAGGGCGTTGAGGTGATCTGTAAGGAAGGGGTATCTGTGAGCGGTGGCTGTGTAGCCGTTGTCGTAGGCGTGATGCGCAGCGGCGCACGGCGTATGGCGATCCATCCCGCACAATAACAAGGAAGTGTGGCAAGGATGATCCCGATCAGCAGCGCATATAGACGTCGTCGCGCGACTTGTGCGTCTTGCATGGGAACCCTCAGGCTCGGACGATATTACCAGGGATACCAAGCGACAGCAAGCGGTCACGAGCTGCCGGTTCAGCTCGGAGGCTTGGTGCGATGAGAAGGAGCAAACATCTTGAGCGGAAGGACTTCTTNNTCCCGATTTGGGAGACATTGAAATCACCACCCATGCTCTTGAACCACCTGCTTTATTGGAGCGTAGTTTTCATAGATTTCGAATGTCACCCAGGCTACGGACTCAAACATCCGATCTGGGCTTATAATCCATGAGGGCAATTTGTTGTGTGAGTGTTGATTTGTGATGAAGAGTGACCGATCGATTCCCATTTTTGACCTGACGTCTTTCTGGCTATATCTATTCATGATATGGATCTCCTCGTGGGCTTTGGTTGCGGCTGATTGGGCGGACCACTTAAGCCTCGTCGCTACGGTGGCGAGCTTGGCTGTTATCGCTGGTACTGCCTTAGCACGGAGCCTCTTTTCGGCGAGGCTTGCATTTGTGTTTGCAACAATCTATGCCGTATTTGCCATTGGCTGGCAAACAACATTAACATTGGACCCATCCCTGATCTGGCGTGATCGAATCCTAGCGCTGTTGGGCCGCATCGGAGCTTTTCTAACAGTCATCGTGAACAGTGAGCCCAATCGCGATCCGTTGATATTCGTAATTGTGATGGCCGTCAGCTTGTTCCTGGCGCTGCTGCTGTTCGTGCGCTCGGATATGAACCAACGCCAGATGATGTGGCAGACCCTGCGCGCACGTGTGCCAGCCGGGACCGGATCACGCATTAGCCGCGCGGGTGTGTTGGCTGCTGTCTTACTGATTGGCGTCTCCTGGGTTGGCCCAAC
>WVZH01000396.1 GCA_011772595.1 Anaerolineales bacterium
TTGCGCCAACGCTTGTCCGGTTGAAGCCATCAGAAAGATTAGAAAAACAGGGATGGTGTTCGTTGACAGAAAGAAATGCAATGGATGCGGAATCTGCATAGATGCTTGCCCCTACGAAGCAGTGTTCTTTCATTCCGATAAGCAGGTGGCAATCAACTGCACCTTGTGCGGGTTGTGTGTGAAACATTGTCCGGTTCAATGTCTAAAAATTGTGGAGGGAAAACAGTGACGCTAAAAGGGTATGCTGGAGCCTTTCTTCACGTCGATCTCACCCACAAAAGCTTGAAGAAGATTCCTCTCGATGAGAAACTGGCTCGGGAGTATCTCGGGGGCGCGGGATTCTGTTCCAGAATCCTGTATGACAAAATCAAGCCAGGAATCGATCCGCTGGGTCCTGAAAACGTGCTGATGTTTGCAACAGGACCTCTGACAGGCACGCTGTTTCCTCAAGCGTCACGACATCTTGTTGCGGCGACGTCCCCCCTAACGAATATATGGGGCGAGGCCCACGCGGCCGGACACTGGGGCCCAGAGTTGAAGTTTGCGGGGTACGATGGGATCATCGTTGAGGGCCGGTCAAGCGAGCCTGTATACTTAGCCATCGATGACGAACATGTGGAGATTAGAAGGGCTGAGCATCTTTGGGGCGAAACATGCTATGAAACCGACGAAGCCTTGAAAGAGGAACTGGACGACAGCCAAGTTAAAGTGGCATCGATTGGTCCAGCTGGAGAAAGTTTGGTTCGCTATGCGTGCATTATGAACGACCGAGATCGTTGCGCCGCCAGATCAGGCATGGGCGCGGTGATGGGATCTAAAAAGTTAAAGGCCATAGTGGTTCGGGGAAGCAAGGACATTGAGGTAGCCGACACCGAAGGCTATCTCAACCTCATCGTGGAGTTGCACGGAAAGATGTTGGCTCACCCATTCACGGAGAACAGAGCAAAGTATGGCACGACCAGTCTGGTTGAACTCATGCAGGAGATTGGACGCCTGCCAACCTACAACATGCGTCAAGGCGTCTTTGATGAATACGAGAAGATCAGCGGTGAAACCATTCGAAGGAATTATTTGATAAAGGCGAGGGCTGATTTTGCCTGTCTACAGCGCTGTGGTCGATACACTGCGGTGAAGGAGGGACCCTACGCCTATGTTGGCGGAAGCCCGGAGTTTGAGACCCAGTGTTGCTTAGGGTCTCGATGCGGCATATCCCACACCGAAGCCGTATTATACGCTCATTATCTCTGCAACGCCTATGGATT
>WVZH01000328.1 GCA_011772595.1 Anaerolineales bacterium
CCCAGGAAACACAAGGCAGTGAACAGGCGGCCGTCATCAGAGAAGGTGATGGGATTAACACCGGGCGCCACAAACTGTTTGGTCGTGACACCGTCCGGCGAGAGCCGGCCCACTTCGCCTACTCCGATATCCGTCCAGTATAGCGATCCGTCGGGCCCGAAGGTAAGATCGTCTGGCCCTTTCACACCCACATCCGGACCCAACCTGTCCAGTATCTCACCAGTCTCCTTGTCCATGACCACGATCTCCTGACCAAAACCGCAGGCGATGTACAATCGGTCGTCACTATCGAAGAAGACGCCGTTAGCGCCGTGGAGCTGCGATCCCTGCACCAGGACATAGTCAGGTGATGCGACGATGAGTCCGGTGTCATATTCTTCCACCGTCGAAATCCCATTCCAGGGTGCACCGCGCGCCCCTCCGATGGCATAAATCTTCCCATTCACCGCACTGGTGGCTAAGAAACCTCTTGCCGTTGGCATGGGCGCTTTCTCTGTCCAGGTGTCGGTCGCCGGGTCGTACGCTTCCACCGTCGAAAACGTACTGCCGCCACTTGCGCCTCCGATGACATAGATGATCCCATTCACCACACTGGTGGATAAGAAGGTCGCTCTTCTTGTTGGCATGGGGGCTTTGGTTGTCCAGGTGTCCGTTACCGGGTCGTATTCTTCCACCGTCGAGAGAGTGGATCCCCCCGCAGCGCGCGCCCCTCCGATGGCATAAATCTTCCCATTCACCACACTGGTGGCTAAGAACGCTCTTGCCGTTGGCATGGGCGCCTTCTTTGTCCAGGTGTTCGTCGCCGGGTCGTACGCTTCTACATCCGAAATCACCCGCTCCGGTGGTCGGAAGGTTCCTCCAATCGCATAAATCTTCCCATCCACAACGCTGGTGGAATGCGTAAACCTTGCTGTCAACATGGGAGCTTTCTCTGTCCAGGTATCCGTCGCCGGGTCGTATTCTTCCACCGTCGAAAGAGCTGGCGCATAGGTACGTGCATCACCTCCGATGGCATAGATTTTCCCATTGACTGCGCTGGTGGATAACCACTGTCTCGCCGTGGGCATGGGGGCTTTTGTGGTCCAGGTATCGGTCACCGGGTCGTATTGTTCGACTGCCGAACTCGCGCTACTGCTACTGTACTGCCTGCCGCCAATTGCATAGATTTTACCATCCACCGCGCTGGCGGATAGCAAGGACCTTGCAGTCGGCATAGGAGCTTTCTGTGTCCAGGTGTCACCCGCTCCCGGACAGATGGAAGCCATGC
>WVZH01000122.1:0-2971 GCA_011772595.1 Anaerolineales bacterium
CATCGACAACGTCCATCGCACGTTCACGGAAATACTCGCCTTCCATGGCCTCGAACGTTTGCTTGAGTTCATCGGTGACTTTCTCTATTGCGGCTTCGGCGGCAAGCAGATCATTGGTGATGATGTCGGTGATTCGCCCCACGAAAGCTTTATCGCTGAGGAACATACGGTGTGCTTCGAAGATCGCTGCCTCCTCCTGCCCTAAGTCCTGCTGGACCTGCGTGATGAGATCGTCGAGATCTGCCTCGACTTTAGCAACTGCAGACTGCAACCTCTCCAATTCCTGGGCTGCGTTCTCCACTTCACGCTTTTCAATGGGCGGAAGTTGAGGCAAATAGAGGTAAGCAGGACCGATAGCGATACCTTCTGATGCGCCGATTCCCTGGCAGGTTTTCATTCGTCCCCCTCATTCACCAAAATTGTTCTCCACGAGTGCCGTGAGGGCTTCCAAGGCTTGGTTGGCGTCGGAACCGTCTGCTGTGATCTCGATTTCGTATCCTTGGTGGACTCCGAGCGTGAGGACGCTGAGAATACTCTTGGCATCGACCGGGTCGCTTTTCTTGGTAAGGTTGGATACGGTGATATTCGCTTCGTATGTGTTGGCAGTCTTAACGAACTGTGCCGCTGGGCGGGCGTGAAGTCCGACGGAGTGGTTGACGGTGAGGCGGACCTTTTCCATAGGTGTGTATCTCCTGTGGCGCCAGGTTTGCTCCCGGGAAGTTAGAGAAGCAGCATATGTGGTTCCTCGATCGCTGCTTTGACGTCGGCCAGAAATCTTGCCCCAACAACGCCATCAACGACTCGATGGTCGGCGGAGAGTGTTAAGCTAATCCTGGGGCGAATGACGATCTCATCGCTCTCCAATGCGATGGGCTGGCGGACGATCGTACCGACGGCCAGGATTCCTGTTTCAGGTGGATTCAAGATGGCGGTGAAATCCTCGATACCGAACATACCCAGATTGGATATTGTGAAGCTCCCCCCTATCACTTCGTCGGGAACGAGCTCTCCTTCTCGGGCTCTGTTGGTGAGATCATTGAGCTCTTCGGTGATCTGAGCCAATCCTTTTCGGTCGGCGTCGCGTACGACAGGGACGATCAAGCCTTCTTCTAATGCAGTCGCCACTCCAATGTGCACATTCGGTAGCAGATGGATCCCGTCCTCTTGCAAAGACGCGTTCATCCACGGATGTTCCGTCAACGCCCAGGCGACGACACGAACCAATATGGCCGTTAGAGAAACTTTCGGTCCTCCGCGTTTGGAAAGTCGCTGGTTTGCCTTCGAGCGCAACGCTTCCGCCTGCGTGACATCAGCGTGGAGGGTGAATGAAATGTGTGGCGCGGATTGGAAACTTTGCGACATGCGCTCGGCGATGATGCGACGCATGCCGGTAAGTGGCACGATCTGCTCCTCGCGCCGCGGTGCGAAAACTTCTACTGCGGGGCGTGTAAGGAAGGATTTCACGTCCGCGGCCTGAACCCGACCTCGTGGTCCGCTACCCAAGATGCTTTGCAATCGGACTCCGAGCTCACGCGCCAGGCGGCGGGCAGCTGGTGTAGCGCGCACTTTGTCCGGGGTGGGTGCAGGCGTCGGCGCTTCATCACGATCGAGCTTCTTCGTGAGCTGGGTCTCTACATCTTGTCGAGTAATCCGACCGTGTGGACCACTTCCATCAATCATCCTGAGGTCAACGCCTCTCTCAGCAGCTAAGCGTTGTGCAACCGGTGTCGCGATCACGGAAATGGGTTGTTCCGGAATCGGTGCTGCCGCGACAGGCATCGGCGCTTCGACCTCCTTGACAGGTTCCACTGGTTCTTCAGGAGGTGTCCACTCCTCCCCTTCCGCAACGATGTAGGCGATGACGCGGGCAACAGGGACGATGTCGTCCGGATGCGCGCTGACGGCTTGCAGGATGCCCGAAGCGGGAGCTTCTACCTCCATGCTGACCTTGTCGGTCATGACTTCCAAAAGCGGTTCACCTTCCTCGACTGCTTTGCCCTCTTCGATAAACCACTGGATGACCTGGCCTTCTTCTTGCGCCATGCCGAATTTCGGCATTATGACTTCGGTCGCCATTAAATCCTCCCCAACATAAGGTCACGCGCTGCCTCAACGATGTTTTCAACTTGAGGCACCGTGTGATACTCAAGCGTGCGGTTGTACGGGATTGGCATGTCACGTCCCCCCAGTCGGACAATAGGAGCGTCGAGAAATTCAAATGCTTCGCTCTCAGCGATTCGTGCCGCGATCTCTCCCCCGATTCCACCGGTCTTGACCGCCTCATGAACAACCATGACTCGGCCGGTTTTAATAACGGACTCCACTATCGGCTCTTCATCTAACGGCTTCAGCGTCCGCGGATCCACGAGCTCCACATCGATCCCTTCCTGCTCAAGGATCCCCGCGGCTTCGAGTGTGCGCGGGACCATAATCGCTGTGGCGACGATTGTTAGATCCTTTCCTTTACGCTTGACCTCACTTTTCCCTAAGGGAATGGTGAAAGGTTCTTCAGGTACGTGGCCCTTTGTCCGGTAAAGCAACTTGTGTTCGATAAAAACGACAGGGTTGTTGTCTCGGATTGAACTTATGAGCAAGCCCTTGGCATCGAAAGGTGTACTGGGTTGCACAACTTTCAAGCCCGGAATGTGTGCATACCAGGCTTCAAGACTTTGGGAATGTTGGGCGGCGGCGCCGGTACCCGACCCTGAGGGCGTTCTCAGCACCATTGGTACGGTGGCGGTCCCTCCGAACATGAAGCGGATCTTGGCGGCTTGATTGACCAATTGCTCTGTGGCCAGGGTGGTGAAATCCATGAACATAATCTCGGCGACAGGGCGCATGCCGCTGAGCGCCGCGCCAGCCGCGGCACCGGCGATGCCTAACTCAGATATCGGTGTGTCGATTATACGCTCTTCACCGAACTCCTCCAGCAGGCCGGCAGTGACCCCGAAAGCTCCTCCATACACGCCTA
>WVZH01000122.1:3134-3298 GCA_011772595.1 Anaerolineales bacterium
ATAAACGAAGGTCCACTGCCGTTCCGTGCTCTCTCAACAGCTTCACGAACCGAAGAATAAACAGCAATTAGATCATTTCCGTCGATGGACGTACCAGGAATGCCATAGGACTCGGCTCGAATCGAGATATCGTCGATCGGGAATGCCTTCTGCGAAGAGTAGGA
>WVZH01000296.1:0-7629 GCA_011772595.1 Anaerolineales bacterium
ACGGCTTGATCAACGAGATCGCTGGGAAGAAGTCCCCCCATCCCTGAGAGCGCCTGTGCTCGATGGATATCGCTGTGAAGCTGATCTACGGCGGACAACGCATCCGCGAGGGCTTGCGTCCTGTGTTCAGGGATGTGTACAGCCACTCCAATCAACGCCCTACTCCGAAGCCAATGGCTCTCGATACTTCGTGCGGTCGCGAAAGCCTCGTCGCGAATTTCGCCTGCAAGGGTTTCGGGGAACGTATTGGATATGCCGTTCAGGGCTCTGACGCGCGCACCAGCATCTCCGAAATGGCGGATACGTGCAAGGACTTGCGCTCTCAGTCGTTCTGGCAGATACGCCGCCAGCATACTGATAGTCCGCGCCACACACCATTCGTCACTGGCCTGTTTCTCGCTGATGGTCATCGCTTTATCCCCATTCGGTATAGAAGGCTCCATTGGAACAGCCTAACGGCTCTGAGCCCTGAACTGTCCGCCCACCTGTGCTTGCGCCTGTGGCGCAGGCACAGGCGCAAGCAGGACAAGCTGCCTGTCCTGGCTGGCCGCCTGGCTTGGCCAGGGAGTAGCCCGATTTCACCTTCGATCATATACCAACTCTAGACAAACTCGCACGTAACTCGGAGGCGTTTATCCTGAGACCTTCGACTAAGCTCAGGATGAACTCCATCGAAATGCCTCCAGCGAGACATTGGTTGGTAAAACCACGTATTGTTATGCATGCTCTTGTCCGCTCTCCCATTTCTGAAATCGGAGAAGTTCAATTGCTAACGAGACCACAAGGTATCTAATGTCGATAGCTTTCTGGATGAATTCCTTATTCTCACACTTGGTGCTCTATGAATAAGGACGTTCAGATTCAGGATCTCCAATAACATGTGTGTGCGCTTGNNTAATGGTTTGCGTTACTTACCCGAGGCGTGACTTGGCGACTCCATCACCAATTGAGCAACCACTGAGCAACTCCCGTCTTTCGCGCAGTCCCCCAATCATGTGCACGCTTTGTTAGCTGGCTTGACTGAGCGGAACCAGACTCCTGTCGCCTCCGATGTTCGGGAGAAAGATAGTGCACGGATGACTTTTCAAGAGAGGTAGAACCAACCCTAATGCCACATTGTTCATGCCTACGATGAAAGTCGATTTAATCTTCGCTTGTAGGTCTTAGTTTTTTCAGCGCATCAACTGCAGAAGACATGTTCGGATATATTGACACAGCCTTCTCATAATTTTCGATTGCCTGTTCTTCGTCTCCGCTCGCCAGGTAAGCTTCACCAAGACTGTCATAGGGGTTAGCAGATTGTGGATAGGCTTGGACATTTAATTTGAACACTTCTATGGCTGCCTCGTTCATATCTCGCCAAAGAAGTTGATAACCAAGCATATTCAGTTCGTTCTCGGTAAAAATGTAGGAATCTGGCTGATTGTTTTTTAATTCCAGGTATTGCTCAATGGCAGCTTCAATACCTTTATCCATAATTGTATAGGTAAGAGTTTCTGATATTGATTTTTTCCCTTGGTCCGACAGACTCTCGTAAGCTTGTGCGATCCAAGCTTCACTGGATACTTGGGAACTGCTCCAATTTTCCCAATCCTTCAAAAGATCTTCCGAAACCATGTCTTGTGCATTCTTTCCATCAGCCATTCCTTGCTTAATCAAATGTGCCGTACTGACAGCCATCTGATAGTGTTCTCTCAGATCGACTAAGGAATAATCGCGACCATGACCAGTAATTATCTTTACATCGGCCGGCAACAACTCTACCAGCTTTCCAATGCTTTCGATGTATTGTTCGGTGTTTCCACCCCGCACCAGATCAAGTGGAGGAAATGTATCCGAGAGGACGAGATCCCCCAGAAATACAACTCCCGAATTGATAAAATAGACAGCCATATCGCTGTTGGTATGCCCGGGCGCGGGAATGATCTTTATGTCTTCCCCATTAAAGCGTAACGACAGTTCGTTATCCAGAGTGATGGTGGGTAACTCCTGCCCTGGGAGTGCATCAAGTCCAAAGTATTTCCCGGCCAGTTCATCACTTGTGTTCTTGTGCGCAATCAGTGTGGCCTCTTCTCCAAGAAGTCCCCTTCCGCCAATGTGATCGGCATGGGGATGGGTGATGATGATCAATTTCACGATGCCATCATCAAGTTCTCTTACCTGTTTGTTTAATTCTTCAGCGGTCTGAGCCCACCCCGTGTCAATCAGCAAGATGCCATCCACCCCTATACAAACACCCAGATTTACGGTGGAATCATTGATAAATAACGAAAACTTGTAGAGCGTTTCAGAGATTTTTTCTACTTGCATCTTGTCCTCCTGAGACATCGATCGTACCACACCCTAAATGTATAGGGCATTTCCAAGGCCCTCACTCCCAACAAATAACCGATGTATATTCATAGACAGGTATTTCAAACTAGCTAACGGCCTCGAGCTGAGCGATCCCGTAATGCTACTCCAGATGGTTATGCGTCGTCGCGAAGGACCCACTCTAGCGAGCTGATTATATGCAAGCACTGCACCTCCGGCTATCCTCGTCGCAGGTTTTGAGCCGCGCGCTCTCAGACAACAGGAGGTGCAGCCATGTCCTATTATCGCGTAGGTTGCGATGCCCACAAATACTGTTCGCTCTTCGCCGTTTTAGACGATCGGGGGAAGCTCATGGAGGAGCAACGTGTCGACCACGAACCAGGCGCTATCCAAGCTTACCTCTCTCGGTTCCCAGAAGGCACCCCCGTCGCCATCGAAAGTGTCGGCAACTGGTACTGCCTGCACCTGTGGTGCGGCACAGGTGGATCGTGGACGAGATCGAGGCCGCAGGATGCGTGCCCAGGATGGCCCATGCACTCTTCGCCAAAAAGATGATGGCCCACATCCACAAGACAGACAAGCTCGACGCACAAGGCCTGGCCACGCTCGAGCACCTGGGGTCTCTGCCCACTGTCTGGATCGCACCCGGCGAGATCCGCAACGCCAGGGAGCTGCCGCGTACTCGGATGGCCTTTTCCAAGATGCGCACTGCCTTGAAGAACCGCAGGCACTCCACCCTGGCCAAGTACGCACTCTCTCTGGAAGGTGCCAGTGACGTCTTCGCCCTCAAGTGGCGACCTCTGCTCCTGCAACTCATCGATAGCCTGCCACAGGAGACCGCCCGCTGCATGCACCAAGAACTCGAACTACTTGGGCAGGTGCAGGACCACATGGGCCAGCTGGAGACCTGGATCAAGGAACGCATCAAGCTCACCGAAAGCATGCAGCTCGTCCAAAGCCTCCCAGGTATGGGCGTAATCCTGGCCATCCTCATCACCCTGGAGGTCGGCTCCGTCGATCGCTTCCGTTCCCCAAGTAACCTGGCCAGCTATTCCGGCACGGTTCCCAACGTCAAGAGCAGTGGCGGCAAGCAGCGCCACGGCAGGATGGTTACGCAGGCCAATAATTACCCGAAATGGGCCTTCATCGAAGCCGCTAACGTGGTGGTCATGAAGCGGAACCATCCCCTCTGGCGCCGCAAGCACGTCTCCGTGCTCTACGATCGCATTCGCCGGTGCAAGGGCCACGCTGTGGCCGTCGGTGCCGTCGCCCGTCACTTAGCCGAAGCCACCTTCTGGGTCCTCACCAAGGCTGAGCCTTATCATGATCCCATGAAGGTATCACCCAGGCAGGGGCAAGCGCGTGGCTAACTTGGATCCACCGAGATCCGTGAGTTGATTGCGATCCCCCTGCCACACATGCTCTTGCCGCTTTGACGGCGCACAGATGTTTCCGGTGTGACCGGCTCGGCTTTGAGACGCTGGAAGTGATCTGAAGACAGAGAAAGGCCCTCCCCAAGGGAGGAGAGATTCATTTAACGGGGTTGGTTCTTGACAAGTGTGGCGCTTTCATAGATGTTAGGCTGAACCCCGAATTACTTCCAGCACTTCGGCTTAGACACGATGCTGTCGGACCCTTCTATCGGCGTTCCATCGAAGGTCTCGCCCCAAAGAGAGGCTTCCGTGTCACCGCATTGGATGCCGGTTTCCTGCGTACGAAAATGTAGCAGCAAGTCTAAGTCAGCGTCCCCATCAACGTCTTCAACATGACCCGATGGATGTACTATCTCTGCACCATCAGGACCGAACGCGACGGTATCTGGGTCCACGGTCGTCGCATCGAAGGTATCCGTCGTCAAGATCGCCACTGGGATGACGCCCTTACTACGTGGGTTAATGGTATTCGGATCGCTGCCGGGCATAATATCAATGTTCACATGGAAGCCTAGGTCGAAGATCGTCCCTACCTGGAGGAAGCTACCTGGCCCGTCATTGCTAATCTCCATGACGGTTTGCCCTTCGAAGCTCGCGCGACGCACGCCGTATGCAGAAGCATCTCCGCACTGGTCGTCTACGATCCAGTGCGTTAGTGGCTCCCAAGACCCGGTGCTCTCCCGCATGAACTGGAAATCCCACAGATAGACCTTGAAGAGCCCTGGATAAAGGTAGAACTCCGTACGGAAGATGATCGGAGCAGCAGAGGAGATGAAGCGTGCATTGCTTTCCGGTGAGGCGAAGGCGACGTTGTAGGTCGTAGGTCCGACGGTTGCCGAGGCGTCCCACTGGCGGTACGTGTCGGCGTCTAGTGGGCCCGCGCATTTCCATCCAGTCTTGTCGGATACGAGACCGCCACTTGTGATCATGACCTCTGTGGTCGTCTGGTTGAGATTCAACTGGGAAATCGCATCGGTCTTCGGAATTGGAAGGTTGTCGATGAGATAGCTCTGCAGTGGAAATACCGATGGCGCGAACGACTTCATTCCTGTCTTCCCCAGGCCCGCATAATCCGGAATGGCTAACCGAAGACTGGCCTCGCTGACCACACGCTCCCCAGTGAGCGGCCAGGTAGTGCAGATCGGGTGGTCATAGATCAACCCGAGCGTGTACAAGTTACTCTCAAGGGAATACTTGCGTGCCGCTCCAGGCGTGTAAAGTGGAATGAAACCGAAAAGGATCTTTAGGCCCAGGTCTGTTTGGTTGTTGTCGGCGACGTGAAACTTGTAGCGCAGCCCTGTGATGTCCTGAGGTCCCAGACCAGGCGGAAAGTAAGCTCTGACACCCATGTTGCCGTTGCACTGCGTGGGACTCGAATTGGTGGTGGCATTGGTGCTGAACTCTGCGGGGGGCCCGAAAACTGATCCTGCAGCTTGCGTCCCCGACGTCAATACGATGACAGACACTATTCCTAACAAAAGGGCTGCCGTACTGATGACAACTCGATTGGTAGTCATCAAGCCTCCTTTCTGCGGCAAACTGTATCCTACGGCTTCGATCTGAGCTGCCCTGCCGATCTGCCGCGGCTTGGAAATCAGCATCCCGCGGGGTCAGCTTTTACGAGATGCCATGTAGCCATCTTATTCTTTTGAAGATAATTGATCGATATTTCATAGCGCTTGAATAGAGATGATCATAGGCGAAATGCCGCTCAATATTAGTGCTCCAATTAGGATTTCTGAGAATAAACCACTCCAGTAGGGTCCAGGCTGCAGAATCCTGGGCACATGCTTCAATGTCCCAGCCAATGCTAAGGAGCCTCCAAGAAAGGGGCACCGATGTAGCCCCACCGTAGACCTCTTGCGGCCAGGGAGAACACCGTAATTAGCATCGCTGTAAAAAAGCCGGCCAGGATCTGGGCTTGAATGTTGGAAAGACCGAATTCCTCGTGGACCTCAAAGAGGAAGTCATCAATAAGGTGTGGAATCGCGACACCCACCATGATTGCGCCATTTATCAGCACAAGATTTCCCAAACCACGGGCTTTATTCATAGTTCAATCCATGATGGCTGCCTAACAGCCTCGCGCTGAGGCACCGGGGCTATCACCCTGGCCACGAATTCTCGTAACGAATTCCTGAACGATCGATCGAAAATCGTGACGCATCCCCGGCCGACCCTAGCGATTTGTTAGGCGGCTGTCCAAGATTGGCAGTGATTAATGTGTGGAGTAAGGACAGATCGACAATCCGGCCCATCTTTTTCGAACTAACCGGTCTTCAGGCATGTGGTCTACCCGTCCAGTTCGGTTGACTCGCGCGAGTGTTTACCAAACCCTTATAACGGCTGCATATCGAGGGGATAAAAGGCCATGGACAACTTATTGATTAGCGCACCGGCAGGTGTATTGTCGATTTTACCACTTTTATCAATGGCAAAGAATTTACCGGTCGATCTCATCTGATCCCAGTTGTAGAAAAATACCGTGGAGACAGGCAGACCGAATTCGCGGAAGGCAAATATGTATTGATTATCATCGAACTTGTAGACGGTAGCCATATCCACATCGCTTTCACCATGCAACGGTCCTATGATGCACTGCCATGCATAACGCTTCGAATTCAGGTAGATATGCTCGAAACACTGCCCTGGGCTATAAACATAAAGCCCACGCAAGCCGATTAGATCACGCGTTGGTGCAGGCTTACGCCCCATCGGTGGAATGGCTGGATCTCCGAGAATCCCGGGCGAGAAATCATGGACCGCCCGGGGTTCTTGGCCGACATCACCTTCGCGCATAATCGTGCGGATGGAGAGCACTTGCCGAGATTGTATGTTAACGACAAACGTCTGCGACTGACGAGGTTGTTCGGTAAAAGTCATGTCAATGAAGTAGGTTTCCGGCGCTACTTCCACCACCTCGCACCAGTCCGTACCGCGCTCGTTGTCGCTTTGCCAGTTGACCTCGTTTTGGTCTACGAACTCGAGATCGAAGGATGTCCCTGTGTCGAGCGTGACCTTCATCGTCATACCCACCAGTGCGGCCGTTTGGGGAAGACGATGGAACGCCAGTTCCGACGCGTAGTCCTCGTACTTGTAATCCGTTTCACCCTCTCGTTGTGGCATGGTGCACCTCATTTAATAGATTCTTACTCATACGCCCCACTTAACGCCGGCATTGGTCAGCGCAGCTCCGGCAACATCAACGATCGCCGCTCCTCCATCAAGTAGAAGAACAGCTCCCGTCATAAACGTGGAATCATCACTGGCAAGGTAGCTGCAAATGCCGGTGATCTCACTGGGATGGGCAGTCCGCCTCAGAGGAACCATCGAAGATATGCACTGAAAAACACCCTCCATATCTGTCCCAAGTACCTCGGTGAGGGGGCTGAGTGATTCTTCCAGCATTTCCGTCCTTGTGCCTCCCGGACAGACCGCATTGCATCGGATCTTGGCTGGACCAAAATCCAGCGCAACCTGCTTGGTGAGCATTATGAGGCCCGCCTTCGATGAGCAGTACGCGGGCATGCCAGGCAGGCAGCGCAAACCTCCCAGGGAAGCAATATTTATGATAGACCCGCCCCCTCCCTCAATCATATGCGGTATGGATGCCTTCATAAGATACATAGGACCGGTGAGGTTTGTTTCGAGAACGCTGTGCCACAGCTCCGGATCTACCTCCACAACAGTAGTCCCGCCCGGATCTATGGCTGCGTTGTTCACTAACACGTCGAGTTTACCTGCAAATCTGAGCGCCGTCTCAACCATTCGCTGGGTGTCTTCGAGCTTTCTTACATCTCCAGCGCATGTCACCACTGCGTCCGCTGGTAACGATTGAGCGACCCTGTCGAGCATTTCCTGTCGTCGGCCGGTTATGCATATC
>WVZH01000296.1:7724-18747 GCA_011772595.1 Anaerolineales bacterium
GCCGTGAGCTAAGCGGCCCTGAGCTTGTCGAAAGGTCCCCTCCTGCGAGGGGTTAGGCGGCAATGAATCGCGACAAGCCCATGGCCAAGCAACTAGGCAATGACAGTTTCATTTGCATCCTGACTTTCTCGTTTGTCGTTTATGGGTAGGCACCTGGATGTGAAGAATCATCCATACTTGCATCTTGCGTACTGTCCTAAGCTGCGTAGTAGATCAGCTTAATGCGGGGTTGGGCGGACTTCCGCTTAGAATTCTTACAATCCCTGTGGCCCCGTCCAACTCAACGGTCTGGCCGTCCTTGATGATTTTTGTCACGTCCTCAATCCCGACGATGCACGGCTTCCCCATCTCCCGGGCAACCGTGGCCCCATGCTGAAGCGTCCCTCCGGTTTCGAGCAATACCGCTCCGGCGTTGATAAAGAGTGTCGTCCAGCCCGGATCTGTGGCCTTGGTCACTAAGATATCTCCCGGCAGGATCGGCTTTTCGTCGGGGGTTCTGAGAACCTTCACCAGCCCTTTGACGATTCCGGAAGACACCGGTGTGCCCACGAGATGGTTTTCATTGTCCGGTCTAGGCGGGAGCTTCGGGATAAATCCGCGAGAATCGATGATGACCGGGGGGTCGTTGTTGGGGTTGAACTTGGTGTAGTAGGCATGATTAGTGGTTGCGAGAGTGCGGATGTCCAGCCCGGCCTCTGCCTCCGCCCGTATGACTTCCTCCAGTCGGAGGTCAAACACCTGGTCGACCGAGTCCAGCCGCCCGGCTTCTACCCACTGGTTCCCCAGCGAGAGGGCCCGGCGTCGGAGATAGTCCATCGCCATGATGATATAGTACTTGGGGGATTCCCGGTACGCGGCGAAGTTTTCGAGCAGCTTGTAGTTCTTCTTGAACCCCATGACCTTCCCCGGGCTCTGTTCCGCCAGATAGTCCTTCAGGAACTGAACACTCTCGACCCGCTGCTTGGCCCCACGCTCAAAGATCCCTCGGGGTGTCAGGTCGGGATCATCATGGCCCTCCATCATTTTCAGAAGGTTGAACACTTCCCCGGGCTTATCATAATACCGGGGAGTGGCAACGTCGATTTCTTTTGGCCCACGAAATCCATAGTCATCTATAAACCATCGCCACTTCTCCATAAATTCCGGGGATAGCTGGTTGGCCTCGAGTTTTTGGACGAACTCCTCGGGAGTTGCGGTCTGCTGCACGTCTTTGAACTGGGACAAATCGTGGATAACATGCCCCATCTCGATCGTCACATTGTTTGGAAACGATTTTTCGATGTTCCGGAAGTGCTCTTGCACCGATTCGGGGGCCTTCTTGAACATCCTCTTGAGTTTTCCACGGGCACGTTCGGACGCCATCAAGGCTGGTAATTGGGTTTGGTTCATATGAACATTAACTTGTCCAAGACTGATAGATGCAAAGTCCCCAAATGAGGTGTCGCGTTCATATTCCGCTTTCAATTCTGCCCCGAGCCTCGCATTCTCATCTTGGTAGTGTTGGAGGTACTTGTCAGGCTTTCCACTCGCTTTCATTATGGGCTTGATAAACTTACCGGCTCCAAATCCCATCTTGATGACGTTTTTTAGAAACCCCTTGGGAAGCTTCTTCTGGAGATATTCCTTTAGGTCCATCGCCTCGATGATTTGGCATCCCAGTACGTCAGCAAGCCGAAGGGTCTTGACCAAATTCTTTTTCCCAATGACCTTGGCCATCCGCCCCACATGGGTATATACTCGCCCGGCGCAAGCAAACGCCATACCTCGTTCAAAGGTGGTGAAGCTCTCATCGGGCCCCGTCCAATCCATCATTTCGCTAACGAATTTCGCATACAAGTCGCAGCCGAGAGGGCTCATGTTTTCTGCCAAGCCCTGCTCGGTGACAAGCGCGTCTTGATAAAGGTTTTTTTGTTCCCCGGGTTGGGTGATCATCTCGTCTGGGAGTCGATAATAGGTGGTGATGGGTCGCGCCTGAAGTAGATAAAGCTGCTGTCCCTCATAAGCCCACTCGATATCCATCGGCTTACCATACTCCGCCTCGATGCGTGCGGTGAGCTCGGTGACTGCCAGGGCCTGGCTATCGTCCAGACACAGGTCCGTGGGCGACTCTGGGACCCGGGACTCGGTCCCTCCACCCCTCTTCAGGTAAACCGCCACGGTCTTGTTCCTGGATGTTTTCTCTAAAATCACCTTCGTGCCTTTGTCCACAACCCACTGGTCCGGGGTGACCGAACCGTCCACGACTGTCTCCCCCAGCCCAAAGTTGGCGTTGATCACGCACTGGTCGTAGCAGTTATTCACCGGGTTCAGCGAGAAAGACACCCCTGACACCTTTGATGCGATCTGTTTTTGGATAATCACGGCGATCTTGGGGTCGAGGGGGTCGAAGCCGCTTTTTAGCTTGTAAGCCACCACCCGTTCACCCAGCGCGGAAGCAAAACAGGTCTTGATCGCGGCTTCCAGCCCGTCATCGACTACGCCGAGTACGGTCTCATAGATACCGGCAAAAGAAGCCCCTTCCAGATCTTCCTCGAGAGAGGATGAGCGTACAGCCATCAGCGTGATACCTTCTGTCATAAGGTATTTGCGGACAGCTGTGAGTATCTGCTGTTGATCTTCTGAAAAGGTGAGTTTCTGGGCACTGTTCTTTACGGCTTTGGCCAGGG
This sequence comes from Anaerolineales bacterium, assembly GCA_011772595.1. The sequence continues at coordinate 10,391 of WVZH01000296.1, forward strand.
CTACCATGCCATCATCAATGGCCTGGGCAAAGGCTTTCCATTGCGGACTGGCCTTGAGCTGCTCCATCCAAGATTGGAAAAACTCTGTTGACAGCACAGCAGCGATGGGTACTGGAAAGCCTTTCTTCGCCAAATGAATCAAGGATTGGCCTTTTCCGCCAACTTGCTCAACCGTGGGAGTGGAAGAATCATTAAATACAAAATACTGGGACATGATTTAACTTTCGACTTAAAGTGTATAAAAGCATTCTGAGAATGTTGAATACTCTTTTGCTGATCGTCTCTTTTTACGCTTAACAGTCTTGAGCCCTGGACTGTCATGGCTGGCCGCCAGGCCTGGCCAGGGCCTGTCCCGCGTTCTTTGCGGGGAGCAGCCCGCTTCCACCCTCGATCATACACCAACTCTAGGCAAAATCGCAGGAATCTCGGCGGCGTTTATCCTGAGCCCTTCGACACAGCTCAGGATGAACTCCGCCGAAGGGCTCCAGCGAATTGTTGGACCGATTAATCTCTCGCCTCTGGGTTGTAGCGATCTTTTACGTCAAAGAAAGTAATGTCAGCGTAGCCCGCGTAGATCTTCCCTGAGTGCTCAACACCCTCTGCAATGTAGTAACGGTCGCCTTTTACAAATGTATACTCATTCCCTCCGATGACCAAATCAATTCGTCCCTCTAATACAACGCCCCATTGTGCTTCATGTGAATGAGCTGGAAGCTCTGCGTCATCAGAAAATTCCATGAAGAGAAGCTGCTGACCTTCCCCTTGTAAAAGAAACGCTTTCACTCCCTTTAGTGGAATATCTGCTTGCGGGAGCGAAGTGATTGGTTTAGGAAACACGTCCGACATGATCACCTCCAACCTAAAATTGATGAAATCGCCCTGACGGCTTCGAGATGTGCGCGCACATCATGCTGTCCAATGATTTTCGCACTTCCTGAAGCTTGTATCAACCCAGATTTTCACCTGCCCTCGGCGTCTGCTCTCGTAAGTTGATAGGCTGATGTAACAAGAATCAAATCCTCAAACCAAGAGGAGGCAATATTGGTCAACCTCTCTCTGCCAACTCTAAATTAATAAATGCCCATTTTCCTGTGGCGATTTAGGTATGAGCCAGAGGTTTAATGTGATGACATCCAAGTTAAGGATGATTTGAACGTTTCTCCAATGGAGCTTAGGTCACAAAGGCCACAATGTATATATGTAATTTTCTTGACTGCGGCATCAATATATGGGTACCTGCAATTGCATTAAATAAATAGAATCTGAATATTTCATTTACTATCTTTTCCGCCCACCAACGGATAGTAAAGGTAGAGAATTCTCTTGAAGGAACAATGGATGGAAGATCAAATCGTAATTTCCCGCATAAAACAAGGTGACCTAAACGCTCTGGAAAACCTTGTAAGCCGCTATCAGGTGCAGGCTGTCCATGCCGCGTACCTAATTTTGTATGATCGTTCGCTGGCGGAGGATGTCGTGCAAACAGCCTTTGTGAAGGCTGCCCAACGCATCCATCAGTTTGACGATGGACGTCCTTTTTGGCCCTGGTTCTTTCGGATCGTGGTGAATGATGCACTCAAACTCACCAAAATGCAGCAACGCAGCATTTCACTGGATGAGCATCTGGAAGATTCCACTGTGCAGCTCGCAAAATGGCTAGCAGATCCAGACCCGAACCCGGAGCAGTTGCTGGAGCAAAAAGAAACACGCCAGGTCATCCTGAAAGCCATTCAAAGCCTGCCTCCCGGGCAGCGCGCCGTGATCGTGATGAAATATTTCTTCGATATGCGCATGTCGGATATGTCCGTGAAAACCGGACGCCCCCTCAGTACCATCAAATGGTGGCTGAGAGATGCCCGCAAACGGCTGCGTGGCCTGATGGAGCCCACCAAAGCACCAGAGGGAGATAGGAGAAAATCATGAGTAACGATAAAATTCAGGCCATTTTGAAAGACGTGCTGGAGGAGGAAATCCCCTCCTCACAGGTCAACCTCTGGCCATCCGTGAAGGCAGACCTTGTTGCGGGAAAACATCGTCTAAACCAACAAGGAGTCAAAATGAACACCACACAACCCCGACGCATACCGCGGTTCGCACTCGCGATCTCGCTCGTCCTAGCAATGCTGGCTCTCTTTATCGCCACTCCACAGGGTCGCTCCTTTGCCCAAAACGTTTTGGAGTTTTTCACCCGGGCGGAGAGCACGACATTCCCAGTGGAAGATTCCCAGATCCTATCCGATGAGTCTGTTGAAACCTCCCCAACAGCCCTGCCCCCGGCAGCGCTGATCAGCGTAGCTGAGGCAGAAGCCCAAGTCGGTTTCGACGTCGCTGAATTCTCCTATGTGCCGGAAGGTTTCGAGTACCTCGGCGTCAGGTTATATGGGAGCAACGTCAGCATGGACTATATGACGAAGGGCTATGGTCATCTGATCCTAATGCAGTCTCAGGAAGATTTTTACCAATCCGAGTGGGACAAAGTACCTGCTGACGCTGTCGTCCCAGTCAGGATTGGGGAATTGGATGGCGAGATTGTCCAAGGCACTTTTATCAGATACCCTGGGGAGAACACCGCAACTTGGAACCCTGATGCATCTTTCACGCGCATGCGCTGGGTGAACAACAGCGTCTGGTTTGAGATTACTCTACATGGTGATGCACATAAGTATCTCGACCTGGCAGGGCTGATCAAGCTGGCAGAAAGCCTGACCATCCAGCCCTAGCTTAACGTCCACGAAAGTGACAGGCACCTTGAAGGTGCCTGTCACTTCATTTTTACAACCGGGTTCGTTCTTCTGTTCCCACCAGTCTTAGCAGATTCCTTTGAAAGAATGATTCAAAAATAACCGTTCTCTTGCCACTAAAGCTTATCCCGAAGTTCAGAATAATACAGTAATTCCAGTCCACGGTATGAAGGTAAAAATCATACTGATCATAATAGGTATGCTTAAAGTTTAGGATTGAGTCTTCAAGCTTAGATATATTTATTAAAGAAATTCCCATATTGAAGATTTAGTATATGCATGGGCCTATCGGAGTGCGTTACCCACTGGTGGGGTGAACGAGACAACGCCGCTTTGACGGAATCAACCTCGAGCCCAGAAACGTGCCTGAATACGCGGCGAGTCCTACCAGTCGGGTGCATGCTGTGTTAGATGGCGCAGGTTTACGTTATTCGCTTCTTTGATAGTTTCTCAACAAAATTATTGCCACAATTGGAAGTGAAGCATTCACAGCAAATCCAACTGCAAAGTGGAAGTTCAAGAAGAAGTTATTCAAAACACCACGATCTATTAGGAAAAGAATTGACCATTAACCTAAAGGAATATTTAAGAACAGACTCACAAACAGTCCTGGGTTATATTATTTTCCAGCTCTGATTGACCATAGAATATGCGCTATCCCAACAATGAGTGAACAATCAGGAATCCATAGACCGAATTTATAGTCAATAGTGGACAGCAAGCCAAAAACGGAAAAATTATCTATATCAGAATTACATTTAAAGAGAAAAAGAAATTTTGGTTTACAGCCCCATCTTCTGTATCTAGTTTGAATATTTTTGTTTTGAAATACGCTTCAAAGCCTCCTGGAAAAACACACTTTTCAGTCTTATGGAGCATGTAAAGAGGCGTTTGTAAAAGAATGACGAATACCAAAAGATCATAATTGCGCACAAGCCCAAATAGGAAAACAACAAGGAAAATGGAAAGAATGAAACCTGCTTTCGCCCATTCTCGCTTAAACCATTCGTAGTATTGAGTAACCGTCATTTCTTTCTCCTTCATAAACATTATTTCCTTTTTTTGAAATTCCATTAGGCGCTATCTAACGGCTGGGAGCTGAGCAGCCCCGGTTCCATCATAATACGGAGAAGCTCGTTCTCTTCGGAACGAGCTTCGGGTGTCCAGGTTCGCCGAAGCAGGGTCCGCTCCAGCGAGTTGCTATGCGCCATTGACATTCCATTCAGTTTGAGTCGCTTCACTACTACAGATGTAAATACCAAACTTAAAGTATTCCCGATATCCGAGCCGGCGGTACATTCCCAGTCCCTTCTCGGTTGATCCTAAAATGCCTATTCGGTACCCCAGAGCTCGGGCTTCCTGTAGTGGAAGGAGTGTCAGTGCAGAGCCAATTCCCTGCCCACGTACTTCTTTTAAAGTGGCAACTAAATAGATTCCGCTACACCCGAACTCAGGAGGAGCGAGGAACAGGCAACAGGTTCTCCTTCAAGCCAACCAAGATAATGGCGTAACGGCAGCTCAAAGCCCAAACTCGAGAGGATATCGAAAAAGAGATTACCAACAGAAACAGGAATCCCATAACCAGTGGCAAAGGTACTAATCATCTGCTCCAGTGTCTTCAAGTCTCCTACATGCTCTATCGATAGATCGGAAGGTGTTGTCAAATCCTCGTTCAACTCTGGCAAATGGACAGCCATCCCGGGAAAATCTGTAATATGGGTGAGACCATGTGCCTCCAGATAATTGTCCAAGTCGACTGGCCGCATAGACGGACTGGTTATCCATCGTATGGGTAGACTTCTAGACTTGAAATGTGACAGCGTTTCCTCGATTCCTGTATCTATTTCGTCGTGGGTGAATTGTGCACGAAGAACGTTATTTAATAATAGGGATGGAATATCGCAGGTCAACCGGATCATGTCTGGACCGTCGTATAATTCGACTTGTGGTGAACGACCCAAATTCATCCAGAAATCAAACATGTTGGCTTCAATGGCCTCCACGAGCGTTGACGGTGATAGGTCCCCTACAATCTCACTCAATTATTTCTCCTTCCATCTTGTTACGCAAAAGTTATGGCGCCTAACGATTCGAGATAGGCGACCGGGGGGAACGAGCCTTCTCTAGTATTTCAAGAACCCCAATCAAACTACGTGGCCTGCAATTCACCCGGCTTCCCCGGTCCGCCCCATTGGGTGGTTAGACCGCCTTATGTGATGAGCTGGGTTAGAGAAAACACTCCCCATAGATTGATCAGACTATGGACTACGGCTCCGATACGCCAGTTCTGCGTTCGCATAACAACATACGAAATTGGCAACCACGTTACAAAGATCCCCGGCACATTTCCTGGAAAATAGAAGTGATATATCCCAAATAAGAGCGAGTTGACGACAGGGGCCATCCATCCCCAGTGCTCCATTCTTGGAAGAAGAAATCCGCGGAAGTAAAGCTCCTCGATAATAGGTGCAACGAAGCCAGAAAGAATGACGCCTAGACCGAGGGTGATCGACCGCTGGGTTTGAGAAACACCGATCAAACCACGGATGAGCGCTTCTTGTGTAGCCCATGATGGAAGAAAGATTGCCAGATGAGTCTCAAGATACTGATAGATAGGGGACATAGGAATCGACAGGACTCCCCAACAAATAAACAGTAAGGGGGGCAACAACATGTATTCAGCAGCCGTTCCCTGGCGGCGATAGTCAACGGCTTCCATCACGGCTCTTCTTCCTGTGAATCTCGAGCTCCAAAACAACATCACACCTAGTTCAATGGGCGCCAGACAAATCGGAATTGAAATCAAGAGGGCAAGGTATCCTGTAAACCCGCACTGGATGAACGCGCGCGAGAGGACGAAGAAGAAGCCTGCAAATATCAGTCCCGGTAGCAGGTGAAGCACAATCAACAGAAGCCCCGAGGTTTGAGTTTGCTCGTTCCTTCCTATTGCTGTTATGTCTGAACTCCTCTATGTAGATTCTCCAAATAAAGGCGGCTTAACGGTCTTCAGCCCTGGACTGTCCGTCCACCTGTGCCTGCCTGTCCTGGCCGACAGGCCAGGGCGCCACAGGTGCAGCAGGACAGGCTGCCTGTCCTGGCTGGCCGCTAGGCCTGGCCAGGGAGCAGCCTGCTTTCACCTTCGATCATACACCAACTCTAGGAAAATACGTACGAATCTCGGGGGCGTTTATCCTGAGCCCTTCGACCTCGCTCAGGATAAACTCCACGCCGACCCTGAGCTTGGCGAAGGGGAAGCACGCAGTCGAAGAGTCCGCTCCAGCGAGTTGATAGACGCCGATGAAACTCTACACAAATGAGCCGCCAGTCGAAGCGGCGGTTTCCGTGCGCTCTCATAACCAGCCTAGCATGGCGGCCACTTGAGTCGCTAGGAAAATAAGCCATACTACAATCAGCACCCACCCGATGCGGTCTACTGTTCGTGGCACGCTGAGGGGTTTATATTGGGCCTTCATAACAGAAATCATCGCGGCAACTCTTGGTCTTTCGGGGTATTCCTCCCCCCTCGAAGCCCTGTCGACATAGCTTATGTAGCTTTCACTGTATAAATCTAACTCCTCTTCAATTTCAACGATGCGAAAGTACAGCATATTCTGGACGAAATACCACACAGATGCCATTTTCTTCCACCAGTACATAAGGATGATAGATAGAGCTCCGATGGCTGCTCGTAGCATATAGTCATAAGGTCTTGGACTGTCGGGGATAGTGCCACCTAGCAAGGCTAATCCAGCAATCGAACCTGTGACCAAAACAGCAGCTGTGCTCCAAATGTTTCCTTCTAGATGGTCGGCGTTGGTTCTTGAAAGTTCATATTCTTTCAGAAGGGCTTGAACTCGGATATCTGATGGTCTGGACGCTGTTACATTCTCTGTTTGCGCTTCTTGAGTTGCCATAATCCTTCCTTTCTTACCTCCTAATGCCTTGAGTTCACTTCCCTCTGGCGAAATGGCGCCTAACAGATTTGAGCCCTGGACTGTCCGTCCACCTGTGCCTGCCTGTCCTGGCCGACAGGCCAGGGCGCCACAGGTGCAGGCAGNNCCTCGATCATACACCAACTCTGGGTAGATCTTCGAGAATCTCGGGGGCGTTTATCCTGAGCCCTTCGACTAAGATCAGGATGAACTCCGGCGAAGGGTTCAAACGAGATGTTATGCGCCCAAATTGCATACTAGCTATCACACCCTCGTCAATCAACTACTTTTTAATTCTTGGGGCTATCTCACGCATATGCAACAACTGATGGGCATATATTGAGTTGATTACCGTCTCAACGCTGGAGGTTCCGAGCACAGGATGCCTTCCCATCCGATTCAATTCATGCTCGTCTAGTTCTCGCACCCAATTTATTGAAGCTTTTCGAACATCGCTGAGAATGTCAAGCAACTCATCTACGGATCGATGCCGTTGCTTCTCCATCTCAATATTATTAAAAGCGTCGATGTCAATACCTTCCGGGGAACCTTCACCACCGGATGCGATGTCTTGGGCGATACTTAGAAGATGTTCTTCGGAATATATAAAATGGATAGCGAGATCTTTGAGATTCCATACTTCTGGATCATCATAGATCGGCTTATCCCATAGATCTGGATCTGCTGAGTGAAAGATCTCAAGGGATTTCGATATCCCCCTTGTTAGCTTCTTAACCAAGTTTTCAACACGAAGATTTGTCATCGTTTTAATCCTTCAATTACACACTACCTGAATGCATCTATGCTTATGGGCGTATAACGGCTTTGAGCTGAGCAACCGGGGTTTGCTACTGCTCCAGCTTTTCGCCTATCTCTATCGATCATCATAGCATGCATTTCACAACGCATCCCCGGCCTGCTCTGGAGAATTGCTAGGCGGCTTCCAACGACCATACATGGAAACAGTTCCTCCCCATGATTGAAGGACAAAGCGCTGTCTATCCCCTCATAGCTTCACATCTCGCGTGATCCGCCCGATGTGGGGGATTGTGCATTTCTACTTCCACGAAATTCAATGCCTGCCAGTCGTTCGATTGGTTNNAGATGGAAATCGGGTAGAAATAAAGTTTGCTTAATCTTCCTTGATAACCGAACTCGTACGGGTAAGCGGTTATTATTCGTCTTTTTGTACAAACCTGTAGACGCCAAGTGCCAGCAGGGCAACGACTGACACCGCCACCGAGATGCGCGGATCCAACATTGCACTGAACAACACAAACAAAGCTGTAATAATCGCGATAGTGCCTTCAGTTCTACGATTCATTTGTATCTCCTTAATGAATGATACATGCAACAGTGAATATGTGGGTCAAGATACCAAAGCCTCCTAACGGCTTTGAGCCCTGGACTGTCCGTCCACCTGTGCCAGCACCACAGGTGCAGGCAGGACAGGCTGCCTGTCCTGCCTGGCCGCCAGGCCTGGTCAGGGAGCAGCCTGCTTTCACCTTCGATCATACACCAACTCTGGGAAAATGCGTACGAATCTCGGGGGTGTTTATCCTGAGCCCTTCGACTAAGCTCAGGATGAGTTCAGCCGAAGTGCACCAACGATTTGTTAGGCGGCGCCAAACATCTTGATCGTACGACAACCACTTACTTCAATCTCTTACTCTCAGGCGACGAC
>WVZH01000296.1:18795-19171 GCA_011772595.1 Anaerolineales bacterium
TGGATTGTTCGACAAATAAGCGGGGATTACAATGCCACTCCCCACAGCGTCAACCATGAAATGTGCAAGGATTGCACTTTCGAGACCTTGCTTCCAATACAACCAGCCAAAGACGATTCCGAACATCGTGTTCAGCAACAGAATTAATATGAGGGCACCGAAGATTTCAGGAGTAGGAACCACTTGATCAATATGGCCGTATCCAAAAAGGAAACCGGAGAGGATTACCGCACACCACATGGCTTTCGGGCTGGGACGTCCGTCTTCCTCTCGCTGGACCAAGCCTCCCAGCCCTGCCAATATAGTCATCAGGAAAAGACGCATGACGATCTCTTCGTAAACGCCAGCTCGTACTGAGGCTAGTACCAGCATCCAT
>WVZH01000296.1:19187-21270 GCA_011772595.1 Anaerolineales bacterium
ATTGCTATGATGAGCGAAAGAGCAAACACCCTTCTAGCCCAATCTGAAATCTCCTTTCCCTTGAGATGCCCCTCGATAAAAGGGACCCCTAGACCGATTCGTCCGGCAACGTATAGCCCAATGCCTATGATGGGGACAGATACGACAGTCCAAAAAATCCACTCGGATATGGGCTCAACAGGTTTGTCCGTTCCCTGCAGGAGCGGAATAAGAGCGATGTTCCCAATCAGTAGGAGCACCACGAGGATCCAGAGAGCTCGCCAGCTGAAAGTCCTTCTTGTGGGCAGGGAGACTGTTTCAAGATTCATTTTAATCCCTGATTCTGTCCGATTGCTTTGGCGCGGCCTAACGGCCTCGAGCTGAGCCGCCCGGCCATGCCTTGCTCGAGATAGCGATTGATCCATTTGTGCGCGGTCTTTCGGGAAATGCTGAACCGTCGGGCTAGCTCCGTGATGGTGTAGTAGTTCAGCAGATAGTCTTCGATAAATCGTTGTTTTTGCTCGCTCACGGTAACACCTTCCCAGGGCATCGGTGCACCTCCTCTCCCCCTAAGTGTTACCGATGTCCTGATAATTTGTGTTACCTATGTCTTGATAAGATTCTGTTACCTATGTCCTGAACTCATTCGAATACTCACCCGTCAACTTGCTTGAGTGTCTTTATTGCACTGTCAATGGATCGGCGTTCTGAGGGACTCAGTGATGGGTCAGTAAGCCACTTTTCATATTGAGGCAGCAAGTCCATGAATTCCGGTAAATATGCCTTTGTCATACTCCGTATGGCATCGCACAGCACCCATGTTGCTGCTGGATCACTGGCAGGAATATGCCGGGCAAGAAAATCGCGTACAGGGCGGATTTCTCCCCTGGCTACTAGTCGAATAGCAAAGCTTACAGCCTTCTTGACATCCTCTTCTTCATCGCAAAGCATTCCATTAATCATTTCCAAGCAACGGGCGGCATACTCAGGCTGTTTCATAGGCAGGCGTCCAACCACGGTGACGCCTGCTCTTCTTACCCACTTATTCGCATCTTCCAACCACGGCTCTACTGCACTCAACCATTGTTCTGGTTGCTTGCGAATAATTGGCTCTAATGCATCCATCGCAAGTCTATCTGCATCTTCCCAAGTAAGACATGTACGGCAAATTTTTCTCAGCAGAGGAATGATTCTCTCAGGGTTGGCTAGTTCCATGGCTCCCAGAGGAATCACTGCGACGACCCGCCCTTCCCGGCCGTATTCATTCCAGAGTAACTGTGCCAGCGGAAGAAAATCATCTACTCGCTTCCGTGCTGCTTTGCCAATTCCTTTACCTATTGACTTGAGCACAGGCACTGGAATGCCTAAGGTTTCCTGTTGATCACGCAATTCGACCTTGATTACTTCTATGCTCTTGGGCTCAAACTGAAGCCAAAGATCACGCAGATTGTCCGCAGTTACTCCTGGCACAGCAGAATCATAGGTAAGGAGGATTTCCTCAACTTGCTTGGTCAATTTCTCTTTCATACTTGCCTCCCCATTTCATAGATTGTCCCAAACTCTATACGTTGCCTGACGATTTTGGGCTTTGCCGCCCCGCTCGGCACACCACTAGCTTTCTCATATTCTTACTGAAACTACAAAGAAAGCAAATCGCCACGCCCGCGGGGTCGGCTGCAGCAAATTGTTAGGCAGCGCCTGACGCCTCCACTGGGTCAACGGAGGAAGTAACGCCTGGTTGTTGTTCTATGAGCTCGGCGATGGCGCAAAGCACGTCAAACAAACCTTTGGCGGCCCGAGGCTGGGGCAAGGAGCCGATTCGGTCGAGCCGGAGTTCCCGTCCCTTGAGTTCAATCTCGGGCTTCGGATCGGAAAGCAGGATCGCAGGAACACGAGGGATGGCCAGGACCTGGGCGGCCAAGTCGGGCGGATTGGATCTAATTGAAACCTGATCCGCAATTCCGCGCACCTGATGCGCGCTACGCTGGCCGATCCATTTGCCCAGCCCGGGGAATGACGCTTTGGGCCTGATCATCAGGTGGATTCCGGAGGGAGGTGCTACTGAGATCCGGATCTGTATGGTGTTTGTATCAGACCTCCAGGA
>WVZH01000516.1 GCA_011772595.1 Anaerolineales bacterium
CCGGCCTTGGCAGCCGGATGTACGCTCGTGCTGAAGCCGGCATCGTTAACGCCGCGCACAACGCTTATGCTCGCCGAACTCACTGCGGAGGCAGGCTTTCCTGACGGCGTGGTGAACGTCGTCACGGGCAATGTCGGCGAGGCAATTGTCGAACATCCGGATGTTCGGATGGTGAGTATCACAGGAGCCAGTGACACGGGCCAGCGAGTTATGGAAGTTGCATCCCGAACCCTCAAACGCGTCCATCTCGAGCTGGGCGGTAAGGCGCCGGTCATCGTTTTTGAGGATGCCGACTTGGACCTGGTTGCGAGCAAGACGGCGTTGGCGGCATATGTGAACACCGGCCAGGATTGTACTGCAGCGACACGGGTTTACGGCGCCCAGGGTAAGGTGAAGGCGGTGGAAGAGGCGATCGTCGAAGCAATGCGTCAAGTAAAAGTCGGCATGCCCTTCGATAAGGACACGGAGATGGGCCCGCTCATCTCCAAGGACCAGCGCGACCGGGTGGGGGGATTTGTGGATCGGGCACGGTCAGCCGGGGCAGTCGTTGCCACAGGTGGAAAGATCCCAGCTGACTTTCAGAGAGGTTATTTCTATGAACCCACAGTGATAACCGATGTTGACCAGAAATCTGAAATTGTGCAACAGGAGGTCTTCGGGCCGGTTCTGACAATTCAACCGTACCGTGACGAAGAGGAAGCTGTGCGCCTGGCCAACGACGTCGTATATGGATTGGCCGCGTCGGTTTTCACGAATGACATCGGGCGAGCCATGAGGGTGTCGGCCAAACTGGAGTTCGGCACCGTGTGGATCAATGACCATCTGCCCCTTGCCTCTGAGACGCCTCACGGCGGGTTTAAGCAGTCGGGGTTCGGTAAGGACCTTTCTGCTGAGGCCATGCGTGATTACCAGATCACGAAACACGTGATGGTGGCCCTGTAGGAGTTGTGTGATCGTTTGTCGGTCGCCTTGACCGAACGCGCCTGACGCTTGCCTTAGATATTTCCGATGTGACCCTTTCCGGGCCGCTAGCGGAATGCGTGGGGAGTTTGGGAGGACACCGGGGTTCAACGGATTCTCTATTCCAAATTCCATTCTCGTCTAGGGGAGGTTAGTTGACATATGATAAGGTTTTACGAAAAAGAACCGTATGCTCCTTTCGAGTACGCTTATG
>WVZH01000034.1 GCA_011772595.1 Anaerolineales bacterium
CACTACTATGGCCCCCTCCGAATCCCGGCACGGCCGGATGACGGTTATGGTTTCCCGTCGTCCGTGGGCCAAGCGGCACACCCTGCCGGTGGGCCACCGTGTCGGGCCTCCCAAGTTCCTGATTGCTCTTTCGACGCCCGCCGTCCCCTCTCACCCCGGGCCGCCCGACGGCTGCATGCACCTGTTGCTTCGCCGTCGGTTGTAGACTTCACCTTCTTCGGCAGGTTGGCCACGGCCAAATGGTGTCACGAGGCCGGAACGGGTTCACGCTTTCGCATTACGGCTGACGTCTTCGTCCAAGCGGGGCTTCACCGAGCCGGTTACCCAAACACGATGCCCGCCCGACTACATGGTCAACAGGCAATTACCATGGATAACTCCTTTCAGTTATCGAGAACAAACAGACTTACTTGGCACACCGAAGGACAGTCGAGTAGAGGAGGGGCAGTGTCACGATAGGTTCCGGGATAGACCAGTGTCAGGGTTTCCCCGTACGTGCCTCAATACCCGTATACCCTACGACAACTACCGCCTCCCCCCTCGTCAAACCGGACGGGCGGATTTCCCGCATCCGGCTTACCCAGCAAACATTCAGTCGCCAGCATGCACAGTCAGTCAACAGCACGACGGTCACAAGTTCCGCAGACCTAAGGCCTGCAGGTGGGTGTAGTACGTCGTCCCCTTCCCCGGACGGGAAGGTCGTTGACTGCGACGTTTCAAGTGCCGAGTCAAGCGTTCCCTCGAAAACCGATTGACGCTTCGAAACGCCATCCGGGGATAACCATGGCGGAAATAATTCGCCCACTTGCGCAGCCAGCTGTTCACTTCCGCGACCATCTCACTGGCCGGCACGAAGCAGCGACGGCTGCTGGTTATCTTGCGGATCTTGTTCCTGGCGTGGGCTTGCGCTTTCTTCGATGGGAATATGTTCAAGTAACGATGCGGGCCTCCATGGAGGTCGCGATCGTACCGGAATGTAAAACCCAGAAAGTCCACGCTCGCTGTCGGTTCATTCAGGTCCACCACGTGAGTTTTCTCACGATTGATCGTCAGTTTGAATCGGCCTTCAAGTTGATTCTCCACCCAGCCGGTGAGCCGCCTTCCGTGAAAGCGGGCCAGGATGACGAAATCGTCCGCATAGCGGACGATCTTCGCCTTCGCCCAGTTCGCCGGGCCGTCCGGAGCATGGAAAGCCTTCTCGAACCAGTGCAGGTAGATATTCGCCAGCAGGGGCGAAATGACGCCCCCTTGCGGCGTTCCCTGTTTCGGCCGAGAACCTTTCTCGCGGCCCTGGTCGTCCCGTTCAATCACGGGCGACTGGAGCCACATCCGGATCAGCTTCAGCACCTGGCGATCCACGATCCGCATCTTGAGGCATTTCATCAGCTGGTCATGGGGAATCGTATCGAAGTACCCCTCCAAATCCGCGTCGTACACATCCCGAAAACCGCTTTTCAGGTAACCGGCGATCACGTCGATCGCCTGATGAGCCGATTTCCCAGGGCGGAATCCGAACGAGCAGTCCAGAAAATCCGCTTCGAAGATCGGTTCGATCACCAGCAGAACGGCCGTTTGGACGATGCGGTCCCGTACCGTCGGGATACCCAACGGTCGTTTCCGTCCGTCCGGCTTGGGAATGTAGACACGCTTTACCGGTTGCGGCTGGTAGGTCTTCGTGCGAAGTTCCTCGTGCAGCTGGTCGAGGAGTGCCGCAGCGCCAGGGCCGTCGATGACGTCCTGGCACGACATGCCGTCCACGCCGGGCTTGCCGTTGTTCTTCAGCACGAGCCACCATGCCGCCGCCAGCACGTCGTGCCGGTAGATTCGGTCGTACAATGCGTAAAACCGAAATCGCGGCTCCTGCTTGGCCTTGCGACCCAGTTTCCACCTCAACTCAGAGACTTTTACTGGCAGCTTCACGCCCGACTTCACCTCCGGCTGGGCCGGTGGCTGGTCGGCTTGAGGCAGCCGTCGTTCCGTAGTGGGACGA
>WVZH01000423.1 GCA_011772595.1 Anaerolineales bacterium
GCGTTTGTTAGGCGTTTGGATTTATTCTTTTAGGTATCTTGCTTAGGGTCTACTGGTGAGGGTCCACAAAGCCTGGAGTTCAGGGTCCGAGTCATCGTTATAGGTGAGCCATATCATAGATGGATCGGAATTTAAAGTGGCGAGGAAGAAGTAGTACCAGCCGTTACCAAAGCAACCCGATTGTGGTTGGTTGAAAGGACCATAATTAACTTCTCCTGGATATAGAGTTCGAAATGGAGTTACCTCGCCTAAACTTGGGTAAGCGAGCAGGAGATAGTCTTCACGCAACTTAGATTTCTGTCCGGTTAGTGAGTTTATACATCCATCTTCCCATTGCAATGGTGGATGCATATCCACCCTCACCATAATCAGGGTTGCTCCGGGAGGGATAATGACAGCAGGAGNNATCCCCCATTCGGAGCATCAAAAACCTCTCCAGTTTCGGGCAGATAGGCTTTTGGTATCGTTCCCCCTGCGACGATTTTATAGTCACTGATTGTTATTGATAAACCTTCCAGCTCAATGGCTTCATTGAGATATTTCATCTCAGGCCATTGCGAGAAATCGTTGTGGACAGTGCGATTGAGAATGTGTCCACTCATTGTAGGTGCATGTGGGAACGAGAACCTAAACCTCTGCGTCACATCAAGTCGAGGGGGCTCGTCAACGGTTTGATTCGCTATACGCCCAGACGAATTGGACCCCAACATTGCTAGGGAATCGGCGTGCGCAGGCTGCATCAAGCAGGCAGCCACAATTATGACGAGCACGGCGAAGACAAGCGCTATCTGGACTGGCTTCCTCACCTTAATCTCCACGCAGGTCCAGTATCCTCCATCAAGATGATCATGTCTTCTAAATGGCAGAGCGTGTCCGCGTCTCCAAAGAACACAAGATTGTCAACAGCTTTTCTGTTTCTAGAATGGATTCCGTCGATGACTGCGAACACACCATTTGGGTCCCCATAGAGCGTGTCTGGATCTGCTTCTCCTACAAACGTGAGGTTTCCACCGATATCGCAATACAACTCAAACTCATAGTAGTCTCCCGATATGGAATCGCCTTCGATCAGGATCAATTTATCTCTACCTTGTGGACCGGACTTATATAAACTTACGCCGGCGGTCTCCTGAAATGCCTCATCAAAGTAGTATGCACGAGTCATCATGACGCCGTTTGCATATACGTTGGGCGCGATGATTGGTACTCTTCCGTCGAAAACATTCGGCACACGGTAGTCGAGCTCCCCGGAAGGCAAATACACGGGTCTATTGAGATTAACGCACTCGGTATATTCGCAAACCTCGTCGGTGTTGGTTGCACGTTCTCCTGTGTCCACAACATCGAGTCTCCACACTGGTGTGGCCCCCAGCCAATCGCGGTTGATCCCCCACTCAATAAATCCCCCATGGACGCCACTGAGCGAGATCCACAACGCTTCTGGCTTAGAAGACAAGGTGTCTACGCTCAACCAATAGCCTTCCGACCACACATTGAGATCGTCCGCTTTCCAAATACGGGTGTCCTCTGAGAGCACCTCTTCAGAGAAGACACTCACCTCCAATGGGTCCTGAATAGCGAGTTGATCCCATTCTTCCATCAACGTTGCGATGCCCTCGAAGTGCATTTGCAAGGCGATATTGACCCGATCGTATCGTGTCCCTTCGTCTGCGCCAGTCCCATCGACCGGCCGATATCCCATCGCCATAGCCACGGATACCCATACCGGCCCCTGATAGACAACCCGGGCATCCTCGGGAGGATCGTCCTCAAAGGTTTTTCTTGGATATCGTTCAATCCTTCCATTCCAGCCCACGACCGCGACGTCCTTCAGTAGATGCCACTCTCCCATCTGCAGGTATTCAGCAGGTTTCCAGACTGATCTGGCGCCACTTCGTTCTCCGGTGAAGGGATCGCGATACTGCATAACCAACTCGACGTTTTCTGCCGGCGCATCAGGCGCCAGGCAGAGCAGCCAACCCTCCCTGACCACCCCCTCGCCAATGGATTTCTCTGGTGAATACCGCGGTTTCGGTGGTAGGTAGGATTGCGGGTCGAAGTCCTTGCCAGTGCCCGGAATCGGATAGGGGGCCCCGGTGTCAAGCACTTGTTGCGGCATGCACGGGAATGTCAGATCGCTCTCGGTGTCCGCCACGGCAAGCTGGCTCCAGGGCTGCCATGGGGGGTAACGCCATTCCGTTGCGTCTGATAATGGATCGATGCGCGTGGGGTAATAATCATCGGTTGGGTGCTTTACATAGAAGGGATCCGTTTTATCAACCGAGCGCATTCCGGTAGTCCCTTGCGAGTCGATGGTTTCCACCTCATATGTCCCACCGAGGACGCGCACATAGACGGNNTTGAAATCGCGAAAGGATCAGATCCGCCTCTGGATGCTTCACGACCTGTTTGAGCAGCCCGGCTCTCTCCTCAAAAGCAGCCCTTTGATCATCCTGAAGCCATCCGGGCTCTCGCGCCATTTCTGAAGGGTGTTTGTAGTAGAGGAAGCGTTCAAGCGGGACCGTGCGTGGGTCCTGGAGTACCCGAAGCACTTCCGCCTGAGCATATTCCTCGGAGAGGGGTAGGGGGCGTCGATAGACATCGTTCCCGGGCCCCGGGATATCTTCGAGCGGCAGCAACGCCGTATCGTATGGTCCCATGCTTGCGCCATTGCTTTGTGCATACGTTCTCGGTACGCCACCGAACAACTCCTGGGGCAATCGCGCTGGGTTGGTTATGCTCTGTTGGGCGGCGATCGCCAACAGTACAAGAGCGCCCACCAACAGGACCTGCCCGTACAAAGCCCGACGTATCATTACACGCTTCCAATAATCCCTATGATGTGTGCGATCAGTGCCATGATCAGCGCGTATTCTACTACCGTCGACAGTCTCGATCCTACCATCTTGGAGAGCTTCTCCTCAGATATCTCTGCCGCGCTGTGCAAAACGGCCAGGAAGGACTGTGTGTTCATATGTGCCAACAATCTCTCAGAATGCCTCCGAGAAGACCTGCAACAAGCGATAGCTTCCCGACCATTATCATGAAAGCAAATGCCATGGGTATTGCCAATATCGCGATCATGATCAGGCTGAGGGTTGCTGCGACGTGTTTGCTAACCAAACGACTCGTTTTCACCTCAGAAGAGCCCCTGCTGTGTGAGCAGGATGAGGACAGGCCCCAACGTCACGATCATGCTTGCCAGCAGTATAAAGCCCGAGGTAAGGAGGGTGACCTTGATCTTGGCGCCTTGGCCGGCCTCGATGATGTCCAATTTCAGTCTGCCCCGCATGGTCCCGGCCCTCTCTCGGAAGGGCTCGATCATCTCCTGTCCCTTCTGCATCCCGATTCGGACCATTTGCAAGAATTCATCGAACTCGGGTGTCTCTGGCAGACCATCGCGCACCGATCGATTGATGTCGGTGATGGGTCGCCCCGTGCTTGCTTGGGCGGCGATCTGCTCGCATGCCTTTCCGAAAATACCCGTGCCGCCCGTTTGTGCAAGCGATTCCATCAGTGAGGCGCCCGACTGCAGTAGCAGGGAGATCCTGTCGAGCCCGAAACCCATCTCCTTCTTCAATCGCTCTCTCCTCTTGCCAATGGCGCTGTTCAGAGCCCGATTGGGCATCAGGAATCCGAAGACGGCCATCAGGGTCGCAAACAGCGAAATACCCACAGCCCCTAGAGAAATGCCCAACGCAAAGCCCATCCCCAAGGCGATGACGGTCCCCAGGATCATATAGATAAAGGCGGACAGCATCCGGCGTGCGTGGAAATCCGCCGGCGATTTATAGAACAACCCGGATC
>WVZH01000260.1 GCA_011772595.1 Anaerolineales bacterium
GATTGAACATGTCCATCACGCCATTCTCCGAAAAGCAAAGCGTGCGGTATTCGCAATCACCACAAGCCCTCCACCCGCAAACCATCCTGGGTACATAAGTGCCAATACGAATGCCCGTGATGACGGCGCGCGATAGGGCTTCCAGTACATCTGCGCCATCACCCAACCGGGGGCTGATTTCCTGCTCCTGCCCAGACGGAATGTGCCTGATCCTTATGCTCTCTACAACTTGCTCCCCCTCCTTCAGCTCCAGGTTGACCGGAGAAGATTGTCCCAGTGCAATGACTCGCAAGTCTCGTAAAAGCCCATAAGCGGACGGCGCTTCTTCGTCAAACATGAAGATTTCATATTCCAGACGATGTTGTAGATTCTCTCCTGTTGCTTCTTTGGGAGGCCTGCCTCNNGATGGCAGGTCCACCACCAGCCTTTCACTCACTCCCAATACGACATCCGGAGGCGGCAGACGCATCTTGTTGGCATAATCCATAGAGTCAGCAAATGCATCCGCCAGACCCTTCGGCGCCCGGTAATACTCTTCCTCGCTGAGATCCAGTCCCCCCAACCCAATGCTCACCTGATGGCGGTCGATGTTCTTTCTCAGAACCACTAAACCGCTCGTTTCAGCCAACTGGCGCCAATACCGAGTCCAGGTTGGCTTCTTGTATCGCTTCCCCTCCCTGTTCGTGATCTCCCCATCTTCAAATCTGCTTAGGATGCTTCTGCGTGTCTGGTGGTAATTCACGAGATCCGATACGGTCTCGTCGTCCAACCGCCATGCTTCCAACCACCCCTTCCATACCAGGCCCAGGCATTTACCAAACGGGACATCTTTCCCGTCTCCCGCAAGCTCATAATAGAGGCCTGTTGCCGACCGGATCGATTTTTCGATGAGCTGCTCGCCTGTCCTCTTGCCCTGTTTCGATGTGACCTCCGACGCCAGCCCAGTTTTCCGCCACCAGACCCTCAGGGGACAATAGGCCCAATCCCATACATCGTTCAGTTCAAGTTCGATTTTCTTGCCGCTGTCTGACACTACGAGCCTGCACCTTCACGACTATGCTTGATCAATCCCTGCCCACCTCAACTTTTCCCCCGTTGGAATCCTCTCCAATAAATCGGGGTGGACTTCAAGCACATACCACGCCTTTCTGGGCGATGCATAATACGGCCTCCATGGCTTCGCCAGCACCGAATGGACAACAACGCCTTTCTCATCCAGCCAGGCAACCGCGATCGGAAAGCGCATACCGAGCATATGGATGGAGGTCATAAAGCCTGCTTTACCTCTTCTTCCGGCAGGCATCTTCAACAAGACGCCTTCTTCCGACCCCAGAACTTTTCTCCCTAACAGACCTTCCCTTCTGGAATCGCTTGAGCAACAAAAGATGACGTCCCGCGCGAGGACATCATCTCCATCGAATATAACGATTCTCTCTTTATCCCCAATGTGCCTCATTTTCAACAATACATCCTGATCAAGCGAATGGGTATTCCTTACCTGAATCATTTAGCTTGCGTTGCACCTCAATAGGCCGCTCTTTACACATCTACAAATCGGAAATAAATCAAGCTCTCCACGATCATTAGCACCGTTGCCTTCGTCGGATCCCTGAAGCTCAATCCAGAGCGAATTCCCTGGGACACTTCTAGAAAGATCGTTCGAGTTCCTCGTTGCTAGAAGCGCTTTCTCCTCTACTAATCCATCCTTTCATCTTACTTCTGCAATATCGTTCGGTGAGAATAAGCC
>WVZH01000282.1:0-228 GCA_011772595.1 Anaerolineales bacterium
TCACAGGAGGACCTTCAGCGATTCCTTGATACGCTTGAAAGGAGGCTGGCGAACTTCATCGTAAAAGCCGACCTTCAGGCAAAGGAAGAACTATTTCCTTGGACGGGATTCACAGTCCTGAGCCGCGCGCTCTACACCCTCCGCCATACGCAGCACCATCTAGCGGATATGGCCATGGAGCTTCAGCGTCGCGGTTTAAAGCCTCCGAATTGGCAATAATTGTGCAGT
>WVZH01000282.1:247-5727 GCA_011772595.1 Anaerolineales bacterium
GTTAGACTGGAGGGCTTGTGCTGGAGAAATTGGAGCCGATGGATAAGCTCCGGACGCCAGTCGAGCTGCGTCACTTACCCGAAAACGAACTCAGTGATGTACTTTTGTCATAACCAGATCATGACACAGGAGACTTGGAGGCAGATAATATAGTTCTTATTCTATCGGTGACTCCAAAGTGATCTCGCTAGCGGATTGGACAGAGTTATTTCAATATTGTTGTTCAAAGATGAATGTTCAGTGTGAATTGATTGATATTTTGTGGTTTGGCTGTTGAATAGTGGGTAACCCCATTTCTCGTCATCTCCAGTGTCTAGCTGCTGCGGAGGATATTCCCATCCTCGTCATCCGGCAGGGTTTAGGGTTCTAGTTGACAGAGTCCTGAAAGGCAACATTGAATAGACCTGTATCCCGATTCAAGGTTCCTGGTTTTCTATCTATGAAGGAAAGTGCTGAGATTGGAAATATCGAGCATGTAAGCTATGCTTTACATGCACCTGCTCGAAGGGAGAGGGGATAGATCTTTCTCTAAATATATTGAGCGCGTACGGACATCCCATATGCTGGACTTACCCTGAGAAGCGATGGGTCATCGAAGTGGAGGCGATCCATTCCCCCCATGTACATCTATCGATAAGTCCTTGGTTTGACCATCCTTGAAAGGTGTTCCATGTCAACAAATACGATCACCCACGAGATCCTTATCGTTGGAGCTGGACTAGCAGGCAGCTGGGCGGCCATGACTGCAAGTCAGGAGGGCATAAAGGACATCGGCGTCCTCTCAAAAGTGCATCCCCTTCGCTCTCATAGCGGCGCAGCTCAGGGTGGCATTGCTGCTGCGTTGAGTAACGTCCGCCCCGTGGCTGGAACCGGAGCGCGCGGGCCGCTGGAGCAATTGCCAACGGATGAACCTCCCATCGATAGCTGGGAAACGCACATGTTCGACACCATCAAAGGGTCCGACTGGCTGGGCGATCAGGCCGCCATTGAGATCTTGGTGACAGACGCGATCGACATCATCTATCAATACGAGCATATGGGCTGTGTGTTCAGCCGTATGCCGGATGGGCGTATTGCTCAGCGTCGCTTCGGCGGCCACAGTATCCCACGCGCTTGCTACGCCGCCGACTGGACCGGCCATGTCTTACTGCACACCATCCATGAACAAGCCTTGCGCCACGGNNGCGATGGATGTGCGTACGGGTGAGATTTACACTTTGCAGGCGAAGGCCGTCATGTTCGGAACGGGTGGATATGGTCGTGCGTTCAAGGTGACGACCAATGCTCACGCTAGCACTGGGGATGGTGTGGCGCTGGCCTACAAGGCTGGTGTTCCGCTCATGGATATGGAGTTTGTCCAATTCCACCCGACGGGTCTCTACCGTCTCGGCATGCTGATGACGGAGGCTTGCCGCAGTGAGGGGGGCTATTTGATCAATAGCCAGGGTGAGCGTTTCATGGAAAGCTACGCACCTGAGAAGATGGAGCTGGCACCACGTGATCTCGTTACGCGCGCAGAGCAGATCGAGATCAACGAAGGTAGAGGGATCGGCCCGGACGGACAGGGCATTTTCTTGGATATGACACACCTCGGACGCGAGAAGATTCAAGAGCGTCTACCCCAGGTGCAGAAAATCGCCCTTAACTACGCGGGTGTGGACATCATCGAGGAACCGGTTGCCATCCAACCAACGGCGCACTATAGCATGGGAGGTATCCCCACCGATGTGCACGGGCAGGTGCTTGCAGATGCGGCCGGAACGCCAGTCGTCGGCTTCTTTGCCGCAGGAGAGTGCGCCTGCGTCAGTGTGCATGGCGCCAATAGGCTGGGGACCAACAGCCTGCTGGAAGCGTCGGTCTTCGGTCGTCGAGCCGGTAGGTCCATGGCTGAATTCGTCAAGAATGGAGCAGAGCTAAATCCGGTGAACGGTGATCCCAGCGAGCAGAGCAGCCGACGAATTGCACGTCTTATGGATGACGGCACCGGCGACCGTCGAGAATCCGTCGCCAAGATCGCACAGGAACTAAAGGAGACGATGACAAGAAACTGTGGCATTTTCCGCGATGCGGGAGGGCTAGAGATCGCCCTGCAAGATGTGAGACAGCTACAAGAGCGCTTCAAAGATGTCCGGGTAATGGATCGGAGCCGTCGCTTTAACACGGAAGTACAGGATGCATTGGAGGCTGAAAATCTGCTCACTTTTAGTGAAGTGATCGTCGCGAGTGCTCTCGAACGTGCTGAGAGTCGCGGTGCGCACGCTCGTACCGACTTTCCAGCACGGGACGACGAGAACTGGTTGAAGCACACCATCATGCGGAAAGGCAGCGATGGCACACCCGAGGTGAGTTTTAAGGACGTCATCATCGATTGGGAGAAATATCCACCTCAAGAGCGTGTATATTAGGCGAATTCTAGCTAAGGAGTTTTTGTCAGCATGTCAGCCCAGAATCATAAAGACAAGGTAACGATACGCATCCAACGCTACAACCCCGATACCGATGAGAACCCCTACTTTGAAGAGTTCCAAGTGGGAAGGATGCCGGGTAAGACCGTCCTCGACGCTCTGCTCGAGATAAAAGGCGAGCAAGATGGCAGCCTCACCTTTCGACGCTCCTGCCGCCACGGTATCTGTGGCAGCTGCGCAATGAATGTCAATGGCACGAATAAGCTTGCTTGTGAATCAACGCTGGAGGATCACACCAACAAGGATGGGCTGATTACCATCCGGCCGCTATCCTACGTGCCGGTTGTCAAGGACTTGGTAACAGATCGCGGCAGCTTCTGGGATCAATACCTACGTATAAAGCCGTGGTTGATCCCACCGGAGGAGGTGCCGGAGAAGGAATTCCGCATCCCTCCAGAGGAGGTCAGCACGCTCGGCAATGCTGAAAGGTGCATCATGTGCGGCGTGTGTTACTCGGCGTGCCCTGTCATAAGTGTTAACCAGAAATTCCTGGGTCCGCATGCTTTGCTCAAGGCCTTCCTGCGAGTGTCAGACACACGCGATAAAGCACCAGATGAACATCTCGAGGAGATTGCCACGGTTTGGGACTGTACCACCTGCTACATGTGTGATTCGCAGTGCCCCAAAGATTTAGACCCGGGCCAAGTATCGAAGACACTTCGCAGCATGCAAGTTGAGAAGGGTAGCGTCCCTCGGACAATCGGTACAGCGCTGACCAGCACCTTCCGCTACAAAAATCCCTTTGAAATGGCACACGCCAAACGTCTTGAGTGGGCGGAGGGGTTGTCACTCTTGAACGTACAAGAGGAATCAGTCGATGCGCTTTACTTCGTATGCTGCATAGCCTGTTACGACCCCCGAGCCCAAAAGATCCCACAAGCGATGGTGGCTGCCATGGACAGCGCCGGGGTGCGTCTCGGCACGCTGGGAAGCGAAGAGGCCTGCTGTGGAAGCGACGTGCGCCGCATGG
The DNA here is from genome assembly GCA_011772595.1 of Anaerolineales bacterium. The sequence goes on from WVZH01000282.1 coordinate 3,683, forward strand.
GTGAAGTGGGTCTTTATGAGATGATGGTTGAGGAACAAACGGAGACGTTGAAGGCAGCGGGACCGCAGCAGATCGTCACAACGTCGCCACATTGTTTTGATGCCTACAAGAATCACTACCCCGACCTTGAATTCAAAACCGAGCACTACACCCAGTTCGTAGCCCGTTTGATCGCAGATGGGCGATTGGCTTTCAAGCGTAAGCTCAAGAAGCGGGTCACGTATCATGATCCATGCTATTTGGGCATCCAGAACAACGTTTTCGAGGAACCGCGCGCCATCCTGCGGAGCATTCCAGGTGTTGAGTTGGTGGAGATGGAGCGCAGTGCTGAGAAAAGCCTCTGCTGTGGCGGCGGTGGCGGGAGGATGTGGTTTGAAGGGCATGATACCGAGGTACATTTAGCTCACGAGCGTATGCATGAGGCGATCGCAACTGGCGCGCAAATCCTTGCGACCGCCTGCCCTTTCTGCCTCAATATGCTCGACGCGGCTGCGAAAAGCGTAGCTCTTGACGATCAAATCGAGGTTAAAGACATTATGGAACTGGTTGTCGACGCTATCGAGCCGTAGATCGACTCCGATAGATGTATTGGCAGTGCTTATCCCGTGCCAGGCGTCTATCAAGGTCTGTGTACTACTGGATGTTCATCGCGGAAAGGATAGGTTTGCCCGACGGTATGTTGACTTCAGACGGGCCGGAGAGAAATTGGACGCTTAGCCTAACGACCCCAAGCCGCCATTTCAAGATTTGAATCCATAACCTGAAGGTCCTTGATTGCCTTCGATTTTGTTCATGGCTTTGCCAGTTCACTCCGCTCAGGATAAAACTCTCCAAGTCCTACATCTCAAGATCGAAGCGCCCAAGGGGGGCGCTTCTTTCATTGAGGAGACACTCCACGGGGCGTAAACCAGCTTTCGGCTTAGACGTAGGCAGGTCTGCATAAAATCATGATCCGTGGTGCGGTCCATTGACATATTTAATTCACGAGATCCCTTGACAACATACCATACCGTATGGTATGTTTACTGTCCTGGAACCTGATCTTATGGAGTGTATATGAGCAAGAAGAGCAAGCAAGATTGGTTGGACATAGGCCTAAAGGTTCTTGGGCGGGAAGGGCTTCCCGGTCTTACTATTCAAGGCATGGCAAAGGAAATGGATTTGACCAAGGGATCTTTTTACCATCACTTCGAGAATATCAAGGACTTCGAGCAGCGACTTCTCGAGCATTGGGCAAATCAATACTTTTCGACATCCGATCGGATTCCAGATACTCCAACGAAGCGTCTGCTACTGCTCGATCGTCTGATGGAAGAGACATTCAGTCCCATCACCGAACCGGAGGTCGCCATTCGTATGTGGGCTGCGCATGATTCACGGGCGAGAACGCTCGTTGAAAGGGTTGATACGCAACGGCGGCAGTTCTTGGTTGAGACTTTCTCAAACCTGATACCGGATGAAGAGCGCACACAGTTGATGACGGATATGCTATTCACAATCACCATCGGAAGCATGACCGTGCTGCCACGCATCCCGCCAGAACGTGTCCTAGCGCTTTATCGTGAATTCAAGCGTCTTTACAAAATATGAAGGTGCCGTTTCAGAATACGCTGGCGCGCGCCTCCATCGAGTCAGGAAGCAAAGGAGATTGATTGATGATGTATCCTGGAATTTTCGCCATGGTCGTGGGTCTGGGGATGATCGGCCATTGGATGTTCTCCTATCTAACGAAGAACATCCCCGAGCTCGAAGATGAACCCATTCGTATAGGGTTTCATGTCGTCGCCGAGATGGTTACCGCATTGTCCTTGCTAGTGGCCGGACTGGGCTTGCTGGTGGGGGAAGATTGGGCGCAGCCGCTCTATCTGGTAGCACTCGGCATGCTTTTTTACACAGCCATCGTCAGCCCTGGGTATTTCGCCCAGAAAGGCAACTGGAAATGGCTTGGCGGTTTCATAGCGCTGATTTCGGCAGGACTGATCGCGCTGGCTATCGTGGCATAAAAGACGATCCCTTGATTCATAAGCATGCTTGCCGCTTGAGCG
>WVZH01000098.1:0-1049 GCA_011772595.1 Anaerolineales bacterium
ACGTACTTCTTGACCTCGGCGATCCGTCGGATTCTCTCCTCTGCCATTCGGTCCGCTGCCACATGGGTGGGTACCTGATCCCGGTCGGCAATTTGAAAGACACGCTCCATATTTTCATAGATGCGCGAAACCTTCTCGCGACCGCGCTCGTGGCTCACACCGCCCACGCCCAACCTGTCCGTATCGTAGATGGTGCCGCCTGCATTGGCAATGTAATCAGGTGCGTAGACCATGCCTTTTTCCTCCAGCATATCCCCGTGCCGCTCCTCCGTGAGCTGATTGTTGGCGCTGCCACAAATAATCCGGCACTTCAATCGGGCTAGGGTGTCATCGTTGATGATCCCACCCAGGGCACAGGGACAGAAGATTTCGCAGTCCACGTCATAGATCCCATCAGGGGCCACCTTTTTCACGCCGTACTTTTCAACCATAAGATCGATCTTTTTTGGATCGATGTCGGTTACAATGCTGTGCGCTCCCAACTCGCGGAGCTGTTCAACCACGTTGCTACCGACTGCACCCAGTCCCTGAATGGCAACGGTTCTGCCTTGAATATCTTCAGATCCAAAGACTCGTTTGCAACAGGCCTGCATGGCACGGGTCACGCCGAAGGCGGTCATGGGTGAAATGTCGCCGGCTCCGCCGAGATAGGTCGGAAGGGTGACAACGTATTCAGTCTCCATGTGGATGTATTCCATGTCTTTCAGGGTGGTGCCAACATCTTCGCCCGTAAGGTACTTGCCTCCCAGGCGATTGATGAACTTACCCAAAGTCCTGAAAATGGGCTCCCGATCTGTTCGGCTCGGGTCAGCCATGATCACGGCCTTGCCACCACCCAGGTTGACACCGGCTGCCGCATATTTGTACGTCATCCCGCGGGCTAGGCGGAGGGCGTCCTCGATCGCATCCATCTCCGTATCGTACCGCCACATGCGACAACCACCGGTGGCAGGCCCCAGGGTCGTATCGTGAATGGCAATGATCGCCTTGAAATCGAGGATATGGTCTTGGCATAGAAATAGATTCTCGTAATCGTATTTCTCCATGTA
>WVZH01000098.1:1068-1391 GCA_011772595.1 Anaerolineales bacterium
CTTGACAACAAGGGCGTTGTTCGGCGGGCACCCTTTGACGTGCCGCTCCGTCCGGCTCTCCTCGGGCATGCACTTCCCCACGGTAACAACGTCTTCCCGGGATCCTCCCTCGGGTAGGGAAGCCCCACCAGTCAACACAGTTACCCCGGGCAGGTACATGAGCTGGTCGGCATTGCGCATATCAACGAGGGCACTGAGAACTGTGTTGCGGCAACCGGTGCAGGTAGCATCCCCATGAATCAGCTCAAATCCCTCAACCTTGACCGGATCGTCCTCAATTGAACGAAGAAAACGGCGTTTGAGCCCGTCCAGAGGCTCTCCAA
>WVZH01000527.1:0-6862 GCA_011772595.1 Anaerolineales bacterium
GGATGACGTGTACAACGCCTGCCGACAAGCGATGGCTGCTGGCAAGAAATGTTCTGGTGGATACGTGCTGATGGGAGGCTGCGAACTTCCACCGTCGACTCCGCCATACCACATCTATCTAATGCAAAAAGCACGCAACGACTTCGGAAGTTACGATTGATACCGAAACGTTGAGACACTCGAAACAAAACGCTTTGAGAGGGACTAAAACCATGAAAACGACTTTGCTCGGAAAGACCACCGAAGTGACGATCGACAACGAGGGTCCGTTCGTGATCATCGGGGAAAAAATCAATCCGACGGGCAACAAGAAACTGAGACAGGCCTTATTGGATCAGGATTTCGACACTGTCAGAATCATGGCAGAGGAACAAATCGATGCGGGCGCAGACATTTTGGACGTAAACGTCGGCCTACCCGAGATCGATGATGTCGCCACCCTTCCCGAAGTCGCCGGGCTCCTCGGTGAGGAATTCGATGTACCCATTTGTATCGACTCTCCAAATCCTGCGGCATTGGCCGCAGCGCTTGAGGTTGTCCCAGGAAAACCGTTGGTCAACTCTGTGAGCGGTGAAGAGGCAGCGCTTAAGGCGGTGCTCCCATTGGTTAAGGACAGAAATGCCGCCGTGATTGGGCTAACTATCGATGAAGGAGGAATTCCCAGCGACGTCGATGGACGTACGCTCATCGCCGAGAGAATCCTGGAACGGGCAGTGAAGATTGGCATCCCAGAGGAGGACGTCATCCTCGATCCGCTCGTACTCGCCATCAGCACCGATCACAATGCCGGTGTGATCGCATTCCGAACCATTGAGGAACTGAAGCAGCGTCTTGGTGTAAATATCAATCTCGGGGCAAGTAACATCTCCTTTGGGCTGCCAGACCGCCATGTCATCAATCAAGCTTTCCTTGCCCTTGCTATGGCCGCCGGTGCGAGCTGTGCCATCACGGACCCGTCAAGACTCGGTTTGACAGTGCGAGCCACCGACCTCTTGCTCGGTCGTGACGCCTTCTCAGCACGCTACATCGCCCATTACAGAGCGCGAAAATCACAAAGCGGCCCATAGCCGAAATTGAAACACACTCCAAACTCAAGACGCGGTCTTCAACTGCCTCAAGAATGATGCCGCGTCGAGATCGCCAAACTTATGAATGACTTCACGCTGGGGGGCTGGAATCTCAATCCCGGCCTCCTGCAATGCTCGATATACGGTGCTGTTTACGGCATCGAACATACGACGCGTGTCCACGTAGGACTCAATCCACCAGCGCAACCGGAAAATAAGCGCCGATTCGCCAAATTCCAAGAATAGCGCCTCGATCGGTCGTTCATCTAGCACCCCATCGACATCCCGAACCGCATTAATCATTGTCGTACGTGCGAGTTCAACGTCAGTTCCGTACGCCACACCAATGTGGACCTGAATTCGATATTGGGTGTCAGGATAGGAGTAGTTGACGATCAGGCTCTTGCCTATCACTGAGTTCGGCACTATGACCATCCTGTTGTCGCGTGTGCGAATGCGCGTACTGCGCAATCCGATATCAACGACATCCCCCCAGGTATCTAGATCCTGAATCTCAATTCGATCCCCGATGCGATAGGGGCGATCGACCATGATCACGAAGCCACTCACGGTATCGGACAAGGCTGCCTGCGCGGCGAGTGCGATCGCCAAAGATCCGATGCCTAACGTGGTAACCAGTGCACTCACGTCGACCTGAAAGTGCGCCAACAAGATTGTCATGCCTATTAAAGCCATGACAATGTAGCCTAGGCGGCGGGTAAACGGGAAGATCTCATTATCGATTTTTGAGTCGCTGCGTGGCGCAACTTCCTCACCGTACCACTTGATCATCCGATTGACGAGGCGCCAGACGGACGCGAACACCACCACGAAATAAAGAACGAAGAACAGCTCTCCTAACCATGGTTGCCAGCTCTCTGGCAGGAAATTCAATCGCGATATCGACACGTTTAATGCGACGACCACAGCCAGAGATAATAGTGGCCGACGAAGGGCATCGATAACCACGTTATCGAGCCTAGTGGCAGTACGACTTGCTATACGATTCAAAACCCGCTTGAGCACCAGGTCGATAAGCCATCTTGCGAGGATCGCAGTCGCCAGGACAATGAGGAGAGAGACTCCAAGATCGATCCATTGCTCTCTTGTTAAACCCAAAACAACCATACTGTTACCTCCTTCCAGATGTTAGTCATTACGAACCTCCAGAAACTTCATCCTCCGTTCGTAGTCGCTCCCCGGCTAGCGCTTCCAAGACAGCGAGAACGGCCGAGTTATCCAACTCGCGCATACCGTTTTGCAGCATGGCCTCATAAAGTTGCATCGAAATCGAGGTAGCCGGAAGTGGCATTCCGTACGCTCGCGCGGTGTCCAGTACGATTCCCAGGTCCTTGTGCTGCATGTAGGCCTTGAAGCCCGGACGCCGATCACCAGAGAAGAGACGTTGTGGTTTAACGTCCAGCGTCCAACATTGGGCGGCTCCTCCTCGAATCGCCTCCACCACTCGGCGTGGATCGACATTGGTCTTTTGCGCCAGCATGAGCAACTCACCCATGGCGACCATNNATGGCCTCGAAGATCGGTAACACGGTCTTGAATGCGTCCCTGGGGCCTCCCACCATGATAGCCAACGTTCCTGCTTGCGCGCCCACATCCCCTCCCGAGACCGGCGCATCCAACGATGCCACACCCACCTCCGCCAGCCTTACCGCGATCATGCGCGCCGTTTCGGGTTTGATGGTGCTGTTATCAACAAAGATCATCCCCGCTTGAGCGCCCTCGATAATTCCATGGAGTCCTATCGCAACTTGCTCCACATCCGGTGAATCCGGCAAATTCGTGAACACCACGTCGCTCGCTTCAGCTACTGCACGCGGTGTCTCAACGCCATGCGCTCCTTCCGCCACGAGTTCATCCACCGCCTGTCGACTTCGATTGTGAACCGTAAGTGCGTAACCCGCCTTTAAGATATTTCTGGCGATCGGCTTACCCATCAACCCAAGACCTATGTAACCAATGCGTTGCTTCATGCTCCCTCCTNNCAGGTAAGACACTTCGAATCTGCTCATTTGATATGCACTCACACCAAAAGGGCTTGGCGCTTCACACCATGATCGAATACACTTCGCTCACGTGGAACGTTAATCTGGTCAATCCTAACGTGGTCCCATCATACCAGTATAAACCGCCATGGTAATATTGAGCGCTCGACCATCGCATCGATCAGGACTCTCGGTTGTGGAAAAACCTCCAATATCTTGAAGTTCTTTCTTTGCCCCAACGAGGACTGCATGCACCTGTTCGTGCAAATAGCCAAACTCGCCTTCCAGCGTCAACTCACGTATCGAGCCGCCGCCTTAGCAGGATTGGCGACCAATTTCTTCTTCGGCATATTGCGAGCGTCCGTTCTGGTGGCCTTGTTCGGTCCCAGCCAGGTCGTTGAAGGAATCAGCGTCCAAGGGGCGATCACGTACACTGGCCTGACACAAGCCATCATCGCCTACCTATCATTCTTCGGGTGGTGGGAGGTGATGGACGCCGTTTACAGCGGTGATATTGGAATGGCGCTTTTGAAACCGCTGGACACTTTCAACTTCTGGCTGGCGCAGGACTTGGGACGTGCACTCGCGAACCTCTTTATGCGCGGCTTGAGCATCATGGCACTCTACGCCATACTTTTCGATATCACCACGCCGACGAGTGGGAGTCAATGGCTCGCGTTGGTCGTTGCACTCGTACTGAGTTGGCTGGTCAGCTTCGCCTGGCGCTTCCTGATTAATTTGGGCTCCTTTTGGACTCCAAATGCACGTGGAATCGGGCGCTTTGGTTTCGCTCTAACCTGGGCGCTCTCCGGCTTTATCATGCCCTTACGGCTCTTCCCGGATTGGTTCGTTCGACTATGCAACCTGACCCCATTTCCATCAATGGTTAACACGGTCGTCGAGGTATACCTGGGGGTATTATCCGGTCCCGAACTCGTTCATGCCCTTCTTATCCAAGCCTTCTGGTTTCTCGTCTTGGTGCTTCTCGCAAAAATCATCTTGCGCGCCGGCGTCCGCCATCTCGTGATCCAGGGGGGCTGACATGCGTTCATCGATCCCGATATATTTTCGACTTTTAGCCCAGGAGATTCGTGCTCAGCTGCAATACCCGGTTTCTTTTCTGTTCGAAATCATCTCCTATGGTTTTGTGGTCTCACTCTTTTTCGTGTCGCTCGCGCTAATCCTGCAACGTTTTGAAAACATCGCCGGTTGGACTTTAGGGGAAATTGCCTTCCTCTACGGCACCATCGAAGCGTCTTTCGGAATTATGGACATGATCTTCAGCGGTTTCGATCCACGGCACTTCGGAGAGCAGGTACGTCGGGGCCGCTTCGACATCATACTGCTCCGGCCCGTGAACTTGACACTACAGGTCTTGGGATCGGAATTTGTCGTTCGGCGACTCGGCCGTGTCATCCAAGGGATCGTCATCTTTACTATTGGCTTATCGCTCACGGAAATCCAATGGACCTTGTCGAAGATTATTTTCATGCCCGTCGTCTGGTCAAGCCTGATATGCTTCTTCGGGGGATTGTTTATCATAGGCGCAACGGTTACGTTTTGGACGATTGAATCCATCGAAGCGATCAACATCCTGACTTATGGCGGCAGTGAAATGATGTCGTATCCCATGAGTATCTATCATGAGTGGATGCGCCGGTTTTTCACTTTCATCGTTCCAGCGATATTTCTCAATTACTATCCGACCCTCTGGATTCTGGACAAAATCGATCCGCTGGGATTCCCGGATTACGCACCTTTCCTAGCGCCCGTGGTAGGAATTGGAACATTGCTTATCGCCTTGCAGTTCTGGCGATACGGCATACGACACTATCAAAGCACAGGGACCTGAGACTGCGCCCATGATCCTCACGAGAAACCTCCAAAAACACTTCAAAGTATTCCGCCATCGCCGAGGGCTTTGGGGAGCCTTGCGAAATCTCTTCAGCAGGGAATTTCGTTTGATACGCGCCGTCGATGGTGTAAGTTTCGAGATTGAACCAGGGGAGCTTGTAGGGTATCTAGGTCCAAACGGTGCCGGAAAATCCACGACCATTAAGATGCTCACCGGCTTACTGGTTCCAACAGGAGGTGAGCTCGAGGTCAACGGAAGTGTGCCCTGGAAAGAACGTCGTACGTACGTCGCCCACATTGGCGCCGTTTTTGGACAACGAACTAGCCTGTGGTGGGACTTGCCTGTGATCGATTCACTTGAATTGCTCAAACATCTTTACGATGTTCCAGCGACACGGTTTCATCAAAATCTACAAAACTTCCGAGATCTTCTTGAGATGGACGCGTTCCTGAATACCCCGGTGCGATCCCTCTCTCTCGGGCAACGCATGCGCGCCGATCTTTGCGCCGCCATGATCCACGATCCAGTCTTGCTATTCCTCGACGAACCTACAATCGGGCTGGATGTTGTGGCAAAAGAGCGAATTCGGCATTTCATACGACATATTAATCAGGCACGCGGGACAACCATCCTTTTAACCACGCACGACCTGTCGGACGTAGAGCGTCTTTGTGAGCGGGTGATGATCCTCGATCAGGGACGCCTACTTTATGATGGCGCGCTAGAAACCCTCCGCACCCGCTTCGGAGGCGACCGTCAGCTGGTCGTAGAATTCGCAGAAGAATACGCTGAAGTTGATATCGCTGGTGCGCACGTTGCTGAGCACAGCAGCACCCAGGCGACATACCATTTCGAACGCGGCGCAATTACAGCATCCGAACTCATTGGACGTATCTCCGCCCGCTTCCGCATTCGTGATGTCGAGGTCCGTCAACCCCCGATTGAAGATACTATCCGCAGGATCTACGAAGAGCGCTTGCTATCTCCAGATGAGTCACAGGCATAGGATCTGTCCGAGCTCTACATAGAATCTTTTCAAATAACCGCATGCGACATACGAATTCAAAGCGCGTAGAGACGCCCCGGCGGGGGCGTCTATACCTCCTCCTCCACTTACGGATTGTAAACCAACTGTCCCCTCCACTCGCAAACTCGAGACATTCACCTGCCAGTTTAGCGCACGCTCACTCGCCCTTTAAATCCTTCAATGCCCTACGGGGACTGATCATGCGCATCAGCATTGCCGCCATGAAACCCGCAGCCGTAATACCAGCAAGGACTACTTTGGTCACATCTCGTACAGGATCGATCCGCACCCCCTCTCGATCTGCAATGACGATCGCTACCGGCCTCGAAAACGTGCGCCCAAAACCACCGGCGCCCTCACCACCAGTTGCACCCCCTTTTTCTTCTCCCTCTTCACCGTCCGCGTCATAAACAACGCCACCAAACGCGAGAACAGACATGGCCTCGGCCGCCGGTATGATCACCGCCTCGCCGTGCTCAATTGGTTCTCCGTAGACCTTCCCTACACCCGTCGTTTCTAGGATATCGCGCACTGCCTCTCCGGTAATCCTCACGGAACTTCCGGGTACGGGTTGGTCCACCCGCGTCGTCGGTGTAGCCTGTTTCTTCGCCATGAACAACTACCTCCACGTATTCTATTTGTTGATCGTCGTTTCTTCCCTCCGGGGATTCCAACGCCATAGACTCTTTGTTCGGTTAAATGCCATCATCTCCAACGAACACGTCTCCATACCCGCCAAAACAGGGTGAGAACCGCCAACACGATGGCAAATTGCGCCCATCGCGTTTCATCACGGATTCTGAGCACCTGCTCGACCTCACCAGGTCTCCTTACCACGATCGCCTCCGGTCGCCGCCAGACGAAAGCTGCTGGTATTCTTGGCGGATGGATACGAAGCTCGCGGCTAATC
>WVZH01000527.1:6872-14419 GCA_011772595.1 Anaerolineales bacterium
ATCAAGCGGTTCTTATCTCTCCCCTTATCCATCACCTTCCTCGGTTGGTGTCTCCTCCTCGGATGGTGCCTCCTCCTCAGAGCCAGTCCAGGAAGCCGCAGCCTTTTCTAGTTCGGCATTGATCTTTTCTAGTGCTGCGCGCAACTCCGCACGTACCTTGTCACGCACCTCGCCGCTGCGAACTCGTTCAGTGAATTCATCGACCTCACCGCGTAGACGTTGCACCGTCTCCCCCTCGACGACCTCCTTCACGGCACCCTCTACTGCCTGACTAACTTTCGTGAGACCCTCCTGTACTTCCTGAGAAATCTCCTTACGCTCTTCACTCTCCCACGCAGCTTCGATGGCGTTCTTGAGATTCTCTCCCAACCTTTTAAACTCCTCCACAAGCTCGTTTTCGGGTTTTTGTTCTTCGGTCATGTCAACCTCCTGAAATATAAGGTTCTTGTTCGATCCATTCCATAACCACTCGATCCGCAGTGCGTGCCTAAAACACCCTAAGTCAGGCGTCGCAAGCGTTGAGGCCTCATTCCTGGGATCCGCTCGATCTCACCGCGTACCTCGAGGTCGAGCTTAACCGTCGTTGTGTACCAGGAAACCGAACCCAGTCGGTGCTGATCTAATTCGGTAAGCGTTTTTTCGATCAAGGAGGGCAACTCCTTGAAAGTGATGCCTTCATCGTTTTTAGGTACGACCTTGAGGATGGCATGGCGAATGAGGTCATACTTCCACTTGGGAATTCGAGTCCCATGTTTGCCAGGCGTTGGGTTCAGACAAAGAAACATCGGATGCTCTTCGGCCATTGAGTACAATCTCCTTGATTTCCATACCACTTAAGTAGGTTCATTGAAAAGCCAAAAACCAGCTTTCATAACACCCTCAAGAACCATTTATAGATTACATCCAACGAGGGGTTATACACTCTCGGGCGTACTTTGCCTCTCTCGACGAACCATGAACAACAGAAACAACAGTGTAAGTAAGGCAATCCCCAACCCCACAAGTAATGCAGTTATGTATGGAGGATCGGGGCGTACCAGCACTTCGGCGCGAATATCCACAGGCGTGCTTGGGAAAAGCAGGCCCATGTTCTCGACGCGCCACAGGCGGGCGTGTTGCAACAAGTCGTGACCCATAACTCCCAGGAGCCCAAGGCTTACAACCTGTGGACCGAATCCCCAGGATCGATTTCGTAGAAACCTGTCGAGTTGAGATCCCGCCAGGATGATAAGCATAACCACCGGCACAATGATGAAACGCGAAGAAACTCGTTCGGCGTTCACTAACGGGATCGGTAGAAGAGTTACGATCTGAAAAACTTTACCGAGGGAAAGCACCATCATGACAAAGATTGGTCCCATCAGGCGTCCGCGTGAGAGCGGGTCCGATTCAGGCTCTTTTAAAATCAAATAAACTCCGAAGACCAGCAAAAATAGGAAACCCAGGGCTCCGGTATACACGTCCGCTTCCCACCAGCCGAATGCTGCATACATACCCGAGAGTGCCTCTTCCGGAGCTCTTAGGCTGATAAAGGCAGAGATCAAATCCGTCACAGAGAAGTAGCCGGAGATGAAATCACGACCCTCGCCGGCGAACTCGATGGCTGCAGGTAAGATGCGTGGCAGGCTCAACAGGATACTGAACCCAATCCCCTTTAAGACCATGCCCAAGTGGCGATAATTGATAATGCCGACCAAGAACAAAAACATCAGACACCAGTTCACGAAGTGGAAACCGCCCTGCATGTACAGGCCCAACGTCAACACGGCCACGAATGTCACCCATTTCCATCCTGCCTTGCCTTCCAAAAGCGAATGGACCAGGAGGACGAAAAAAGGTAATAGGAAGTAACTGATCCACATCGAATGCCCAACCGCAACTTGTACAAGCGGATGCCCGTTGAGACTGAAGAGCAAGAACACCGCCGTGAAAGTCACAGCCGACCATTTGAATTCACGGCGGAGAAGCATCAAGCCAAGATATCCCAGCGTGTATAAAAAGAGACTGTTCAAAAGGATAAATAAACCTGGTTCGACGAATCGTAAGAGGATGATTTGCGGTGAGATCACCGTGTCTGGGATGGCCAGAAATCGCTCTGTCGAAGCCAACTCCGATCCAATGTGTAAAGGGAATCGACCTTCAAGTATCGAACGACGTAGAAAATCGAAACGCGGTCCTTCCTGCGTCCAATCGTGCAGATCAAAACCAATTCGCCCCCAACTGAGAAAGAAGCTCCATACCACAGCTCCAAACAGGTACAGGCCTGAGAAAACCGCTCGCTCTGTCCATTTCGTGAGGTTACTCCCATCTGGACTGAAGAGAGCCGCAACGACGCGTTTTATGAATTCGAACATCCGTTGTTGGAGAGATAGTGATCTCTCATTCATGAAGCACCTCACCCCGAAATTCTCAACGCACATAGGCCACGGCCTATGCTTGCCAATATTTTTCCGACTCCATCTTCTATTGGGTAAACACCCCGCCCATCGACCTGCATCTTCGGTTCAAGAGCACATCCGTGGCACATACATAAAACTGTTCAAAGACTACTAAAGAGGATTAAATTCTTACCCAACCTGAGAAACAGAGATACAACTTCAGACAACGACAACAGAATCTTCAGAGCCAAACTCATTCGGTACGTACATATCAGCCTCCCAGTCGTTCTCCCAGTTTTTTCTATCAAGTAGGTAACGAAAACATCTCCCGGCCTGATAGCAAGGAAAGAGTTATCGAGAACCTATCGTCCTTGCGCGGCTTTAGCGGGTTCGCTTCAGGGTCTCAATCGTTGAATTCCCCACAAACAGAAACCCTCTCCACCTTCACATCAGCTGGCAATTCAAAAGTTACCCTCCAGATCTTCCCTGATTTGGCGTAGGCTTTTTTCACACATCACCCCGCTGGAAAATACCGATGAATTGCCGTTCCAACACCCCCCAGAATAACCACCTCTCTGATGATGCAACTCGTTCATTTTCATGCGATGGTAACTCAAGTGGAGCATGACTTGCGGTTGGATTGAAATTATAACGCCCAATGGCTCATCACAGGGAAAGATTCCCGTTGAGTCCGGCCTGATAATTTTTAAGGCTGTCTCAAAAGCGACTTCCGTGGCCACTGACTAGAAGATATTCCGAGATTGCGAGGAGCCCTTCGTCAGGCTCAGGGTAAACTCCGCGACGATGCAATCCCCAATTCGCATCTGGGAGATTGCTTCGCCCTCGATTCGCAATGATAGGAAGCGAAGAGCCAAACATCACCCTGTGCTGTCCCGTTGTCGTTCTTAAAACAGCCCCTACTTCTCGCCAATAGCAAAATGGTTTGTCGGGAATTAAGTAACACTCTGGTTGTTACGAAAACTCTGAGATCCCATCGTGCTTGGATGGACCAACGATCAAAGGCCCGCTTTCTCCAGAATCTGCTCAAGCATTCTCACCGTAAGCGGATGATGGCGATGACGATATCGCTCGATCATAGGTTTGATTAACGGACGCGACCATTGCGTCTCTACCATGGCCTGCACAACCGGTCTTAAGTGATAGCCGCGGCCGACAGTTCGTATGAAGTCTTCCACACGCGGCAAAATGTCTTCGTATCCGCTCCGGACCGCGAGAGCGAAATAGAGAAACAAGACGGCATAGTTACGGCTCTGCTTGAGATTGAAGGCGTCCTCGAAATCAATGACATCCTCCAAAGGGATGCTCTTAGGCAGTCTGCGAAAGAAGAGGATTTTCTGGTCTGTGTTCCAGCCACGCACCTCCCTCACCTTTGGACGATCACCTTGGTGATACGCTTGCAAGCTCGCATCCACTTCATCGATGAGATTCGAGGCGATAACCGGAGCGCCCTCCGGGAATCCTGGCTCGTACAACCACAAATTGATGTCCACTGCATCGACGGCATCCGGTAGCTCTTTCGCAAGAAAGGAGAGAAACGCCTCGGTGGTGATAGACTGGAATTTATAGGTCTCAATGTATTTACTCACGAAGGCATCAAATTCTTTTCGTCCAACAGCCTGTTCCATTGCCTCCAGAAAAGCCTGGCCTTTGTAGTACGGAACGGTAGAAAAGACCTCTTCTGGATCGATCCCTTCCATGGGATACGTCAACTTCGTGAGATCGGAATCCATACCGAAGCGTTTCATCGCGGCCATCATGGCTTCTCTTCCGAGTGCACTCTTCATTTGTGCGTAATCGCGACCATCAAGCACCTCATCTATACGCATTTGCGCATAAGTAGTCCACCCTTCGTTGAGCCAGAAGTCTTCCCAGGTGGCGTTGGTGATCAGATTTCCGGTCCATGAATGCGCTAGCTCGTGTGTGACAAGATCTGTGAGCGATCGATCGCCCACAATCACGACGGGGGTGACGAAGGTGAGGCGTGGGTTTTCCATACCGCCGTACGGAAAAGAGGGTGGCATGACAAGAATGTCATAGCGATCCCACTCGTAGGGTCCGAAGAGTCGTTCCGCCTCGATCAGCTTGGCTTCGGTTTCACTGAATTCCCAAGCCGCTTCGTCCAGAATGTTTGGTTCAGCATAGATCCGACATCGCTTGCTTATATCCTTTGCAGCGATCATCCCCACTGCTAGGGCGAAGAGATAGGAAGGGATGGATTGAGGCATTTCAAAGCGACAGTGATTCTGACCATCCTGTGCTCGAATCGACACCGGCGCAGCGGCCATAACTGCTATGAGTGGTTCAGGGACGATGACCTCAGCGGTGAAAGTAAATCGCACAGAAGGCGTATCCTGACATGGGAACATACTGCGCGCCTGGATCGCCTGGCACTGGCTGAAGAGAAAAGGATGCCGCCCTCCACTTGTCTGCTCGGGTCCCAACCATTGCAGCGCACTCGCCTCGACATCGGTGACAAACTCGATCGTGAATTCAAATACATTGTTCAATTGCTTGAGGTGCAAGCGTTGGCCTCGAATCGGGTCCTCTTGATCGATGTCCCATTTGAGGGCTTCGCCGTTGTGGTGGGCTTTTTTGATGATTAATTTGCGAGTGTCGAGAAACAGCGATCCCTGCACGGGCTTCTCTAGTCTGTAAGCCGCTACACCCTGAATCGTTTTCGTGGCGAAATCAACGGTCAACATGAAGTCGATGTGGGTAATCTTGCTCTGTTGGAGATCTACGAAAGAGTGTGGATCACTCAAAGCCATGACTTTCTCCCCATCCGCGAAGATGATATCCGGGTCTTCTGAGTAAGACGCAGGCAAGGATAACACAGCAGCCCCATATTGTTAATCGCCCACCACCCTTCCAGGTGGATACCGCGTTGAACGCGATCGTCCGCCTATCCGCCACGCGACAAGACGATCCATTCTCCGTATAGATAGGTGAAAAAGACAATGCACACGTTGTGTAAAGATCGCAAGATGGAAATGAGATAACCAAAAGAAACCAACGGTCTGACCGGATGGTCTATCTTGGTATCCATTTCACCAAGGCCAGGCGACGGGACGAGGCTGATCGATGGTCCACGTGTTATAGGGTATACTTTCCATCGATTCTTACAATATTGATCGTTAAAATTGTATTTAGATTTCAAGCGAACAGCAATTATGGATACATAAAGGAGGTATGTCGATGAAAATGCGTGTAGATCGTGAGCCATGGAACCTTTGGATTGGCGTAGGTCTAGTCGGGTTGGGCGTTCTCCTAATATTGGGGGAGATCCTTAACATCCCCATGGGACGGTTCGTCTGGCCGTTCTTCGTCATCCTACCGGGTTTGGCGTTCTTCTATCTCATGGCGAGAGGGGGAAAAAGCGCAGCTCCACTCGCAATCCCCGGTAGCATCATTACGATGACAGGGTTGTTGTTGCTCTACCAAAGCGCTTCAAACCATTGGGAAAGTTGGGCATACGCCTGGGCATTGATCTTCCCAACATCTGTCGGCGTAGGGCTTTATCTTTACGGGCGAAACAGTGAGAGCCCCTCACTTCGCCGCACAGGGGTGTGGCTCGTAAACGCCGGGATCATTCTCTTGATCGCTGGTGGCATCTTCTTTGAAATGCTTATCTGGACTAGCCCAGTCCGCTCAGGCCGCATTCTCTGGCCTGTATTGATCATCGCTTTCGGTATATTCCTGGTTATCCGACAGTTTGGTATTCTTGCTTTCCGAAGACCTTCCGAGCAGCAACGTGAAACCCCAAAACTGAAGGAAGCAGCTGGGGAACAAGAAGTAACCCCAATCGACAGCGATCTTAACGAACCTAAATCCATTACAAATGAGGAGGAGTAACGAATGGACCAAGATAAACCCTTCCGCTATCGCTCGCTGTTCTGGCCGATCATACTCGTTGGTGTGGGTGTGCTCTGGCTTCTAGCGAACCTGGATGTTATCCCGAGGGAAGGCTGGCTAGTTCTTTTACGTTTCTGGCCTGTCTTTTTGATCGGTATCGGGTTGGATTTGATTATTGGACGCCGATCACCCATTCTAGGGGCAGCCGTCGGCCTCGGCGTCGTTGGATTAGCGGTGCTGCTTGTCTTCATCGGTCCGAATCTTGGGATTGTGACCCTTCCAGACATCACAACCAATACGTATACGGAACCAATCGGTACCGCTTCTTCTGCCCGCATTGATCTTGACCTCTCCATAGGAGTGAGCACGATCACGGCCTCATCGGATTCGAACAATCTCTTTGAAGCCGAAATCTCACACGTCGGTGAGATTGACTACAATGTCAGCGGTGACGAGGAAAAAACGATCCGCCTCAGCGAGAAAGAATGGGATTTCAATTTCACGAGGATCGAGTCGTGGGAAGAAGATGAACTGGAGTGGAACATCGGGCTCAGCCCAGACGTTCCCCTGTATCTCGATCTAGAGGGTGGTATCGGCCTATCGACGCTCGACCTCGGCGAGCTCGACCTTACCGGCGTCGAAATCAACAGCGGCGTCGGGGACATGATCATTACACTCCCTGCCACCGGATCGAGCTATGAGGTGAATGTTGATGTAGGTGTCGGTCGACTCGTTTTACGCTTGGAGGATGGCATCGACGCTGAAATGCGCATCGAGGGCGGTGTCGGCGAAACGAGGATCGAAGTCCCCTCTGGTGTCGGGGTTCGCCTCGATGGTGAAATCGGTGTTGGCGACATCCGCGTTCCCTCCTCGTACGATCGGCTGAGCTACGACGAGGATCAAACCATTGGGGAAAGCGGCGTGTGGCAATCCCCCAACTATGCCTCGGCGGATCACAAAATCAACATCACATTCGAAGGTGGTGTGGGCGACCTGACGATACGCTGATCGGTTTTAGATCCCATCAGCTTGGCTATGCGCTACCAATGGTTTATGAACATCAACCTAGACAAGTGTCGAGCACCCGACTTGGAAAAGGTCGGGTGCTCGCTTTGAGTTCATCATTACGGTCTTTTAAATGACCCGAAGTTCTTCGCTCAACAACAGAAATGAAGCGCCTCCTTATCGCCCCAACACATGCATGGCAACACGCACAGCAGCGATGGCGTCCTCGGCGTAACCATCCGCCTCGATCTCCTCCGCCCAATCCCGGCTGACCGGTGCTCCCCCCACAAG
>WVZH01000563.1:0-208 GCA_011772595.1 Anaerolineales bacterium
CCTTCCAACCTTCCAAGACAAGCGGCGTGTAATCAACCTCTTACGAAACCGGAATCTGAGGGCTGCAACCCGATACGTTCACTAAGATCAGAAACACGACAGTCCATAGGAGCAAAGACTGGCAGCGCCCCATTGTACGGTACGCCGCACGCCACAGGTCACTGTTCAGCCAATCTTGCTTCAGCGTGTCCTTATCCTCACGTTTCCT
>WVZH01000563.1:367-542 GCA_011772595.1 Anaerolineales bacterium
GCGGTTCGATTTTTCTCAGGGTCACGCTTCCTCAAAACAAAGAACACCCTCACGTGAGTGATATTACGGAGCGTAAATTACGGCAACAGCGGACGTGAAACCCGATCTCGAGCTGCGCGTACTGGCTTCAGCGCTTGCTAGTACAGCATGAACTTGACTCTTACCTACTCGAAAT
>WVZH01000563.1:759-2514 GCA_011772595.1 Anaerolineales bacterium
GGAACCGCATTCAGGATATCGGGGATGAAGGGATCGATGGATCGAAAATCCCCTTCAGCGGCATTGTAGATCGCCCTGGGTGCAGAACCAGCGCGCCCAATGACCAGCATCGAGTAGACCGCCTCTGAAAAGACTCCCCCACCGTAGCTCACCTCAAAACCCGGCGCACTCGTGGTCACAGGACTGGCGTTAAGGTCGTCGATCACCTGGTAGAAGGTTGCTTCGAGGTCAGGATAGGTCTGGCGGCAGGTTTCGTCAGCCGCACAGGCCTCAAAGAGTTTGACAAATGCCCGGTGGGCATTGGGCGCGCGTTCGCTGTTGACGGCAACCTGAGGTGGCTGAACCGAATCGAGGATGATACTGCGCACACCCTCTGGGTGGTCGCGGATCAGAGCCAGGCCCAAGTTTGTTCCGTATGACGTACCATAGTAGTTAGCCTGTCCGTAGCCCAGCGCGATCCGTAAATCGTTGGCATCCGCTGCGTTGGTGGTGCTGCTGTACATCTCAAGGTTGATACCCTGCGTAACCAGGTCGTCACGACAGTCGCGCAAGAATGTGACCTTTTGGGTCATGCGCTCCTCTCTACTCAAGTCAATTCTCCGGGCGAGATCGTAAAGCAACTTTCCGTACCCCGGACAACCGAGGGAGGGATCGCTCAGCGGCGCACCGCGCTGGTTGTACATGACGAGGTCTCGATTGCGCAAGATGCCATCGCCAAAAAGCTGCACGTAAAACGGCACGATAGGCATGATGTTGAACCCGCCACCACCGGCCAGATAGATCACCGGATCAGGTTTCGGAGCGGGATTCTGCGTGCGAAAAACCACAACCGGCAACCTGACCTGCCTTCCTTCCGGTTGGCTGCGATCCTCCGGCACGATCAGATAACCACACACCAGATCATACCCGCTACTCGGCAGGCTTCCTCTGAGATCGGAGGTGAAACACCGTGCTCGCTCAAAAAACGGTGCACCGGCTGGTCGAGAAGTTGGTGAAGGTTGCCGAAGAGCGGGGGGTTCAGTCGGTGTAAAGGAAGAAGTAGCTGGTCGAGTAGTTGGTGATGGTTGCAAAGGGGTGGTGGGTTCGGTCATCGTTAAGGCAGAAGCAGTCGATGGAGTGGGCGGTTGAGCTGACGAACAGGCCGTCAGCAGAACAACCGCTAAAATAAGAATGTAAGCTCTCATTGCCTGTTTCCTATCTGTTACGAGCAAATCGCGCCAGGTTGCGCACAAAGCTCAAATTGTCGCTTTCCGACGGTCCAAGGCCTGCAATCCCGAGTATGCCCACATCGACCAGAACCAGCACCTGCCCGCCGGCCTCACCGTAGTCGACCAGGCCAACCACTGGCATCCCATTGACTTCGGCCAGCGTCCCGCCGCTCTGCATTGTGAAGGGAACACTATTGCCCCTGATCAAGGTCAAGCCAGATTGACTCTCCGTCAGAGGGTGCTCTTCCTGTATCCGGGCTCTTGCAGCAGACATAGAACTTTCCTCAAAGACGATTCCAAAATGCTCGGAAAGGGCGTTGACGTCTCGCTTGTCTTCGTTGGCCTCAAACACCATCCCCAACAGGATGCGATTGGCGCTGTTGGTCAACACCAGCAGCCCCCCACCCTCCACATATGCCAATAGCGATCCGATCTCTTCATCGCGCCACGCCTCGTCATACAACGTCAAGTCGCCGTCAGGACTGGGATAATCGATGGTCGGCAGCACCACCACCAGGTCAGCATTCGCCAGTTCTTCAGATGTCGC
>WVZH01000563.1:2532-2685 GCA_011772595.1 Anaerolineales bacterium
CTTCGGTATGACTGGCCACAAGGAGCGCGCGGCGGTCCGGTTCTGGCGTAACGCGCAGTTCAGGCCTATCATGACCGGTTTCTAACGCAGCGATCAGCGCCACGGTGGTCACCTGTTCCATCAGATCCCCCAGACCCTGCGCGGTTTCTACGT
>WVZH01000563.1:2848-4168 GCA_011772595.1 Anaerolineales bacterium
AGTGCAGCCAATGTCCTATCCAGCAATTCCTGGTGCGTATTGACAAAGTGTAGAGAGCCATAAATCCCGATTTCCTCGCTGCCAAACCAGGCCAGGTAGAGGTCAACCGGTGGTTGAGTTTGCGCCTCATCGAGGATGCGCGCCACCTCCAACAAGACGGCCGAATTGATGCCATTATCCATTGCGCCGGGGGAATTGGCGCTATCAATATGGGCACCCAAAATAACTGCTTGCGAATCGTCGGCACCGGGAATGCGGGCGACCAGATTGCCCGACGTGCCCGGTGAAAAAACATCGGTATCCCAGACCAGATGAGCCGATTCGATTTGCGCCAAATCCTCCCATCTAGAAATACCTGCCCGGGCGAAATCTTCCAGACGGACGTACAGGGTCGGTATCACATCCGCTGTCCTTACGCCTTCAAGGACCCTCCCATCTCCAACGGACTTTCCCTGACTGCCAGCTGGCACAGTAGAGAAGCGCGTCACCAGAACCAGACCAGCGATATTCTTGTCTATGAGTCTGGTGATGGTCTGCGTACTCTCTTGAGTGCCCCTGTACCTGTTCGCCGGGTCTATGCCGATGACTGCGCTATCCAAGAACACGATCTTGTCTTGCGCGTCGCTGGCTAACAGATCGTCGATCTCACCGGCGGAACGAACCAGGATGACTTCCCCTGCGGCTTCTACCGGGTTTCGTTCCGCATCGTTGAGCACCCCATCCGAGTCGAAACGAAGGGCTTGGAGGATATCATGGCGATGACCTCGCGGGGCATCAGCAGGCACCTCAGTCTCTTGCCCTTGGATAGACACGTACAATCGAGTTTCCCACATCTCTGTAGCCAGGAATACGCGGAAACTCTGGCGTTCCAGTTCCATACCCAGGCTCTGCAAATAGGTCAAGTCAGACAGTGTGTTGGTGACATAGTCGAGCGCCTCGGCTTCTCCCTCGGTAGCCGAATTGCGCCAACCGGAATACGGTTGAATGGTCGTCAATTCGTCCAAGAAGACAAAAAGGCTTTCCTGGGAGATGAGTGAGAAGGGATCGATCGAGGGCTCAGGTGTTTCTGTCAGTGTTGGGGGGATTGAAGGTGTCGAGGATTTTGTGGGTATCGAGGTAGGCGGCATAGATGTTGGTGCGGTGGAACAAGCAGAAAGGACCAGACTGGATACCAATAGGAGAGAAAAAATCCAAGCGTGCCGGCGCATAACGTCCTCCTGGTTATCCATAATACAAGGTTGAGGGTGATGGGGTTCATTCGGTTCACAATGATCTGAGCAGAGCTTGCTTGTCTCCCGGGATATCCTTCACCATCCCTCC
>WVZH01000563.1:4265-4462 GCA_011772595.1 Anaerolineales bacterium
CTACACGAAGAGGCGATCGCGCGGCATCCCTAGTCGCCTCCAGCGAGGGATTCGCGAGCCGTTTGTTTCTTTGGGTACCAAGCCTGATCCCTTCAATCCACGCAAAGCGTCGCACCATTAATCCAGCTTGAAGGCCCTGATTCGAGCCCTTCTCTATTCCACCCCCTGATCCACCCCCTGGTGGACGCTTTTGCTAC
>WVZH01000365.1 GCA_011772595.1 Anaerolineales bacterium
GATACACCTACGCCGACCCAGACGGATACCACCACACCGACGGATACGCCGACACCGACGGACACACCCACGGACACGCCGACGCCAACGGATACACCAACGGATACGCCCACGCCGACCGCAACCTTACCGGTCTCCGGGTGGTGGGATTGTGATTATCAATTCAGGCAACCCATCGATATCACGACCGTCGATGCCATCCCCAGCGGTTATTCGGTCTCCCTGACCTTCAACCACGCCGCGCTCGTGTTAGCAGGGAACGCGCTCAGTAACGGCGATGACTTGCGCGTGGTCTATTGGAACGGAGGTTCCTGGGTGGAGATCGACCGTGTATTGGATATTCCGGACGAAGATGATGGTTCGAGTTGGAATGATCCCAATACGACCATCTGGTTCCAGACCCAAGGTCCGATCGGCGCTAGCACGGTCGAT
The DNA here is from genome assembly GCA_011772595.1 of Anaerolineales bacterium. The sequence goes on from WVZH01000365.1 coordinate 433, forward strand.
AGCAATTATTACATCTATTATGGTTATCCATCCGCCGTAAACCCACTTGAAGACGTGCTCAAAGTGTTCCTGTTCCACGATGACTTCCCCGGCTCGAGTGTGGACACCAGCAAGTGGGACGTCACGCGCGGCACGGCCAGCGTCTCCGGAGGGCTTTTGACCCTCAATGCGAACAGCAGCCTGTACGCAAAATCTGGATACGCCTTCGATGTCGATACACGATGGGAGGCGCGCCTACAGCTCTCTGCCAATAACGCCTTTTACTTCAATTACTGGGGTGCGAGCGATGCAGATGGCTTCGGCAGTTCTGGAGCCGAAGATTGGATCGTCTTCTGGGCGGATACCACGGACCATAATATTGAAACCTATAATGGCATCAGCTTCGATCTGGGCACATACGTACCCAACACACCGACTTCATTCCACGTATATGCCTTCAACCGAGAGGGAACATCCAACGTACGTTTCCTCCAGGATGGCGTTTTAGCTGGCAACCTCTCTTCGTACGTGGCTACGGGCAATTTGAGAGCCTTCGTATGGAATGATAACGATACGGACACACAAACCTATGATTGGGTCAGGGTGAGGCGTTATGTGACCTCAGAGCCCACCGCGGATATAACGGGTGAGCAAGGATCCACGTGTCCACCAACCGCAACGCCGACCCCGACAGACACCTCCACACCTACGGCTACACCTACGAATACACCTACACCAACGCCTACCGACACGCCGACGCCGACCGACACACCCACACCTACACCGACGGACACAGCCACGGCTACAGCCACGGATACACCCACGCCTACAAACACACAGACGGATACGCCGACGCCCACGGCCACCGCAACGGCGACGGATACCGCGACGCCGACTGCCACGGATACACCCACGCCTACAAACACACAGACGGACACACCGACGCCCACGGCCACGCCGACGAGCTTGCCAGCGACAGTAATCTATTATTCAGTTGGAACGGATACTGCCGCACTGTATTCAGGAAACGCCTCGGCAACGAGCGGCACGCTCACATTATCCATTTCAGCAGCGAATAACATCGGTGTGGGAGACGAGATTCGTGAGGGATTGAACCGCTATTACATCACCGGGCGCAGTTCCCCGACAGAGTTCACCATCCAGAATTCAGCCGCCAACGGTGGTACACCCGGCGACACCAACATCACCTTTGGTACAACGGGGATCACGATCTACCGGGCTTTCAACTCGCTGTTTGATGCGGAAGCGAACTCCTCCGATGTCAGCCACCTAAATACCTCAAACCTGGTGAGCGGCAACTACCAGCTCAACTGGGTGGCTTACGGAGATGGCGAGGATACATCGTCTGTCGTAATCGCTGGCTGGATCACGGGGCCGGATAACTACATCAAGGTCTTTTCACCAACCTCTTCGAGTGAGGTCGGCGTGTCTCAGAGGCATGATGGGAAATGGGATACAACATCGGCCTACAGGATATCGAACACCCTGAATGTCAGGTATGTGATCTTAATCAACGAGCGATATGTCCGTATCGATGGACTTCAAGTAGATTTTCAGAGGGCGCCAAACGATCCGGATATCTGGGGCATTCGAGTTCGAGATGAAAACGCGGATGCACCTGCAGAATTTTATTTCTCTAACAACATCGTACGAATGTCGTACGGCACTCCTGCAACAAATGGGGCAAGAGGTATTATGTCCTTGGATCAATTCCAAACGGCAGATAATGGCCTCTATATTGCGAAAGTTTGGAACAATGTTGTTTACGGTTTCACCGGCGTCGCGGCTTCAAGGCAAATCGTCTTTGACAATTATGGTACGGTATATGCCTTCAATAATACTGTGGTCGGTGATGGCGGGGCCGCTACGCAATCATACGGGCTCAATGGAAGTAGCACGGGTCTTTTCTATGCTAAGAACAATATCTCCATAGATTCTGATGATCCCTACGTCAATGTTGTTACCGGGGCTGGGAGCAACAACAATGTCTCGGATACCGGGGATGCGCCGGGCGCTAATCCCCAGAATTGTGAGCCAACTTTTGTCAATAAAGCAGGGGATGATTATCATCTCACAGCTGGTGACACATGTGCCAAAGATAACGGGGCTGATCTTTCAGCCGATTCAAATCTAGCCTTCACCGATGACATTGATGGTGAGACGCGTTCCGGTACTTGGGATATCGGCGCTGATGAGTACATTTCTCCTCCGGCGACGGCTACACCCACACCGACAGCGACAGAAACGCCCACTGCGACACCAACCCCTACGGCCACAGCTACACCCACGGCGACTGCCACAGCAACCAGCACGCCCACTCCTGCATGCGGTTTCCCAACCACAGGCATCCTCGACGACTTCAACCGGGCAAACGGCCCGCTTGGACCCAACTGGGACGGTCAGACCGCCACTTACTCAATCTCCAGCAACCGGCTGCAGGCGGGCTCTTCGAGCGATACGATCCGCTGGAACCCAACCTCGTTCGGGGCAGATCAGGAGGCCTACATCACTCTCACCAACATCGACCCCAACACGACCGAAATCGATCTCCAACTCAAGATACAGGGCACTGGGTACGGGAATGGCATCTTGGAGGTGTGGTACGAGCCCTCCACCAACGAAGTGAAAGTTTTAACGTTTGAAGTTATCCAGGGCTGGGTGCAGCACGGGACGTCGATTCCTGTGACCTTCTTCAATGGCGACCAATTCGGAGCGCGCGCGCGTGCCAACGGACAGGTCGAGGTGTATCGAAACGGCGCCTTGCTCGACTCTCGCGACGTCTCCTCTTGGCCGTTCTACGCCAATACTGGTTATATTGGTCTCTGGACAGTTGATGGCAATAACACGCTGCTGGATGACTTCGGTGGTGGAACGACGTCCTGCACTGGCACTGCTACCCCAACACCGACAGCGACCGATACGCCCACGCCTACAGCCACACCTACTCCTACAGCTACGTCTACGGACACGCCGACGCCGACCGACACGCCTACGGACACACCAACACCTACAGACACGCCGACGCCGACAAACACGCCTGCCGTGCCGGAGATTGACAACGTCACGACTGTCAATTCTGGTGCCACAAGCATGACGATTTCCCATACCACATCAGGTACTAATCGATTAATGTTGGTGGGCATCTCCATCAACAACGACAACTACGAGACGGTGAGTTTGGTCACCTACAACGGAACCGAACTATCGCTTGTGGGCTCGGTCGCCCAATCCGATGATGCCAGGGTGGAGATCTGGAGCTTGGTAGCTCCAGCGACTGGCACGCATGATGTCGTGATCACCTTCAGTTCACAGTTGAACCGCAGTGCCACGGCGGGGGTGATGACGTTCACAGGCGTAAATCAAACCACGCCCTTGGGAACCTTCGCCTCTGCCAGTGCAGCCAGTTCTGCTGGTCCGGCCACTGTAGATGTCTCATCGGCGACAAATGAATTGGTGTTCGACACCGTTGCCTGCGAGAGTTGCACCTCCCTCACCGTCGGGGCTGGTCAGATGCAGCGCTGGAACCTATCCGTGGAGGATGGTCGGACCCTTGGGGCGGGAAGCACAGAGCCTGGCGCCTCGACAGTCACCATGTCATGGACGCTTGGATCNNTCTGTCGATGCTGCCTCGAATGTCACCACCGTCGTGAACAGCATGACGGTTTCTCACACAACATCCGGTGCTGATCGGTTGATGCTCGTTGGGGTTTCACTTAACCCGCAGAATAATGAAACGGTAAGCTCTGTCACCTATAACGGTGTCAACCTGACATTTGTCGGCGCTGCTGATCAATTGAATGACACCCGTGCTGAAATCTGGCGATTGGTCGCACCAGCCACGGGCACACATGATGTGGTGATTAATTTCAGTGCCGACCTGTCTTACGGCGCGGTCGCAGGAGCCATGACCTTCACGGGGGTGGATCAGTCAACACCGCTGGGTACGTTCGTTAGTGCAAATGCCCGCTCGGCTGGCCCCGCTACAGTGGACGTGTCCTCAGGAACCAATCAACTGGTTTTCGATACCGTCGCCTGTGAGGACTGCCTGTCCCTCACTGTTGGCAGTGGACAAACCGAGCGGTGGAATTTGACGTATGCCGATGACTATGTGATGGGGGCAGCAAGCACAGAACCTGGAGCTACTACAGTTACGATGTCATGGACGCTCGGCAGCATAAATGACTGGGCGATCGGCGCAGTACCGATCAATCCGAAGTGATCAGGGGGGTGGAGTTCCGCTATGCATGAATGCCTGGGTGGCGCGCGCCTCTGGGTATCGAACCATCGATCCGCTCTGTGAACGAGAGTTTAAAGCGCTGAATGAGTGCCGAACCATCGTTTCGGCGCTTTCACGTTTTCGATAAAATCAACTGATGTGGCGGAATGGGTGATGGATGGAGTATCTGTCGCCGTTTTCCAAGCTCAGGCGATCGTTGGTGTGCATCGATGGGGGATCAACAACCGTAACGTTATTATGTTCATGGAGCGGGGCGGAACAGGTTGTCAGGCGATGGCTTGGTGACCACCCCTGTAGGAGCGGGCTCAGATCAGGCGTTTGCGTTGGCGATCCAATCGGACGGCAAGATCTTACTGGCGGGACTCTCTGAAGGTAGCCCCGATGATGAATTCGCCGTCGTGCGCTACGATACGGACGGGGGTCTCGACAGCACTTTCGACGGCGACGGTATGTTGACGACGGACGTCGCTGCCAACAATGACCAGAGTTACGCGATGGCTATCCAACCTTAAGGTATAAGAACAACAATGCTCGAAGAAAGGCAGGCCGTCCTCCCACGCCCGGCCTGTTTTTCTTTAGATTGTGGGGATGAGACCTCGCACTGCCTCTTCCCTTTGGGGAGAGGGTAGGGGTGGGGGGAGATCTGCGCCGAAGAATCCACCCTCACCCATCCCCTCTCTCTCAAGGGAGATGGACTGGCTGGGCCCTCATATCAATCTATCCACGGTCGAGGTCTGCTCTCAAGGAACACAGCGGTATGGTAGCCGCCCCTACTTTTTTTCCATCGACCATGTAGGGGCGCACGGCCGTGCGCCCCCTACATATTGATTCATTGCAAAGAATCTTACAGCACCGATCAAGGATCGACTACGTACAGTTGCAATGTTGTGATCATGGACCGGGGCGGACAAGTGAACTATTGGAGCCTTGTCCATCAAGTCGTAACAAGTGTGGCTAAGACCTCCTTCGCTAACGAAAACATTCCATATCCGAACCCCTCTATGAACCCATGCTCTACACCGTAATTCGTGATTTGAAGCGCTTGCGAAAACAGCGGATGACTCTTCGTAAGTCTATTGTAAGGGCTCCTGAAAACGATCAAGAATATACTATTTCTAGGCGTTGTTGCACGCTTGGATCGTAAGGAGGGGCGTCGAATCCAAGCATACGAGGCGGTGCGTGTAAACGCCCGCTGATAGTCCTAAAAGGGCGCTTTGGTGGATGGGTTTCTTATTAGAAAATGGAATGCGGCGCCGTACAAATTGGGAGGGTTTTCGAGGGCGAGATCGCTTAGATTCAAGAATCGTCGGGAGGGAGGCCGAAAATCGTTCGACCGCCGCAAACCTGATTATTAGAGGTAAGGTTGAGTCGGCGGATTTAGGTGCCGCGGGGTGGTCGCACCTAGGTAAAAGGTAGAAGGTTTGCAGTCGCTGAACGATTCGGCCAAGGAAAAAATTCTCCGGGATCAACTGAGCGAACTAACTCAGTGGTTGCTCATTGTTCCCATCGTTCTCCTATTGTTATTTGGCTGCGGCTCGCTGGGTTTGATCGGCGGTCGCCCGGCATTTGCCGACACGCGTTCCCAACTGCGAGCAGACTATGGGCCCTGGCCCTTCATGGTCATCCATCCGTTGAATCCGGCGATCATTGAAGAGATCCAACGAGATGCCGAGCGCTATCCAGGGCCGGGAGGCTTTCCTCCGCAACCGGTCATTCAACCGGGTCCGTTTTGGGGAACGCCAACGCCGACCGTCGTCGGACTGCTAGGTACGACGACGCCCAACCCGACCTCAACCAATTCACCATGGCCTTCGGCCACGCTTTCGGCGACGGCCAGTGCGACCTGGTGGCCAACGGAGACCTTCACCCCGACGAGCGTGAGCACCAGCACGAGCACAAGCACGAGTACATTCACGCCCTCGGCCAGCCCAACAGCGACACCGTCCCTCACGCCGTCGCTCACGTCGACCGCCTGGCCACCCCCTCCCGTACCGCCGCCAAAATCTCCACCGAACACCTTCTGGTTCCATAACGCCACGGTACCCTTCAGCTACATGATGTACAGCAGCTCGCCGAGCGGACCCTTCCGCAGCGGAACGACGGTGACCTTCTACTCGCCGCAATATGCAGCCGGGGAGAGGCTGGCAGCGGGGACGACGATCGTGCGTTTCTACGCCTACAATCCGTCGTCATCCAACGTGGTATTCAGCGTACAGGTGAGGGCGGGAAGCGCCGTGTTGGGGACGGGTTCCTTCGCCTTACCGCCCAATGCTTCGACAGCTCGTTATTATTCCGCCTCGGTAGGGACGGCACAGCACGATTTCATCGGCGGACAACGGTTGATCGTGCGCTTGAGTGTGGGAACGCCGGGTGCGATCTTCTGGGATGGAGGTTATAACGAGTCAGGCGTACAAATCCCGGCTGTTGTGACGCTGCCGACGGCGACGGCGACGCTATCGCCGACGATCACGGACACACCGACAATCACGGACACGCCGGTGCCGACGAACACCTCACCGCCCACGAGCACACCTGCGCCGACGGACACACTGCCCCCGCCGCCACCGACGGCGACAGATACGCCCGTGGCATCCGACACACCCGGTCCTACCTCTACATCGACGGATACCCCGCTGGCGACATCCACACCGACCGATACACCCACGTCGACGGACACGCCCGTCAGCACAGCGACCCCGACGGACACACCGACCCAGACGGATACACCCGTCGACACAGCGACTCCGACGGACACGCCGACGCCGACCGACACGCCCACGGATACCCCGACACCCACGGACACTTCGACGCCGACCGACACGCCGACGGATACCCCGACACCCACGGACACGTCGACGCCAACCGATACGCCGACGGACACACCGACACCCACGGACACGCCAACGCCGACCGATACGCCGACGGATACCCCGACGCCGACGGACACGCCGACGCCCACCGATACGCCGACAGATACTCCGACGCCGACGGACACGCCGACGCCCACCGACACGCCCACGGATACCCCGACACCGACGGACACGCCGACGCCGACCGACACGCCCACGGATACCCCGACACCCACGGACACTTCGACGCCGACCGATACGCCGACGGATACCCCGACACCCACGGACACTTCGAC
>WVZH01000109.1:0-136 GCA_011772595.1 Anaerolineales bacterium
ATGTGAGGGAAATGTGGCTAGTAGTGTCATCGCGAGCCCCGTGAGGGGCGAAGCGATCCCCATGCCGCGAATTGGAGATTGCCACGGCCCTACGGGCCTCGCAATGACATGCGAGGGCGAGGGATCTCGTTCATCG
>WVZH01000109.1:229-7245 GCA_011772595.1 Anaerolineales bacterium
CCGCCCCTGCTGGTCCATTGGGATTTGGAATGATATGTGGAAGCCGGCCCTATGCCCTGTTTTCCCTCACAGGGGTGGTTCGCGAACCTCCCCTACAAGGAATTCTTTAGAGCGTCGATTGAAATATCAATTTGTGAAAGAGGACATAAGAGGGCTCTCCTGATACAATGTCTACGACTAGATTTGCAGTGTGTTTTATATCCGTACGGATGCAATTAAAGGTGAGCGCAGTGTTCAACTACAAGGAACTTCCACAAGAGAAGCTCGAGTTTGTCGCCGTCGCCACAGTCGACGAGATCGACCATGGGGAGCGCCTGATTTTTGAGATCGAAGGGGTGTCGATTGTGGTTTTCAACCTGGCGGGAAAATATTTCGCCATCGCGGACGTGTGTTCCCACGATGACGGGCCGGTCGCAGAGGGTGAGCTGGATGGGAACGAGATCGAATGTCCACGACACGGCGCCCGCTTCCACCTGGAAAGCGGAAAGGCATTGACACTACCAGCCGTGGTGGATATCCCCGCATATCCAGTTCGTATAGAAGGGGACGAAATCCTCGTGGGGTTGCCGCTGGACGCATGATGGCGAGAAAATGGTTGTTAATGCGGAGAATCGTTGTTGGCCGGGATATTGCACTGGAAGGCCATCAGGGAAGGGAAGACAAATTTCGTTGGCCAACCTGTAAATTTTAATTGAAGAAAGAAGATTGAGACCTGCTGAAGCTACGTTTTACCCCTGACAGTCGGTTCGTTTTGTTGTATCATTTAGCATTGTATTGCGCCGTGCCCGTGGAAGCAGCGGACGCGGCGCGGAATTTGAATGTCAGAAATGATCACTCCTTGGGAGGATTTCACATGGTGGAAAGATGGGTTTATTTGTTCGACGAAGTGGAGAAGGCGGAAAAGGCGGCCGGTTCGTGGGAGGGCGTGCGGGCACTCTTGGGGGGTAAAGGCGCCAACTTGGCTGAAATGACGCGCATCGGCGTCCCTGTACCGCCAGGCTTCACGGTCACAACCGAGGCGTGCAATGCCTATCTGGAGGCAGGGGAGGAATTCCCCGAGGGGATGTGGGATCAGGAACTCAAGGCTTTGAAAGAGGTTGAGAAGAAGACGGGGAAGAAATTCGGCGACGCCAAGAACCCGCTGCTCGTCTCAAGCCGTTCGGGGGCGAAGTTCTCCATGCCCGGTATGATGGACACAGTACTGAACATTGGTCTCAATGACGAAACGGCGAAGGGGATGATCGAGCTTACCGGAGACCCACGTTTCGTCTACGACTCCTACCGCCGGTTGGTGCAGATGTTTGGCGCGGTTGTCATGGGTGTTCCAGATGAACCCTTCGAAGATATCATCACCGAGTATCGCAAGAAGCGGGGGGTGGAAAGTGACGCCGGGCTCACTGCGGAGGACTGGAAGGAGATCACCGAGAAATTCAAGAAGATCGTAAAAGACCATACAGGAAAAGATTTCCCTACCGATCCTATCGAACAGCTACGCATGGCGACGGAGGCGGTCTTTGAATCGTGGAATGGAAAACGAGCCGTCGATTACCGCAATGCGGCGGGTATTTCACACGACCTGGGCACAGGTGTGAATATCCAGACGATGGTTTTCGGTAACATGGGTGACGACTCAGGCACGGGCGTGGCCACGACGCGCAATGTCTCCGTTGGGACGAAAGACATCGAAGGCGATTACCTGATCAACGCCCAGGGTGAAGACGTGGTTGCCGGGATCCGGTTGACCAAACCCATCGCAGAGCTCAAGAAGGATATGCCCAAAGTTTATAAGGAATTCGAGGGCATCTCAGCCGATCTTGAGAAGCACTACCGTGAGGTCCAGGACGTTGAGTTTACGATCGAGCGTGGGAAGTTCTGGATGCTACAGACCCGCGACAGCAAGCGCACAGCGCAGGCGGCGGTTCGTATCGCCGTCGATTTGGCGGGCGAAGGGATCATCTCGCAAGAGGAGGCTGTGCTGCGTGTGTCTCCGGCGCAGGTAGATTTCTTCCTGCACCCGCAATTTGATGCTGCGGCCAAGAAGTCAGCGGGTGAGGAAGGAAAGAAGGTCGCTGTGGGTTTGAATGTCTCACCAGGTGCAGCAGTGGGACAGATCGCTTTCGACGCCGATACAGCCGAACAGTGGGCTAAAGAAGAGAACCGCCAGGTCATCATGGTGCGCCCGGAGACCAAGCCCGATGACGTGCACGGCATGCTGGCCGCGGAGGGCATCCTAACCAGTCGTGGAGGTCGTACAAGCCACGCGGCACTGGTGGCGCGACAGTTCGGCAAGCCGGCGGTGGTTGGCTGTGCGGCGCTGGAGATCGATCTTGATAAGCGCCAGATGACGGTCGACGGTCGGGTGATCAAGGAGGGTGACTGGGTCTCGATCGACGGCACGGAGGGAGAGGTGTTTCTCGGCCAACTGGCGACGATGGTGCCGGACATCAACGATCCCTATCTGATCAAGCTGCTTTCTTGGGCGGATAAGTTCCGCCGCTTGGGAGTCTGGGCCAACGCTGATTATCCGCGCGACGCGCAGCGGGCGCGTGATTACGGTGCTCAGGGAATCGGGCTTTGCCGCACGGAGCATATGTTTTTTGAAGCCGAGCGCATGCCGATCGTACAAACGATGATTCTGGCCAAGACGGAGAAAGAGCGAGAGGAAGCACTGGCGAAATTGCTTCCGTTCCAACGCTCTGACTTCGAAGGGCTCTTCCGTGTGATGGACGGCTTGCCGGTCATCATCCGCTTGATCGACCCCCCGCTGCACGAGTTCCTTCCCAGCCACGAGGAGTTGATCGTCGAAGTAACCGAGTTGCGGACAACTGGCGAAAAACCCGATCTATTGGCCGAGAAGGAGAAGATGCTCGCGGCGGTGGATTCAATGCGTGAGGCTAACCCGATGCTGGGCTTGCGCGGTGTGCGGCTGGGCATTCACATGCCCGGCGTAACCAAGATGCAGGTGCGGGCGATTTTCGAGGCAGCCTGTATGGTGGCGAAGGAGGGGGTGGACGTGCACCCGGAGGTGATGATCCCGCTGACGAGCCACGTCAACGAGTTGAAGGAGCAGCAGGCCGCACTGGAGGAGGTCGCCAAGCAGGTGATGGAGGAGCAAGATTGCCAGGTGGACTATCAATTCGGCACGATGATCGAAATCCCGCGTGCGGCGTTAACGGCGGCGGAGGTGGCCGAGTTTGCCCAGTTCTTCTCCTTCGGCACGAACGACCTGACGCAGACGACCTTCGGTATCAGCCGCGACGATGCCGAGGCCGGCTTTTTGATCGAGTACATGGAGAAGAAGATCCTGCCGCATAATCCGTTCCAGACGATCGACCGGGACGGAGTGGGGCGTCTTATGCGCATAGCCACGAACGAGGGGCGCGAGACGCGGCCAGATCTTGAAGTGGGGATTTGCGGCGAGCACGGCGGCGATCCCGAATCGATCCGCCAGTGTCACGAGTATGGGTTGAATTACGTGAGTTGTTCGCCGTTCCGTTTGCCCGTAGCCAGGTTAGCGGCGGCGCATGCGGCGCTTGAACAATGAGAACCTCGAATCAAAGGATCAGAACAGAGCCCAGCGTAAAATCGCTGGGCTTTTTTGATTTGACTAGAGATTGGAGATCACTTTATCACATATTGATGGGTTGTATTTTCACGTATGAGCCAGAATCAGTTGAAATTGAGGCTACATTTCCTGCATAATAGAGGAAATAGCGGGAGAAGCGGAAGGAATTCCGTAAAAGTCCCCCCTGCGGTGGATAGGTGGATGACTATCCACACAATATTATGTTAGGCCACCTTCGGATGTTGTATTAAATGAATATCACTTTGCGTTATTCATTACTCTCATATAAAACCCAACGATATTTATTCATCTTCTTGCTAGTTCTTACCCCGAGTTGTTCAATCGAGCCACCATATACCAGCTCTACCATTCATCCGACGACTATCACCAAGGAGACAACTTCGCCCGTTGAAGTTTCTACTAGCTTGATACCCTCCTCAACGCCAACATCATTGCCTTCTATTACTCCATTGCCTGCCCTTTCTCCTGAAGGGCCATACTTAGCTTTCGTTACAAACAGGAATGGTCCATTGATTCTTATGGATATCGATGGTGGTGGCCGGGAAATGATAAATTTACCTACGGGTGCGAAGATTTTTAATGTTAAAGCTTCAATTTCGCCTTCTGGCGAGTGGATCGCGCTGTATACAGGCAACCTCGATCCACCCTATGACCTCACCCTCATTCTTCTCAATCTCACGGATGGCTCACTTCAACATGTAGCTTCTCTGCTAGCAGACGGTTACCCCGACAATCTTATTCCAATAGCTGAACAGATCGCTGAGTCACACCCAAATCCTGCAGTTCGTGCAGTTGAACACTGGATCAGCCCTGTAAGATTATCATTCGAAGATGGGATTCATACGCTTGATTGGTCGCCGGATGGACTGCTGCTAGCATTTTCTGCACAAATCGATGGGCCATCCTCGGATCTCTACGTGTACGACATAAATGAGAAGACTATTCTTCGTATTACTGACGATATGCAGAATATTCGCAATATTGAGTGGACACCTGATGGAGATATGATCTTATATCAAAATTACATCGTCGAACAGGTATACAGCCTCTCTAGCCTGCACGTAGCAAAACCTGATGGAAGTCAAGTTTGGGACCTGGATCCTGCGGATACTCTATGGTACGGAATTAAAGGATGGGCGGGTCCATATCAACTCATTGTTGGTCACTATGGTGGAGATGCACATCCACCTATTGCCCTTTATTATCTTGACATACGAACGAATCAAATCATCCCATTATGGTCTGACATATACTATGATTTCGCGATTGACCCTGATAACCAAGTGCTAGCTGTCTCCGGGGTTCTAAATTCTTTCGATAAATCTAAAGGAGATCTACAACATGGGATATTTCTTGTCTACCCCAACCAAGAGATCGTGATGGTCTCGCAAACCGAGGAACCCATATGGCTCACCTACCTCGATAACCCTACCTCAAGATTCATTGGCTGCAGTTCAGATGGAGCCTTTTTACTCAAAAAAGACGGATCTACTGATTTTCTGACTAATAAAGTGTGCAGTCGTTTATACACATCACCTGATAACAAGTGGATTGTCGTAATCCACGAGAATGAGCCTGCTTTGCTGTTCACTAACGGGGGTGAATTTACTGGTGAATTGCAGGCCTACAATGTAATTTGGAGACCGGATTCACTCGGTTTGTTTGCTGATAGCGTTGATAATCTAATCCACATATCGGTTCCTGATGGCCAAGCGTCTATTGTATATACATGCATTACTGAAGAATTTCCTTGCTATTTTATTCACCACAATTATTCTTGGATCCCATAGCAATTTTTGCTGTAGCGAAGGTGGCCTAACAATTCGCTGGAGCAGACCCGAGATTCAGGGAAATTTGTCCAGAGTTATTGTATGATCGAGGAGGAAAGCGGGCTGCTCAGCTCAAAGACGTTAGGCCGCGCCTGGAGCATTCAGTGCTTTGCGAGGAATAGCTGAAATGTTACCGTTATATATAGCCATCGTTCTCGCAGCTCTCTTGGGGCTTATTGGGATCTCACTTCTCAGAGACGGCTCCACCTTCACGGAATGGGCCTATGCATGGGGCTTTCTTGCCGTCGCCGCAACCGCCCTCGCCCGCTACAGTGAAGCGCCTTGGTGGTCCATCGGAATACTCGTTTCAGTTCCTGTTTCTATCATGTTTGCCACCGGACGGATGGGCGAGTCGCCGTGGCTCCGTATCGGCGGTCCAATCCTGCTCATCGTTTCCGCCTTAGCAGGAACCTATGGGGGATTCCTCTCTTCGTTACGCGACACTGGGAAGCCTGTCTCGGCATGGAGGCTGAAGCACACATATGGTGACTTCCTCACCAACTTTCCACGCTACTCCGAGGTGGTCGCATTGATAGAAAGAGGCGTCATTGCACCCGACAAGCACGGCACCGCATTTCTCCCAGAAGAGTATCGGTCACTGTCGCCCGTCCACGGCCAGATAACCATTGACTCCTCGGGAGGCCAACTCTCAGTCCTCTTCTACCTCGTCAAGCTATGGCCAGGGCGGATGATCACCGGTTACATGTATCGGTCAGACAACACATTTCCCGGCGTAGACTTTCTCCTCATGTTCCGACGAGGAGCTGAATGGAAGCAAATCGAAGCTGAATGGAAACAAATCGAACGGCTATGCGTGAACTGGTTCTACTGTGTGGTCCAAACCAAGACATAGGTTACAAAAAATTATCAAGACATGGGTAATACTTTCTAGACGAAGGAGGTGGAGCCCATGCCTTAGAAAGGTGTTACCGAGACAAAACAAAGACAAAGATTCCTCGAAGATTATCAACGGAACTACTACTCCATCACTGAGTTGGCAGAGCGTTTCTGTATCTCTAGAAAGACAGCCTATAAGTGGATCAATCGCTAATCATTCTTCTAACTGATATGCGTATGGAACCTATGACAACAACCTCCATCGTGGAGCGGCTGGACACCGTCGATCCCGACGACTATTGCACGGCGTACGCGTTGGAAGTCACAGCGGGCCAAGAAGCTATGGTCATCTTCGTCCCGAAACGCGCATTCAAGCAAGTGAAGGTGGGTAGCTGCTACTCCTTTACGTACCATAGGCTTGAGACAGTTCCATACATTGAAGCCCTCGGGCCGTTCAACTGGCAATACGGGGGAATGACGAGTGCATGTTACGTGACGAACATTGCAGTTGCGGATGACTCTGCCTGCCGGTGAGGGACAGTCCCATCAACCTGGCGCCGCCTAACAATTCGCTGGAGCAGACCGGGGATCCAGGGCGAATTGCATGCTATGACGATCGATAGGGATAGTCTAAAAGCTTGATCAGGAGCAAGCCCCGGCTGCTCAGCTCGAGGCCGTTAGGCGGATTGCCTAGTACTCATCGAATTGGAATTCGATGCCCACTGTGTGAAAATTAGTGTGTCCCGACAATCTGCTTCCGGACC
>WVZH01000170.1 GCA_011772595.1 Anaerolineales bacterium
TCTGTGAGGGTGGGACGGAAAACCACGGGCTAGGTCTAATACTGTTCACTTAAAGACCATTCTGTGGTATCCTATGAGAAAACATCACAGGAGGGCCGCAGATGGCACGCACGATTGCTGGGCTCCCCGCGGGGAGCCGGATTACAGATTACATCAGCCTTGGGGTAGTTACCAAGACCTTTCCGCTGGCTACTGTAGAATCGGTGTTGGCCGCCGCCGGCAAGGGTAGCATTCGCCAACGGGATCTGCCGGCGCACGTGGTAGTGTACTACGTGATTGCTTTGGCTTTGTACATGCAAAGTTCCTATCGCGAAGTTCTTCGGTGCCTGTTGGAAGGCATTCAGTGGTTGCTCAATCCAAGAGTCAAGATTAAAGTGACGGGCAAATCTGGGATCTCGCAGGCACGCACGAGATTGGGTGTAGAGCCGGTGCGCCAACTCCATGATCAAGTGGTCCGACCGATCGCCGTAGGGTCGACCAAGGGGGCGTGGTACCACAGGTGGCGTCTGGTGAGCTTGGACGGCAGCACGCTGGATGTGGCTGACGAGAGGGTCAATGAAGAGGTCTTTGGGCGGCCTGGCGCGAGCCGAGGCAAGAGCGCCTATCCCCAGATTCGCTTTGTGTCGCTGGTCGAATGCGGCACTCACGTGCTGTTTGGAACCCAAATGGGAGATTACCCGACCGGAGAGATCACCCTGGCCAAAGGGGTGCTTGCGTGGCTGCGCCCCGGGATGCTGTGCTTGGCCGATCGGCAGTTCTTTGGTTTCGAGTTGTGGCATCAGGCACAGGCCACAGGTGCTGATCTCCTCTGGAGGATTAAGAAGAACTTGCGTTTGCCGTGCGAGCAACGCTTGGTCGATGGTTCCTATCTGAGCCGTATCTACCCGTCCCTGAAGGACCGGCGACACAACACCAATGGGCTGAGAGTCAGAGTGATCGACTACCGACTCGACGGCGTGGCTGGAGCCGAGCCCATCTATCGGCTCCTGACCACGATCCTCGATCCAGAGCAGGCTCTGGCCCAGGAGTTGGCGGCCCTCTATCACGAGCGTTGGGAGATCGAAACGGCTTTGGACGAATTGAAGACACATCTGCGGGGGTCGAGAATTGTCCTGCGCAGCAAGACACCGGACCTCGTCCGTCAGGAGTTCTACGGTCTGATGATGGCTCACTTTGCCATCCGTGGGCTCATGCATGAGGCTGCCCTCAAAGCCGACGAGGACCCTGACCGCCTCTCCTTCCTTCACGCCGTGCGGGTTATTCGACGCAAACTCCCTCGCTTTTGCGCTATTCCCCCCACGGCACCGGAGAGCGTTCCATGAGTCTGTGTTGGAGGAACTCTTGCAGGAACGAGTCGTATCAAGCCGCAACCGACGCAACCCACGGGGAGTCAAGCGCAAGATGAGCAACTTCCCACTGCGGCATCGTGGCTCGAAAACCCTGGCCCCTATTAACATCGAAGCATGCATAAGGATCATTAAGTGAACAGTATTAGGGCTAGCCCGCATTATTCACGAATCCTTTGGCTT
>WVZH01000140.1:0-1942 GCA_011772595.1 Anaerolineales bacterium
GATTGATGGCTCTTCCAACATCGTGTGCGGCCACATAGTTAACCACCTTGACTTGACCCGTTTCGGGATCCACTTCTACCTCTGCGATATGGCAGGCAAATGGATAAGCTGGCGAGAGGTTACCATACTTGGTTTTCGGATCGGGTAACTCCGTCGGGGGGGTATAGAAACCCACGCCAACAATGGGAGCGCCTCCACGGTGAAAAGTGGCCAGTTCCGCCACGTCTCTAAAAGAGATGAGTTTTTGAGGAGAGCCCTTCACATAGAAGTTGCCGTTTTTGCAGACGATGTCACCATGATTCGCCTGTAACATATCCTCTGCCATCATGGCCAGTTGTTCGTATGCATCATCGGCGGCTGCCAAGACGCCGTTTCCACCCATCAAGGTCCCCCGGGTCGCAAAGCTTCCCATTCCGAAAGGGCAGATATCGGTGTCGACCTGCGCCACGCTGACCATGTCGAGAGGCAAGCCGAGTCTCTCGGCAACGATCTGGGCAAAGGCGGTTTTTTGGCCTTGCCCCATGTCCGATTCTCCATGATAGACGGTTACCCGGCCGTCTCGGCCGATGCGAACAATTCCAGCTCCACCGTCAAATTCACGGGCAAAGGCCCGGTTTCCGGAGACGTGGTTGCAGCACGATATGCCTATTCCTCTGAAGGGTTTTTTGTGACGACGTTTCTCAGCCCACCGGGCCTTTTCAGCGGCCTCACGGATACATTCTTCCAATCCGTTACTGGTGATCCGCCAGCCGTGGACGCTCACCTCGTTAGGTCCGATTCCGTTCTTGATGCGAAGCTCTGCCGGGTCGGTATTCAGTTGATGGGCAATGATGTCCAATGCAGATTCCAAGACAAAGGTCATTTGTGAATTTCCAAAACCTCTGAAACAGCCAGTCGGCACCGTGTTCGTATAGACTGTATGTCCTTTTGCACGGACGTTTCGAAATCGATAGAGCGAGTCCACCCGGTAGCAGGCAGTTGCCACGATAACAGGTGCATAAACGGTACGCGCACCATTGCTCCCCACAACGTGAACATCCTTGCCCGTCAGAATGCCGTCTTTGGTCACCCCCAATTTGATATCGATATACATGGGTACCCTGGGATTGCCCCCGATGAAATCGTCATGCCGGGTGTTGATCATTTTGACTGGTCGTCGCGTCTTTTGGGCCAATACCGCCGCGATCAGATGGATATTGTTTTCCATCTTGGCGCCAAAGGCACCGCCGTAGTCAGGAACGATGATTCGTATGTTGTCCAGATCCATACCCAAGGCTTTGGCGTAACAAACCCGCATCATGTTTGGGATCTGGGTTCCAACCCACAAGGAGAGCCGCCCGGATAGATCTACGTCCGCTAGGGCTCCCATGGGCTCCAAGTAGGCTTGATAGACTTGGTTCGTATAATAGCGGTCTTTATAAACGAAATATGAATCTTCCAGGGCTCGATCCACGTCCCCTGCTCCGATATCAAACTCGGCGGCGAGATTTCCGGGTTTGTCCTCATGAACCAATGGGGCACCGGGTTGCATTGCCTTGAGAGGATCAAACACAGCGGGTAATTCCTCATATTCCACCCTGATCAGATCCAGGGCTTCTTCGGCTATGTCTTCGTCCACTGCCGCAACCGCCGCGACTTCATCTCCGCAGAAACAGACCTTATCTTTAGCGAATATGGTCCAGTCCTCAGAACGGGGACCAAATTTCAACCCAGGTGTATCGACATATGTCGCAACGGCCTTAACACCTACCAGGGATCTGGCTTTGGACAGATCGATGTGGGCAATCCGCGCGTGGGGAAGGGGACTTCGCAGTATCCGGCCATGGAGCATGTTGGGTAAGACCAGGTCCGACACGAACTTGGTTTTTCCCATGGCTTTGTCGAGTCCATCAATCTGTGGACACGATTTTCCCACAATATGAAGATCAGACATGAGATTTTC
>WVZH01000140.1:2129-2459 GCA_011772595.1 Anaerolineales bacterium
GGCCCCCCAAAAGCACTGTACATGAGCCACATTTGCCAGAACCACATCCCTTCTTTGTGCCCATCAACCTGAGATCTTCGCGAAGCACGTCTAAGAGGGTGCGATTGGGTTTGATTTCCAAATCGTATTTTTCTCCATTAACGGTAACGGTCAATGGCACTTTCATCTTTGTGTATCCCCTTTGAAGAGCTTTTCTAACACCGAACGAGCGGCACGTCGGACATAGACATCCACGATAGCTTTACGGTGCTCAGCTGACGCCCGGACATCGTCGATAGGCTGGGTTACAGTAACGGCAGCCTTTGCCACGAGGGGGATTTTTTTCAGGGC
>WVZH01000227.1:0-356 GCA_011772595.1 Anaerolineales bacterium
GTGCCAACGTGGGAGAAGGTGAAACGGATGGATTCGTGGGTGTTAATGCAGTGCTCGATTTTGGCGCGGTTGTATTTGCTGAGGATGTGGACCGTGTCATCCACGATCAAGCCTAGGCTAGTGGCGGTGATGACCGAGGCGATGATGCCGATCTCACCGATAAAGGCCCCCCACAACCCGAAGGTGATCAGCACCGGGATAAAGTTCGGTATCAGACTGATCAGGCCCAGCCGAATGCTGCGCAAAGCGATCACGAGTGTTGCGGCGATCAGGAGGAAGGCGAGCGCGGTACCGCGCAGCATGGTGCGGATGTTTCGTTCCGTGAGATAGGCAAACATGATACTGGCGCCGCTCGC
>WVZH01000227.1:421-1031 GCA_011772595.1 Anaerolineales bacterium
TCATCGGGCAGCCGGTACCAGTTCGGATCGTCCCCGTGCATGGACTTGTTCACCCGTTTCATCACGTCGGTGAAGCTATTGACGTGGGTGATATCGGCCTGGTCACGCAGCCACACCGAAAAGGCCTCAAGTCGTTCCAGATAGGTCGGTTCAGCGATGCCGCCAGCCTCGCCGCTGTCAATGGAGAACTCGAGCGTATACGGGCCCGTCAGGTTGGCGGTGGCAAAATCCGTATCAACCCGGAAGGCGAGGCTCTCGTCGAACCATTTGACGAACCGGTCGTCCACTTCGATGCGCGCGATAAAGGCGATTATTGAAAGTGCTACAGCGGTCAAGCCCCACAGCAGCGGCTTGCGTTTTCTGACGACGAAATCGCCGAACCGGTCCATGGGTAGGCGCAGGCCTTTGGCGCGGGGCTTGACCCGGAATGGCAGTATCGACACCAGCGCCGGGATGACGGTCATTGAGAAGACCCAGGCCGCGACTACCCCCATGGCGGCGATGTTGCCCATATCATGGAACGGTGGCGCATCGGAGAAATTGAGGCTTAAGAAACCGATCGTGGTGGTCAGGCTGGTAAGGAACACCGGCTCCGTATTGACGCGCAGGC
>WVZH01000227.1:1183-1734 GCA_011772595.1 Anaerolineales bacterium
GCCGGTCAGCGCCACGGTCAGGTCCGGGTGGGTGGTGCGCAGGTCTTCGACCATCGCATAGGCGCGCGTCACCGACTTCGGGAGATGCTCGGTGTGATCCCTGCCGGGGAATTGAAGCGTAACCTGCACTCCTGCAGTCCCGGCGTCGGCCGCAACCAGGCGCTTGGCCAACGCCGGCTCGTTAAGCGCTACGTTCTTGATCTTTGCCAACTGGGCATCCGTCAGGCCTTCCGGATGGCCAACCAAATCCGCCACGGTCAGGTCATCGCCGTCGGCCTCAGTGTGCTGGAAGTTGGTGATGGAGTCGACCCGGATGGCATGGGGGATTTGCCAGGCCTCTTCGGTCAGTTCCTTGACGATCCCCAGAGTCTCGCGGGTGAAGACGTTTTTGTCCTTAGGCTGGACCACAAAGAGGATGTTGTCGGTCTTGGTGTAGGTATCCTCAAGCGCTTCATAAGCGAGGAGCTCGGGGTTTTCTGGGCCGAACCACACTCGGAAGTCGGCGGTTGTCTCAAGATATCGTACCCCTGATGCGGCCGCAGCGGTCGCCA
>WVZH01000402.1 GCA_011772595.1 Anaerolineales bacterium
ACCCCACAGATCAAAGCGAGCATCACCTCGAAGAGGGTTGCTAGTACTAACTGAGATAAACAGTTTGAGCGAGTCCCCAGAAGTGTTGATTTGCTTCGGAAATAAACAGGTTTGGCGATCGGTAAGAACCGGCGATATCATCTTGCAGTCAAAACCGGGTTGTTGATCTAAATTGGTATTTCAATATAATGGGAGGGGATTGGGCTCTCTTCTTCAGCATTAGGGAAATGATCCATGTTAACGGATGGCAAGTCGATATCCAAAAGAAGGCTGAGGCCGGATGAGGAGTTTGTTATACGCAAATTGACAGCTTCTTTCGGGCCAGAAGCTTCATGGTTGCCGGGTGAAAAACCGCCAGACTGTTATTTGAGGATCGGGAAAGATGTAATAGCGGTCGAGATCAGCACGCTCTCCCAACGTGTTGTCGATGACCACGGTGAGTCCGTTCCGCGTCGGTCATGACTTTTCGGTAGAGGTTACCAGCCTGCACGAAATCATCATTGGGATGGGTGAAGGGGTAACGGCCCGCTTTCCCGGAAAGCTCAAAAGGAGGCTCAGCTGCCGTTGAATCCGGCGCAGGTCCGCCGAAGCTGTTGGGTCAGTAGTTGGGCCCGCTGCCTCCATTATCATCTACTCGCATAAACCCGTCACGCTGGTAGCTCTGTTCCGGGTCGTATTTCGGTGCATTGATCGGAATCAGGTGGTAGTTGGTTCCCAGTCGATGAATGTGGGTGTCATGGTAGGAGAAAACCCGTGCTTGCAGCATCTTGTCCGGCGAGATGGCGATCCCTGGTACCACGT
Organism: Anaerolineales bacterium; assembly: GCA_011772595.1. The sequence continues at coordinate 802 of WVZH01000402.1, forward strand.
TGCCGGGACAGAAGGCGGCCTGCTGCACCTCTGCAAAGTAATTGACCGGGTTGCGGTCCAGCATCAACTTGCCTACTTTGATGGGCGGGACCTCTCCGTGCGGCCAAACCTTGGTGATATCGAAGATGTCCCAAGGGAAATCTTTGGCCTGCTCAGGTGTCAGAATTTGCATCTCAAGCGTCCAGGACGGGTAATCCCCAACGTTCAATGGCCTCGTACAGGTCGCGGGTCGCTTGATCGGGATCTTCACCGCAGAGTCGCTTCGCTTCCTCTCGGGTGGGGTTCTTGATGCCCTGGTCAGTCTTGAAATGGTACTGCACCCAGAAGTCCTCGCCCTTGGCATTGTAGCACTTGAAGGTGTGGCTGCTGTAGCCATTCATGTGTCGATAGGTAGCTGGTGTTCCCCGGCC
>WVZH01000172.1 GCA_011772595.1 Anaerolineales bacterium
AGCGATATCTGTCCCAAAAATACTGCCACCCAACCCCAAGAATGGATCTATTAACATCCAAAACATGCATGTGATCGAGCGCTGATCCGAACGCTACCCCTGCGAAGGATACACATCCGCCCATTCAAGGCTACCTCCCCACGAATCCTTTCCTCAGGAGCCGAGACTGCATACTGCGCGCATGCGATCCAGCCTATCACACTTCATATATTCTCCTTTAGCGACTGCCTGAGATCAAACCCGATAATTCCTCGCATGCTCACCACAAATATCGTGCCCGGCTAGTGAAAATTCGCCATGCTATTCCACAAATTCTTTGTTTGCAGCCTCAATTTTTTGCTACGCGATTTGGCACCCTGGAGTTTATCCTTCACCTAGTAGCAAGGAGCCATTTTGTGAACTTGATTCAGCTCGGGGAAATGCTTCGCGAATGCAGGGGGGATCAGTCGATCAAGTCCACGGCCAAGCAATTGAAGATCTCGGCAAGGACTTATCGACTCGTCGAACTAGGCCGCCAGCGGCCGCAGATTCGCACCTGCTATATTCTTGCAGGTTTTTTGGGTAGACCAAGTGATGAGATACTGGCGCTGGCTGGCTACACCGTTCCAGGAGGGAAAGTCACCGACACAACACGCATCCAACAAACGAACACCTGATTAACCAATACCAAACAGTATGATCCGCACAGATGCAGCAAAGGTTATTTCCCATTGGATCGTCTTAAACCGACACTTTTTAGTCGGGCGCTTCAGGGGACACGAGCTGCTGCTGCAAGCGGTAAGCCTCTGGGCCAAGTATAAATTGCAGCACGATGCTATCGGCGATCAGCTCCACCGATGTGCGGTCATCGGTGAAAACTAAGTCTGATGATGTTGTGGGGACAGAAGAATAAGCAGCCAGCTCGAGGGCTGAATGTAGCAATGGGTGAATCTCCTTTCCTGTGGTCATTCCCAAGAAGTTCTCAAATAGGTTTTTGCTCTGGGTTGGTTGCATTGTTCCTACCAAGATCGTGTTGAATGTAGCAGGAACATCCATGGTGTGTACGGTCGGGAAAACCTCCAGCAATGTGGCCGTCATCGCTTCGACCAAGCGACGGTCCTCATAGGTGCGCCCGACGTTGATCACCACGACACCGTCGTCAGCCAAGTGTTCGCGCACCTCGAAGAAGAATTCACGGGTGGTTAGCTGCCAGGGAATATAAGGCGGTCGGTAAGCATCAATCCCGATCATCTGATAGTCAGTATCGAGATAGTTCATGGCAAAGCGAGCATCCTCGACAATGACGTTCAAATTCGGCATGTCCATATCGAAGAATTGGCGGCCTACCTCCACGATCCCCGGGTCGATCTCCACACCATCTATTGGGATTGGCCCGTAGACGGTGGTGTATTGACGTGCAATTGTCCCTCCCGCTAGCCCCAGGATTGACACTTTCTTTACGCGATCAGGTCGAAACGGTGGAGTGTTGAAATATGGTCCGGCCAGGAAGTAGTCCCAGCTCCCATTCGTGACAAGCTCGGTCGGGTGATAAGTGGAATGCGTGGCCATTCCTTCGTTCAGCAGCAACACACGAGTTTGATCGGGCAACTCGACAACCTGAATATAGTTGTACTGCGTCTCCCGCTCATAGAGCAATTTTCCACCCTCAGGAGGTGGTTTAAACGGTCTTTGCAAACTAACAAATCCTACTATAGCTAGGGCCAACAGCATCCACGTAAATCGTAGAGGAAATCGTCGCTCGGTCAGTGCTGCCCCAACCATGACTGCCATCATGAGGATTGCTGCATATACAACAAAAGTAGCCGGCGTGCCAACACGTGGTATTAGTACTAAAACAGGGCCAAAGGTCCCTAACAGGCCGCCCACCGTTGTCAGCGCGTAAATCGCTCCAGCGGCACGCCCTGATCCAGAGACGCTCAGGACAGCCAGCCGAACCGCAAACGGCGGGATACATCCAAGCAGGGTCATTGGCACAACGAAGAGAAGCCCGACGATGGCGGTAGCTCCCAAAGTGGTGGCGACGTCGATTCTCTGCAGCGCAACCGTCGCAGTACGCAAGAGATGAACAGCAACGATTGGGATAGTCCCAGCGAAAAGCGCTGCCCAAATCACAAGTGTGTAGAACCTTCGGAACGACGGATATCGGTCGGCATACCTCCCACCCAGGAAGTAACCGACCATGAGGTAGAAGAGGGTCATGCCGATCACACCCGCCCAGACGATGTTCGAGTTACCGAAGACGTTACCGATCAGTCGAGAAGTTGAAATCTCGACAGCTAGCGTCGTCATTCCAGATACAAACGCTACGAGATAGAGAGCAGTCCGCATGTGTCCGGAGGAAGAATTCTTGGTTTCTATCATTCCGACTAAATCCAACCTGTCTTCTGTTCGGGATACAATAGTATACTCTGATCAAGGAGGAGGCATGACCTTTCCCGGAAATGGTACTCCTTTTGCAGCAAATCCTGTAATCGTGGCCGCACTGATCGGTGTTGTTGCCATAATTCTATTCGTGGTTATCTTTACGGCATATCTACTCTATCACCGGGACACGAACGAGGCCGGAGATATGCCAGACAAACCCGAACTCGTAGATTAGCAATGAGCGCGAGTCAAACTATCCGTGTCCAGATCGCAGACGACCACGATGTCGTCGTCCAAGGCGTGACCTCAATTCTTGAGGCTGAGGCCGACATCGAAGTCGTCGGTCCAACGATCTCATCCGGTGATGAACTCATAGAGAATGTCCGCGAGGCCACACCAAATGTGTTACTGCTGGATGTGAAGATGCCCGATTTCGACATGCTCACAACCCTGGGCCGTCTCACTGCGCTTATGCCGCGTCTTCGTACCATTATCGTCACTGCCCAACAGGATCCTCAGCTAGTCAAGGCCGCGGCAGACAAAGGCGCGGCTGGTTATATTCTTAAGGAAGAGGCTTTATCCAGCCTACTCCCGCTAGCCATTCGAGGTGTTGCCAAGGGTGAATTGTGGTTCTCACCAAGATCCACACAGCATCTCATAGGTGGATATACGGACGAACTGGATTTGAGCGAGTACCGGCGGGATGTTTTACGTCTGATGGTTCACGGTAAGACACCGCAGGAGATTGCCCATTCCTTGCAGCGATCCGTCAGTGCCATTTACAGCGCACAAACCCTTATTCGCGAGAAACTTGGAGTAGATACAAACGAGCAGGCAATTGTCGTTGCAATCCGTGACCGACTTGTGCCATTATCTTTTGACTAGAATTTGTCATCGTTGTGCATAATTCCTGTGATACAAAAACCTGCTTTTCGATGGTACTATTCTTCCATTCACGCTGATAATCACCATAAGCAAATTCATACAATGAACAATACAGATCACCACTTCAGGAGGGTTTCAATGGATATCCCAACCACGGATCTGATGGATGCAGTCGCTAAGATTAAGATCGACGAGCAAGAACCCGAGGATGTTCTCGCAACTCTTCGTCCAGAGGAGCTCGAGCGCCTGTCGGTTATTGTCGTTGATGCCGATGGAACGCTCCAGGCCATCGAGCCCATAGACTACTCTAGATGGAGATAGCGACTCTGGGTATAGTCAATTCCTTCCCGGGAATTTCCGCCAATGTTAACACTCGCTTCGCGTTTAGGGACCTACGGCTCTCAACATTTCAGATCCATATCGTATGACACGGGTGACACGATCTAAAACAATACGCCTCCTCGGCATTTGTTTCGCCGTTGGAGGCGCACTTGTTGCACTCAGCTTAAGCTACTTCGGGCTAACAAGCCCCTCTTTGCCTTATAGTAAGCTCGCCCTATATACCGTCGATCAACTGACGGACTCGGCACGCAGTGGGGACATTCAACCGGGCGACGAAATCCTCTCATTCAACAATGAGCCATTCTTCGGCTGCATGTATCTGGCCGACTCTCCTATCTACCGCGCACCTCGAGACACGCCGATTCCGGTCGAATACAATCGCCCCTCAACCAATACCCACGGGATCACAGACATCGTCCTCGCGGACCCATCGCCGCAAACCGTCCTGAACCGAAGCTTGACCCATCTCATCGCTTTCTCGTTTGTCGTCTCCGGCATCATCATCCTTGTCGGCGGCTCCCAACAGCGGACTGACTTTCTCCTTGGCTTGGCGAGTCTTGCCAGCGGCCTCGTCATCGCCGCCGGTCCGGACATCAGCGATTTTCATGCGCCGCTTTCTATGTTTTATTGGCTTGGCATTCCTGTATGGAGCATCCTGTTAGTAGCCTCTCACACATTCTGGCCGATCAATCAGATCAACCGTCCAATTCCGCGATTGTTACTCATCGTCATTGGATTAACAAGCTTCGCCCACTTCTCGGTGAACATCGTCAGCTCGACCTGGCTCGGATGTTCTCAAAACGAAATCATCTTTGGGCTAGGCGGGTGGAGCTACCTCTTGAATATCGCTCTCCCCTTCCCCATGGTCCTTTATCTCCTCAGCTCTGCCTATCGCCTTACCGACAATCCTTTTTCACGCCTTCAGATTCGAGCAATCGCTTGGGCCGTCGGCTTGGGCTTCGGCATACCTCTATTGTTCTCCATTGTCCCCTTATACTTGGGAATCCACTGGGTTGCACCGATTGAGACTACCCTGCTCATATCCGGCATAATTCCATTGACTTATCTTTATGCTCTGTATCGCGGCGAACTCCTGCTGATTGACCGTTATCTCAATCGGGTCGTCTTCACCGCACTGTTCCTGATCTTTTGGGGCGCCACAACTCTCGTCACTGTAAACGTGCTGACATACTGGATTCCTGATCCCAATCCCCTCCTTGTATCCGCTTTTGCCGCCATTCCACCCTTGCTTCTAGCAACATTCGTTCGAGAGCGTCTTGGACTTCTTGTTGATTTGGCACTGTATGGTGTTTATTACAACCCGGAGCAGATCATCTCGCAAATTGGCCAAGAATTGGCGGGCGCACTCACTGAAGACAGTCTGGCCGACATTGTGGTTCACCGTCTTCCCCAGGCGCTATCGATTCGCCACGCGGCCCTCTGGATGTCTGTCAATAGCGGCAAGCTGCGACTGATACGGCATTCGGAACCAGGAAAAGTTCCTGAATCCGAATTGACAATGCCATTAGATGCCTTCCCCACAGGAAATAACGAAGTAGATATGCTCAACACTTCCTTCAACTTGGGAAGTGACCCCACCCCGTGGCGAACCCTTGTTCGCTTGCGACGCGGCGATGAAGAATTAGGCATTCTCCTGCTTGGCGAAAAGATCCGTGAGCAATCGTATAGTGAAAAAGACATCCGAACTCTTGGAGTGCTGGCCAGCTGGATGTCGACCACCCTGGCCAATATTGGTCACATCACAAGGGAGCGCACAGTAGCCGAACGCGAGCGTCGCTTAATCCTGGCGCTTGTTGAGAACGAGGAGAAAATCAGGGCTGAGGTAGCAGCCGAATTACACGATCAGGGAATCAGCGCCTTAGGAATGGCGCGGCTCATGGTCGAGCAGGAACGCGGCAAATCCATCATCGCGGCGTCTATCGAGCGAGTAATCGACAACTTACGAGAGCTCTCCGCGAACCGGCTCAGCCCCGCGGGATTAGACCAAGGACTCCATCACGCGCTGGAAGCGATGGTGGACGCCCAGCGTGAACTTGGAGTGATGGTATCTCTCGACATTGCAGAAGATTACCTCAAGAGTGGGCGTCTCTCACCACTTATCGAACGGGAGTTGTTCTACATCGCTCAGGAGGCGGTGGTTAACGCCTCAAAGCATGCCGAGGCAGATACTATTCGTGTTATCCTGTCCCGATCGAACAACACCTTGGTGCTTGCTATCCGCGATAATGGGAGGGGATTTAACGTAGCAGCTGCGGTTGAGGGACGGGAAACACGCGGCATGGGTATCATGCAAGCCCGGGCAAACCGCATCGGAGGCAAGCTTACGTTGACATCGGAACCGGGCCAACTTACCGAGGTTCTGGTTGAAGTAAAGATTGATAGGTATGAGAAAGGACAAACACCGTGAAGAATGTCGGGGCTCGCGGGAATTCCGACATGCCCTCTGAAACGCTGAAGGGATACCGCGCTCATATCTCAGAGATT
>WVZH01000157.1:0-741 GCA_011772595.1 Anaerolineales bacterium
CCGTTAGCCAGCAGATATTTGCATAAGGGCAACAATGAAAACACCTGTAACAGCACTACCCAACTCACAAACCGAGATCAAGAAACGCATGGCGAATGGCAAGATCACTTGGGCAGGGCCGCTCATCATGTTGTTGTCACGAACTGTCATTGGATTGATCATTCTGGTGCTGGTAGTTGCTATTTTCTTCCGAGGGAGTGCGGATCCTTGGGCGGAGGCATTTTTATGGTGGAGGGTGTATGGCACCCTGGTTGGCCTAGGATGCCTTATCCCACTCTTCTTCCTGGTACGTCGTGAAGGTATTCGCATCCTAGACTTAGGGAACTACACTCGTAGCGGTTGGCTGCGTGATGTCTTGATTGGAGTCGGGATCTTTTTCCCCTATATGCTGCTAGCGAGTGGACCTGTGGTTGGTATGGTCCTTCTCCAGCACCCCGCCCCTGAGCCGACCGAACAACTGCCGCTATGGGCAACACTCTTCAGCATTGTTATCTGGCCGATCATCTGGGCTTTTTCAGAAGACAACACTTATTTGGGCTACAGCTTGCCTCGCGTTGAGGCGCTCACTGGGGGGAGGAAATGGCAAGCTGTGTTCATTGTGTGGTTCTTTCTCTCTTTGCAGCATGTTTTTTTCCCCTTCGCCGGTCTGTCCTGGCAGATTCTCGTTTCGTGGTTTATTGGCTTGATCCCCGCGGTGGCGTTTTATTGTTGGCTTTGGTGGCGCTTGGGTCGATTATTGCC
>WVZH01000157.1:825-1082 GCA_011772595.1 Anaerolineales bacterium
CAGCGGACCAGGGATGCGCGGCGGTTTGATATTGAATGATTCGTTCCCTGGCCGCTGAGCTCGAAACCGTTAGGCTGCTTCGATCACATTCGATCCTCCTTCCGGAGCAGTTGATTATTGGATCAACAGAATCGAGGAAACATTGAAAGAGAGCAAAGACATGACCGCAATCTCAATCACAACGAATCCAGGCCCAAGTCGCGTAGGGTTCTATTCGGCGCTGTTCACCGTCCTTGTGACGCTAGTCACCTTTGCGC
>WVZH01000483.1:0-7190 GCA_011772595.1 Anaerolineales bacterium
GAGTTTGTGATTATTTGAAACGCCAATCAACTATTTTGCAGTCCCTTCTCATGCAATATTTCTTGAAATCAACACTTCGGATTAGAAGAAAAGGCAGGGCAGAATGTGCCTTCTCAGCATAGCAAATGGCGGTCTTTATAAGCTCGGCCTGGACAAAAAGTGGCGACCACCTTGACAATATCCACCACAATGTAGTATAAGCACCTCATCCTCATCAGCACGTTTCTAAGCGGTCCTCACAGGTAGGTTTACTAATCGCGTGCCTTCAATTTTCAAGGGTGGGTTATGAGGGCAGGGTCCTGGAAGATCCGTACACCAAGCCTCCAAGAAGATGTGATAGCTCCTTGGAGGCTTTTTGTACAAACCCATTCCCCCTTATACTCACCCCATCAGAAAGCGAATTCTTATCACTTCGAGCGAGCCAAGGGCTGCTCGTGGAAAGGGGTCGAAGAGATGCCCGTACATGTCGGAAGAGATGGTGTGTCGGCTGCCTTGTCCTCTGGAAAGACGTTGCTGACGTTTGGAGGAACGGAGACATTTTTACTGTTCGTCCAGGGATACCCGCTACGCGAGTTCGCCGCGTTCGAGGTGCTCGACAACGAAAAGGCGTGGAGGCGCCTGCAAGAGGAGCTGCTCACGCCAATTGCCACCGCCGCGTCGGACCACAATCATGGGCTCATCACGGACTGCCTTGTGTGGCGAGCGTCTCCCGACTACGTGAGGCAACTGGGCTACCCCGCAGAAGATCTGAAACGAATCAACAAGGAGGCAGTCTGTCGCATCAAGGATTATCTTTCGAGCTGGCGCTCGAAGACCGGGGTGTCCACCGAATCGTTTCCGGTGATCCTCGCGGCCGACCTCGGTCCTCGCGGTGACGGATACAAGTCCAGCGACATCACAGTAGAGGCCGCGTTCGAGTATCACATTTCGCAGATTCGTGCCCTAGCGGAGACGGAGCTCGATCTTGCGATCGCATACACCCTGACGAACGTGAACGAGGCCGTCGGCATGGTCCGGGCGGCCAAGGAGTGCGGCCTCCCGATGGCCGTATCATCGACGGTCGAAACGGACGGCACACTGCCGGGTGGCACGTCGCTCAGCGACTTCATCAAACAGGTGGACGACGCGACCGACGGCTACGCTGCATTCCACATGGTTAACTGCACCCACCCGGAGCATCTGGAGCCGACGCTACGGGCCGCCAAAGCCAAGAACGAATCTTGGGTCGGACGGGTCAAGGGCCTGCGGGCCAACGCATCGCGCAAGAGCCACGAGGAGCTTGACAACAGCACAGAGCTCGATCGCGGTGACCCCGCCAACCTCGCATCTCAGTTGGCGACCCTCAGGAAGTCGTTCGACTTCAATGTCGTTGGAGGTTGCTGCGGAACAGACGCCGAACACCTCAGTGCGATCGCGAAAGCCTGCACAGCGAACTGACCAGCAGGTCTCACTTTTTCCGTCGCACGGTCGCGTTGAGTTGCGTTTGAAATATTGCATAATCGGGATTGGGCCTGAATGCACGAATCCATCTTGAATTCGAAACCCCTACTAAGGAAAACAGACTATAACGCCCCTGCCTGAGAATATTAGCTTGTGAACTTGTGCCTCATGTGATAAACGTAATTTGTCGGTTTGCTCGACGATCAACATAACTCGCAGCCTCTAGGATGAGTTATGAGACAAGGCATCCGAAAGGTAGCAACATGAAGCCTCTGAGGGGTTTAAATATCTCCTTGGAGGCTTTTTTACTCCTCGATAAGTTCGATGATCTATTGTGGCCTAAAAGCTACTTTTTACAAAATCCAGTGGGTAAAGAAATCAGAATTCCCAAGTTCTGCTTCTCAAATTCCTCAATTGATATAGTCAGCCCCTTTCCCGCTCGCTTTGTGAAAGTTCCCGAGGGGTAAGCGGGAATTCTATCTTTCTAGAAGTTTCGATTTTCTTGGAAATCAGTACCTCTTTCCCTTTCAAGCGAAGTTAATGTCAGCAGTTACAAGTGAGAGACCTGATCTATTATGAAGTATAAACGAGTTTTGCATATGGAGGGGGGTGATGTTTACTGAAAATCGATATTATTTTTGACGCATTTCAGCGAACAAAGGAGGAGATCAATGGAGAGATCAACTGATGCCGCATCTAGGGCCGTTCTCCAGATCGCTGAGCGGGAAGCCTACGACGTCATCTGGGACCGATTCGAAGCTCAGGCGCCCCAGTGCGGCTTTGGAGAGCTGGGAACTTGCTGCCGCAATTGCATGCAGGGTCCCTGCCGAATTGACCCATTCGGAGAGGGGGCCACTCTTGGTGCCTGTGGAGCCACCGCTGATACCATCGTGGCCCGCAATTTGGGCCGGGCCATCGCCGCCGGGACTGCGGCGCACTCCGGCCACGCCAAACATCTGGCTAATACTCTGCTCAAATCGGCTGAGGGCAAAGCCCCAGACTACCCCATCAAGGACGAGGCCAAGCTCAAGACTGTTGCTGCACGCATTGGGATTCCAACCGAGGGCAAGAGCATTCAGGAACTGGCCAAGGCCGTAGCTGAGGCAGCGCTGGCAGATTTCTCGGAGAAGGAGACGCCGGTGGCCTGGGCGGCGAGCAACGTAACCCAGGGCCGTATTGACACCTTCGTCAAGTATGGCGTTGTCCCCACGGGAATTGACTCCGCTATCTCCGAGGTCATGCACCGCACCACCTATGGGGTGGATGCCGATCCGATCAACCTGCTTCTCGGTGGGGTGAAGTGCGCCCTGGCCGATTTTGCTGGGTGTCATATGGGCACGGATTTGGCGGACATTCTCTTCGGTACCCCCAAGCCAGTGGTTTCCGCGGCCAACCTGGGCGTGTTAAACGCCGATGCAGTGAATATTGCCCTGCACGGCCATAATCCTGTGCTCTCCGACATAATAGCCCAGACGGCCAGCGAACTTGATGAGAAGGCGAAATCTGCTGGCGCCTCGGCTGGGGTCAATCTGGTAGGTATCTGCTGTACCGGAAACGAAGGACTCATGCGCCACGGCATCCCTTCGGCCACTCACTCGGTCTCACAGGAACTGGCCGTGCTAACCGGGGCGCTCGACGCTATGGTGGTGGACTACCAGTGTATCATGCCCAGCTTAGGGACGTTGGCTGAGTGCTATCACACAAAGCTAATCACCACCATGCCCATCGCCAAAATTCCCGGTGCTAGCCACATAGAGTTCAGCGAGGAGAAAGCGGGGGAGACGGCCAAGGAAATCATCCGTGAGGGTATTGAGGCATTTGGGAGACGCGACCCTAAGCGGGTAAACATCCCTTCCCATCAAAGCACGACGATGGCAGGCTTCTCCACAGAGACCATCGTCGGAGCATTAACTCTGTTAAATAAGGGTGATCCCCTGAAACCGTTGATTGACAACATCGTTAATGGAAACATCCAGGGAGTGTGTCTCTTTGCCGGCTGTAACAACGTGCGGGTGACGCAGGACAGTGGCTTTACTTCCATGGCGAAGGAGTTGGCAAAACAGAATGTCCTGCTCCTGGCCACGGGTTGCGGAGCCGGCGCCTTCGGTCGTCATGGGCTTCTGACCTCTGACGCAACTAAAGAATACGCTGGAGACGGGCTGAAGGGGGTACTCACTGCGCTGGGCCAGGCTGCCGGACTGGAGGGCCCATTACCGCTAATCCTCCACATGGGCTCGTGCGTAGACAATACTCGGGCCGCGGACGTCGCCGTGGCAGTGGCCAACAAACTTGGGGTTGATCTCGACAAACTGCCCGTTGTCGCCAGCGCTCCTGAGGCGGCCACCGAGAAGGCAATCGCCATCGGCACCTGGGCGGTGGCTGCGGGCTTACCAACCCACGTTGGCATTGTTCCGCCGGTTCTTGGTAGTGCTACCGTCGCAAAGGTACTCACCGAGGACGTGAAGGGTCTTTTCGGTGGCTACTTCATCGTCGATGCTGATCCTGTAAGCGCAGCAGGGAAGCTGGTGGAAGCCATTGGAAAGAGAAGGAAGGAGTTGGGGATATGAAGGAGATATTCGTACGTTTGGATCGTTGCCTGGCCTGCGGCGCTTGTCAGCTTGTCTGTGCCGTGGAGCATTCGATCAGCAAGGACCTGTTTGGTGCCATCACTGAGACACCACTGCCCCGTTATCGTTTGCAGATCGAGCGGGCTGATGACCGTAACATCCCTCTCACCTGTCGTCACTGTGATCCAGCTCCATGTCTTGATGCCTGCATCTCAGGCTCTATTTACCGGGATGATCGGGGAGTGGTTATGGAGCGGGAAGAACGTTGTGTAGGCTGCTGGACGTGCATGATGGTCTGCCCCTACGGCGTGGTAGGGCGGCATAAGGAACGCAAAATTGCCGTCAAGTGCGACTCCTGCCCTGATCTGGATGTTCCAGCCTGCGTCAAGGCTTGTCCCACCAAGGCACTGGTTTATGCTGAAGCGGAGGAATTCGGTGCAGGGGTGCGGAAAGCCATAGCCGGGGTAGTGGCCAAGGCCGTTGATTGATTGGGAAGGGACGCAGAAGGAGCGATTCGCCGTCCGCGTCCTGTGAGGAGGTGATCGAATGAGGTACGTAATTATCGGCCACGGGGCTGCTGGGAACGCCGCTGCAAGAGCCATTCGTGCCCGGGATCCGGCGAGCCAGGTGCTCATCCTCTCCGACGAGCCTCATCCGGGTTACTACCGGCCGCTCATCCCGGCTCTCATTGAGGACGGCGTGGGTAAGGATTCGGTCTTCCGGGATGAAGTGACCACACCGGAGGGCGTTGAGGTGCGCCTGAAAGCACGGGTTGTTGCTATCGACCGTCAAGGGCAGAAGCTGAGCCTCGACAACGGTGAGAGTTTCCCCTACGATCGGCTGCTTATCGCCACCGGCAGCTCGGCGATCCGTCCTCCTATCACCGGCCTGGATGGCCTCAGCGTCCATGTTTTGCGCACCATCGATGATGCCAAGGCCATCAAGATAGCATCCGACGGGGCAAAAAGAGCCATGGTCATCGGTGGCGGTCGGGTAGGCATGAAGGCCAGTTTTGCTTTGCGCCGTCGGGGGTTGCAAGTAGACGTGGTGGAGAAGCTCACTCGCGTCGTCCCTGTGCAGTTCGATGAGGTCGCAAGCCAAATCCTCAGTCGAGCCATCGAATCCCAGGGCATCAGGCTCATCCTGGGTCAGACCGTTCGAGAAGTTGAGCGTTACAAAGGCCGGCTCAAAGGGGTGGTGCTGGACGACGGTCGGCTCGTGGAAGCCGACCTCATCGTCGTGGCTGTAGGAGTGCAGGCTAAAGTGGAGTTAGCCCGGGCGGCGGGTCTCACCGTCAACCGAGGCGTGTTTGTGGATAAACATCTCCGGACCAGCGATCCTTACATCTATGCTGCGGGCGATGTAGTTGAGACTGTTGACATAGTCACCGGTGAGAGTATCGTCAGCGGCATCTGGACCAACGCTGTAGATATGGGCCGCGTAGCAGGGGAGAACATGGCCGGCGGGGATGTGGAGTTCCCGGGTGCTTTCGGTGTCCTCAACTCTATGGACCTTGCCGACATTCCTACTGTCTCCGTTGGCTTAATCGAATCACCCTCAGGCGACGGCTATCGGGTGTATATTGCTCGTCGTGGGGATGTCTACCGCAAACTGGTGGTCAAGGATGGCCGCTTGGTAGGCGTGCTGCTCATTGGGGACATTGAAGGTGCTGGGGTGTACACGGGGTTGATTAAGCGGCAGGCGAATGTGGAATCGTGCATCGAGATGCTGATGGTTCGCAGGCCCAGCTATGCTCCCTTGCTCCGCCAAGAGGTCCCAGAGTTGAATGTTTCCAGAACATAATCAAGTTGGAAAATTCGCCGAAGGAGGAATGAGCCCTCTACGGGTACGGGGCTTGTCCTTTAGCTAAGCAGGCAAGTCCCCTTGCCCCGCAACCATGAGAAACAATTCGAGAGCTAGTGGAGGTGACTGACTTTGAGCGTTTCTCTACATGTTTGACAGTTAATCGGAAGTGTTCGACCACACACCAGACTCCTCTGCTATGTCTAACCCCTTTTGGTATTGAAGGATTATTTTGATACTGCTAAGATGAGGCCTCCTGTCTATTCCTACGTGGGCTAGACGGTTTCTANNGTCGAATGGAGTCGCACGGTGTGGAGAATTGTATTCAGCTTACCGAAAGCACATATGAGCGCTTGAAGGATCATTACCTCTGTGAGGAGCGAGGTATAATCGATGTTAAAGGTAAAGGGAAGATGAAGGCGTATTTTCTCACGGGAAAAGCCGATAAAAGACCTTAGAAGCCATAAGGACCTTGGAGCGATCTAACACCAGTATGGCCTTCCTCTCGTCAGGGGTAAGCGAATCTCAAACCAGACCAACACTCGTGTTTTCAAACTGAGGTTTCTGATACTAACGAGACTGTCGAAAAAGTCCAATTTTGCCATTTTCGCAAAATTCACCCGTAGTAATTTCAAGTACTTACGAGTTCAAGAATTGGGATTTTAGGGTTTTCGACAGTCTCAACTGAAACAGACGGTTTCTACCCGCCTTCAGACCTGATGATTTGCGATGCAAATAAACGGAATTTACGGGGACAGCAAATAGAGCCTTTCATCTTGAAATCATCGGGCCGCATTAAGGAAACAGCAGGGGAATATGATCCGTGCCAGTACTGGAATTTGCCATTTGAAGTTCCTCGTGGTAAAAAAACAGAGGGGAGAGTTATGAATCCAGAAAGCCTCTTGCTGCCTCTGACTTCACGCACGCTCTCGTCTCAGCGATAGCGGAACCTCACACACCTGCTGAATCCACTGCTGACACATTATTTCTTTGATTCTCTTCTGCTATCAATAACTTAATGGGGGAAGCTATGCCCGAGGAGAGCTTTAAACGCAAGCTCGCTGCCATTCTCAGTGCGGATGTCAAGGGTTACAGCCGCCTCATGAGAGAGGATGAGGATGCGACTATCCGCACCTTAACTACTTACCGCACAGCAATGGCAACTGTCATTCAACAGTGCAGAGGTCGTGTGGTGGATGCCCCGGGTGACAATGTTCTAGCCGAATTTACCAGTGTGGTGGACGCCATAAACTGCGCAGTGGAAATCCAGCGGGAGCTGGCTGAACGGAATGCCGACTTACCTGAAGAGCGTAAAATGGAGTTTCGCATTGGTGTCAATCTTGGAGACGTGGTCGAGGAAGGAGAGCGGATCTATGGAGA
>WVZH01000483.1:7276-8657 GCA_011772595.1 Anaerolineales bacterium
GCAAAGCCCGTCCGAGTTTATCAAGTTAGCATGGAGTCGGTTGCGACTCAGACCACCTTTGTCAAACATCTGGAGCCCCCTGATAGGCCGTCGATTGCCGTTCTACCCTTCGCAAACATGAGTGGCGACCCGGAACAAGAGTATTTCGCCGACGGTATCGCCGAGGACATCATCACCGCTCTTTCCAGGTTCCGGTGGTTCTTTGTTATTGCCCGAAATTCCACCTTTACCTACAAGGGCAAAACGGCGGACGTGAAACAGGTAGCGCAGGATCTGGGCGTACGTTACGTGCTGGAGGGTAGCGTTCGCAAAGCCGGGAACCGGGTACGCATCACCACGCAGCTAATCGACGCCCCTACCGACCATCACGTCTGGGCCCAGCGCTATGACCGCGAGCTTGAGGACATCTTTGCGGTGCAGGACGAGATCACGCAGAGCATCGTCACATCGGTTGGCCCCGAGTTTCTTTCGGCAGAGATGCAACGTGCCCAGCGAAAGGACGTGCGCAGCTTGGACGCCTGGGACTGCGTCATGCGTGCGACTTCACATCATTCGCGCTACACTAAGCAAGACGTTGCCGAAGCCCAGCGCTTACTTCGAAGGGCGATCGACCTGGACCCGCTCAGCGCTGGGGCTTTCTGTCTTCTGGCGTTCACTCACTTGATGCAGGCGCAGTTTCGCTGGAGTGAGTCGGTAGACCAATCCATCCGGGAGGCGGCTAAAGCAGCGCAGCGCGCCGTTGCGATAGACGATCGGGACGCTTGGGCGCACACGGCCTTGGGTTTGGTCGATCTGATTTCAAGGCGATACGATGATGCCATCCGGAGGCTAGAGAGGGCGATTGACCTCAATCCGAGTCTCGCAAACGCGTATGGCGCTCTCGGACAGACGCTGGCGCTTGCAGGCGAGTATGAGGCGGCCGTCGCACAGATCAACAAAGCGATCCGTCTCAGTCCCCGCGACCCCTTCATGGTTTATTGGGTTGCCCATCTGGGCCTGGCGGCGTTTGCGGCGGAGCGCTACGACGAGGCTCGCGAATGGGGAGTAAAGACCATCCAGGAGAATCCGCAGTTTCCAGGTGGCCATCGCTTACTGGCGGCGAGCTATGGCCAATTGGACCGGAAGAAGGAGGCGCAGACCGCGCTCAAGGAACTGCTTCTTCTGTTGCCCGGTATGACAATCGGCGATGTCAGGCAACAGGTGCCCTTCAAGAAGCCCGGCGACATGGAGCGATATCTCGACGGCCTGCGCAAGGCTGGGCTGAAGTAACGTGGACGAGAGGCGAAGGGCCCCCACTTAATGGTTCGTATGTCCCTCTCAAACCCGACTTTGACACTTGTTCTGTAAGGTGTTGAAATCATTGAGCCCGAAATTGGTTTTC
>WVZH01000578.1:0-27867 GCA_011772595.1 Anaerolineales bacterium
GGAGGTAGATTTGTGCGCGTAAGGTGACCGAGTTGACCACCCGTCAAGCGCCGTGATTTCACCTCGCCGAATCCCAATTGCACCGCCCGGTACCCATCCCGTCTCGGTGTGCGTATTTGTGTGACATAACAAGGCCCAGCTTCGATTAAAGTGACCGGAACGGCCTCACCTGCCTCATCGAAAATCTGGGTCATACCAACTTTCTTACCAATCAGCCCCTTCATCCGTTTTCTCCTCAAGCGTTGACTTGACGGGACTGTCAGCCAGGGCTTTGGCTGCATCATCCCCGAATGCAAGGCAGTCAGCCCTCTGGAAGCGGTTGTCTGAATTCTTTGAGCACTCCGCTTTCTCAGGCGGCTCTTACCCCGCCACTGTGCATTTCTAAAACCGTTGTAGAAAACGTCCTTTCGTTCGGTCAGTCCAAACTAAATCTTTATTTCAATATCCACACCGGCCGGCAGATTAAGCCGCATCAATGTGTCAATGGTTTTCGTGTCAGGATCGATAACATCGATCAAGCGCTTGTGCGTTCGGATTTCGAAATGTTCGTGCGAGTCCTTATCTATGAACGTTGACCGGCGCACTGTGAAACGCTCAATTTTTGTGGGCAAGGGCACAGGTCCAACCACTTTCGCGCCAGTCCGCTCCGCCGTTTCCACAATACGTTGCGCGGATTGATCGAGAACCCTGTGATCGTACGCCTTCAGTCGGATGCGGATTTTCTGCTTGGCCATCTCACACCTATTCCAAGATATCGGTGATCACACCCGCACCGACCGTCAGGCCACCCTCACGGATGGCGAACTTCGAACCTTTCTCCAACGCCACCGGCGTGATCAACTCCACCTCAAGATTCACGCTGTCACCCGGCATCACCATCTCCACCCCCTCCGGCAGCTGGATCGTCCCCGTCACATCCATCGTCCGGATGTAGAACTGCGGCCGATACCCACTGAAGAACGCCTTGTGCCGGCCCCCTTCATCCTTCGTCAGTACGTACACTTCGCTCATGAACTTCGTGTGCGGCGTGATCGACCCTGGCTTGGCGATCACCATCCCTCGCTCCACCTCGTCCCGGTCGATCCCGCGCAGCAACAGGCCCACGTTGTCACCCGCCTGCCCGTCGTCCAGCGTCTTGTGGAACATCTCCACCCCGGTCACCACCGAGCTCATCCCCTTGTCCCTCAGACCGACGATGTCGACCGCATCGCCCGTATTGATCAACCCGCGCTCGATCCGCCCCGTCACCACCGTCCCGCGTCCCTTGATCGAGAACACGTCCTCCACCGGCATCATGAACGGCTTGTCCACCTCCCGCTTCGGCTCCGGGATGTACTCGTCGATCACCCGCAGCAATTCCTTGACGCTCTCATACTCCGGCGCATCCGGATCTTCGCTCTTGCTCTCCAACGCCTGCAGCGCACTCCCGCGCACAATCGGCGTCTCATCCCCAGGAAATTCGTACTCGTTCAACAACTCCCGCAGCTCCAACTCCACCAGCTCCAGCAGTTCCTCGTCGTCCATCATGTCGACCTTGTTCAGGTACACCACCACCGACGGCACTTCCACCTGCCGCGCCAACAGCACGTGCTCCCGCGTCTGCGGCATCGGCCCGTCCGGCGCCGCCACCACCAGGATCGCCCCGTCCACCTGCGCCGCCCCCGTGATCATGTTCTTGATGTAGTCCCGGTGCCCAGGCATGTCCACGTGCGCATAGTGGCGCTTCTCCGTCTCGTACTCCACATGCGCTATGGCAATCGTGATGCCCCGTTCTTTCTCCTCCGGCGCATTGTCGATCGAATCGAACGGCCTGAAATCCGCCAACCCTTGGAACGAACACCACTTCGTGATCGCCGCCGTCAGCGTCGTCTTCCCGTGGTCGATGTGTCCGATGGTGCCCACGTTCATATGTGGCTTCGTTCGTTCAAATTTCCCTTTCGCCATGGTCTTCCTCTCGCTCCTTATGTGTTTAAGATTGCCATTTCAAGCGCCCGATTAACGCGCGCCCACCATGATCTCCTTGGTGGTGGTCTCCGCCACCTCGGCATAATGATCGAATTCCATCGTAAATACGCCTCGTCCTTGCGTCATCGAACGCAGATCAGTGGCGTAACCAAACATCTCTGCCAGAGGGACCATCGCCTGGATCGCTTGCGTATTCCCAGGCCTGGATTCGATTCCTTCAATTGCCGCGCGACGAGCTGATAGATCTCCCGTGATATCGCCTACATGATCCTCGGGGACAACCACCTCGGCGCCCATGACTGGTTCGAGTAAGATTGGATTACCCTGTTGGACACCCTGTTTGAACGCCAGGGAACCGGCGACTTTGAAAGCCAACTCGCTCGAGTCGACTTCATGAAACGATCCATCAATTAGAGCCACGTCTACATCGGTGACGGGATACCCGGCCAGTACGCCGCTTTCGGCGGCCTCACGAACCCCTTTCTGCACCCCCGGGATAAATTCCTTAGGGATCACGCCGCCCTTGATCTTCGATTCAAATCGAACGCCTGAGCCTGGCTCAGCTGGATCGAGCTTGAGCACCACATGTGCAAATTGGCCGCGACCGCCTGTTTGTTTCACATAGCGATATTCCACTGCTGGGACGGGCTGAGAGATTGACTCGCGATATGCCACGCGTGGCCGCCCCACTTTGGCCTGGACTTTAAACTCGCGCAGCATGCGGTCGACCAGCACCTCCAAGTGTAACTCCCCCATACCCCAGATCATGGTCTGTCCAGTGTTTTCATCGACACCGACCCGGAATGTTGGATCTTCCTCAGCAAGCTTCTGAAGCGCTTCCGACATTTTGTCTTGATCGGCCATGGTTCTAGGTTCGATGGCCAGGAAGATCACAGGTTCGGGAAAGGTAATATTCTCGAGAATAATAGCGTTGGCCGAATCACAAAGCGTGTCGCCGGTGAAAGTATTCTTCATTCCCAACACGGCGCCGATGTCACCCGCGAGAACCTCATCAATATCCTCGCGACGATCGGCATACATGCGCAAGAGCCTGCCTATGCGTTCACTCCTGCTTTTGTTTGCGTTGTATACCTTGCTGCCTTTGGTGATTTTGCCTGAATACACACGGAAATATGCTAAACGCCCAACGTAAGGATCAGTGACGATTTTGAAAACGAGTGCGCTCATGGGCGCATCGTCCCGAGTAGGACGAGAGAGCTCCTCATTGGTTCCCGGCTTCATGCCGAAAACGGGGGGAATATCCAGTGGTGAGGGGAGATATTCGATGACGGCGTCAAGAAGGGGCTGCACACCCTTGTTGCGAAGCGCTGAGCCGCAATATACCGGTGTAGCCTTTCCAGCGATAACAGCTCTCCGCAAACCAGCTTTCAGCTCCTCTATGCTGATTTCCTCGCCCTCCAGATACTTGAGTGTCAGAGCCTCATCAGCTTCGGCGATTTGCTCGAGCATTTTCGCACGTCGGTCTTCGGCTTCTGCTCTCAGATCCGCCGGGATGTCGCTCCGCTCGGGCGTTGTCCCCAATTCGTCGGTCCAGATTATTGCATCCCCTTCGATCAGATCTACCACACCCATGAAGTCCGCTTCGAGCCCGATCGGCATTTGGACCGGGATGGGATTTGCACCCAGGCGCTCTCGGATGCTCTCAACCGTCTTTTCATAGGAAGATCCTACGCGATCCATCTTATTGACGAAGCACATACGCGGTACTTTGTAGCGGTCAGCCTGGCGCCAAACGGTCTCCGATTGCGGTTCCACACCTTGAACGGCATCAAAGACCACGATACCACCGTCAAGCACCCTCAATGAGCGTTGGACTTCTGCTGTAAAATCGATGTGTCCGGGTGTGTCTATGATGTTGATGATGTGGTCGCGCCACATCGCCGTGACCGCTGCGGAGACGATCGTTATCCCTCGCTCACGCTCTTGTTCCATCCAATCGGTGACTGTGGTGCCGTCATCGACCGAACCAAGACGATGCGTACGACCTGTGTAGAATAAAACCCGCTCGGTAGTTGTCGTCTTGCCAGCATCGATGTGAGCGATGATGCCGATATTTCGGAAGCGTTCTAACGGATACTCACGTGTCATCGTCAACCACAGTCAGCCTATTGGGCTGTGCTCCTTACGAATTACCATCGATAATGGGCGAAGGCTCGGTTGGCCTCTGCCATACGATGCGTTTCTTCGCGTTTCTTGATCGCCGCGCCTGAGTTGTTGGAGGCATCCATCAACTCTGCAGCCAGCTTCTCTGCCATGGTCTTACCGGGACGCGCCCGCGCGGCTCCCAGAATCCAACGCATCGCCAGCGAGATACGACGGTCTGGTCGAACCTCCACGGGTACCTGGTAGGTCGCACCACCTACACGTCGCGGTTTGACCTCCAGGACTGGAGAGGTGTTCTTCAAAGCCTGCTCAAATACCTCTATCGGGTCACGTTTAGACCGCTCCTGGATTAAATCGAGAGCGTCATAAACGATGCCTGTGGCAACGCTCTTTTTCCCCTTCTTCATCACGCGATTGATCATCCCTTGAACGAGCTGGTTGCTGTAGCGCACATCGGGTAGGATTTCTCTCTTTTCAGGCTTTGTTCGTCGCATTTGCCTGCTCCATTCGACCATACATCGATGCGGTCGCCATGTGATTGGCGACCGACTAAGTTAGAGACGTTTTCCTCGGTTTCTTCCCGCCATACTTGGATCGACTTTGCCGACGGTCTTCAACCCCGGTGGAATCGAGTGTGCCGCGGATAATATGATAGCGGACTCCTGGGAGGTCTTTCACTCGCCCACCACGCACCAATACCACGGAGTGCTCCTGCAGGGAGTGACCCTCTCCAGGGATGTACGCCGTAATCTCGATCTGATTGGTTAGACGGACACGGGCGACTTTCCGCAAAGCCGAATTGGGCTTCTTCGGCGTCTGCGTACGCACCTGAGTACAAACACCACGCTTCTGCGGGGCTCCTTTGCGCTGCGGGATGCGTCGTTGCTTGAACGAGTTATAGATATACTGCAGCGCCGGCGCCTTCGTCTTCGAGCGCTTCGGCTTACGACCCTTACGCACAAGTTGGTTGATCGTTGGCACCTTCAACCTCCATTTACTTCATGATCCAGGGGCGAAAACGCTTCTGTCACCTGCCACTAAGGGAGGCCATCGGACGTGCGCGATGGCCTCGCCAGGCAGGTTCTTCTTGCGGATCAGTTCGGGTAAGTCATGACCGAGAAGCTCAACTCGTACCTCGGTCACTCGTCCCGTGGATCAGATTCAACGAGCGATTATTCTATCATGCACCCCTATAACCGTCAAGGAAACCAAAATACTCTGAAATTCACCAGCTGGGCTCACTTGTTTATATCGCATGCCCGTAGGCAACTGCTGGCAAATTCCACTGGAAATCCTGAGCCGTGCACGTCACCATTCACGCGATTTACTCAAACAAGCCCCTGTATCTCCTCCCACTGTTCAGATGCCATGATTGGGCGATGGGACTCCTAGCCTAAAATCGCGGCTCCATATCCAGCAGGCCCAAACCCAAGCGGGGAGGACGTGCCCGCTCTTCGTCTTTGCCGAAGCGGATGAGCTCCCCCTCGTCGCTTATTGCTTCAACGGCTAAACCGAGGCTCTGCAATTCCTTCACCAGTACCCTGAAGGAAGCTGGGATCCCTGGTTCCTCTACCGGATCTCCCTTGACAATGGCCTCATACGTTTTCACACGCCCTTGGACATCATCAGATTTTACGGTCAGCATCTCTTGCAAGGTGTGCGCAGCACCATACGCCTCCAGTGCCCACACCTCCATCTCCCCAAACCGCTGACCCCCGAATTGTGCTTTGCCGCCTAGCGGTTGCTGGGTAACAAGGGAGTATGGCCCCGTAGATCGAGCATGCACCTTGTCCTCGACCAGGTGATGCAATTTCATCATCAAGACCTTGCCAGCAGTGACAGATTGATCGTAGGGGGTACCCGATTTACCGTCGTAGAGGATTTGTTTCCCAAGAATGGGTAGTGGCTCGCCAATCTCTCCCATGAGTTCACTGGCGGAAGTCCGAAGCGTGTGAAGCGATTTAATATTGCCGGTTTTGCGGCCATGCGACTCGATCCACAAACGAAGGCAAGCTTCAATGGACGCCTCATTAATGGATTCGCTCAAGGAATCGGGATTCTCCGATCCCTCAAATACCAGGATTTCATCTGGGTTGTAGCCGCTTTCACGCAGCCACTCACGCAAGGTCGCTCGGCGTGCGTAACGAGTGTCGATGGCGATCAAATCGGGCTCATAGCCTTTATCCGCAAGCCAGTGCTCGAGATAGAGCCGCCGCACCTCGTCATCATCTTCGAAAGCATCCTCTTCGTAGTATCCTTGTTCTTTGGTCCATTCCCAGGCACGTTCTCCGATCTCTTTCCAAGCACGATCGACCAACCAAGCGCGAGCCAATTCGGCCTCAAGTTCCGTCTCCGTAGCGCCATCGAATGCCGGAGATACTGCACGGAAACCGAGCTTATCCGCAGCCCATCCGAGATGCGCCTCTAAAATCTGCCCGATGTTCATTCGGCCGGGCACACCCAGTGGATTGAGAATGAGATCGATCGGGGTGCCGTCCTCCAAGAATGGCATGTCTTCAATGGGAACCACCTTGGAAATCACGCCCTTGTTACCATGGCGTCCGGCCATCTTATCACCCTCGGTAGCCTTCCTTCGCTGTGCCACAGACACACGTACCATCTTTTCTACGCCGGCTGGTAAATCCCTATGTTCCTCGCGTGTAAAGACCTTAACATCGACGACCTTTCCCCGCTCGCCATGCGGCATGCGCAGGGAAGTATCCTTCACCTCGCGAGCTTTTTCTCCAAAGATGGCACGCAGCAATTTTTCCTCCGGCGTGAGTTCCTTCTCGCCTTTGGGTGTGATTTTACCGACGAGAATATCGTTCGGGCCCACTTCTGCGCCCACTCGGATGATCCCATCCTCGTTCAGATCCCGAAGGGCGTCGTCACCCACATTGGGGATATCGTACGTGATCTCTTCGGGACCCAGTTTGGTATCGCGCGCTTCCACCTCGTGCTTCTCGATGTGAACCGATGTATACAGGTCTTCTCGGACCAATCGTTCAGAGATAAGGATCGCATCCTCGAAGTCTCCCCCTTCCCAAGAGATGAAGGCACAAAGCACGTTCTGGCCTAATGCCAACTCACCTTCCGCGGTCGATGAGGAATCTGCGACAACATCGCCTTTTTTCACCCGCTGGCCTTTAATCACCGCTGGACGTTGATCGATGCATGTGCTCTGATTCGAGCGGTTGAACTTTCGCAGGTTGTAAGTGTTAGTGTTCTTTCCACTGCGTACCACTACCTTACTGCCGGTGACGGAGACCACCTCACCTGCCTCTTCGGCTAAGATGACTTGCCCTGAATCAAGCGCCGCATAGCGTTCCATTCCTGTCGACACGAGCGGTACTTCAGGCTGAACCAACGGCACGGCCTGGGTTTGCATGTTTGAGCCCATGAGGGCGCGGTTGGCGTCGTCGTGCTCCAAGAATGGAATTAATGCAGCACTCACTCCCACGATCTGCCGCGGCGAGACATCCATGTAGTCGATCTGTTCGGGTGTGGAAAATTGGAAATCACCGCCGTAACGGCAAGAGGCACGTTGGCGGACAAATTCATAGAATTCGTTGAGCGGTGCATTTGCTTGCGCGATGACAAAACGATCCTCATCGTCCGCCGTGAGGTACACGATCTCCTGCGAGACGAAAGGCACAATGGAAATTGGTTCTTTTAGCTTGGCCAACTCCTTGGCAAGCTTTTCGGTGATTTCTTCACCATCTTTCGCGATCACTTTCCCGCTCTTTGGATGAGTAACGTCGCCTCTCACCTTACGACCGATAATACGCTTGTCATTCGCTTTCAACTCCCTGAGCACCTTGCGGTATGGTGTCTCGATGAAACCGAAATCATTGACACGCGCGTAGGAGGCAAGCCTTCCGATGAGGCCGATGTTTGGCCCCTCCGGTGTTTCGATCGGACAGATGCGGCCATAGTGTGAATGATGAACGTCACGCACATCGAAGCCCGCACGTTCTCGTCGCAGGCCACCTGGTCCTAACGCCGACAAGGTACGCTTGTGGCGGAGTTCCGCCAAGGGGTTTGTCTGATCCATGAACTGTGACAACTGGCTCGAACCAAAGAACTCGCGCAACGCTGCCACGACAGGCCGAATGTTGACCAGGGATACTGGCGATATTTGATCCTGATCGCGAATCGACATGCGCTCCAGAATTACGCGCTCCATACGTCGTAATCCCACTCGCAACTTGCCTTGGATTAATTCTCCTATCGTTTTCACACGGCGATTGCCCAAATGGTCGATGTCGTCCGGCTCGGCCGCGTGATTATTAATCAGAATCAGTCGCTCGATCAGGCGCACGATATCCCAGGTGGTGACGCGGCGATGCTTTAACGGAACTTTATCGTGCAGATCGAGTTTTTGATTGAGCTTATAACGCCCCACACGTTCGGTGTCGTAGCGTCGCTGATCGAAAAGTTGATCTTGTAGATACTCGCGGGCGTTATCCAACGTGGGCGGGTCGCCCGGGCGCATACGGCGGTAGAACTCGATCAACGCCTCCTCTGCTAATGTCCGCCCCTCCTTGATTTCCCAAGTAGGCTCTTGGCGGATCGTGGTAGCGATGTAGGGGTGATCGGGGTTGTTGTCTGCTTCGCTAAAAAGTTCTAGAAGCTCTTCATCTGATCCCTCTTTAATCGGTGTTTTACCTAAACCATCTTTGATTGCAGCGAGCGCCCGGAGCAGGATAGTGACCGGCACTGTACGCTTTCGATTGAACTTCAAGGTCAAATAATCGCTTTTACGAGTCTCAAACTCCATCCAAGCGCCACGGTCTGGGATCAGCTTGGCAGTCGCAAGGCGGCGCCCTGTGGCTCGGTCCTCCGGCGCATCAAAATATACGCCCGGCGATCGGATTAATTGCGATACCACCACCCGCTCTGTGCCATTGATGATGAACGTGCCTTTCTCGGTCATGACGGGGAAATCACCGAGGAATAGATCTTGTTTAATCGGCTCGGGCACCTCCGACCCGGCTAGCAGAACAGAGACGTACATCGGTGCAGCATATGTCAAATCGCGCTCAAGACATTCCTCAATTTCATGTTTGGGGTCTTCAAACCAATAGGTGAGATCGAATTCCTTCGCTTCAGAAGTGCTGCCCGGGAAGAACAGTTTCATCCCCCCGTTATAAGAAACGATGGGAGAGATCTCGTTAAATAGTTCTGCAAGCCCTTTCTGCTGAAGCCACTGAAAGGATTCGAGTTGGACTTCGATCAATCTCGGAAGTTCATGAACATCCGGGATCCGCGAGTACCACTTCTGACCAATTTTGGACGCCATTCGGTAACTCCTTAAACAGGGACTGGGATAGATACAACCTCGTTAAACAACACACGCGCGGAAAAAGCCGGCCTATTAAAGCCGGTTTCCGCATCTAATAGATGATCGCTCACCGCTTTATACCTACCCGCTGTCTGCTCCCTCTAATTGCTATTCACAAACATATAGTATATCATAGATTTTTGGCAATCACCCGCTTTTATGACCGAGGGGATATCCACAAAATCCGCGATTGGGCACACACGGAGACACATCCGGAGGATCTTAACACAAGCTACGAAATTCCAGGTTGAGCGAGGAGTTTCCATCCATCAGAATCCGAATTCATACTTGATAACGATGGGTATATCTGATCAGGTATCGCCGACGAACCTCCCGGATATAAGACAGAATGCCCCCCTTCTAGCCAAGACAAAAGCCCAGATTCCTTCTTCGATTAGTAGCTCATTGACAGAATCTGAATTCCCAGAGTTAATCTGGTTGTTTTTGAAATAAGATTGAACGCATTAGGAAGGGAGCATGTCGCACGATTCTTACCATCAAACGATAGAAGACTGGCGTCAGAAAATGGACGACGCACTTCGCGAGGAGAATAGCTGGCTTGCCCTGGCCGGATTGTATTGGCTCCATGAAGGAGCGAACACTTTTGGTAGCGCAACATCGAATGCCTTTGTGCTTCCGGAAGGTTCAGCCCCGGAGCACGTTGGCACGATTACACTCCATAACCAAGAGATCACGCTCGACGTTGCAGCTAGCGGAAGCGTTCGTATCGACGGCGATGGTATTACGCATGCCAAACTCGAACCCGATTCCGCTGGTTCACCAACTTTCATCCATCTGGGTCGTTTAACGATGGTCGCCATTCAGCGTGGGGAGCGGTACGGAATTCGCCTCTGGGACAAACGACGTCCACAGCGAAAATCTTTTCCAGGTCGAATCTGGTATCCCATTCAAGATCACTATCGTGTAGAGGCGTTGTTCTCCACGTATAACCCCCCATTCGAAATTCACGTTTCCAATGTTCTGGGGGACGTTGAAAATGTGACCGCTGCCGGACATGTGACGTTCACGCTGCAAGAAACAGATTGCCGTCTAGACGCCCTCGGCGAAGAAGAAAGCGGTTTGTTTTTAATCTTCAGAGATCTCACCGCCGAAGACCAAACGTATCCCTCGGGCAGATTCCTCTCAACCGAAGCCCCGAAAGGCGATGTCGTGACCCTGGATTTTAACCGTGCCTATAATCCCCCCTGTGCCTTCACACGATACGCAACTTGCCCCTTACCTCCTGCCCAAAATCATCTACCTATCCGCATCGAAGCTGGAGAGCGCTATCAAAAGATCGACATAGATACATAATTCTTGATCGCTCGACGCCCCATGCCACGATCGCTGTCGATACGATTATTTATTAGAGATCTTCCAAGGGTCAAGGTAATTCTGTGGATGGAATGGTGGCACCATGAAACAAATCCCGGCGGATGCGGGATCGCAGGAGGAGAATGGATCAGGGACTTGCATAGAGATCCCGATAATGTGAGTAAGCCCAAAAAATCACCCGGATGTACTCCCTTGGCTGGCTAAATCGGACGACCTCCAAGTATAAGTCGGGGTCGTCTGGGGCTAGCGCGTTCCAGATCGCGGCATTCCCTGGTCCAGCGTTATAAGCCGATAGCGCGACATATAGGTCGCCATCGAAGAAATCCCGCTGATCCGCAAGATACTGAGATCCAAGGCGCACACTAACAACAGGCCGGTATAGATCATCCTGGGTGTATCCCGGTGGCCAACCCAGCTGATCAGCCAGGTACAAGCCCGTGCTGGGGATGATCTGCATAAGACCTCGGGCAGCGGCATAGGAGGTGGCGAAGCCTTCAAATAGGCTCTCTTGCCGGATCACTGAAAGGAGAAAAAGGCCATCGAAATCATGAGCCAATGCTTGGGGCAGGATTAACTCACCGAAGTACGGGCCGAAGCGGACGTATCTCAGATACCAAGGCGCGAAGCGTGTCGCTGCCTCTTCCATGCCAGCCAGGCGCATGATTTGTCTGGAAGCGTAAATCGCTGAGCGGTACAAACCGAGTTCGAGGTACTTGTGCATCAAACGATACGTCGCCTCGGCGTCCTCTTCATATGCCATCCGCAGCGCCTCGAACTCGTCCCGCGCCTCCTCATACAAACCCAACGCCCAGAATTCGTCCCCCCGTATGAGACGAGGATCGCTTGCCAACGCAGTGCTCAAGGCTGATAAAGGCTCAGGGCCGGAGATGATGAAGGTCGAACGCAACCAATCCTCCGCCTCACGCTGCGCGGCCTCTAGGTCCGCCTCGAACGAGTAAACGCCAGGTGACCGGAAGGGAGCTCTACCAGCCGCCAGCTCATCCGCCCTGAGTGAATAGTAACCCCCAGGATCTGCATCCGCAGCCATCTGGAATGCAGCCTGTGCAGCTTCGTCATCTGCTAGTGCCTGTTTGGTTTTTCCGATCCAAAGATAGGCCGCCGCACGCTCATCCGTTGCGTTCACGTGCCCAAGCGCGCGCTGAAAGGTTTCAATGGCGAGATCCAGGCTCCCAAGCCTATAACGCGAGATACCAGCCAAGAACAGCGCCCGATAGGTCCATGTAGAAGATGGATACTCATCCGCAACTCGCTGCCAGATCCTTGTTGCTTGTTCGAGTTCGCCATCACGCTCACTCACTAAACCGGCGTCGAACAGGAATTCTGCGGCGCGAGGGTGATTTGGGACTACAGCCACGAAATCTAAAAGTGTCTGAACCGCTTGTGAGTGTTGATCCAGATACGCCCATTGCGTGTATGCTTTTTCCTCCCAGGCAGAATCCCAGTACAGATCCTCCGGATGATCCCCAATGAGCCCCGACCACTCAAGCACTGCCTCTTGGTAATTCCCCAACGCCCTGAGCGTAAGCCCTCTAAAATAGTGGACCATGCCGTCATGGTCTGCGGGGAAGATACTGAGATAACGATCGAATGCTGCCAGAGCTACACCGAACTGACCGGCGTAATAATCCACAAGACCTCGATCGAGCTCATTTACCGTGATCCCATCCTGGACAAGGATTACCAATCCGGCGTAGGAATCATACGCTTTCGGGTAATTTTCAACTGCGTCGAGATATCGCCTATAGGCCTGGTCGAATTGGCCCTGCTGAGCATAGGCCAATCCCATAAGGTAATCCATCTGGGCCCGGACGAATTCGTTACTGGTCTTTTCGTAGATCTCGGCATATTGGGCTAACGCGCTTGTGAAATCACCGGACTCCGCATGTGACTGTGCGATCTTGATCTCGATACCCAATCCATCTCCAAGCTTGGGAGCTTTGAGTGCAGCCTGATACGCGAGGATGGCTCCAGAATAATCCTTCAACTCAACAAGTACATCACCGCGAAGTTCGTGAACATGGGCGTCGATCAATCCCGGGCGAAGGTTTAAATACATCTGATAATCCTGCTCAGCTTCCGAATTTCGATCCACTGCTTCGTAAACCCGCGCCCGCAGGTAAAAGCCGCGTCCGTAAGCTTCATGCTCCGTATACAACGTTAGGTATTCTGAGAGTGCCCCGATCGCTTCCTCATTGCGACCTGCTTGCATCAGCGTACGCCCGATCCCTAATTTAGCCCGCGCCCGCTCGTTCGGGTCGTTGGATTGAGCATGAGCAGATTGATATGCATTTAATGCCCGATCCCATTCGCCGTTGAAGAGGGCTTTGTCCCCCGTATCCAGATGTACGCCCGGTTCCGGCGTAGGTGTCGGTGTCGGCGAGGGTGTGGCAGTTACGGTCGGGGTGACAGTGGGAGTGGCAGTGGCAATCAGCCCCATTGCCTCAGGAAGGTTGCACGCCAGAGTGCTCAAGATCGAGAAGATTATCAGGAAACCGGTGCCGAAGGCTCGACGACGCATAGCAGGATGATAAAGCAGGCGCGAAACCTCGTCAATCTTGCAGCTTTGGGATCTCCATGTTAAACTGCCGAAGCCATCACCGTTGCGCTCTCCAGCGAGAGCGCCTTTTCGTGTGAGTGCCATGAGAACTGTGTCCTGGGATGCCGAAAATCATGCTGTACGCATGATCGATCAACGACGACTCCCTGCTGAGCTACTGTGGATTGAATTAAAGGACGTGGATCAAGTTGTCGCTGCGATCCGCGACATGGCAGTGCGCGGAGCGCCAGCCATCGGCGTCGCGGCGGCCTTCGGATTTGCTCTGGCTGCTTTTCACTCCCCAGCCTCCACGACGGATGCCCTTTGGAAGGACTTGGAAGTCGCTGCTGAGTCTTTGCGTCAATCCCGCCCGACAGCCGTGAACCTGGTTTGGGCTCTCGAGCGCATGCTCCAGTTGGCGAGGCGCATTGAACCCCAAGAACCTGGACTCATCCGAACATTGCTGCTTGAAGAAGCCGAGCGTCTTGCCGATGAAGACGTAGAAGTTAATAGGCGAATGGGTCAATATGGTGCCGAATTGATTAACGACGGTGACACGGTGATTCATCACTGCAACACCGGCGCTTTGGCCACCGTGGATTATGGCACTGCGCTCGGTGTCATACGCACAGCGCACGAGCAGGGAAAACATGTCCACGTGCTGGTTGATGAAACTCGACCTCGCCTTCAAGGTGCCCGTCTCACCGCCTGGGAATTAGAGCAATATGGCATCCCCTATGAGATTATCACCGATAATGCCGCTGGCTACTTCCTGCGCAGCGGACAGGTGGCAGCGGTATTCGTCGGCGCCGACAGGGTGGCTGCCAATGGTGACGTGGCGAACAAAGTTGGCACCTACATGCTCGCCTTAGCTGCCAACGACAACAACGTCCCGACGTACAGCGTGGTTCCTACATCTACAATCGACCTTAGTATCTCCTCTGGGGATCATATCCCCATCGAAGAGCGGGATCCCTCGGAAGTGTTAGATCTTCAAAGGAATGGGCAACCGATCGCACCGGAAGAAAGCCGGGCCAGGAATCCTGCCTTCGACATCACCCCACACCATCTGATAGCGGCTATCATCACAGAAGTCGGAATTCTTCGTCCTCCATATGAGACATCTTTACGGTTGGCCGTCAAGGAGACCCAAAGACCATGAACATCGTGCTCACCGGTTCCGTTGCATTCGACTATCTAATGACGTTCCCGGGCTATTTCAAGGATCACTTTCTAGCGGACAAGCTCGACCGGATCAGCCTATCCTTCTTGGTCGACTCGCTTGTTCGCCGGCCTGGAGGAATCGCTGCCAACATCGCTTACACGCTCGCGTTGCTCGGCGAAAAGCCAAAAGTGATGGCAACCGTAGGTGAGGATTTCGAAGAGCAGCGTGCGTGGCTCGAGAGTCATGGTGTGGATACCTCCGCCATTCGAACGATACCTGATGCTTTCACGGCGTCCTTCTTCGTCAACACCGACCTGTCCAATGCTCAAATCGCAAGCTTCCACACAGGAGCCATGGCATATTCGGCGCAATTATCCTTCTCCGATTTGAAGGATAAACCCGATCTCGCCGTCATCTCGCCCAACGACCCCAAGGCGATGTTGAAATACACACGGGAATGTGATCGCCTCGGGATAGCGTACATTTACGACCCCAGTCAACAGCTTGTCCGTTTAGACGCTTCTGACATACGAGCCGGTATCGAGACCTCACGAGCATTGTTCTCAAACGAGTACGAATTCGGTCTGATCGAGGAGAAGACCGGGATGGATCTTAGGACCATCTTGCGATACGCAGAATTTGTCGTTGTCACGCTAGGAGAGGACGGCACTAAGATCCACACGACGGACGCTGAAATCCACGTCCCCAGCGTGTCCCCCAAGCTGATCGCCGACCCCACTGGTGTGGGCGACTCATTCCGGGGTGGATTTCTCAAAGGCTACTTGCATGGACTGCGTTTAGAGCTATGTGGGCAAATGGGCTCGTTGGCGGCCACGTATTGCCTTGAATCGGATGGCCCTCAAGGTCATT
This sequence comes from Anaerolineales bacterium, assembly GCA_011772595.1. The sequence continues at coordinate 15,361 of WVZH01000578.1, forward strand.
ACTACGAGCTAGCTAGCTTCATCCAACGCTTTCGAGAACATTTCGACGACGAAAACGAGCTGGATCGTTTATTGTGATCGATTCATCCCTGCGAGTGCATCTTCGCAATCTACTCGAACGCGACCGAGTCTGGGCCGCGTACGCGCTTGCCGACCTCGATCCTCGTGTGGAAGAGCATAGTCAGTGGCTTTCGAACGATTCTGGAGTCGTCTTGATCTATCACGGTCTCGACCCTGCGATCTTATTCGCCCAGGGAGATCCAAAGGACGTACGACAGTTGCTCGACCAAGTCCCTCCCGGTCGTTATATCTACCAACTTATGGGCACCTATAAGGCACTTCTCGCCGAGCGATTGGGTGTCGAACACGAGGAGCACATGTGGCGCATGGTTCTAAACACGGATGAGTTCCCTGGTGTTCCTGCCGGCCGCGTAGATCCCCTTACCACTCAAGACCTACCTCAGATTGAGGCCCTGTTTGCCGACCACCCTGACCGACCGGACGCTTTCCATCCCAACCAACTTATAGAGGGGCCTTTCTATGGAATTTGGGAGCACGGCGACCTGATTGCGGTTTCGGGTACCCACGTAGTCTCCAAGTGGGCAAACGTTGCTGCAGTGGGCAATGTCTTTACGCACCCTCGGCACCGTGGAAGAGGCTTGGGCACGCGGGTAAGCGCTGCCCTCGTACAGCATCTCCTCGACGATGGCATTCACACCATTGTCCTGAACGTCGCCATGGATAACGAACCAGCTTTACGTTGTTATCAGAAACTGGCATTTTTACCCTTCTGCGGCTATTACGAAGGTGTCGGCCGATTGGCGCCGGTTCAGGAAAGTTCCGCAGGGGAAGATATCATCGAGTGACCTCAAAGATCGGATCGCTGCCTGAAATTCTTGATCGCTCCCTACGCTCAAGCCGACATCAGAACGAGATCATCACATCTTCGTGGTAGGAGGGAGAAGCTATGGAATACGTGAGTCTGGGAAGGACCGGATTGAAAGTTAGCCGATTATGCCTGGGGACGATGAACTTTGGCCCCGAGACAACTGAAGCCGATAGCTTCAAGATTATGGATGAGGCGCTGGAAGCCGGAATTAATTTCTTTGATACCGCAAACGTCTACGGTTGGGAGATGGGCGAGGGCATCACCGAGCATATCATCGGTCGCTGGCTGGCCCAAGGCGGCGGACGCCGTGAAAACATCATCCTCGCCACGAAGGTTTACGGTCAGATGGGGGAAGGACCCAACGAGAGGAGACTATCGGCATACCACATCAAACGGGCTTGTGAGCAAAGCCTGAGGCGTATGCAAACTGACCACATCGATCTTTACCAGATGCACCACATCGACCGCGATACACCGTGGGAAGAAATCTGGCAGGCTATGGAGCAGCTCGTGCGAGAGGGTAAGGTGTTGTACGTGGGCAGCAGCAATTTTGCAGGATGGCACATAGCCCAGGCGCAAAGTACGGCTGAGGTTCGAAACTTCATGGGCTTAGTTTCAGAGCAAAGCCTGTACAACCTCAGTGCGCGTACGATCGAGCTCGAGGTTATCCCCGCTTGCAAGGCTTATGGTCTGGGCTTGATCCCCTGGAGTCCGCTTGCCGGCGGGATGCTTGCTGGCGCATTGAAAAAGCCAAAGGAAGGTCGGCGCGCAGGCAAGTTCATTCAAAAAGAGATCGAAAGAAACCGAGAAGCTGTAAAGGCTTATGAAGCCTTGTGCGAATCTCTTGGCGCGCCTCCCGCCGATGTCGCTCTGGCATGGGTGCTCCACAACCCAGTTGTTACAGCTCCAATAATTGGACCGCGAACCCTCGATCAGCTCGAAGGCAACCTTGCTGTTTTGGACTTGGAACTGGAGCCTGAAACCCTGGAGAAGCTTGATGATATTTGGCCCGGACCAGGTGGAGAGGCTCCGGAGGCATACGCGTGGTAAGATTGCCGCGCGGTGATGCGGAAGCCTTGCGCGCTGACACGAGAATCTAACAGACGGAGACTACTATGAGCCTGGAGTATGATGTTAAGGATCTAAGCTTGGCAGAAGGGGGACGGAGAAGGATCGAGTGGGCGGAATCGGAGATGCCGGTCTTACTACATCTTAAAGAGCGGTTTGAAAAAGAGCGTCCATTGAAGGGAGCGCGCGTCTCAGCCTGTCTGCATGTGACAACGGAGACAGCCAATTTGATGCGCACATTGCAGAGCGGTGGTGCTGAGGTAGTTTTATGCGCCTCCAACCCGCTCTCCACCCAGGACGACGTCGCCGCTTCTTTGGTGACCCACGACGAGATCCCTGTGTACGCTTTGAAAGGCGAAGACCACGAGACCTACTACAAACATATCCACTCCACCCTTGACCTCAAGCCTCACATAACCATGGACGACGGTGCCGACCTATTAAGCACGTTACATCAGGATCGACGCGACATGCTCGAGGAGGTCCAAGGTGGCACCGAAGAGACGACCACAGGTGTCATCCGCCTGCGAGCAATGGCCAAAGAAGGCGCTCTGGCTTACCCCGTTATTGCAGTAAACGATGCCATGACCAAGCATTTCTTCGACAACCGCTATGGTACCGGTCAGTCCACGATCGATGGAATCGTTCGAGCAACGAACATCCTCCTGGCCGGGAAGACGTTCGTGATTGCCGGGTATGGTTGGTGTGGTCGCGGGCTGGCGATGCGTGCGCGCGGCATGGGTGCGAACGTGATCGTTACCGAGGTAGAACCTCTGGCTGCGCTGGAGGCAGTCATGGACGGTTTCAGAGTGATGCCGATGATCGAGGCAGCCCCAATCGGCGACATCTTCTGCACCCTCACCGGGGATATTAAAGTGATCGATAAACATCACTTCGAGATCATGAAGGATGACGCCATCGTATCCAATTCTGGTCATTTCAACGTCGAGATCAATATCCCAGCACTCGAAGGAATGGCGAGCGAGATACGCAGACCGCGCGAGTTCGTCGAGCAATATGTCCTCAAAGATGGAAGGAGGATCAACCTGCTAGGCGAGGGACGCTTAATCAACCTGTCTGCAGCCGAGGGACATCCAGCCAGCGTGATGGATTTATCGTTCGCCAATCAAGCTCTATCGTTAGAATACATTCTTGAGCACAAAGACGAGCTTGAGAACCAGGTCTATACAATCCCGGAAGATATCGACCGCGAGATCGCCCGCATGAAGCTGGAATCTATGCGCGTCAAGATCGATGTTCTCACCGATGAACAGAAGCAGTATCTCTCATCCTGGGAGGAGGGGACGTAGGTCGGACGTACGACGAATAAGGCGAAAGCGCTGCCGACTTCCGTAGTCCTTGCGGACTTCGGAAGTCGTTTAATTCGGCGTGGGTGAAATGAGTGGTGTGGCAGTTGGAGTCGGGGTCGGGTTCTCGACAAGCACGAGAATGTAGACCACCTCCCCGAAAAACGATCCATCAGGGGCTTGCGCTTGCCATTGACTTACGTAGCTCCCCGGCTCCAGCGGGGCTTTGAGATCGACTTCCCACACCGCTGTCGAGCCGGCGCGAGCCGGGTACAGGGCAAGACTGAGAGGTCCTTCAAATGAGTCCAGACCCAGACGGAGTAAGCGATAATCCGGACCCCAATCGCAGGTTCCGCTGTTCTGAACGGACCATCTCTTGTGCAAATCTTCCCCAGGTAAAACCGTGGTGAAGTCGGGTATGGTGAGGTCTTCGAGGAAGACAGATTCGTTTTCACAACCGATCGCAAGCTGAGGCTTCACCGATGTTGGTAGCGGTGTGTCGAGGACAGCCGGTACCGACATCGGCAACGGCGTGCTGGCAATCGTCGACGGTGCTTCGGATTCCAACGCACAGCCTGGGAGTGCTAAGGCGAGACAGAAGAACGTCAGGCTAAGGAAGCGAAAGGCGACGCGAATTTGCATATCACCGATTATAGCTAAGGAGGGGAACAACCCCAAAGAGATTCTATCTCGTCCTAGCTCTCCAGTTCACCAATCATCAGGGCTTCCTGGACCGAGACCTCCTCTGCTAGTATGTGATCCTCTTCGATGATTCCCTCCAATCCTACGGCCCCGCGGATCGTGTGCTCGATCTCCTCTGCAAGCGCCGGATTTTCCTTTAGATATTTCTTGGCATTCTCCCTTCCTTGACCCAGTCGCAAGTCCTCATAGGAGTAATAGGATCCCCGCTTGGCGATCAAATCCATCTCCACACCCAGGTCCAGGATATCCCCCACCTTTGAAATCCCTTCCTCATACATGATGTCGAACTCAGCCACCCTGAAAGGCGGCGCGACCTTGTTCTTTACCACTCTCACTCGCACTCTATTCCCCACCACTTCCTGTCCCACTTTGATGCTCTCAACCCGCCTCATGTCCAACCTTATCGAGGCGTAGAACTTCAAAGCCCTACCCCCCGTCGTCGTCTCCGGATTGCCGAACATCACCCCGATCTTCTGCCTCAACTGGTTCGTGAAGATCACCGCCGTGTTGGTTTGCTTGATCGCTCCGCTCAGCTTGCGCAACGCTTGGCTCATCAGCCGCGCCTGCATCCCCATGTGCGCATCCCCCATGTCCCCCTCGATCTCAGCACGTGGCACCAATGCCGCCACACTGTCCACCACCACGACGTCCACCGCCCCGCTGCGCACCAGCGTCTCCGTGATCTCCAGTGCTTGTTCACCCATATCCGGCTGGGAGATGTAAAGATTGTCCACGTCCACACCGCAACGCGCGGCGTAGGTCGGATCCAGAGCGTGCTCCATATCGATGAAGGCACACACACCCCCATTCTGCTGTGCTTCCGCCACGATGTGCTGACACAAAGTGGTTTTGCCGGAGGCTTCGGGACCGTAGATCTCGGTGACGCGACCACGAGGGATGCCTCCTACGCCCAGCGCGAGATCCAGCGCTAGAGAACCCGTAGGCACGGTCTCCACCATCATATGAACCGCTTCACCCATGCGCATCAACGCACCCTCCCCATACCGCTTTGTGATTTCCTGCAACGCTTTCTCCAGAACCTCCTCACGCTTGGCGAGATCTTCGGCAGACAAATTGACTTTGATTTCCTGATCATTCACCTCACCACCTCCTTCAATCTTCTCCGCATGTGGCATAATACGCCCCCAGTATAGCACGTATGTTCTATTCGTCAAGGACTTTAGAACATTTGTTTTTGGCCATGACAGAAGCAACGACAAGTGCCATTCTCAAGGGCGTCGATTTCGATGATGAGGGCTATATGACGGACCCGAACGCCTGGACCAAAGAAATCGCCGAAGCCCTCGCTGCCCTTGAAGATGTTGCCCTCACGGAGGCCTATTGGAAAGTGATCGAGTTTTGTCGCCAGCGTGCAACTGAATCAGGCAGCGCTCCCACGCTTCGACAGATCACCACTGGCTCGGGGATTTCGACCAAAGAGCTGTTTGCCCTCTTCCCGAAGGGCCCCGCCAAGAAGGTGGCAAAGATCTCTGGATTGGGAAAGCCTGAAGGTTGTGTATAGCCAGTTTTAATAACCGATCCCATCGAGAAAAACATAAGGAGAAATTTCTATGTCGGATGACACACGAAAGATGGCGTTCATATGCTCAAAGGGCAATTTGGATATGGCTCATCCCGCATTAATCATGGGCTGGGCCGCCCTAGGGAATGGCATCGATGTCACACTGTTCTTCACCTTTTGGGGGCTGGATCTCATCCGCGACTCGCGCGTTGATCACCTCGAGATTCCTCCAGTGGCGAACACCAGTATGAAGATGACAATGATGGGCATTCCCGGAGACAACCTGGGTATTCCCAATCTCATGGGTGCTCTTCCCGGCATGACCGCGTTTGCCACGACACGAATGAAGAAGAAGATGACCGAGCTAGAGGTACCCAATGTACGGGAGTACATGCAAATGCTGGTCGATGCTGGTGCCAATCTATATGGCTGTATAATGTCCGTCGATATGATGGATCTTACGATGGATGATTTCATCCCCGGTGTGAAAGACATTGTGACCGCCAGTGAGTTCATGGATCTCACCGAGGGCGCGCAAATCGTCTTTATCTAGGATTAGCATGTGCAACCCAACCTCGAAAGGGCTCACCGATGGTGAGCCCTTTCGAGATTAAGACTATCAACGATCCTCATCGGCAATCTATTCGATGATGTCTTCCCAAGCCAAGACTCGCAATCGTCGCCATGCTGCCTCATCTAGAATTCGCTCAGAAAAATCCAACCAGGCTCGTTCGAGAGAGGTCCAACGCGCCCGAGGCAACACCATCCAAAGATGATCTTTGCGATTTAAACGTTGGCCGAGTGCACGACCTACCAAAAATGTTCTCCCCAATTGGTAGTGCTGATTGCACGGTGGTGAAGATGCGCCAATTTCTGGTCGTTCACCAAAATTCAAAAACCTGGCGAATTGTGCATCTCGCTGTTCCCAATAGCGACAGAAGGCTTCCCTTTGTCCTACGGCTTGGTGAATTTCCGGACACCTTTCTCGCCCGAAACGTGAGCATCGCCCTAGATGGCTCAGATGTTTCGCTTCGATCAGAACCAGATTGCGGTGACCAAGTAGGAAAAGATCCACCTCTGTCTGCGGACCGACATCGTCAATACGGTGAAGAATCTCATCCAGGTGGACCAGGCGGTCGCCGTTGACGTTAAATCCCCAGAAATACGGAACAAGATCGTCTTCCTGTATGGGTTCAGTCACTGCAGTTCCCCACAACGGGCGAACCCTCAATAAAGAGGACAATTTGAGGGATGGTTGAGCTAGAGGATAGACCACATTCCAAACGAGGGCGTTTTCCGAGTTCGGGGATCGCAGATTCGCCAAGACTCTCTCGGGCAGGATCTCGAAAATGGGCTCGTCGGTTCCGTGAAGAATGCGCCCCGGGATTTGACGACTTCTTCGCGAACGTGGACGACTAATCGGCCGCCTCCTCAAGAGCCAAAAGCGCTTCCTGCAACGCCGGGAGAAGCTCTTCGATCTCTGTGTCCAATCGGGAGGCGAAACCCATCTGCATCTGTCCTGCCTCCCGGCCTGCGATACGTTGATGCAGGTCTTCGATTGCGGTTTTGGCGTCGAGAAAACCGACTTCGGCGATTGCCTCCGCCGCCGCGATGCGAATCGGGACATCGGCACTGCGATCTCTGAGGATTTTAACCAACGTATCCCCTGAGAAGGAACAGGCATCGAGAAGGATGCAGACTTGTTGCCGATGTCTTGAGGATCGAGCCAGGATCTGCAGCAACGCGAATACTTCTCGTGTGCGCATCGAACTCAGGTTATTGCGAACCCACCGGAGAACACGATCGGCGGGGCGTTCACCTTCTCGACCCGGCGCAATCACGACCGCGAGGGCGTCCACAATTGCAGTTCGTAACTCTAAATCCGGCTCTCTTATGCGGGTGGCTAAGATTGCCGCAGCCAATGGGGACCGTCGGTGTGCGTCGAGGGCGGTCAATTTTGCCAATCCGTCTTTACGTACTTTCGGATCTGGTGCAACTAGAGCTTCCAGCGCCCGCAACATGGAAGTACGCTTGCGAGGCGAGAGTCCATCCAAGACTTTCGGTTCAAATAACGCAGCTTGTTCTGCCATAGTCAATCCCTTGTCGTGGCGATTAGAGCATCTCAACGGCCGTCAGTGTCGCAGACATCAAATCTCGAAAGCGACGAGGCGAATCGAGATGCAAACCATATGCGCTTCTTCGCAGGGAAATCAGAGTCTGGAGATCCCCAATCGCTTGGGCTCTTTCAAGCACCCCGAAGGTAATCCCTTCTTCTGGGACCTCAACGTCCACCTTGGGCTCCGCGGTGACGATAAGATAAAGCCCTGAATTGGGACCGCCTTTGTGGATCTGCCCAGTGGAGTGCAAGTAGCGAGGTCCAAAGCCCACGTTTGTCGCCACATTCAGTCGATTGAGAATCGAACGTCTCACACGAGCCAGACGTTTGAGCGAGGCCTTGTCTTGCGGTAAGTAGAGTAGAAAGGTCACGTGAGAAAATGAGGCTCTTACACTAAGAAGGTAGGCAAATAGATCTTCAAGGGAACCAATCTTCCTCTCAAGCTGCTCACTCCCCGTGCCCCAAACTGTCACACCATCCCCGCGCCATATAATTGGAGGTTCAGGGAGCGTGCCACGTTTCCGGTATACCTTGAGCATGTCAACGGCACGATCCTTGGCTAGCTGGACATCTGGCTGGTTGAAGGCGTTCACCCCGATGAGATGGCAAGCGACGGCTGTTGCCACTTCCCATTGGAAGAATGCTCCTCCTACGCTTGATGGGGAAACTTCCATGTCCAATATCACCAAGGGGATCTTTGCACGAGCCCACCCACGCGCACGACGATCGTATGTGCCCCCCGAACGAAGATAAACAAGTAAGCGGTCTTCACCATAAACTCGTGCCGGACCAGGAGGCTCCCTCACAATGGGTAAAATTCCCTCACCGCCTTTGCCGCTACTCTCTGCGATCAATTGCTCGATCCAATCAGAGAAAGATTCCAAAACAGGGTCGGCGATCAGCGTGAGCTTATCCCGCCCACTGCGCGCTGCGGCGCCAATGATCGCACCCAGGTGCAGACCGGGGTTTCGTGCAGGAGTGTTGCCGGGTTCACAGGCAGACGCCATTCGCATAGCGCCCTCGTGAAGCGCCTCAACACTCACCCCCATGAGCGAGGCAGGAAGCAAACCGAAGATCGAGAGTGCTGCGTACCGTCCGCCAACGTCCTCTGGGGAGGTAAAAATTCTGCGGAAGCCTCGCTCCTGTGCTAGCGCCTCTAGCTTCGTACCACGGTCCGTGACAGCAGCGAAATGTTCGCCTGGTTTGATATCGGGATTTTGAGCGACCCTATCCCAAAAGTACTTCATAAACATAATGGGCTCAATCGTGCCGCCTGATTTACTCGCAACGACGAAGAGCGTTTCTTCTAGCGGTTCTTTACGGGTGACCGCGCTCACTGCCGTCGGATTGGTAGAATCGAGAATCTGAAATTCGAGCCCGCTTTGGGATTCGAATGTCCGTCGGAAAACGTCGGCAGCCAACGACGATCCGCCCATACCCAGCCAAACCACCTTTGTCAGACCGGCATCCTTGACTTCGGTAACGAATGCCGACAAATCTTCATATAGGGAAGGCATCTCCTGTGGTAAGCTGAGCCAACCAAGACGCTGGGCGATTTCAAGGGTTTCCGATGGCTGCTGTGCCCAAAGTGTCGTGTCGCTCCCCCACAATCGTGCTCCCACATTCGTTTCTTCGATCTCCCGGATAACCTTCAACACATCGGTCGTTAGAACCCCCAATTCTCTCTGCAGGCCACGCGCCCGTCTTTTCAAGATCTTCAATAGTGACTTATAAGCTTCCGCAAACGAGCCCACGCCTTCCAGCTCGAGTTGATCCGTGACGGACTCCATGGAGATGTCCAGGGCAGAGAGCGCTTCAATTTGTGCTCGAGACACCGCTAAATCCCGCTCGAGAGCTGGCTCGGCGGTCCCGTGGTCTCGAAAGGCCTCTATCGTGTGTAGCGGTAATGTGTTAACCGTATTGGGTCCAATGAGGTGGTCAACATAATAGGTGTCGGGATATTCAGGATTTTTGGTACTCGTGGATGCCCAAAGTGGACGCTGTGGGCGTGCGCCATGATCCGCGAGGTGCTGGAAACGTGAACCACCGAATGTCACCTTGAATTGAGCGTATGCTAGTTTGGCACTGGAGATCGCAGCCCTTCCCAGTAACGCAGCTGCTCGCTCCGCCTGAGAGTCCTCCCTCCGAATGATTTCCGCTAACAGCGAATCAACCGCCGTGTCGATACGAGAAACGAAGAAGGAGGCCACCGAGGCTACGTGATCAAGAGAATCACCATTTCGCAAACGCGATTCCAAACCGCGTAGGTAGGCCTCCATCACATCTGCATACCGCTCTAACGAAAAAATCAGTGTGACATTGACGTTGATACCCGCCGCTATGGTCTCTTCAATGGCAGGAATACCGGCCTGCGTTGCGGGGATCTTAATCATCACATTGGGGCGATTGACGATGTCCCACAATCGGCGCGCTTCCCGCACGGTCTCCCGGGTATTGTTGGCTAACTCCGGGTTTACCTCGAGGGATACGTATCCATCGCCTCCGTTTGTTTGCTCGTAAAGGGGGAGCAACACGGCAGTGGCTGCTCGGATATCATCGACGGCCAAGGCATCGAAGGCTTCAGCTTCCTTCCAACCGGCCTGCGCCATCATTCGCAAATCAGACGTATACAGGTCGCTGTCCGAGATCGCTTTTGCAAAGATGCTCGGATTGGACGTTACACCCCGGACCTCCCCAGCGGCGACGAGGCGTGCTAGCTCCCCTGAATCCATCAAGTCACGCCGTATGTAATCCAACCATAATGATTGGCCTAACTCATGAAGGCGAAGTACTGGATTCATTCCTAATTCTCGCTGTCTTTATCCAACCTTTTGTAAGCTTGCACTGCCAGATCGACGATTCGATCCACGGTTAATCCAAAATGACGGTATAGCTCCTCATAGGGTGCAGAGCCACCAAAGCTGGCCATGCCGAGGATGTTCCCCTGCGACCCGACCCAGCGTTCCCACCCTTGAGCTACTCCAGCCTCAACAGCAATACGGCAGGTGATATGTTCCGGCAGCACTTGTTCGCGGTATGAGACCGGCTGCTCAGCGAATAATTCCCAAGATGGAAACGAGACCAAACGAACAGCGATCCCCTGCACGGCTAACTGCTCACCAGCCTCGACGATCAACGACACTTCCGAACCGGACGCCATGAGAATGGCTTCTGGATTTCCATCACCAAAATCTTCCAGTACGTAGGCCCCCTTACGCAGGCCCTCCGCAGGGGCAAAGCGGGAACGATCCAGGATCGGTGTGGCCTGACGCGTGAGTGCTAAGGCTGTCGGTCCAGAAGTTCTCTCCAATGCCACCCTCCAGGCAACCGCTACCTCGTTTGCGTCTCCCGGCCGGACAACCGTGAGATTGGGGATGGCGCGTAAAGCTGCCAGATGCTCGACGGGTTGGTGTGTTGGACCGTCCTCCCCCAATCCGATGGAATCGTGGGTAAAGACAAAGATCACGCGTTGTCCCATCATGGAAGCCAATCGAATGGCCGGCCGCATGTAGTCTGAGAAAACCAAAAACGTACCCCCATAAGGGATCAGGCCTCCATAAAGCGCAATCCCGTTCAAGATTGAGCCCATGGCATGTTCGCGCACGCCGAAATGGATGTAGCGACTCACGCGATCCTCCACAGAGAAAACTTCCTCGTCCTCGATTTTCGTCTTATTAGAGGGCGTCAGATCCGCCGATCCTCCAATCATCTCCGGAAGCACCGAGGCCACAGCGTTCAGCACTTTTCCGGAGCTGGCGCGCGTTGCGGTTCCTTTGGCGTTTGATTCGAAACTGGGAATGTGCTCGGCGAGAGTTTTTGGGAGTCGTCCTGCGAAGCATCGTGCAAACTGCTCCGCCAACTCAGGATGCTTTTCTTGATAAAGCACCAACATCTCGTGCCACGATTCGTATTCCTCCACGTTGCGCTTGCCGACGGCAAGGAAATGTTCCTGCGTCTCCACCGGAATATAAAAGCGTGGCTCGAGTGGCCATCCGAGTCGTTCTTTGGCCCCCGCAAGTTCGTCTTCACCCGGAGGTTCACCATGGGCTGCGGCAGTGTCTTGTCTCGTGGGCAGGCCAAATCCAATGTGCGTACGACATACGATCAACGAAGGCCGGGGATCTTTCTTAGCCGAGGCAATGGCCTTATCCACCGCTGCGACATCATTACCGTCTTTTACATGTAGCACGTGCCAACCGTATGCTTCGAAACGGGCCGCACGATCCTCTGTGAAAGTCAGATCGGTGCTCCCATCGATGCTGATGCGATTGTCGTCGTAGAGATAAATTAGGCGACCAAGTTGTAAATGGCCCGCGAGGGAGGCCGCCTCCGAAGCGACACCCTCCATCAGATCACCATCCGAAACGAGGGCATAGATTTGGTTGTCGATAATTGGGAATCCTTGGCGATTGTAGAGTGCGGCCAGGTGTTCAGCAGCGATAGCCATACCGACTCCGTTTGCAAACCCCTGCCCCAATGGACCTGTCGTCGTTTCGACTCCCGGCGTTTCACCATACTCGGGATGACCTGGAGTTAGGCTCTCCAATTGCCGGAAGCGTTTGATCTCCTCCAGAGGGAGATCATATCCTGTGAGGTGCAACAGGGCATACAAAAGCATCGACCCGTGGCCCGCAGAAAGTACGAAGCGATCTCTATTAGGCCAGGATGGATCGGCGGGGTTGAAGCGTAAATGACGAGTCCACAATGCGTACGCCATTGCTGCCGTTCCCATGGGTAAACCTGGATGACCTGAATTGGCATGTTGGATGGCGTCAGCAGCGAGGAAACGGATGGTATTGATTGCTTTTGTCTCAAGAGCCTTATTGGGCATGAGTGTCTCCATGATGAAACCGGTGTGGACTTGCTGGGGAATCCTCCTACCATTGCATCAAGTGATCTTATCA
>WVZH01000578.1:27933-28341 GCA_011772595.1 Anaerolineales bacterium
CTGAGCCTAGGGGTGCAAGTCGCCGAGTGAGCCACAACTTCAAGCCGCGTGCGCATTCGAGGCCTATTTTATGAGCGACATCAGCCTCACAATATTGCACATCTGCCCCAAAGCGTTCCAAACGAGCCACGCCCTCACGCGCCATCTCCACTGGAACCAATTGGTCCCGCACACCGTGTCCCCAATAAACCGGAACGCCATTTAGATCCAGATACTCACCTTCTGGAAGAAAACCGGCCAAGGAGACAATCGCCGTAGGTTCCAATTCCTCTCGGGTCGCGGCTGCGAAGGCAAGTGCCGCGCCCTGGCTAAAACCCATCAAGACGAGAGCTCCAGTTGCCTGCTTGATCCGACCCTCATAATCCTCCAGCATGTGCAAAAGGGCTTCGACTGCCGGATCGAACTCGG
>WVZH01000578.1:28383-58829 GCA_011772595.1 Anaerolineales bacterium
GGCAGGACACTTTCGAAGATCCACATTCCATGCTCATCGCCGCTCCATGCATGAAGCATGATGATCGTTGGCAATGTCGGACTAAATCCCTGACGCAAGAGGAACCCTAATCCTGAAGACGAGGGTGCGACCCACCGTATCTCACTCATTCCGCGATCTCCTGACTAACCGATCCAGCAACCAAAGCCAACCAGCGATCAAAAGCCCTGGCACCAAGCCAGCCAGGAGACAGAGCGCGCCTAGTCGGGCGGCTTGGGAGCCATAGATCCACCAGATGAGCCCAGTACCTATCACGAGCAGGATTACAATTCCTCCAACAATAAGCCGTAATTGCGTCGCCCGGGAATACTGGCGCAAATCACGCTCACGACGCGTCGGTCGTACCTGGCGATCACCCATCAGGAGTTCCTCGTAAAAGCTGTATCGAGTGAAGTATTCATCCTCATGACCCTAATAGCGCTTGGATGAGCATGCGAGCGTCTTCCAACGGATCCTCATCGTGTGGTAGCGAATGATCCAGCGAGACGCGCGTTGTCAACCGGGAAGCGGCGTCGCGAATTTCTTGCGAGGCCCCCTCCAACGTTCTCAACCAGCGTAATTGACGAAATGCATTTGCATGCGGCTCAATACCGAAATTCCTCTGCCGATAAGCAGCCACTGCCCAACCCGCGGCCCTCCTGGCGCATACACGCGCCCGGCCCTCATTCCCCTGCGATCGCGCTTTGTGGGCGAGGTTCAATTCGCTGTCGATTCTCTTCCTGATGTCATGTTGAGCCACAATCTTCATGCTACCACAATCAAAATGCAAAGAGGATAACGCAATTCTGTGAGTGCTCTGCCCCTTCGCGTCTGCGCACTCGGAAAGCTCGGGAAAGATCCGCTGCTTTCATACCCACCTCCTCCCATCTTTATCCCGACATTTGGTATCATGGTGAAGTTCCACAGAAAGCGAGTAGCCCGAGGAGGGTATCATGCGGTTCGAAGGCAAGGTTGTGCTGGTTACTGGGTCTGGTAGGGGCATTGGGCGAGCCATCGCCCTTAGATTCGCCGAGGAAGGCGCGGACATGGTGGTGAACTTCTTCCGCAATCGCCAACCCGCCGAGGAGACCGCCGAAGCCATTCGCAACCTCGGACGAAAGGCTATTGTTGTCAAGGCAAATATCGGCGACCTGGACGGCATCTCGACGCTTTTCGAAGCTATCGAGGAAGAATTCGGCGCCCTCGATATCCTGGTTTCGAACGCAGCCTCCGGCTTCAATCGCCCCGCTATGCAGCAGAAACCCAAGGGCTGGGATTGGACGATGAATATCAACGCCCGCGCCCTTCTTTTCTGCGCACAAAAGGCGGTTCCGCTGATGGAAGCTCGCGGCGGAGGGCATATCGTGAGCATCACCAGTCCAGGATCTTTCCGCGTGCTGCCGGATTACGTCCTCGTAGGAGCGAGTAAGGCCGCGCTCGAAGCGTTGACCCGCTACCTGGCCGTCGAGCTTGCGCCTTTAGGGATTGCCGTCAACGCCGTTTCACCGGGAATCGTTCAAACGGATGCCTTGAAGCACTTTGACGTACTGAAAGATGGTAGTGTGATTCCAGAGGCAATTGAGGCGACACCCGCTGGTCGCCTTGTCACACCGGAAGACGTCGCAGGTTTGGTAGCTTTCCTTTGCAGTGATGAAGCAGCTATGATTCGCGGGCAGGTCATCCTCATCGACGGCGGCTCCACGCTGCCTGTCCATGGTGTCAAGGTGGATCCGGAGGATATAAAGAAACTGATGGCGTCAAGTTGACGGGGAATGTGTGGGCTAAACCCTGATTGACGATGATTCCCTGGAGATGTGAGCCAAAAACTCGTTGCGCGTGATTTCACTTTCCTCGAAAGACCCTGTCATGGCGCTTGTCACCATGCTTGCGTCCGCTTTCTTCACCCCGCGAATCTTCGAGCATAAGTGCAATCCCTCCACCACGACGGCGACACCATGGGGTTGAATCGCTGCCTCTAAAAAATCGGCGATTTGACGCGTCATACGCTCCTGAACCTGCAACCTGCGGGCAAATAAATCCACTACGCGCGGGATTTTCGAGAGCCCAATTACTTTCCCAGAAGGTAAATAGGCGACGTGCGCTCGGCCAAGGAATGGCAGCAGGTGGTGCTCACACATCGAGTGGAATTCGATGTCGCGCACGATGACCATGTCATCATATTCAACATCGAATACAGCTTCGTTGATCAACGCATAAGGATCCACCCTGTACCCTGCGAGTAACTCGTCCCACATGCGCGCGACTCGGTCCGGGGTCCGTTCCAACCCCTCGCGACAAGCATCCTCCCCAAAGGCCTTGAGCAAGCTGCGTACCGCCTCCTCGATTTCGGGCCGAACTACACCAATACCACTTAAGAGTTCTGCAGCGGCTTCGATATCATGCATGCTTTCCTCCGCCCAATCAGACAAAGATTAGCAGAATACTACCACAATTGCAGACCCTAGAAGATTCGCCCTCTGAAGCTTGCAGGTACGTAATGCCCGTGATAATCAAATCGTTGCAAGAGAAGTTTGCATCGATGTTGTGTTATGACGATCAGGATTCCAGACGGTTTCGAGGGTACAATAACGACCGCGGATAGGTGGATTGCCAGATCGCCGCACAATCTTCCACCTCCGATCCTCGCGTGGAGGAGCTTCTGCCAATGCCTTTATCGAGTGATCTTGATGGCTGTTGCTCCTCGCTGAAAAGCGTATGAGAACCCGTCTTATGTGAGGGAGTATTCGATGAGTGAAGACCGCATCATCATCAAGGACCTTCTCCTCCGTGGAATCATCGGCATCAATGACTGGGAGCGAGAGAAACGACAAGATATCCTCATTAACATCACGCTCTTCGGAGATCTCAAGCCGGCGGGTAGGAGCGATGACATCAACGACGCGATTAACTACCGGACGGTCACCAAGAGAGTGATCGATCACGTTGAGACCAGTGAGCGCTATACCGTGGAGGCTCTTGCTGCCGACCTGGCGCACATATGTCTCGACAATCCCCGCGTTGAGCGCGCAAAGGTGCGAGTCGAGAAGCCGGGTGCGTTACGCTTCGCCAAGTCTGTTGGCGTCGAAATCGAGCGCCGCAAAGAGAATCTTTCATAGAGCCTGAAATCCGCACACCTAATTGATACTTTTCAGTTTGATGGAAGAATGAATACCCACGGTAATCCCGGTCCGATTTCCTCATCTCACGCTGCGCATCTCCAGGAAGGGAAAACCAATGGCTGGTGAGTTCGACTTCGACAAGGTGATCGATCGTCGCGGCACGAACAGTAAAAAATGGCACAAGCGAGAATCAAGCGATGTAATCCCTATGGGCGTTGCGGATATGGATTTTCCTTCCCCTCCCCCGGTGCTAACTGCGCTGCAAAAACATATCGAGCACGGCATCTTCGGCTACACGCAAATAGCCGAAGAACTCACACGAACAGTACAAAGTAGGCTCGAAACCAACTATGGTTGGAAGATTGATAAGGATTGGCTCGTGTGGCTGCCAGGCTTGGTTTCAGGTTTGAATATCGTCTGCCGCGCAGCCGGAGCACCCGGCGATCAGGTGATCACCTCTACTCCTGTCTATCCACCCTTCCTCACTGCGCCTATCAACATGAAACGCGAACTCGTAAAAGTTCCGCTGCTGCATGAGGACGGACACTGGACTTTCGACTTTAATCAACTTGAAGATGCGGTCACCCCTCGCTCGAGGTTGTTCCTCTTATGCAATCCCCACAATCCCGTGAGCAGAGCATACACGCGAGAGGAATTAGAAACTTTGGCCGAGCTCTGCCTACGCCACGATCTCTGGATCTGCGCTGACGAAATCCATTGCGAACTGATACTCAACCAGGACCATGCACACATCCCACTCGCGACTTTGAGCTCCGAGTATGCCGAGCGGACAATCACGTTCATGTCCCCAAGCAAGACCTTCAATCTTGCCGGCATCGGTTGCGCGTTCGCGGTCATCCCCAATTCAGAGTTGCGAAACACCTTCCTACAAGCCAAAGCGGGGATCGTCCCTCACACCAATGCACTTGGGTATACTGCCTGCCTTGCAGCCTATCGTGATGGCGAGTCATGGCACAAAGCACTGCTTGAATATTTACGTGTAAACAAGGACATCGTTCAAGAATCGATTGCCGAAACGACTGGACTTTCGGTCAGCCCCATCGAGGCAACGTACCTGGCTTGGATCGACGTGCGGTCTTTGCAACTCAACCACCCCGGAAAGTTTTTCGAAGAGGCAGGCGTAGACTTGTGGGAGGGCACCGATTTCGGCGGCCCTGGGTTTGTACGCCTTAATTTTGGCTGCCCAAGAAGTTTGCTGGTTGAAGGCCTGAAGCGTATACGGATCTCCGTACGAGCCCTGCTCTAAGCTTGCTGCGGTCGGCGTTGATCTAGTATTGAAGTCGCCAACTCTCATGCGATAAGATTGATGGTGTATGACTCAAAAGGCTTTCATCTCCCTTGGATCGAACATCGATCCTGAGACAAACCTCCCCCTCGCCGTCCATCTCTTGAATGCGATCGGCGATGTGATCGCCATATCGATGGTCTACCAAAACCCAGCCGTTGGACCTACACCCCAGCCTCCCTTTCTCAACGCCGCAGTACTGGTTGAAACGAATCATCCTCCGCAAACGATTCGCAATCTGCTTCGCGCCATTGAGGGCGATCTGGGTCGGGTGCGTGGCGAGGATAAATACGCCCCGCGCACGATCGATTTAGACCTCTGTCTTCTCGGCAATATTGTCATGGAAAATCAAGACATCACCCTTCCCGATCCCGATCTTCTCGAACGCGCCCATCTAGCTGTTCCACTGGCAGAGTTAAACCCCGATTTCTTGCACCCGGTTTCCGGCGAACGACTGAGTCAAATTGCGGCACGATTGCGTGCCGGCGCCGATCTCCTTCCGCGCGCCGATGTCGCCGAACGTATGGAAAGCTCATGGGCATCTGGATAACCGAAATTCAGCACAACCCGCAAGTATTCGCTCACGATTATTCTTCGAACATCGTCCTACCTGGGAGCAGAGACCATGACTAAAGATTCAGCGGATGTCGTCATTTGCGGGGCAGGAATTGCGGGTATCTCCGCGGCATACCATCTGGCTGTAAAGCACGGCGTAAAGGATGTCCTCCTTATCGACGAGCGAGCGCCCCTTTCACTGACCAGCGATAAATCAACGGAGTGTTACCGCAATTGGTGGCCCGGTCCCGGGGATGCCATGGTTGCACTCACGAATCGCTCGATCGACATACTCGAAGCGTTAGCGCACGAGAGCGGAAATACCTTCCACCTCAATCGGCGTGGCTATCTATTTGCCACCGCAGATCCGAGCCGCATCGAGGACTTCGAGCATCACGCCGAAGAAGCGGCTCGCTTGGGCGCAGGACCCGTACGATATCACCGCGGAGATCCCCAGGATCCCCCATATCATCCCGCGCCACTTTCAGGCTTTGAAGATCAACCGATCGGGTCTGACCTGATCACCGATAAGGATCTCATTCAAGAGCATTTCCCGTACCTAACCGAAGACACCGTCGCCGTCGTCCACCCGCGGCGCTGCGGGTGGTTCAGCGCACAACAACTCGGTATGTATATGCTCGAAGAAGCCCGGCAATCTGGCGTGCAATTGATCGAAGCGCATATCGAGGGGGTGCAGGTTTCGAAGGGGAAGGTCACTTCTGTTCGCACGAAGAGTGCCCAGGGGGCCACAAGTATTTCCACACCAAACTTCGTGAACGCTGCCGGTCCGTTCCTCAAAGAGGTGGGGAAGATGATCGCAGTGGATCTTCCTGTGTTCTCTGAGTTCCATGCCAAAATCGCTTTTATCGATCACCTGCAAGTGTTTCCGCGACAAGCACCATTAATAATTTGGACCGATCCTCAATACCTTCCCTGGACGGAGGAGGAGCGCCTCTCGCTGGTCGAAGACGAAGAGAGTCACTTCTTACTTGAGCGCTTCCCCCACGGTGCACATGCCCGCCCGGATGGTCCGGATGATAGCCCTGTCGTCCTCATACTGTGGACTTACGACATGGAGCCAGTGGAACCGGTATTCCCACCTAGCTTCGAACCGTATTACCCGGAGATCGTCCTGCGAGGGCTAGCGACAATGGTGCCAGCACTGAAGGCATACTTCGGCCGTCTTCCTAAGCCCGTCGTGGATGGGGGCTATTACACAAAAACTCAGGAAAACCGCCCGCTGGTCGGGCCTCTTAATGTTGACGGCGCCTGGATCATCGGGGCACTTTCCGGCTACGGGATGATGGCGTCTCCAGTGTGTGGCGAATTACTCGCTAAACATCTCACCGGAGCGGAATTGCCTGAGTATGCACGTTGGTTCCTACTCGATCGTTATCAGGATCCTGAATACGTGCAACTCCTCAGGGATTGGGGAGACACCGGACAGCTCTAATGGCTCTTTTACGTAGGGGCGGTTCGCGAACTACCCCTACCTTTAGGTTCTATATTCTGTGTGGGAGTGGTTCGCGAACCGCCCCTACGTTGTCAAATTGCTACAGTAGATCCGCTTTCTTCAAGATCGTTCGAAGAGTCGCTTCTTCTTCCTGGTTCAGAGGGAGTAATGGCGCGCGAACGGGTCCCCCGAACAAACCCATCATGTCCATCGCAGCCTTCAGTCCCGCCACGCCGAATTTGCTGGTCACCGCGGCGTTGACCTCAAGGACCGACAGTTGAATGTCACGCGCCTGCTGTAGATCCCCGGCATCAAAGTATTCCACCAATGCTGCCAGCCGCTCCCCGGCGATGTTTGCCAGCGCGGCCACCATCCCGACCGCACCAACAGCCATCGCACTTAACACAAAACTGGCAGAGCCTGCGAGCACCTGAAAATCTGCTGGTGTCTGATTAACCAGCGATGCGATTTTCACCGCACTTCCGCCGCTATCCTTGATCCCTACGATCCTCTCATGTGGAGCCAGTCGTCTGACCACTTCCACAGGGAGGTCAATCCCAGTGAACACTGGTACGCTATACAAGATCACAGGGAGCGGGGAGGCCTCGGCAACTGCTCGATAGTGATTTTCCAATGCCGGTGGATTCATCTTGCTTGTGTAGTAACTTGGCGTCACAACGATCACGGCATCAGCACCTACATCGGCCATGGCCTGTGTTAGTTCAATCGTTTCCCGAGTCGATTCCATCCCCGATCCGGCAATGAGTAGCCGGTCCGCTGGGATTGCTCCTCGGGCCTCTCGAATTACAGCGACACGCTCGTCGACACTTAAAAATACAAACTCCCCATTAGAACCGCCTACAACGTACCCAGGGAGAGGATCTTCATTCCAATGGGCGATGTTGGACTTTAGATGATCAAAATCCACATCTCCGTCGGCGGTAAACGGAGTAGGTATGGGCGGGAAGGTCCCCGCCAAAGATAAATATGATGGTTCCATCATGGCATTCTAGTTAGCGATTGAATTCTTCAACCGCCTCCTCGATCGCTTTGCGGATACGAGCATCAGGAATCTCCGTCACCTCACGGTAACTCATCTCCCCGATACAAATCAGCAGTGATCCATCGTCCCCGGTGGCGAAATCGAATCCCACCTCGGCAAGATCTGGATATTCCGTCAAGCGCGCTTTCACCATCTCCTCGATTTGCTCACTCGTCAAGGAGGCAGCGAATTCTTGTCCGCTGATGCGTGCATCCTTGATCGACTCAAACGATTTCGGTTTCGCGACGAGGTCCTTCATGCGTCGCCGGACCAGCCTACTCCAAAAGATTAGCGACAACGTGATGACGACCGCAAGGACGACCACGAGACTGATCAGATCCGACAATTCCATAGTTATCTCCATTCGAGGGGTTCTTGCTTTTCTAGACACCGACTAGGATGGCGCGCGCCGGAGCTCCGTCACTGCCCACCAATTTGAGGGGAAGGCAGTGGAGCGTATAACGACCCTGCTTCACCTTGCTCAAATCCAATCCTTCCACGACGACGATACCACTCTCAAGTAGGATACGATGCGTTTCTACACTTTCTTCGTAAGGAGCTACGGAAAGATAATCAACACCCACAAGATGCACGTTCTTCTTCACCAGCCAAGAGGCGCCACTGGCATCGATAGCGACGAAGTCCTTTTGAAAGGTATTTTCTCCCTTGGACCAATACATTGAATTTCTCGTCCTGAAGAGAACGCGTCTTGTCCTGGGAGGGATACCCGCTCTATCAAGGGTAAGCGCATCTATGACTTTTACCTTCGATAAGTGAACCACGTACGCCCGCCCGTTGAGCTTCCTCAAATGCAGCTCCTCGACACTCTTACCGCCTTCCACGAAGTGAATCGGAGCATCGACGTGCGTACCCACGTGCACACTACACGACAATCTGGAGACGTTGGAATCTGCTCCCTTTGAGATGTGAGAGATCCGCTCTAACTCTACCGGTGGATCACCCGGCCAAACCGGCATGTCGGGGTTGATGGCGACTGAAATGTCGTAAAATCGCATGACGGTCCTCCATAGACGCTGATTATAGATTCGAAAAGCGAGTAGCGCTAAGCGAGGGCATACTCGTTCGAGCTGGCGAGCCTATACAACTGAGGTCCCAATAGGTTCACGATTGTGTAGATTTGTTGCATGATTTAGACTGACTTGTCGGTTGCGACGCGCTATAATCGAGTATCTTACTTATAAGGTTCTCACCATGACCGATAAAGAGGCCGTCGAAAACACCATTCAATCAGGGCTCGAGCAAAGCCTGAAAGATCTGGAGCGACTTTGTGCTCAGCCGAGCATTTCCGCCCAAGATGTGGGCATGCAGGAATGTGCGCAGCTCGTCAAGGAGATGCTTGAACAGCGCGGCTTCGAGTCTAAGATCTTGCCCAGCGCTGGATTTCCCGTTGTGTACGCTCAGCGTGCTGGCCGCTCAGATCGCACTCTGCTTTTTTACAATCACTACGACGTTCAGCCACCAGAGCCTCTCGATGCATGGGAATCGCCACCTTTTAAGCCGACGGTCCGGAACGGCAAGATGTATGCACGCGGCGTGAGTGATGATAAAGGACACATCGTTTGTCGCCTGGCGGCCATCGACGCCTTGCTGGCCGTAGATGGTGAGCTACCTTGCACCGTCAAGTTCATCATCGAGGGGGAAGAGGAAATCGGCAGCGCCAATTTGCCTGCGTTCGTCGCAAGCCATGCTGAATTGCTCGCTGCCGACGCCTGCATCTGGGAGTTTGGGGGAGTAAATCATGAGGGTACCCCACTTCAAATCGCCGGATTGCGTGGTATTTGTTATGTCGAGCTTAGCGTGCAAACTGCCAGCCAGGACGCGCACTCTGGCCTGGGTGGTTCGATCTTTCCAAATGCCGCCTGGCGTCTGGCGTGGGCGCTCAATACACTGAAGACAAGCGATGAACACATCCGCCTACCCGGCTTCTATGACAGAGTCCAACCCCCCTCGGATAGGGATCTCGAACTCCTGGACGCGCTGCCTGATCCCAGCGAAGAGTATCGAGGACGGTATGAATTGGATGGTTTTATCAAAGGGATCGAAGGAGGCTTGGATTTAAAGCGAGAGCAGATTTTCAGCCCCACCTGCACGATATGCGGCCTCACCTCTGGCTATCAGGGACCGGGCACAAAAACCGTTCTCCCTGCGCGCGCCAGCGCAAAGGTCGATTTTCGGCTGGTACCTGATCAAGATCCCGATGAGGTCGTCCTCCTCCTCAAGAATCACCTTCACGATGAAGGTTTCACGGATGTTGAAGTCACCTACTTGAGTGGAGAACCCCCGGCACGAACGCCAGTAGACGACCCATTCTTGCAGATGGTGGTAGAAGAGGCGCGTCCGGTTTATGGTGTGTCACAGAGTGTTGTGCCCATGTCGGGCGGTTCTGGTCCCAATCACGCCTTCATCCACACGCTGAATGTCCCTGTTGCGACCGCGGGCGTGAGTTATCCGGGCGCTCGAGTCCACGCACCCAATGAAAACCTGGTGATTGAGAATTTTGTCAATGGTGTGCGTCATACCGCACGTATCCTGGCTCGATTCGGAGAGATTACATAGGATCGAGCGAATCGAGAGGTGAAAGCATGAAGGTTGTCTTTGGCAACGACCATTACGGACTACACATGAAAGAACTTCTATTGCCGTACGTGCAATCGCTCGGTTTTGAAGTCCACAATATTGGCACCGACTCAAATGAGCCTGTAGACTATCCCGACATCGCCGAGGAACTTGCTCTCAGGATCATCAGCGGCGATTTCGACCGAGGCATCCTCATTTGCGGAACGGGTATCGGCATGGCCATCGTCGCTAATAAGGTCACTGGTATCCGTGCTGCGCAAATCTACGATATCTACACGGCAGAATGTGCTGCCAAGAGCAACGACGCAAATGTAATCAGCTTGGGCGCACAGGTCATCGGACCTGAGAGTGCGAAATTGCTCGTCCAGGTCTGGTTGCAGTCCGAATTCGCGGCGGGCAGATCTGCGCGCAAGGTTCAAAAGATTCAACGCATCGACGAAAAACATCGTAGTGATGTCCATCTTAAATTACGGCGCAAAAAAGAATCCCCAAACGCTGGGGCCATAGACTGGAAAGAACTCACGCCGCCGGATGACAGCGAGTAGATTACATGTACATTCCTATACGAGTGGCGCAACTCCATACTGGAATAAGCGTTGGGGTTTGTGCACCGGGTAAGCCGCTTCACAAACCCCTGCTCCTATTCTCGTCCAATTACACGCCAACTCTTAGGATGATCGCTCTGACTTCGTTTTCCTTGTAAGCAGTCAGCCTATCAGCTATAATCCCACTACCTTCGGGGCGTAGCGCAGCCCGGTTAGCGCACCTGCATGGGGTGCAGGGGGTCGGCGGTTCAAATCCGCCCGCCCCGACAGAGGACCGTCGGCGAGTTGCCGACGGTCATTTGCCTGCTCAGTGTCAATGTCGAGGAGCTATATCTGGATCTTCTCTCGTTGTCTGGTCATAAGATCAACGCACCGTACGTAGGGTGTGGGGGTGTTTTACCTGCGGGAGGGTGTTGCATTGTCGCCCACAACATACGGCGGACCTCAAGAAGGAACACTTCGCGCCGGCACAGAAAACATCCCAGGAATTGTAGGGCTTGGAGCTGCCTTGCAGCTCGTCAATCAGCACCACGTAAGCGAATTCGCTCGCTTGAGTGAACTGCGAGAGAAACTCATCGAGGGCGTCGCAGCCCGCATTCCTGTGGCAATCGTCAATAGCGCACCATCCGTCTGCGCGCCACATATCGTTTCGATAAGTTTCGATGGAGCTGATGGTGAAATGATGCTCTTCCGCTTGAATGAAGCTGGGGTGGCAGCATCCATGGGTTCTACTTGTACCTCAGAATCGATTGAACCATCACACGTACTACGCGCCTTAGGTCTGCCTCTCGAGCTCATTGAGGGGACACTTCGATTTTCAATGGGGTATCCGACGACAGAGGACGAAATCGAGCAACTTCTCGAACTCTTGTTTGCTGTTGTGGCTGCATGCAAAACGGGTCATGAACCAGGTTTAGGAACTGCAGATCATAAGGGTAATGTGAATTATTCAGGGAATAAGAATGCCAGCTTATCGAGCACCCGAAACCAAAGACGAACGCCTGGCGGACGTCGCCGAGATGTATTATCAGGATGGGATGACCCAGGCTGAAATCTCTCAACGCATTGGTGTCACACGCTCCATGGTCTCCCGAATGCTCAGTGAAGCTCGACGAAGAGGCATCATCGAAATTCGTGTCCACCGGCCTTTACGCTTTGACCGCGACCTTGAAAAGCAACTTTGCGAGCGGTTCGATCTGAGGCGTGTCGTTGTCGCGACGATATGGAACGAGGGGCCAACGCGCTTGCTAGCGCCATTGGGCATCGCTGCCGCCAACGTCCTCAAGTCACAGCTCAAAGCCGAGATGATACTAGGGATGGCATGGGGCACAGCGATCCGTGCAACCGTCGACGCACTCGAAGTCGAGGAACCCACTCCTATTACGATCGTGCAGTTGGTCGGAGCCGGTGATTCCCGTGTTAAAGATTTCGACGGTCACGCGCTCGTTCAACGTCTGGCAGCGAAACTCGGCGGAGAAGGGGTTTATCTCTATGCCCCGATCATGGTCGAAGACGCGGACACAGCACGCTCGTTATTAAGCACCAATCCGATTCGCGAGACGATAGAACTTGCCCGGAAGTCGAGCGTAGCATTGCTCGGCGTAGGCAGTACCGATCCACGAATCTCAACCCTCTACCACTCCGGATATTTTTCGCTCGACGACATCAACGCTTTACGCACAGACGGCGCGGTAGGCAATGTGTGTGGCTTACATTTCACCATCGATGGGAAAATGACGAGTCTCGAATTCCAGAGTCGGCTCGTCACCATCGACAAGGATGACCTCCTGGCCATTCCTGTTCGACTGGGGGTGACAGGCGGGGTTGGTAAGGCACCCGCCATTTTAGGCGCCCTGCGTGCCGGTTTTCTGACCGATCTTGTGACAGACAGCGCCGCGGCGCGCGAAATCCTCCTTCTCGATCAACAAACACGATAATCACGATATGAGATGTAGTTCACTTCCATAGGGAATGCAGCGATGGCAAAACGAAAGCAAACGATCGATGGAAAGCCAGTATCGAAGCCAACTCCTGACAGTTTCAAGGAGCGCGTAGATGATCTCGGTTTGAAGGATGAGCAGTTGATCGAAATGTACAGGACGATGTGCGTCATTCGTAGCTTCGAGAACATGGCGGACAAACTCTACCAATTGGGTCGGGTTCATGGGACCATGCACCTGTGTATTGGTCAGGAGGCAGTGGCGGTAGGGGCTGCCAGAGCCGTGCGTCCGGATGACTACCTGATCAACCACCATCGCGGCCACGGCCATTTCATCGCCAAGGGTTCAGATATCAACCGCATGATGGCGGAGTTCATGGGTAAGGATAGCGGCTTCTGCCGCGGACGCGGCGGATCCATGCACATCGTTGACATGGACGCGAATAATCTGGGAGCAAACGGCATCGTCGGCGGCGGTATCCCGATTGCTGTCGGCGTTGGCCTTGCCCTTCAAATGCAAGGTCACGATCAAATCGTTACCTGTATGTTTGGTGACGGCGCTGCCAATGAGGGCACCTTCCACGAATCACTGAACATGGCAGCACTCTGGAAGTTGCCCGTACTATTTTTATGCGAGAACAACCAATATGGGATGTCCATGGCCGTCGGGCGTGCGACCGCACTCTTGCCGATTGCCAAACGGGCGGATGCATACGGGATCCCCGGGCATCGCGTCGATGGTAACGATCTACTGAGCGTTTTCGACATCGTCCGCAAAGCTGCCAATCAAGCCAGAGCAGGAGAGGGGCCCATCCTCGTAGAAGCTGAAACCTACCGCTGGAAGGGTCACTCCAAGAGTGATCGCAATCTTTACCGAACCCAAGAAGAGATGGATGCATGGAAAAAACGCGATCCGATCGCACGCTTTCGAGAGAGCTTGATTGCCGCGAAAATCCTCTCGGAAGCGCGTACAGAAGAGATCACCCTTGAGGCACAGAAAACGATCGAAGAAGCGCTTGCCTACGCCGATGCATCCCCAGACCCGGAGGAGCAATCCTTGACGGATTTTGTGTATGCCTGAATTGACCTACGCAGAGGCTATCCGCTCGGCTTTACGAGAGGAGATGATACGCGATAAACGCGTCTTCCTGATAGGCGAGGATATCGGTGTATACGGTGGCGCATTCGGTGTGTACACCGGCCTTCTCGAGGAATTTGGGCCTGAGCGTATCCGTGAGACGCCGATCTCCGAGGCTGCCATCATCGGCACAGCTATCGGGGCTTCATTGCTCGGTTTGCGACCTGTAGCTGAAATCATGTTCATGGATTTTGTTACCCTAGCCATGGATCAGCTCGTTAACCAAGCGGCGAAAATGCGCTACATGTTCGGAGGTCAAACGAGCGTACCGATCGTCGTCCGTATGCCGGAGGGATCAGGTAGCGGCGCCGCTGCTCAGCACACCCAATCTCTTGAGAGCTGGCTTGTGCACGTCCCTGGTCTCAAAGTCGTTATGCCCAGCACACCATACGATGCCAAAGGCTTACTGCTCACCGCCATTCGCGACCCAAATCCCGTGTGTTTCATCGAACACAAATTGCTTTATCGCACGAAAGGTGACGTGCCCGAGGAAGAGTACACGGTACCCTTTGGCGAGGCGATGATCCGACGCCTTGGGAGTGACGTCACCGTTGTGGCGACAAACATCATGCTTCATCGCGCCCTAGCGGTTGCTGAGACATTAGCAGCAGAGGGCATTGACACCGAAATTATCGATCCGAGAACGCTTCGCCCGTTGGACACGGAGACAATCATCGATTCTGTATCAAAAACTGGTCGTCTTATCGTCATCCACGAAGCATGTCAGACCGGTGGCTGGGCAGGGGAGGTCATCGCTTCCATCGCAAGCAGCGAAGCGTTTGATTATCTTGATGCTCCCGTTCGGCGTTTGGCCGGCGCGGATGTACCTATCCCATACAATCGCATTCTCGAACGCAAAGCAGTCCCGCAAGAAGAAGACATCGTCAGAGAAATTCGCGCACTCGCAGCTGGCGTGTGAGAAGTCTTGAACGACCTCACATGAACCTCGTTGCGCGAAACCGAAACAACACTCACGAGGAGGAGCCCGTGAAAATCGAAGATCTTCATGCTGCCGTTCTACGGGGTGACGCTGAGAGCGTGGCGAATGGTGTATCTGAATCCTTACAAGCCGGCGCAGACCCTGAGGCACTGCTTAAAGAAGCGCTCATCCCTGCCATGATCGAAGTTGGAGACATGTTCGAGCGCGGGGAGGCATACGTCCCGGAAATGCTGATCGCTGCGCGGGCGATGCAAGCCGGTATGCAGGTGCTCAAACCTGAGTTAATTAGCGCAGGTGTTGAGCCGGTCGGTAGGATCGCCCTGGGCACGGTACTTGGCGACATCCACGATATTGGCAAGAACCTCGTGGGGATGATGATGGAAGGGGCAGGATTCGAGGTCGTCGATCTAGGCGTTGACGTGCCAACGGAGAAATTTGTAGAGCTTGCCCAGAGCGGTGTCAACATCCTGGGGATGAGCGGCCTACTAACGACAACCATTCCGGCGATGCCCGTCATCCTTGAGGCTTTGGAGAAGGCCAACGTCCGTGACAAGGTGAAGGTCATCGTTGGTGGCGCACCTGTCACGGAGGCGTTCGCCGATAAGATCGGCGCTGACGGCTACGCCCCCGATGCGGCGAGCGCCGTCAGGCTGGCGAAGAAAGTGCTGGGTATTGCGTGATTCCGGTTTGAGCATCCACAAGAATTCTTCCAGTATTCGAATGTAGAGACGCCCCGACGGGGCGTCTCTACACAAAACCCGCAAGAGACACCTTCACCCATCACGAATAGTTGTGCTCAATGCTCAAGGCCCTCCGGGTCTCCACACAGTGCGCTTTAGCGCCCTTCGGTCCTGAGCTCTGTGGTGAACCGCCGGGCGATCTGAAGAGCATACAATTCTCTACGTCCCAGCAAATATCTCCGATTTCGGGATTAATAAAACTCGTTGTGTATCCATTGATCCGTAGGAGCTCACGGCTGTGCGCCCCTACATAATCAAATGCCCGACCATGAATCGTCGGGCTCATCGCTCAAGGTTATTCGGATTTCAACAGAGGGCGCTTTAAGGCCCTTTTATCCTGAGCACGGTGGTGAACCACCGAGCGATGTCACGTTTCCAGCTGAACTATTCTTCAAACCCAGACACCTTCACCATCGGCAAAGGATCACGCTCGGGCAAGGGATAACGCCCAAATTCAGCGACCGTGCGGCACATGGCGATCAAGTTTTCTGCGGGAACATCGGCCTGCACGTTGTGCACCGGCGCTAAAATGTAGCCCCCCGCGGGGCCGAGCGCATCGATGCAGCGTAAGACCTCCCTCTCCACCTCTTCAGGCGAACCAAATGGAAGGACCTCCTGTGTATCCACCCCACCGTGGAAGGTTATCTGACCGCCAAAGTCGCGCTTCAAATCATACAAATCCATACCCACGCAATGTGGCTGGACAGGGTCGAGAATATCTACTCCGCATTGAATGATATCGGGGATGAACGGGCGAATTGCGCCATCAGAATGCAGCATAAGTTTGACATGGGTCGCATTGTATTTGTCCAATGCTGCTCGTGCGGCCCTCCATCGTCGCTCGAGCACAGGACGGACGAGCTTGTTCCAGACGCGCATGGAAAAAAGCGGACGGTCTTGCATCCCGAAGTCTTCGCCGCTGAGCTTAAAGATCGAGAGATATTTACCCGCTTCCCTTATACCGGCTTCGTCAAGGATGATCTGAATGTCAGCGATGATATCGAGTAATTTGCTTGCGAATTCCTGGTTGACGACAAGATCCATCAACCACTGCTCCCACCCACGCAGATACGCCGCTTGCTCGAGTAGCGTCCCGCCAAAACGCCCCATTAATGCAAGATCGGTGTTTTCATAGAGCTTGCGCGCCTCCTCGGCCAAACCCTCTATTCGACCGGGATCCCTGGGATCCGGCCAAGGGTAGTCATCGAGGTCCTCAATGGTTGCGTCCGCCAGAGGCGAGAAGGAAACCTCGTTGAGAAACGTGCCGCCAATCAAACCGATGCGTTTGCGTCCCACACCCCATTCGTCCAGGATACTGCCGTCTGGCAGGGGATCCGGTGGATTCCAATTTTTAGGACCGCGCAATTTGATCCACGTGATGTCCACGCCTAACGCTCCCAGAACTTCCGGGTGCGGCCGGACCTCTGTAAAGGAACTCGCCTTTAGATCTTCCTCCGGAGGAAATCCTAGGGCTTGCCTCAGACGTATATACGGCTGCTCCGTAATCGTGAGATCCATGGGAACACGATCCGGCTCCTGATGGAGCAGCGCGGTCTCGACACGACGCCTTGAAGTCCACTCCGCAACCATTGAATACCCTCCGTGTCTCACATAGGACCTTAATCTCCATGTTTTAAGCTGCTCATGATCTTGATTACGATCATTATGACATAACTCGCCGGTATTCCTCCAGGTGATCCCGTACTCTTCGTATTTACACTCAAAAATGGGACTTGGTGATGGTTTTTTTACTGCCACTACCCTGCAAACAGCTGGATAAACGCCCGTGATGTACAAGTTGTTGCTTTACTCATGATGACTCGAAACGATCCATTTTGAGATTGCCACGTATTTGGCTATGCGAAAGAAGGAAAATACAACAAAATGTATCGACTCGCGCTTGACAGTACCGCAGTACTGGTATAGAAAGGGATTAAGTGCTCTCTCGATACGCAGCTCGAACAACCAGATTTACCTACTGATCAATCACTTGATTTGAGATGAGTGCCCTTCGGTACATCATTGTTGAACCCTGATTACAACGACAAACTGCCGCAGTTCTCGAAGGTATCCAAAAATTCAGAGCAGAGACTTTGCTCGTAAGCATGGTTACTTTAATCTCACCCGCATCTCAACTTTAGCGAAGGGGTTGTATTAATCGGATACTATCAGGGGGAAATGTTTCCACAGGAGAGAGGAGGTGCTGCCGGTAACTATTGGGATCCTATCTGACTTACATTCCGTTCTTCTTCCATCCAAATCGTTTATTCTGTGAGGAGAGTAGTAATGGAAGCCTTTTTTCAATCAATCGCATTCTTTATTCGCGACCTAGGCGCGGCAGTATGGCTCCCAGTCCCCATCTTCTTCTTTGCGGTGATTATGGGAGCGAAGGCCGGTCGCGCCTTCCGAGCTGCTGTAACGATCGGTGTCGCGTTTGTCGGTATCAACCTGGTCATTGGGGAGATGTGGGGAACACTCAGTGAAACTGCCCAAGCCATTGTGACCTGGACAGGCGCCGATCTGACCGCTGTCGATGTCGGTTGGCCGTCGTCAGCGGCGATTGCTTTCGGCACAGCAGTTGGAGCGTTCATCATCCCGATCGGGATAGGCGTAAACATCCTCTTCCTTGTCTTGGGGCTTACTCGAACACTGAACATCGACCTTTGGAACTTCTGGCATTTCGCATTCTTGGGGTCCATGATCATGGTTGCCACGAACAACATCGCACTAAGCCTATTCGCCGCTGCAGTCTTTGCAGCGTTGATGTTGTTTATGGCGGATTGGACGGCAAAATCCGTCCAGAAATTCTTCAACTTGCCTGGCATCTCGATACCTCATGGTTTCTCCACTTCCATGGTCATCCCAACCATCATCCTCAATTGGGTCATCGATCGTATCCCTGGCTTGAAGGATTGGGAAGCGGATATCGACGCCATCCAGCG
The DNA here is from genome assembly GCA_011772595.1 of Anaerolineales bacterium. The sequence continues at coordinate 46,719 of WVZH01000578.1, forward strand.
TCGCTTCGGAGTCTTCGGTGAACCTGTCGTCCTGGGATTGGTCATCGGTCTCGTTTTGGGCATCGTTGGCTTTGTTCTCCCAGGCGAGATGGCTACACGCGAAACGGTGATCAAAGTGCTGCAGGTCGGCGTGAGCCTAGCTGCTGTGATGTTCCTTCTGCCACGAATGGTTGCCATCCTCATGGAGGGTCTGATTCCCGTCTCTGAAGCCGCACGCGAGTTTATGTCCAAGCGCTTCGGTGGTGCAGATGTCCACATCGGGTTGGATTCAGCGATCTTGATCGGTCATCCATCCGCGATCGCTGCGTCGCTCGTAATGGTACCCATCGTGATCGTGCTTGCGATCATACTCCCGGGCAACCGCTTTCTGCCGTTCGCCGACCTGGCTGTGTTCCCCTTCCTCTTCGCCATGATGGCGCCACTCACCCGCGGTAACGTGGGTCGCATGCTCATCATCGGTACACTTGCTGCCATTATGGGCCTCTATATGGGGACCTGGATGGCGCCCTACATCACGGATGCGGCGCCGCAAGCTGGATTTGCTATCCCCGAGGGCGCGGCGCAAATCTCCGCCGTGGGCGACGGCTGGGACATCTGGGTGTGGATGATGCTGCTGCCAGCGACCATCGGCCCGTTCGTTGGGTGGATCGTCGCTGCTGTCGTCCTTGCACTCGTCGTCGTCGGCGCGCTGTACTACAAGCGCAACACTAAACGCATGGACGTGCTGGCAGGCGCACCCGTGGAGGTGGAAGCGGCTCCTGCAACACCAGCAATGGACTGAACGCTATCGCAGGAATTGGCATTCATCAACCAGTAACTTCTTGGGGGGCGGGTCTTTCTCCCGCCCCCCTGAGTACTACAAGGAAGCCTTACGATGGGAAGTGTACATCGACAAGTTGGCAAGGGCTTTTCGTTAGCGTGGGATGGGGCACATCCCAAGGTTTACGAGGCCTCAGATGCTCACGGGGTTGAGGGGCAGGTGATCATCGGTCCACACGATGGCGATCCGAATTATTTCGTCCGCTACTTCCGAGTGGAACCTGGAGGGCAGACCTCACTCGATCAGCACGAGCACGATCATGGGGTTTACATCCTCCACGGACGGGCTGAGGTTCTGTTAGGAGACGAGACTGTTGAACTTGAACCACAAGACATTGTCTACGTGTCCGGCCATGAGATTCACCAATTTAAAGCTATTGGGTCCGATCCACTAGGATTCTTGTGCATCGTACCTCCACATTAGGCGCGGGTAATGATATTAGAGTTCATCAAATCCCTCCTTGGATCGTGGGGACGCGCGCTCCTCGATTTCCTTCAGATGAATCCCGAGATCTCGACCTTGATCTTCTCTCTCTGGTTGGCCATCTGGCTCGCTGGTAAATATCAACTTCAGAGGATTGAGAAACGTACAGGAACGTTCGTACTGGAAAACTCTCAACAAGCGCTGGATGAAAATCCCCGTATGACGGTAAAGCAATTGTATGCTCTTCTCTACCCAAAGTGGTGTCAGATGCTGCGCACAACTGCTTGGTTCGTCCCACATCGATGGGAGTTGTGGCCGTTACCTGCGACCCCGAAGATCGTCCAAGAGCGCATCAATTTCACCCCAAAGTGGTTGAAGCAATATCTCAAAGAAAACGGCATATCCTTCAGAAGCCACCGATAAATAACGCTGCATGTGACTATGCGGCTCTCGAATGGGGACAATGTGCGTTGACTATTCGATAGTGTTATCCTTAGAAACCGAAGTCGAGACCATCGTGGCAAGTTTTATTCACGCTGTCCATTCTAAATTCACGGAGACACTGGTATTATTAAAGAGGATATAATCTCGGAAATCTTAACGGAAGTTTCTCTTACACTGAGCACCATCGAGTCGTAGGATCAAGCATAAATCATGACGATGTTCGAAGAACACATACCTATGTTGAAGGAGGAGTGATGGCAAGAAAACGGGTACTCGTCGCCTGCGGGACTTCCATCGCCACAGCAACGCATGCTGCCAACACAGTTATGGACATAGCAAAGGAAGCTGGATTCGAAGTCGACGTCGCGCAATGCAAGTCAGCTGAAATTAAATTCAAAATGCAGACTTTCCCACCCGACTTGGTGATCGCGATGACACCCGTGCCACCGGATCTAGGTGTGCCAGTCCTCAATGGGGTCCCCTTTATCTCGGGTGTGGGCCTCGACCAATTGAAGGCTCAAGTTATCGAAATCCTGCAGGGGTCGGATTAACCCCAACGCTTCATCTGTACTGTTTTGCTCACTGAATTGAATAGAACCCGGCTGGACTCCGAATAAGGAAGCCGGGTTCGCGTGATTAAGTTGTAGGAACAACATTAAACACGCAAAACAATTTATATATGAAGTAGCACTCGCTCTTTGTGACACATTCGAATTCTCCCTGTTCTGACAGGAGGATACTGCCTAATTTTGTATCAATATCAATCATTCAATGTAGTCAAATTGGATCCACGACTGAGCTATAGTTAGGGTCTTAGCTAGCGAGGCTGCAAGCATATCAATAGGCACTAGAGCGTCACGGTGCTAACCTCATCCATGGGCGAACTCACGGATGCTTCCATCTATGGCACGTAGAAAATCGCGACCTATTGGAGGGATACTGCCATGAGCTGGACAAATGCGCGCCTCATCATCCCCCGCCTTATCGCGGAAGACAGCACACAAGCAATCAAGATCCTTGGCGGATTGCTTTATGATGAGGGATATGTACGTGATACCTTCATCGAAGCCGTACTTGAACGTGAAAAGAACTTCGCCACCGGCCTACCTACATCAGAAATTCAAATAGCCATCCCTCATGCCGATATCGAGCACGTTATCCGACCGGCCATAGCCGTCGGAGTGCTTGAAAGACCAATTACCTTTGGCGAAATGGGAAATCCTGACGGCACCGTAGATGTAAAACTCGTTTGCATGCTGGCCGTAACGAAGTCCGAGGCGCTTGTATCCCTACTCAAGAACCTGGTCGAGATCTTTCAAAGCGTGGATCTGTTACAACAGATCGTCAAAACCGATGACTCATCGGCGATCGCAGCGATCTTCAATGAGAGTCTCGCAGAACATCAGGATGAATGAACGACGAAAATGCGAGTGCTCGGAACTTGTGACGGAATGCTCACGACGGCGACCCACCTGTTTGATGTGATGAATGAAACAGTAAAAGTTGAAGGTGTTAAAGTTGAAGTAGGTCAATACCGGGCATCATAGATCAAATAATAGATCCAGGCAGGCGATCACCACGTACCCCAAAAAAATCTACCTGTTGTCGGTTTTCCAGAAGCCGCAATTATCCTCTTTATGGAATATTAATACCCAACACTCCATCCACATCATTCTGATGAATAATTTCTTGTGGTCCTCACGTAATGCCCTATGGTAAACTAATTTCATAATGTAACATTTCATCCGACAGAACTTGCTGCAATCACACGACCAAAGCGCATGGAAAGCATCTAAAATTACAAAAGTATGTCAATCAACACACGGGTCACAATGCCCTTTCTTGATACGCGTCAAGCCTCCATCGTGCTCGCCCTTCTTGAGGCCAATGGCCCCGTCTCCGCACATTCTCTAGGAGAAAAACTCGACCTCTCGGCGAGAGTCATTCGCTACAACATCCCTCTCATCCGCCGTTGGCTCACCGCTTTCAAAGCCAAGCTGACCACACAACCGAGAGTGGGTCTGGCGCTCATCGCCAATGAAGACGTTCGATCTGCGATATCAAACGAATTGACCCGACGACGCTTCCCTGTATTCTTTAAACCTACCGAACGCCAGAAACACCTACTTTTCGACTTATTGACCCACGATGCGTATCGCACTGGACAAGACCTGGTGAGTCAACTCTCCATCTCGCAGGCCACACTAGCACGAGATCTTGCGAAGGTTGAATCCTGGCTAGAAAAACACAATCTCTATCTACAACGCCGACCAAGGCTAGGAACAATCATCGTCGGCAGAGAGGACGACCTGCGGCATGCACTCATCTCACTCATCTTAGAAACCGTGCTGGAGTCTGCACTCTTAGAGCTGTGTGTGTGGGGCAAACAGCCAAAGGCGGAAGGTCGGATTCTCATAAGAAACCCTCTCCAGGCCACCATGCTTGAAAGTCTCTCAAACTGGAACCTCGACGACGCTTGGCGATTTATCAGTCGCATTCAGGACGGCCTCGGATTCTCGATCGCTGAAAGCGACCATCTCTCTCTCGCATTGTATTGGGCCGTCATGGTTCAAAGATATCGAAGCGGACATCCCATCTCTATCCCCGCAAGTCAAGTCGAAGCCCAGCAACGTCAACCCGAATATCGTGCCATTGAATCTGCCGCCGACCTTCTCGAGCGCGAAACCGGAACGCGCCTCCCTCCCATCGAACAGGCTCAGCTGACTTTAGAAGTGTTGACCTCGGCGAGGCGGGCTCATCCTAGAGATCATGTGGCCTCCCGCACGGCTTTAGAAATCCCCGCACAGTACCTGGATTTGGCCGATCGCATCGTTAATGAGATCGGTCTGCGACTGGGTGCCGATCTCAACCATCCGGAAGTGCTCACTCGACTTGCGGAGCATTTATCGCGTACCATGATCCGTCTCCGACACGGCATGCCAATCCGTAACCCACTCGTCCACGAAGTTCGCCGTGCCTATCCGGAGACGTGGGCCGCCGTGACCGATACCTGTGAAATCATTTCTAGAGAAATCGACCTCCCCCTTCCAGCAGAGGAGATCGCCTACATAACGATGTACGTCATCATGGCACAGGATCTCAATCGTCGCCTCAAACCAACCCGTGGTCCGCGCGTCGTCGTCGCTTGTCCCACTGGCGGAGTGACCGTGTGGATGCTGCTTTCACGACTTCGCACTGAACTTCCCGAACTCGAGATCGTTGGGGTCGTCTCGCTGCTCCATCTCCATAAGATTGATCCTGATCGCATTAATGCCATCATCAGTACGGTCGAATTGACCTATCACGACCTCCCTGTTATCACCATAAGCCCTCTCGTCAACGAGGAGGAAGTCCAAAGAATCCGACGAGAGCTACATTTGATCAGCACGGAGTTTGGGACGAAGCGGAAAGCATGATCGATAAGACCAACAAATAGGAGAGGTCTTGGCACAAGGAAGCCACAGACAAGCCAAAGTGAATTCCTGGATCGAAGAAGAGTTGGTGGTCACCCGGCTGCATGCCACCTCTGCCAAGGATGCCATCGCTCGGCTTGGCGGATTGCTGCACAAACATGGTTATGTGACGGACAGCTTTGTCGAAGCTGCGCTCGAGCGCGAGGAGATGTATTCGACAGGTCTCGCGACACCCACCCTTCCCGTCGCCATCCCACACGCCGGCGCCGAACACGTTCGACGCACCGGGATCGCGATCGGTATTCTCGACAAACCTGTCGACTTCAACCTAATGGGCACACCTGACCATACACTCTCCGTGAAAATTGTGTTTCTTCTCGCCGTGCGACACTCAAAGGCACTGGGCTCATTCATGACGGCGATCGTGGAAATCCTTCGTGACAAAGACCTCTTACCCAGAATCGCTAATGCAAATGGTGAACGAGAGATCGTAGATTTGATGATGGTCAACCTCCCCACTCCAGAGGCGCTGTAATGAAAGTTGCAGACATCACGGTAAAACATGGCCGCGGGAATGGGATACGTTCAAGGTAGACACCTAATACATGAAACTGGCAAGCACCGAAATTACGCGGAAGGATCCTCATGAGCGAGCTTGAAGGAAACTTCGACACGAAACATTACGCGCAAAGCGCGCACGAGCACATCGCTTATCTCACCCAATCGATTGGTGGCCGTGGGAGTTGTACACCAGAAGAGAAGGAGGCAGCCGAGTACATTGCGCAGCAATTGCGCAATTTGGGAGCGCTGGAGGTTCATTTCGAGCCCTTCCACGGTGCCCACTCTGCCTACGCGCGCTACGTCATAATCTTTGCACTCGCGCTGCTCAGCACCGCAATTACGCTTGCCTGGCGCCATCCAGCAACGGCCTCTCTGGCCGCCTTTCTCCACGGCCTGGGAATCTTAGGTATGATTGCCGAGAGCGATTTCTCACCTAATTGGACTCATCAGCTCATCCCCAGCCGCCCAAGCCAAAATGTTCTTGGGGTTTTATCGGCTCAGCGGAAATCTTCGAAGCGGGTGGTGCTCACTGCACACATGGACTCGCATCGCACCCCCATTTTCAATTCAAATCGCTTCTGGCAGCGTGTATACAATCTTGGGTTTAAATCCCTCTTCGGTTCCTTGATCGCCGGAAGCTTCATCCACCTATTCATTGCTCTTCGGGAGCTATTTTGGTTGCGAGGTCTCCTTCTTATCCCTTCGGGGATCTTGCTCGTCGGCATTTTGCTTTTCCTTCATGCGGACCTCACGCCTTTCTCACCCGGCGCTTACGATAACGCCTCAGGTGTCGCTTCCGCTTTGGCGCTCGCCGAAAGAGTAGCCGCACATCCGCTCGAAATGACGGATGTGACCATCGCGATGCTGGGATGCGAGGAAAACGGGGCGTGGGGTGCATATGCGCTTTATGAAGCTCATTCCGATGAATGGCGGAACGCGATCGTGATCAATCTCGACCAAATGGCAATGGGGACGATCTACATCCGGGCTCGCGAAGGGATACTCGTCCGCTATCATCCTAAGCCGGAGATGCTGGCACTTGCACATCACGTGCACGAAAAAATGCCCTACCTGGGAGTCTTCGAGCGCGTCAGCCAAGCGTTCAGTGATGCAACCTTGGCATATAAAAACGGCATTTCAGCACTCTCACTCGGCACAACGCCAACAAAGCCAGGCGCCACGATACATCGCCATCGCATGTCCGATACGATCGAGCATGTAGAACTTGACGCCTTGCGCGCTACACAGCGTTACGTGTGGGGATTGCTCCAAGCCATCGACATGGGTGTAGGAGACGACTTCGGTGTCTGAAGAGCCTCTCGTCGCCGTCACGATGGGTGATCCAGCAGGCGTGGGCCCGGAGGTGACACTTAAGGCTATCCAGCGGGAGGAAGTCTGGCGCGCTGCGCGGCCAATTGTCATTGGCGACGCGCGCGTCCTCGATGAGGTCTCCGAACGACTCGGATTAGCGACGCAAATCGACTCGCTCGGCGACGTAGAAGAAGCATCATTTGAGAACCATAGGGTCCAGGTCCTCGACCTTGCCAACGTGGAACTCGAGGACCTAAAACCAGGTCAGGTGTCCACGATGTGCGGGCACGCCTCCGTCGCCTACATCGACAAGGCACTCGATCTGGCGCTTTCCGGAACCGTTTCTGCCATGGCAACCGGTCCGATCAATAAATCCGCCCTTCAAGCCGCAGGCTATCCATTCCGAGGTCACACGGAGTTGTTGGCAAAACGGTGTAAATCCGCACACGTTGCGATGATGCTGGTCACACCCGGTCGCGGAGAGACTCCTATGTGGCTGCGCGTCGCGCACGTCACGACGCACATCGCGCTAGCACAGGTACCAGGCACGCTCTCGCAGGCGCGCATCTTAAAAACAATTGAGCTATCTGCTCAGGGCCTGCAACAGCTAGGGATTGATCGACCACGTCTCGCACTAGCGGCATTAAACCCGCACGCCAGCGATGAGGGGCTCATGGGAGTTGAAGAATCCAGCCTGCTTCACCCGGTAATAGAAACTGCGCGCAAAAAAGGCTTCGATCTCACAGGACCAATCCCGGCGGATACCGTCTTCCTCCGTCACATGCAAGGTGAATTCGACGGCGTTATCGCTCTCTACCATGATCAAGGACACATTGCGGTAAAAACCCACGGCTTCGACCGCGCAGTTAACATCACCCTCGGCCTCCCCGTCGTCCGAACCTCCGTGGATCATGGCACTGCTTTTGATATCGCCTGGCAAGGCGTCGCCAAGGAGGACAGCCTGGTCGAGGCTATCCGGCTTGCATCACAATTAGAGCGAGGTTCTCGCCAGCGAGGAGAGAAGTATGTTGCTTGAAGTATTACGTGAAGAGGTACTCGACAAAGCGAAACAAATGGTTATCGATGGATTAGCATACGGTTCCGGCGGGAACATCAGCGCCCTTGATCGAGAATCGGGCTTGATTGCCATCACGCCGAGCGCCATCGAATACTATAAGATGAAAAGTGAGGACATCGTCATCATCGACCCCCACGGGAAGGTCGTTGCAGGGCTTTGGAAGCCAACGAGCGAAACACCCATGCACTCGATCTTCTATCGCCAGCGTGAAGATGTCGGCGCTGTGGTTCACACCCATGCGCCCTATGCCTCCGTCTTCGCCATTATCAACGAACCGATACCCATGGTCGTTACGGAAGCGGCATTGTGCATCGGAGAACCGGTCAAAGTTGCGCCCTACCTTCGACCTGGAACCGAAGACCTGGCGCAACTCGTTCTTGAAACGATGGGGGAGGGCGTCGCCGTCCTCCTGGGTCAGCATGGGATGCTCACCGTCGGTCCGGATTTGAGAGAAGCCTATGAGACCACGGTTGCTACAGAGATTTCTGCCCGCTTAACAATTCTAGCGCGATCGATGGGAACAGAGCCCTCTTCTTTGGATTTAGGTGAAGTCGCCGTACTTCGCAAGCTTCATTTACTCGGTTACCATCCAACAACAAACGAGGCCTGACCTGGAGGTAGCCACCTTTTAGTAAAGAGTGAGAGACAAGAAATCTAGGAGATCATCCTATGAGCAACTCATCCATGCGAGCAATGATGTATCTGGGGCCAGAACACATCGAGCTACAACAAACCCCCAGACCGGAACCAGGAGACGATGACATCCTGGTGAAAATTCGTGCCGCAACGACGTGCGGCACGGACGCGAAGACATATCGCCGTGGACATCACCTCTGCCCACCTCCTAGCCTCTTCGGGCACGAGTTCGCCGGCGACATCGAAGCTACTGGTGCCAATGTTAAGAATTTCAAAACTGGCATGCGCGTTGTCGCGCACAACAGCGCGCCTTGCCAGACTTGCTATTACTGCAAACATGGACAACACAACTTGTGTTCGGATTTGCTCTTTAACTTTGGAGCATTTGCCGATTATGCCCTTATCCCCGGCCCCATCGCCCAGCTCAACACGTTTGAGATTCCCGATCATCTTTCGTATGCGCAAGCCTCGATCCTGGAGCCATTCACTACCGTGGTGCATGGCCAGCGCGTGATTCAAATTCAACCGGGCGAAATTGTGGCGATCATTGGCGCCGGAGGTCCCATCGGACTGATGCACTTGCAGATGGCGCTCCATTCCGGCGCCGCATATGCGATTGCCGTTGACTTGAGCGACACGCGGCTAAAGGTCGCCGAAGAAATGGGTGCGACAACCACGATCAATCCACAAGTCGAAGATCCTGTCGAAGTCATCTTTTCACTCACGGGGGGTCGAGGCGTGGACGTCGCGATCGAAAGCGCTGGCAGCAAAGAAGCCTGGCTCACAGCGGTCAACGTTGTGCGCAAGGGAGGACGGGTGCTTTGGTTTGGTGGTCTGAAGGGTGGTACTCCTATTGAGTTGGACACACACAAGGTCCACTATGGAGAGCTGACTCTCTATGGTACCTTTCACGGCACGCCCTTAGACGTTCTCCGCGCTTTCGAGTTAATCTCCTCTGGTGTGATCGATACACAGGCCTTGATCTCGGGTGAACTCCCTTTGGAGCAAGTGGAGGATGCACTGAAAATGATGATGCGGGGCGAGGTAGTGAAGATGGTCATCAATCCCGAGTTGGACTCATAGACCAGTTGTACCTTGTGAGTCCTTCTATGACTACGAATGGAATTTGAGGGAATATGTAGTGGCAAATTGGGTTCAAGTATTCCTCAAGGGGCATCATGATGATTGCGGGTAAACGATCCATGCAAGTTGCCATGTACTATGCAAATGATGATATCCGTATCGAGGATCACCCTATTCCAACGATCGGACCTGGTGACCTGCTGGTGAAAACAGAAGTGTGCGGTTTGTGCGGAGGCGAGACGATGGAATGGTACCTCGCCTCACGCGCGCCAAAGGTGCTGGGGCACGAGCCTACTGGAGTCGTTGTAGACGTTGGACCAGGCGTGACCAAGTTCAAGCCAGGCGATCGAGTGTTTGTCCACCACCATGTGCCCTGCATGTCCTGTCACTTCTGTCATCGAGGCCGCTATACGCTCTGTGAACACTTCAGCAAAACCAAGATCGAACCCGGTGGCTTCGCTGAATTCTTTCGCGTTCCTGCAGAAATTGTCCAATTCGATACCTTGCCCCTACCCGAGAGTGTTTCCTTCGCAGCAGGGACGGTCATCGAGCCGATGGCGTGCACCTTGAAGGGCGTCAAACAAACGCCTTTACACCCGGGAGACTCCGTCGCCATCGTGGGACTTGGATTCATGGGGATGTGTTACCTGCAGTTGTTGTCCCTCACCCAGGCAGGTAATATCTTCGGGCTGGACTTCAGCGAATGGCGATTGGAGAAGGCACGCTCCTTGGGCGCCACATACACTATCAATCCCCAGCGAGAGAATGCGGTGGAGAAACTGCGAGACCTCAACGCCGGGTTCGGGGCAGACGCCGTGTTTGTCACCGCGCCGAACGTCGCCGCCTGGGAGACTGGACTAGCGTTGTGTGAAAAAGGCGGGCAACTCCATCTTGGTGCCCCCCCACCTCCTGGGACGGAATGGAGCGTCGACCCCAACGAACTGTACTTCAGTGAGATCCAGATAAATTCTACCTACTCGGCGAACCACGTGGATACGCAATCTGTGCTCGACCTACTAACTGCAAGACGGCTGGATGCAGAAGCGTTGATCACGCACCGCTTCGGTCTGGATGGTGTTGAGCAAGCGATCCGTCTCCTTTTAGAGGCCGATGCGTCCTTGAAATCAATCATCTATCCAGGGCAACGGGGAATTGAAATCCAAGAAGAGAGAAGCGAATGAAAGATACGAGTGTTTCTGTAAAGTGGACAGGGAAGCGTCAATTTATTGGCACTGATAGCGGGAACCACTCTGTCGTGATGTCGTCGCACAATGGTGACAATCATACCGGGGTTAATCCCTCAGAGATGTTGCTTCTGGCACTAGGTGCTTGCAGCGCCTACGACGTTGTTTCAATCTTGGAAAAGAAACGCTATAGACTAGATGGCCTCGATGTATTCGTCAAGGCCTCCCAAGAAGACGACCCTCCCTGGACGTTCCGACGCATTCTGCTGGAATTTCGCGTGAAATGCCGGGACCTTAACGAAAAAGACTTTCGCCAAGCGGCGGAACTTTCTCTGGAGAAATATTGCTCCATTGCGGCCACGGTAAGTGGTCGCGCGGATATCTCCTATAGCTTTGAGATCATCGAAGATGAATACGATCCTTCAGATTGAATCCCACAAGGCATAGTGTCGATAAAGGAGGTGTTCAATGGATGGTATACGCGTGGTAGCCGATCTCATGGCGCTTTCTGCACGCACCGCCCCGAAGTCAGTTGGGCAAGACTTCGTAGTCATCGAGATCTTGGAGGGTCAAGCCGTAGAACGCCTGGGAAACGCAATGATAGAATACGGACGGAAGACGGGTAGAGATAATTTCGACCGAGATGGCGATAACGTACTCAATTCTCCGGCGGTTATCTTGATCGGCGTCAAGGATGCGGAGACGGCCGGCCTGGATTGTGGTGCTTGCGGGGAAGACTCTTGCCTGCAGATAAATACCTTCGAGGGCGAGTTTAGGGGTCCGCAGTGTGCATTGCGCCTTCTGGACATGGGGATCGCGCTCGGTTCAGCGGTTAAGATGGCCGGGATCATGAATGTGGACAATCGCATCATGTATCGTGCGGGTGTCCTTGCGCGGGAAACAGGACTGATAGACGCCGACTTTGTCATGGCGGTCCCGCTGTCTGCGACAGGAAAGAGCATCTATTTTGATCGTTCACCAAGCACCACAGCGAAAAATGTTGCGCCAAAATCATCATGATACGAATTTGGCGACCATGCTTCCCACATTCAGCGGTAGATATGAGCACTCAATTTTCGGATACCCATTTCGATAGAAAGTGACAAGTACGTGTATGTGTCGGGGTGTAAATCAGAATGAGTTGTAACTCTTAAAATC
>WVZH01000578.1:58888-59337 GCA_011772595.1 Anaerolineales bacterium
GATGTATACCATTCGTGCATTTGAATTCATGGCAGAGCAATCCTATGCTTTGGGCAAGATACACGGGACAATGCACCTTTCAATCGGGCAGGAGGCGACCGCTGTCGGTGCGGTAGGAGCCTTACAACCTGATGACCTTATCTTGAGCACACACCGAGGTCACGGTCACTGCATCGCCAAAGGCGCCGATGTGAACAAGATGGCAGCCGAATTCTTCGGGAAAGAGACTGGTTACTGTCGAGGGCGCGGTGGATCGATGCACATCGCCGATGTGTCGAGCGGTAATTTGGGAGCCAATGGAGTCGTAGCCGGAGGGATCCCTCTTGCAGTAGGTGTGGGCTTGAGCTTGAAGATGCGCAAGACGGAACAAGTAGTGCTGTGTTTCTTCGGTGACGGTGCCGTTAACTCCGGCGCCTTCCACGAAGCGCTAAACATGGCTGCGATCTGGA
>WVZH01000578.1:59427-59864 GCA_011772595.1 Anaerolineales bacterium
AACGGCAGTGGACCTTCGTTTATCGTCTGCGAGACGTACCGCTGGAAAGGGCATTCTAAGAGTGACAGAAATTTGTACCGCACGAAAGAAGAGATCGAAGAATGGAAACTTAAAGACCCCATCAAACGCTTCCGAACCACCCTCGTGGACGCCAGTGTCATCTCGGAAGAGGAGGACGAGCTACTCCAGCGAGAAGCACAAGCACGGGTTGACGCCAGCGTGCAATTTGCTGAAGAAAGCCCCGAGCCATCCATAGAGACAATCGAAGAGGGAGTGTACGCGCCATGAGGGAAATCACGTATTTGGAAGCCGTGCGCGAGGCGCTACGGCAAGAAATGCAGAGAGACGAAAATGTCTTCTTGATTGGTGAGGATATAGGCGTGTATGGAGGAGCTTTCGGGGTCACTGCCGGCCTGCTGGAGGAGTTCGGTGAAGAG
>WVZH01000451.1 GCA_011772595.1 Anaerolineales bacterium
TACCCCAGCGGGGGAACAACGCCGAGCTGCTGCATCCATCCCAGCATGTCCATTGCCAACCACGCCTCTACCATCTTGCCTCCCCGCCAGCGCTGGATGGTGATGGCCTCGATGGATACCCGCTTGCCTGTGGGAGGTATACCAACCCACTCCCCTCTGTGCGTACCGGTCAATGTGCTGCGGGTGACTACCTTGTCGCCCTCGGCAAGCTGGTCCTCAATCTCGAAATGCAGGTCCGGGTAGCCCGTCCGGTGGATGGAGATAGCCTGCTTGACGCCCTCGAAATCTCCTGTGATGCCCGGCGGCGAGTTGTGGACCACCAGGTCGGGCGAGGCCAGCTCCTCGTAGGACGCTACATTGCCCTGGTTCCACACCTCCTCGAACCAGCGTCGCTCTAAAGCCTTGTTCTGTTCAGACATAATGACCTCCTTTCAAACTGTGTTCTGTGTTTGTAAAAACGGTAGCTTCATCAGAATTATAGCTACTTCATTGCTGATCACCTCCCTCTGCAGTATTACCGGTTGCCACTNNCACCTACCTCTGCAGTATTATCGGTTGCCACTATTTTGCACAAGGTGGTTCACCTTCTCCTACAAAGCTCGTGTCAGACGATTTGGTGCGCCCGCAGTTTTACTTTGTTAAAGTCGGATTATTTATATCTATTCAATTTCGGGAAAAGTGGGGGGAGCCAAGGCTGGCTCCCCCTTTCAAGTTCATACCTCCTCGATCACACCGCGATCGCCTTCCAGTTCCACTCGAGTGATGCTGTCATAGGGCATCCCCATCTTCTGGAACCATGCAGCTAGAGCCTCCTTATCAGGGGTCTCCATGATGCAAGCTGCCTTGCCCTCGGAAAGGTTAACGAAGCTCCGATAACCCTGCACCACTGGATCCTGCTGTGCGGCTTGGGCAAACTGATTTAGCTGTTCGCGAGTGAAGCCCCCAGGTGGCATCGTATGGGTGCTCATGAACTTCGGCATAGTTACTCACCTCCTTATCTTTGTATTACTATTTGC
>WVZH01000126.1 GCA_011772595.1 Anaerolineales bacterium
GCTGAGGGAGCTTGTACACCAGGGAGAGCGCTCGCAGGACAACCGGGTCCCCGTAATGCTTGTCATTGATGAATTCCAAACATTCACTGGCGTACCGTGGGCTGAGCTCATCCAGCAGATGAGAAAGTATGGAGGACGCATGGTGCTGGGCACGCAATCGATGGCCAGCTTGAGAAAGCAGGACAGGAACATCCCGGAGATCATCCTGAGTGGCGTGTACTCGATGTTCGCTTTCACCATGAATGGGGACGACGCAGAATACATGTCTCGCCTCGAGCTGAGCGGGGATCGGGGCGGACCGACCGCTGACACCCTCATCAGCCTGGAACCATACAAAGCGTATGTAAGGTTGGAAAGGGAAGATGGGCGCTTGAGCAGGCCATTTTATTTCGAGAGCGATCCACCGCCGGAGCAGGATGCATTCATCGCAGAGAGGGTCTGGAGAAGAAGGGCCGAATATTGTCTTCCGTATGAAGTTGCATACCAGAAGGCGCTGGACATGGTTTCCTACTTCGACCGATACGGAGCAACGGCTTTGAGTTCTGGGGTAGGTGCCGCACGCCAAAGAAAGGAAGAACAAGCGACCTCGACACAGGCGGCCTTCATCTTGCTGGACAAGGTTGGCGCCGAACTCAGTGCGATCGAAGAGGAGGCGCGGGTCAACCTTCCGTGGGAAGACGAGAACGACGAGGAGGGCAGGCTTGAGGACAGGGATCCATCTGGGGAGGCCGGGGATGTAATTTTGGGGAAGGAGATCGCGGAGGATTGGAGGAAGGCTGCTCTTCGTGAAATCGAAGAGGATGATGAGGGGCGAGAAGGAGACCCGACAATGTGAAAGACATGGCGAACGACGGGAAACCGCTGCTCGATTTTCTCAATCGTCACCCCTTCTCCTCTCTGTCATATTTAGAAAGGATTTTTGGCGAGAGGATCCTCGGAGTCCTGCTCAGGGAAGAGAAGGATGAGTTGCGCGAAGTGCTGGTAAGCGGATCCGGGATTCATTTAGCCCACAGAAAAGAATCGCAAGCCGTTCTGCTGGAACTGCGCCGGCTCGAGATCGCGAGAGCGTTCGCGCTGCAGGTCATGGGCCTCGAGGCTGTTTTCGCTGGGCTGTCGCCAGGCTTTGAAGCGGATGGCGAATTCCTGTGGCAGGGTAAATGGTGGCGGCTATGGGTAGACATTGGAGGGT
>WVZH01000332.1 GCA_011772595.1 Anaerolineales bacterium
ACCTTGGAGCTGAGCTAATCATTTCCCTTGCCGTGTTCTGAGGATGTCGTCTCATCCACCTCAGGGTCAGACTTCCCTCGCAATCGTTTGGCTTGTTCTCGCAAGCGTTGAAAATAATCACTCTCAACGATTTTCTCCACCTGGTGCGCCCTTTTCACCTCGTCGATTTTGATTTCAAGTTCTCGAATTTTCTCCTTCAAAGCCAATTCGCGCTGGCGGATTTTTATGGCGTTATCGATTGCGATGGATGCTTGAGCCGCCAAACGGCTGAGTTGGCGCTGATCGTCCGAGGTGAAGTACTCGCTCTCGTGATGTACTAGAGTTAGCATACCAACCAACCGTTCCTCAATTATCAAGGGCACGCCTAAAAAAGACTTGACACCGCTATCGACAATCCCTTGAAGGGTCTCATCCTTGCTTGTCGATCCCATATGTTGCCGTAGCTCTTCAATCGACACAGAAGGGATCAGAAGAGAAGTTCGGCTCTGAGCAATCAATCCCTTCAATCCCTCGTGAAGTGGAGATCGACTCCCGGTTGTGTCGTCGAAACCCTCTTGTCCGCCCCAAGCTTCTACGATCAATTCGCTACCCTGAACGATAGAAAGCTCTGCCGCATCGAATGCCACCACTCGCTGTACTGCGTCTAAGACAGTCCGTAGCGCGTTTTCATATTCGAGTGTGGAGGCGATAGTCTGCCCCATAACGTAGATGGAACTGAGCTCGTTGATGCGTTTCTGCAACGTGTTGACCATTTGACTGAAGACCAAAACAAGATTGGATACCTCCCGCGTTCCACCGATCTGAGCCCAATTGATATCACCGACAGCCAATCTTTCGTCCATACCAACCGAGGCATCGATGGCGTCTACCGATGATTCGATTTCCCTCGCCGCTTTGGAGAGTTGAACCACAGGGCGGGATATCCCGCGCGCAAGACCGACTGACACGAATAAAGCCAGCACAACCAGACCCACGGCACCGAACATCAACTGCCGACTGATGTTTATTGCCGGTTCGATGATCTCGCGCCGCGGTTGCATCAGACTTAAACGCCAATCCGTTGTGGGGATGTGTGTATAGACCGATACCCACTCATCCCCAAGCTCATCTACGACGATCTGTGAGCCTGCTCTTTCATTCAGGATATCCGCCACAACGGGCGCCATGGTCGCTTCTTCATCGGCTAATTTGATATTGAGTTCCTCTCCGAGCGGGGTATCTTCAGGCGCATAATCCTTATGCGCAATGATGTCCCCATCGCTATCGAGCAGGAAGGCATAGCCCTTTTCTCCCACTTCAAATCCGAGTATCTCTCGCTGTAGATCCACAATGACAAAATCGTGCGACATTACCGCAATCAAGGTGCCGCCATCGTAAATGGGCACTGAATTCGTGACCATCAACCCGGCACCGGCATAATCGTTGTAGGGAGCCGTCCAGACCGATTCCCTCCCCGGATTGTTATCCGCGTTTGCAACTGTATAGAAAACGATCGTTTGCGGTTCCCAATCCACAGGATAGGTGTTCGGATGCCAGGGGTAGAGACGCATCATGCCCTCAGCCAGGGTAAGATAGATCCACTGCGTGCCAATATTGCTGCTGCGGATCGCCTCAAAGATCGGGTTCAAGTTTTCGGTAACTACAACATCTTGCTCCAACTTTGGAGAAAGAGCGGTATTTTGGTTGATAAAAACATTGGACTGGCGATCATCATCATGCCGGGGGAAATACACACCGTCATACCACAAGTCAAGACCATAAACATTGTTGTCGTCGCGCTGATACTTCTGTAAGACGGATACCATTTCTTCGGGAGATGGCTTGTCCTCATTTAAAAGCTCAACACCAGCCTGCGCGGCAGCCAGCTTTGTCGCGTTCTCAAAGCCACGTAAACGCTCATCAATCGCCGAAGCACGTGCTTCGACGCGAGCTCTGAGTTGAACAAGTTGTTCCTGCTCCACTCCCGTCGCTGTGGTCCTGATCGCGTTGAAGGCCATCAGGCCCAGCGTAACCGCGCTGGTGAGCAATAGGGCAACGAGAATGATCCAGAAAGTGGTGATACGTTTGAACACAATTCCGTTCCTTTTGAAGCACGTGTCTCCCGGTTAGATCAACATTAATTTTTGATTGACCTCCAAGGCCATAGCTTCTTGTTCCAGCTCTTTCTTGAGATTTTCCACATACTCGATGACATCCGGCACATGTTGATCCAAATCATCTTGTGTGACATAACTCTGAACCAAATGGATATTCTCGCTCACCAATCCGACCTCGCTGCTTTTCCATACGCCCCTTGCACGGGTGCTGGTAGCGCCGCCAAACAGCCCGCCTAAGAAGTCGAGTGTTTTATCCACGTAGGCTTGAGTGTCCACTTCTTTGTCTACACCAATGGTTGAGGGGATGTACACACCAATTTGGGCCGTAAACTCCAGCGAGTCAGCCAGTGCCCGCGCTGTATCGGTAAGCCTCTCAGGTAGATTCTCGAGATCCCGATCCAGAAGTTCGGGAAGCCCTTCAAGAAACGGGATTTCAAAATCAAATTGGCTTCGAGCACTTGAAATATCATATTCCGGATTCACCTGATTTACTACCGTGAATAACTTCCTATTCCCCGCAGCTGGAGACTCCTTCAAAGTTGCATACATATTCATGACCTGCGGCCAGGAAGTCGGATCCGATGAGGCAAGGAGGATTACTTGATCTGCACGTTCCAATATGTAAGCGAATTTGTCCGTCATCTGACCCAGCAAACCAATCACAATGTGGTCGTAGCTGCTCACAAGCTGATCAAAGACCAGAGTGGTCTGAACCGAAGCTGGTAAACCAGGCGCACTCGCAGGAACGTGCACATCATAACCACCCGGATGATGATGGATCTCAGTCCCCTCTTTATAGCCGAATAGCTTTGGCAATCGTTCCGGCGCCGGATATTCAGTGTATACAGTCTTGCCCGCAGCTTTGTGCGCTAACATCAACGCTATTGCGGTACCGAGTGTTGTGCAACCCGCAGCGGCATCTACGCTAATGAGTACGCATAGATGGGCTTCCTGCACGCTCCCGGTGAGGCGAGCATTTGCGTCCGCTAAGCGATGACCTAGAATACGAGCAAGTTCAAGGGCGATAGTGTTGTGTTCGCCAAGTAAGTCGAAAAAATCCTGGCGCTTGATTTGCAGGATGTCGACTTCGGTAAGCGCCGTTGCCGTCGCGGTGGAACTTTGTCCGATGAGAAGACCCATATCCCCGAAAATCTCACCTTGTTTCAAATAAGCTAAGGTTTTGGGAGTTTGATTGTGGACAATGTGTGAAATCTTTACCATACCGCGCTTGATCAAAAAAAGCGTATCGATCAATTCGCCCTGCCACAGAACGACCTCATTACGGCCCCAATGACGCTCGTTTGATTTCTCTGCAATCTCTTCGACGACCCGGTCGGATAGGTTCTTGAACAATGAAACCTGCTTTAAAAAAGCCTTGTCGTCCAACTCCACAAGACTCCAAATTTCTTCGGCGATCCCTCGCCCCGCGCGTGTGACCTTCCCACCAAAACTTACACGGTAATAGATTTCACCGTCAATGAAGGCTTCGCGGATATACCCTGCTTCTTTCAATTCGGAGAGTACCGGTGCAACTTGATCCGGATCTTGTGAAAGTGCCTTGTAGATATCTGCAAACCGCGCTTGGTCTCGCCTCGAGAGCCAATTGATCAACTCACGTTGCTCAGCGGGGAGAAATAACAAATCCACAGGGCTTAACCCTGTAGAAGTAGAATCTGTACTTTCTGCGCGGGATCCCTTTTCCTGTGGGGACTTCCTCGTTCTTGCTGAACGAGCGAAGTTAAACGCTCCTAAAGGGTCGTCATGAGCACGGTTATCGTCTTCTGACATTGGCAGCCCTGATGGATACCGTTGGTTTTATTGAAAGACGCCCTCAGAACCAATATCGATTCTGAAATCAGTTTCTCGGGAAGGTCTAAACTACGCAAAAGATTACGTTCATGTTGGTAACGATCAAAGCACGAAAACCAGCATACTATAGCATGCCAAGGAAATGGGAACAATAAGAAGAAATTACCTATATGCACCAGGTCTCAACATAAGGTAGGAAAAAAATCTTCCAACCAACCGTTTTAAAGAAGAGATCTATGCCTCAGGGGAAGAGAACTGGCTTCATCATTCTCACATTATAGGGATCTTGGACAGTGTGCACACGGTGATTATCCTCACACCCCACCGCAGAAACTGTAAGTCGAGGGCTTGGTGCTTAGAGGTTGGTTCTTTCCATGTTCCCTCTAACTTTGAATGCACGCATCGACGCTTACCAATAGGATATCCCTAGGGTAACTTCACAACCATGGACGGAATCGGCCACAGCGCGAAGGTTTGCAGATAATCCATCTCGACGAGGGGCTGCGATCAGTCGCCAGGTTTCCGTCAACATTGCTCGATGAGTAACCCTATTCGAGATCGCGGCAGTACCCAGATCAATGCCACCTACATATGCTTTGTGTGTGCTAAGCCAACCTTTTCGGGCGCCGGAATATGTACCTGAAGGTACGACGTTCACGCCGGTCTACGATAGCGTCACCAGCACGTAGCCTAATCTCCCGATTGAGGATTTGTGGGTCTTGGGGGGATTGAACGCTTCGGGGAACGTCAGCAACACACCCCGGCTGGCGATTTGGCAAGGCGACCAAAACTGTACCCGGGATGACATTTCGGACAATAGGGGCACGCTTGACTTCATCACCCACGACCCTGCCAGCGACGTCTTGACAGACCAGCACATCTACTGCGAGCGCTGACACAACGGACCCTGTGCTTCTTGCATGCAAAAACCGGCAAACCATGGCTTGCCGGTTATTATTCGGATTCCAAGACCGGGACTCAAAACTTGGGCCTGCGGATGAATAGTCGGCTGACTTGTCTACTTTCCCTTGAGATCTCGCACACGGAACCACACTCTCATCGTTGGGATTTCTCCAATCTCGACCGGCCTTTGGTCACCAGCCTTACTGCAAGAAGGATCACGACAAAGTAACCGACGTAGGAAAGCGCCTCTACCAGGGAGGGATTCCCGTTATAGCCAAAAACGGACTTCAGCATCGATCCAACCAGCGAATCCTCACTCAGATACGGATTAAGATCCCACACCTGATCCACTACTGGAGGAATCCAACCCACCTCGATGAACTCGTGGATTCCGTGAGCGAAGAGACCAGCAGCAAACAGAATGAGCAGCACACTCGTAACGAGAAAGAAGTTCCGGATGTTAAGGCGGATGGTAGTCTTAAATAGTGCCCATCCGAGGAGAAACGCCACTGCGATTCCAATCAAACCACCTGCGAATACCTGGCGCGTACTCGCCGTCATTGCGGCTGCGGTTAGGAAAAGCGAAGTTTCGATCCCTTCACGAACCACGGCTAAGAAGGCGATGCTAAAAAGAGCCCATTTTTGACCACCCTGGACAGCCTTTCGGACATCACTCTCCAAACCCGCTTGCAGCCGTCTGCTGTTTCGCAGCATCCAGAAAATCATCCAAGTTAGAACACCGGAGGCCAGGAGCATGGTCACACCTTCGAAGACCTCCTCTGATTTTCCTTCTAAGGTGGCACCCACAAACTGGAGCGCGATTGCGACCGACAGGCTCACAAGCAGCGCTGCGATTACACCCGACCATATCACCTTGCGTAAGGATGAGTGTCCGATTTTCTCCAGGACGCCTAGCGCTATGAACACGATCAGCGCCGCTTCCAAACCCTCCCTTAAACCGATAAAGAAACTCGGGATCATACCAAATTCCTCCACCATTTAATCCTTCGAACACTGCTCACAATAACCCTCAAAGCAAATACAGGCATGCGTCACGGCCACATCCATCTGTTCTGCCAGTTCGGCACGCACCTGCTCAATACGCCTTGTCTGGAATTCGATCAAACGACCACAACCTACACACGTGAAGTGAAAGTGCTCTTGTTTCGACACCGTTTCGTACACTTCGCGCTTATGCTCTCGGGCAAAATAGCGTTGCTGAACCAAGCTCATACCTTTGAGAATAGATAAGGTGCGATAGACGGTCGCCAAGTTGATGCGTTTATTCAGCGACCTTGCTCGCTGCCAGATCTCCTCCGCATCCAAATGTTCTGCACTGCCTTCGATAATCTCCAACACCAATTCGCGTTGAGGCGTCAGACGCATCCCGGAGGCGTGTAAGGAGTTGGGTAGGCTTTTTCCTGAGGTCATCGCATCGTCCCCAATCCTGGGTTATTGCAAATGATTTGCAGTAGCATTATATGCCACGGAGCCGGAAGGTGTGAATAGCAGATCGTCATGCTGGAAAACGCCTTTCATCACATCTTACGACCTCCAAGACTGCAACGTGTGTCGATGGATTTCAGGTCGATACTTTTCAGTTTCGTATTCTTGAATACCTCCTGGTCATCTTCATTTGTCATTGCTAAGGAGCGTAGCGAAGAAGTAATCTCCAACTCGCGTATAGGGGATCGCGTCGCCCCTATCGGGGCTCGCGATTCCACACGTTAGATGCCTCCATGTTCAAGATCGGGATGCGATTTTATGTTATACTATCCTTCGAAGATAATATCGGGTATAACAGGGCCAATTAGTCTAGAAATTACCGTCCAAAAACGAAATAGGAGTAAAGCATTGGAGAAAAGATTATCTTTGCGTAGATATTTGCTTACTGTATTCATTCTCGGAGGGCTCCTGCTAGCAGCTTGCAGCACGCCTCAGTCGACACCGATAGCGAACGACTCCCCAGCAGAGGTTGTCGTTGAGCATGGGGAGTCCAACGAAGAGGCGGAACATTCCGAGGGAGCTGTCAAAGAGAGTGAGCACACTGAGGGGGAAGAACACGAAGACGAATATGCCAAGGACGAAGAGCATGAGGACGAACATTCTGAGGGCGAAGAGCATGAAGACGAGGGGATTGATCTCGAAGAGCACAATCACGCCGAGATTCCCCACGACTTCGAAGGCTTGGAAAATCCCTTCGGTGAGGATCCGGAAGCCATCGCCGCTGGTGCCGAGCTCTTCGCAATGACATGCGCCGTTTGTCATGGGGAAGGTGGAGAGGGTGACGGCCCTTCCGCTGCCGGCCTAGATCCCAAGCCCGCCTCACTTGCCGATGCTGACATGATGGCAGATCTCTCCGACGCCTATCTCTTCTGGCGTATCACGGAAGGCGGCATGATGGAGCCCTTCAACTCTTCCATGCCTCCCTGGGGCGAATCGCTCTCTGAAGAGCAGCGCTGGCAGTTGGTAAGCTACATTCGCACACTTTCAGAGTGATACTCTGTATACAAAAAAGGGCGTCCTATAGATACCGGACGCCCTTTTTTTTTTTACCTATCTTCGGTAGATTTTGAATTGAATGTCATTTTCGTTATCCTAAGTGTGCCAAAACCTTCGAAGCCATCCCTCCTTCGGGCAATTCCATTAAGCCACCGACAATTGACGCTCTGTACTCCAGATCGAGGCTATTGTTCCATCTTGGTCATCAACCACAAGCGGTTGTCTCGGCACCTTTGAAGCCATCCATAGGTTATCTACGGTCGTACACCCAGGTTCGGCCATCTTTATCGAGTGCAAAAACCTCGTATGGTCCCCCTTGCGAACTACCCATTCCTGGCGATCCAGGGGGCATCCCGGGCACTACGAGTCCAACAAGATCGGGGGTCTCGCGCAACAGTTTCTCGATCAGGTCGGCCGGAACGTGCCCCTCGATGATGTATCCATCCACCAAGGCCGTATGACACGATGCAAATTCGTCTGCCACACCAAGATCTGCTTTCAGATCTCGAAGCTCCTGATCCCCCAAATCAACGAGATCGACCACGAATCCGTTCTTTTGTAGGTGAACCACCCACTGAGAGCAGCACCCTCAAGTCGGGCTGCGGTAGACTTTGATGTTATAGCTGGACGGGTTATCAGCCAACGGCACCGCCGAGTTGTTTCTAGTCGGAGTAATCAGCAATACAATTGCTAAGGCCATAGCCACAACAATGGCGCCAGCTGCTATAAAGATCCAGAATCGATTGGTTGACATATCTAGCTCCACTCAACGAAATAATCTGAAGTAAGGCTCATAACGATTTCCGCAATTTGACACCAAATTCCTCGTCCCATTTGGCAAGAACGAAGAGAGCCCTCCACTCAAGTTTGAGAAATCTCGCTACAAGACGGACGTTGCCCTCCTCAAGGTTTGTGCACTGATCGCCACCAAGACCGTGCTGAGAGACATAAAAAGCGCGCCCAGGGCTGGTGAGAGCAGGATTCCGAATGGTGCCAAAAGACCCGCGGCGAGTGGAATGGCAACAACGTTGTACCCCATAGCCCATATCAGGTTCTCGACCATCCTGCGGATCTGTCAGCCAAAACCTGCGTTCTCGATTTACTCTGCTGTGCCTGCTCGACTAGTCTCATGACGCCTGCTAGCGCCGTATCCTCACCAATTGCATTCACGCGCACTCTCAAACTACCGTCACGACTGATCGGCCCCGCAATCACCTCGTCGCCGGGATTCTTCAGAACGGGTCGGGATTCACCTGTGATCATCGATTCGTTGACTTTAGATTCACCTTCGACCACTTCTCCATCCATAGGGATGCTCCCACCCGGGCGAACAAGAACCAAGTCTTCCATCTGTAGACTCTCAACAGACACTTCCTCAGTCTTCCCGGTGGACAGTAATCGCTCGGCGGTGTCGGGTAAAAGCTTGGCCAACGCTTGCAACGCGCCGGAGGCCTGGCGGACGCTGGCATTTCCAACCAATGGCCAAGAAGCATGACATCAATCAGGGTCACCAATTCACAGAAGAAGCCCTCTCCCAAATCAGCAAGAAGGGCGGTCCAGCTATAAGAAGAAGACCACACTGATTGCCAACGAGATCAAAGTCATCATGCCAGGCTGGCGGCTGCGGATTTCCGGAACAGCCATACGCAGAAAGGGTACTCCACCGATCAAAAAGATCACCAGGGATAGAACGGGTGTAACCCAATGGCTGCCTGGGAACACAGGCATACTGAAACCTAACCACCCTTGAACCATCTCGCTGTAAAGTAACACCGGAATCGAAAGGGCAAGGCAAATCCAGAATCGATCCCGAAACATCTTCTCGTGCCTGCTATGGTCGACACGATGTCCCTGGCTGGTCTGCTTGTGATTCGTGTGATCAGCTTCTTGTGAAGCGTGACTGTTGTTCACATGTTCATGGTGGGCATCATGATATTCCGATCCCTGACTCTATCAATCCTTTAAGTCCTCGCTCATAAGTTGATACTGTTCACGCGTGATCTCGCCGTTCGCATAGCGTTGATCAAGGATCTCACGCGCACCCAGGTCTTGATTCCCTCCCCTGGCTCCAGGCTTGGATCCACCTCGGAAGATGGACCTTATAAGCCACACAGCACCAGCGATCAACAGTCCCCAGAAAAGGAGCATTAGCAACATCCCTAGAAAACCAAACCCCATCATCATCGACGTCTCCCCTCACACGGTATTGGGTTCAAGCCTTGTCATGCTATGAGATAACAAAATCGATCTGCACACACACTCAGTTAAAATCAGAGAGCATTTGCTGATACTGCTCACGATCGATCTCGCCCCGGGCATAGCGAACATCCAAGATCTCACGCGGCGAAAGCCTGCCCTGCTCTAAATCCTGGGGAGATCCATATCCTTGTCCACCCGCATTGAGACGACGTACGATCCAGAAGATCAGGAACACGCCGCCAACGAACAATCCGAGGATTATGACCAGGTTGAGAATCAACCCCACAATGCTGCCTTCACCAAATCCGCCAAAGCCACAACATCCAGAAAACCAATTCATCATCTCAAAATCTCCTCTCTATCTTAAAATCTTAAAGGCCGAAACGCGTTTTCACGTCATACTCAATAATCCTAGCGCCTGAAATTAAAGGTGCTTTAGAGGAAATATAAAGATTTCGTAAAGAATGGAGGCAATGTTTCGAATTCGTCAAACGTGAGGCAAGAACTCGATCAACCGCTGACTGGCAAGCTGAAAGTGAACGTACTCCCCCGCTCGGCACCCAGACTTTCAGCCCAAATGCGTCCTCCATGGGCTTCTGTGAGGTGCTTGGCGATCGTCAACCCAATACCGCTGCCCCCGACTGCGCGTGAGCGTGCGCGATCTACACGATAGAAGCGAGTGAAGATATGGGGCAGGTGTTCCGCTGGGATACCTACCCCGGTATCCGAAACAGAGATTTGAATTTCACCCCCTATTTGCCGGGCACGAATTTCCACGCGGCCCCCTTCCGGTGTGTATTGTAAAGCGTTTCCCATTAGATTAATTAACACCTGTCCAATACGGTCTTCATCAACGAAGACCTTGGGAAGACCTGTCGGTGCTTCGCATTCAAGTGCCACCTTTTTCTCCTCGAATTGGCGGATCAAGCGGTTTTTAGTAGCCTCGATCAAGCCTGAAACATTTTGAGAGCTAAGGTTCAACTCATAGGCACCAGCTTCGACTCTGCTAAGCTCTTCTAAGTCGTCAACCAGTCGTTGAAGCCGGTGGGCTTCATGATAAATCCGTTGGAATGTCTCCATGTCGGCAGTT
The DNA here is from genome assembly GCA_011772595.1 of Anaerolineales bacterium. The sequence continues at coordinate 10,600 of WVZH01000332.1, forward strand.
AACACACCGTCCATCAGACCTTCCATCGATCCCTGGATGGTGGTCAGCGGCGTACGAAGCTCGTGTGCGACGTTCCCGATGAGCTGCCGCCGCATGACTTCAATGTACTCGAGCTTCGTCGCCATCTGATTAAAGCTCAGCGCAAGTTGAGCCAATTCATCCACATGATCTCTTGCAATGTCTCCTGGAATTTCTACACGCTCGGCGTAGTGCCCATCCGCGATACGTTGGCTTGCCACACTCATTTGCCGAATTGGGGCAACGACCTGACGGCTGACAAACAAGCTGACTGCGACGGCTGCAATGAAGGCTGCCACGATCGCCGGTCCAAGCGCTGCATTAACTGCGCTGCGGAAATTGGTGGATAGATCCTGTTCTAGTGTCACGCCTCCACCCGTCATGGAGCTATTCCCCATCATCATCTCGTTCATCGCAGCCAAGTGGCGATCAAAAGCCGTCGGGACTGCAAACTCGACCGCCGAAACCAACACGATAACTCCAACCAGCAGGACGATCAGATAAGAGACAAAGATTTTCCACCCGATGTGGCGGCGGATCGTTTTTAACATGTTCACATCACCTCATCCTCAAAGCGGTAACCGACCCCCCTGACCGTCGTGATGAAACGATCATCACCCAGCTTCTGCCTGATGTGCCCGATATGGACGTCAACGACGCGAATCTCCCCGAAGTAATCATAACCCCACACCTTTTCCAATAGTTGCTCGCGGCTCAAAACAATCCCCGCATGTTCCGCGAGCGTTCGGAGTAGATCGAATTCGATCGTGGTGAGCCCCACAGGTTTATCGTCCACCCAAACCATTCGACCAGCGGCATCAATGCGGATGTGTTGGAAAGTAAGAACCGAACTTTCCACTCGCCGGTCCCCTGTCCGCATGCGCCGTAACGCGGCTTTGATCCGCGCCATCAACTCTCGGGGACTGAAGGGTTTTGTCAGGTAGTCATCGGCACCCACCGAAAGACCGATGATCTTATCCGTCTCTTCCGATTTCGCCGTCAGCATGATGACGTAAGCGTCAGATTCACGGCGAAGTCGAGTGAGCAATTCAATCCCATCCATCCCAGGCAGCATGATGTCTAAGACGATCAAATCGGGTCTAATCGTCCGTGCAGACTTGAGTCCCGAAGGGCCATCGGTGGCGGTGTGGAATTCATATCCCTCACTACTAAGATAGGCTGTGACGAGGTCGAGAATGCTTTGCTCGTCATCAATCACCAAAATCTTTGCGCTTGTCACTCTCTTATCCTGATTCTATGGAATTACAACCACTCATTCGTTGAGTCAAGAACTATTTTACACAGGAATACAGGTGGGTTGGGCACCTTTGGGCGACCTGCGTTCAACGCTGCCAAACGTGCTCTGGTGATTCTCATACAAGTCCACAGACACTTAATCCGCGTCCTATGTTTATTCCTTGCGACTCCGGTATCATGACAACTTACGCATTATTTTAGGCAAATCACCCTTCCCCCATTCCACCCAAATACGCTGCCCTATTGAAGTCTTTACCAGTTTCTTTCCACTCACTCACTTTAAATGAATCACTATCTGGCGTATTGGGCGAAGCCTCGAATTACAGTGCAGCCGACCTGACCCAGTTGGATACATTGTAGATGGATTTTGAGGCCGATCGACACAGCACAGGCATACAATAGCCATGAGAAGGGTGATGGAGATGGGTGATGAAGAAGACCCTTATCGGAACGACGCTGTTGGTGCTGCTTCTCAGCGCATGCGGGTCACGTGTCCGCATTGAGCAGAAAGAAGGACAAACTATCGGCGGTGTGGATGTGCGGGTGGAGGAGATCCAATTTCGTTCCGGCCAGTTCAAGTTGATCGGGGATCTGCGAATGCCTGAAGGAGATGGTCCACATCCAGCGATCATCATGGTTCCCGGCGATGGAGCAGCCACACGCAACGGCTCCGTTCCATTCCGTCCGTTGATCGAGATCTTCCTGCGCAACGGGTACGCTGTTTTTTCGTGGGACAAACCGGGCAGCGGAGAATCGACCGGGGAATTCAGCGACGTGCTCACACAACGCGCCGCTATCCTGGTTGATGGAATTAAGGTCCTGACTGAACATGAGTTCATCGACCCGGGTCGCATCGGTCTGTAGGGGATCAGCCAGGCCGGGTGGGTCATGCCCTTGGCGATCGAGCAATCGGAGAATGTCGCCTTCATGATCGTCGTCAGTGGCGGCGCGGAGGACAGCATCGAACAGATGGCCTATCAGGTCGGGCAGAAGGTAGCCTGTGCCGGTGGCCTGGCGGAGCAGGCGGAACTTGTGGAACTGAATTGGTCGCAGATGGCTAAAGCTACCAGTTAAAACGAATACCGCGAGGCCATGGAAGTCCTTTTGGGAATTTGGAGTGTCAGGGCTCACACAGGTTTAGAGATGACTGAGGAAAAAGACTGGAAACCTTGGTCTCGGGAGTGGGACGCATTCATCGACCCGATGGAGGTCATTGAACACACCACCAAACCAATACTCGTTCTCTTTGGTGAGTTGGACAAGAACATCGATCCGGTCCAGGGGGCGGAGGGCTATGAGGCTGCGTTGCGAAAAGCTGGTAACCAGGATTACCGGATCGTGGTAATCCCCGGCGTAGCACACACATTAACGCCGGCAAAGACGGGTTGTCTCACTGAGATGTGGGAAACGAGTTATGCGCCCGAGTTCCTGGAAACCATGGAGACGTGGCTTCAAG
>WVZH01000489.1:0-3918 GCA_011772595.1 Anaerolineales bacterium
TGTTTTTGTGCATCACGCTCCAGAGGTGGTACACCACTTCCAGGCGCTCCCCCCCCTCCAGCTTGGCCACCTTCTTCGGGTCCGCTTCAAAGTAATCAACGCCCGAGATACAGGACAAAAAATCGAATCGCAGGTCCGCATCATCCCGCAGGAACGTGCAGACTTCCAGGAGGGCGTCGGGGGCAACCTCGATCCAGGGATCGATCGCTTCGAGGTTCATCCCCGTAATCCGATCCCCGAATTTTTCCTGCAATCGACTGACGAAATCTTGCCCACTCATCTCAATCCTGGCTCGTACGCCGGCGTCTCCACTGATGTTTCGCTACGGCCGGTCGCGTGACCCTTCAACCGGTCAGCACCGATTGCTGTTCGGCGGGCGGCCCGCGCGGCGTTGCCGAGGCGACGCTGGCGCGTTGCGCCGTCACGGCTCGGACCCAATCGAACGCGCCGGTCTTCCACTCGTAAGCGAACCCGACGAATAATACGGCAAAGAAAAACAGGGTGGCCGCGTAGACAAACCAGGTAAAGCGGTCAATCGTAGTGCGAATCTCTGATTCCCCCGCAGCCGCCTCGGGCGGGGGGACCTGCAATTCCTGGAACAGCCCATACGCGCTGGTCGTCAAGGCCCCAGTTTCGGCGTCGACAATGGCCAGCGAGCGGTCGGCCAGCTGGGTCTGCTTGCCGAAGACCGTGGCCGCGGGAAACAAAAACGCCACCTCCGCATCAAACACAATAAATACCAGCGCCACCACATAGAACCGAATGTCGAATTGCACAAAACTGGACCCCACCGCCGGCTCACCGCACTCGTAAATCTCCAGCTTCTCCGCATGCGGCGCGTTCGGCCGTACCAGCCAGCCAATCACCAGGTTGGCAAACAAGAACAGAAAGCCAACGGCCGTAAAAAGGGCCAAATAGGCAGCAATGGCAGTGGGCGTAGCCATGAAATACCCGGTCCGGTTGGCTGGCGTAAACGAGGCATTGTAAGCCGCTGCGCGGCGCAACCACAAGGGGACGCCCGCCGACCCCTGCCCAGCGGAAAGGTGCCGACAAATGGCAAATATCCGATTCACCGCTCAGGATGCGGCTAGAGCGTGACCCGGCGAACGGGCTGTTGGGGCTGCCTGGGGGGATTTCTCCACCTGCATGGTACCACGGCGCGTTGCCTTAATGCCTGCTTTCAAGCCAAAATAGAGATTGCCCCCCCGTTAGGGGCTGTCGCGCGAAGCTATGTATCTGTGGGGAGTGCCATGCGTGCCACCAAGATCGTGACCTTGTCTTTCATCCTCTGCTGCCTGGGATGGGTCGTGGGCTGCAAAAGTGACGGCGGTGTCAGCCCCCTGACCAAATGTCGCGTCTGTGGCAGTAGCGTGGCGGTCGAAGCAACGGTCTGTCCACACTGCGGCGCGCCTATGCCGGCCCCCAAGGAAGTTCGCGTGCAGTTTCAACGGCAGGAGCAGGAGAAAAGACTTGCGACCCTTGAGCCCGAAATTCAAAACTCCATCGGCATGAAACTCGTGCTCATCCGGCCGGGCCAGTTTCTGATGGGGTCTCCTGCGTCGGAGAACCCGGGAAGACAACAGCAGCGCGTGCGAATCACCAAGCCGTTTTACATGGCTGTGCATGAAGTGACTCAGGAGCAGTACGAACACGTGATGGGTAACAACCCCAGCGAGTTTAAGGGCGCGAAACTGCCAGTCGAAACGGTATCCTGGGAAGAGGCAGCTGATTTCTGTGAGAAGCTGAGCAGGATGGAGGGCAGGACCTACCGTCTGCCGACCCAGGCCCAGTGGGAATATGCCTGCCGAGCGGGCAGTACGACTGCGTATAGCTTTGGGGATGACGAGTCCCAGCTGGGCGCTTATGCGTGGTACAGTGAGAACGCAGGCGACAAGACCCATCCGGTCGGCACGAAGAATGCGAATAGCTGGGGGCTGTACGACATGCACGGAAACGTGTCGGAGTGGTGTCAGGATTGGTACGACGAAAATCCCAGCAAGGACTTGACGGACCCGGCCGGCCCCAGCCAGGGCACCAACCGGGTGCGCCGGGGCGGCGCCTGGCACGACCTCGCCTGGTACTGCCGATCGGCTTACGGCGACAGGCTCAGACCAACGATCCGATACGCCCTCCTGGGATTCCGCGTGTCCCTTGTCGTTCCGTCGGACGAGTAAGCAAGCCGCAGCTGGCGAGCGGCGTTGCAGCCGGCGGCAGTTGTCAAGGGGGACACGAACCTTGACACGGCAACCAATCAAAGTCTGCGCAAGGTCCACGCATTTTTTGAACATGAGGTAAGCGAAAAAACCGAGCATGGCCATGCCCTCTGTGAACTCTGTTTGCTCCTGTTCAAAATTCCGATGTTTTGGTTTCGGCCAAAGGCCGCGCTGTGTTTTTCCGTTTTTCTGGGGCCAGCCTTGAGCAGCCGGGGTGCTTGGCGGGTGTCGGTTGGGTCAGCACCCCGGCTGCTGAGTGCTATCTTGGCGCGAAGGGATGGCGTTTCCGCCTGGGGTCGGGCTTGAGCAGCCGGGGTGCTCTTCGGTAAACCANNCTGCCAAAAAGATCCGACATGACATCCCTACTGCACTTTCTGAGAAACGCCTGTAATTGATATTCACTAAAAAAGGCTCTTCCATCATGCTGCGGTTACTAAATATGCCGCACAATGGAGGAGCCAAGGATGGCGAATTCGGAATGTCGTTGGGAATGTCCCGAACAGTGGTCGGAATGGAGCAATTGGCTGTCGGCGGGATTGCATGCCCGCAATCGTTGGCGACTGCCAGTTCTTCTGGTTGGCATCTTGTTTGCCAGCGGCCGGCGCACCGTGACAACTTGGCTCCGTGCCGCGGGTGTCAGCGCCGACTACCAGGACTATTATTACTTTCTCACCTGCGTGGGACGCAAGACCGAATCCATTGCCACGCAGTTGGTCATCTTGGTGCTCCGCATCTTGCCGGTGCCGGAGCGTCTGCTGTTGGTGATCGACGATTCGCCCACCAAGCGGTATGGCCCCCAGGTCGAAGGGGCGGATGTTCATCACAACCCGACTCCAGGCCCGGCCGATCAGCCGTATCTCTACGGTCATGTTTGGGTCACGATTTCGCTGGCATTGCGGCATCCGAAGTGGGGACCGATTGGCCTGCCGCTGCGAGCGATGCTTTATGTTCGCCGGCAAACGATGGAGACGATTCCCAAGGAGCGCGGCTGGGGCCGATTTGCCACCAAACTGCAGCTGGCGGCGCGGTTGGTGGAATGGATCATTCCGATCGTGAAAAAAGCAGGAAAAACGGTCTGGGTCGTGATCGATGGCGGCTATACCAAACGACCGTTCTTGCGGCGTGTGTTGAAGCTCTCGAAGGTAGTCATTGTGGGACGCTTGCGCAAAGATGCGGCCTTGCGCGACTTGCCATCCAAGTTGAAGAAAGGCCAACGTCGCGGTCGTGGACGACCGCGCAAGTACGGCCCGAACAAAATCAGCTTGGTCAAACGAGCGGGACACAGACGTGGTTGGCAGACGATCGCTTGCACGGTTTACGGCAAAGCGACAATCAAGACCTACAAAACGTTTCTGGCCACATATTCTCCCGTAGGTGGTGTCATTCGCGTGGTGATCGTCAAGGAAGATCATGGTTGTTACGCCTTCTTTTGCACCGATCCAGACGCCAGCGTGCAAGAGATTCTCGAAGCGTTTGCGGATCGTGCTACGATCGAACAAGACTTCCACGACGTGAAGGAAGTGTGGGGATCGGGCCAACAGCAGGTGCGAAGCATCTGGAACAACTTGGCGGTGTACAACTTGAATCTTTGGATGCATACGCTCGTGGAACTCTGGGCGTGGGACAAGAGCGGACAGCAATTGGTCGACCGCGTCGACTCTCCGTGGGACGATGCCGAGCGCCGGCCTTCCCACGCAAATCGCCG
>WVZH01000489.1:3953-4077 GCA_011772595.1 Anaerolineales bacterium
TGGTCGCTCCCACAAAAAATCATTCAACTGGCCGAAAGCCTCATCGCGTTGGCGGCATAAACTGAGTCACAAGTCGGAAAGTGCAGTTCTTGCCCAAGAAGCGAAAAAATCGCAGCAACGTCTT
>WVZH01000160.1 GCA_011772595.1 Anaerolineales bacterium
TACAAATGTCAGCCTGAACCCGATTTTAAGTGCGGCAAATACCATGGCAACGTCGTGAATTGGATGAATTCGGTGGCAATTGTCGAAACGCCGGGGCAGGATCCCCCGTTGTTCTATATGACAGTTGTGATGTCGAACGTGTTACGGAAGAATTCGGCGGTGGAGCACCAGACCTTCGCTACTCGACTCCATCGGCTGGTCGAGTCTTATCACCGAGGCGGGAAATCTGGGTCGGCTTCTTCTGGGAGCAAAAAATGAGGTCATCAACGGCCACGATGAGACGGCGGAGCCACTTTCCGCCTTTCGGACTCTCGGCGAGGGCGACAGCGATATAGCGGCGGCCGACGCGTTCGACAATGGCGCTATCGGAATGATACTGCTTCCACGTCCCGGATTTCCGGTAGATCCGGGAACCGGGTCGCGCCTCCTCCAGGCCTTTGACAAATTTGTGATGGATCGCGGGGTCTCCGAGGATTGTCTTCATCATCTGGCTCATTTCCGGTGAGACGAGCTGGCCCGTCTCGAGGAGGTAATAGAACCGAGCGGTCTGTAAAGCTGTAGCGCCATGGGAGAGATTGTGAAGTGGATCCCGCTTCCAGGCAGGGGCTTTACCATAATCTTTGCCGACCCAGAGGCCACCGTTCTGGTCGGGGTCGTATAGGCGATAGGGGGGAGATTGCAGGAGAGTGGCAAGATACGGTTTACCAACACGGTTTAGCATCTCGGTTGCCGCTTCGTTTGACGAGTTGCGGATCATGCGGGTGAGTTTATCGAGCGTATCCTCGTCGAGTGCCATCTCGCCTTGGGCGATCCGTTCGAAAGCTCCTAAGAGGATGGCGATTTTTGGGAGACTCGCCGCATACATCATTTCATCCCCATTCACGGCAGCAAGGCGAGGTGAGGTCAGGTCGGTGATGTCTGCGACCGCGACCGATAAGGATTTCTTTTGAACGGCTTTTTGTAGTCCAAGGGAGGAGAGCTGCTCCTCGAGCCCTTGTTGTAAACTCGCGTCGTCGGTCCGGCAGAGAGCTGGGTAAGATTGCTGGGCCCTTGCCGGAATAAACGCGACCAGGATAAGTATCAGAGCAGCTAGAATTCGGAATAATGAATGCATGGGCACCTACTATATAGCTTTATCGGCAGAATTGCAAGACCAGATTAGCGGAGAGACCGTCAATGTCGATTCCAACAAAATACGGCACTTCAGATTGCGTTGCAAGATTTGGGGCGCTTCGTTCCTTGAAAATCCGTGCGACATTTCTGTTCAGCAATTTCCTTCTTATCATCGCGGCGCTCTATTATCTGAAGCCGGCCAGCCGGTCGCTTTTTATCGAGT
>WVZH01000087.1:0-672 GCA_011772595.1 Anaerolineales bacterium
CGGTCAGGGAGGCAATTGCCCGGGTTACATCATGGGGAAATTCGACGAAATCGTTGAACCCTGGACTTGGTGTCCAATTGGGGTGCAGAAAAACGATCGCCCTCCGTCGGTTGAGTTCCACAAGCAGCGGATCAAAGTCTGGATCACCTAGATACCGACCCCGGACGTTGGTGAGCAGCATCACGCCATCGAGATTGAGCGTATCGAGCGCGTACTCAAGTTCTTCCATCGCCGCCTTTGCATCCAGCAAAGGTAGCGAGGCAAAAGCCCCGAAACGACCTGGGAAATCGGCGATCATGCGAGCCGCATATTCGTTGCACCCCCGTGCCAACGCATCAGGGTCCGACGCCCCATTGAAGGATGATCCCGGCAAAGACAGCGAGAGGATCGCGGTTTCAATCCCCGAAGCGTCCATCATGGCCAGCGATTTTTCCGGAGACCAGGCAATGGCCTCCGCTTCGGGGGCTGCTGGATGCCCGGACTTTGCCAAGGCGTCCACGTAGAACGGGGGGATGAAGTGGTGATGGATGTCGATTCGGCGCTTCGTAGGAAGCAAAGAAAGATCTTTTGAATTCATGATAAGAGTACCTCTTGAAAACGGGGGAACAATCGCAAGGCATTCTCCCGCTCAACGCCCATGCGCGTCTCGTCATCGAAACCCTTATAATTCAT
>WVZH01000087.1:779-2055 GCA_011772595.1 Anaerolineales bacterium
GCAAATATGAACTTAATATTCGGGAAGCGTTCAAATATCCCGCCGTAGAGTAAGCTCATCACCGCGCGAACGGTCTCAAGCGCGGTATCGATGGGGAACTGGATCGCTGCGGGGATGCCTTGGTCGGGAGGATCACTTGGGTGGATGAACACAACCGCTCCCCGACGGTTCATCTCGGCGAACAAATGGTCATTCTCCGGGTCACCCACATAATGCCCGAGCACGTTCGACAACATGATCACCCCATCGAGCTCGAGTGTGTCTAAAGCATAGGTCGCCTCTTCTAACGAACCGTCAAGATCAGGCAGGGGCAGTGTAGCAAAGCCACCAAAGCGCGACGGATGTTCGCTCCGAAGGGAAGCCAGGAATTCGTTACACCTTCTGCTCAAGTCGCGGGCGAACGCTTCACTCTCGAAATAAATGCCTGCTGGTATGGATGCCATCCCCACCGCGATCTTGTGCTTGTCCATCACCGCCAGGTGTTCTTCCAGGGTCCAATTGGGCAAGGCCAGTCCGAACATCACCCTACTGCTTACCCTTTCCAATACCTCGAGATAGAACTTGGGTAAGACATGATGATGCACATCGATGCGATAGGGTTCTTTGGTATTAACCGGTTGTCTCTTGATCATGACCATCTTTCCTTCACGTCCGGCTGGATTCAGCTTTGGGGAGACCGGCTTCCCTCTGCTGCACAGACAAAGCGCCGAAATGGAAGAGTTTGAATACATCAGCTGCCAGCGTCTCAGCATCTTCGTAGAGACTACGGATTTGTGCATCGTGCTGCATGCTGTTCAGCAAGTTGAAGGCAGCCATAAGGACCTCTGGTCGAATGTCCGCCCGGATATCGCCCTCTTGCTGACTCTTAACGAGGAATTGCATCACCCGCCGTAAACCATGGCTCAGATCGACCTTCAGCGGGATCAGATCTTCAAAGAACTCCGGCCCCGGTCGTGCTGTGATCGTCTGTTTTATGGCCAGGATCCGCTTCAGCTTTTCCTGGAAAGAGACATTGGAAGCCTCAATCATATCGATCTGCTGGAGAGCTTCATCGACCCACAGCTCGACGATTCGTCGTGCCAGCGCCTCCTTGTTCTCGAAATACTTGTAAAAGGTCGGCTTGCTCACACCCGCCTGTCGGCAGATCTCTTCCACTGTGACCCGACGCATACCGTGCCTTACGAATAAGTTTTCTCCCGTTTCGATCAATTGCTCACGCTTTCGGGACATATTAAACCGCCCCTATAGTTAACGTTATCGCGAATTTTAACGTAAT
>WVZH01000087.1:2067-13939 GCA_011772595.1 Anaerolineales bacterium
ACCACCACGGGAAATAATCTTGGCATGTGAACTGCTGTTCAACCAACAAGGTGACCAGCCAGTCGCCCTTATGAGATGGATTCTTGGAACTGGAGGTGATTTCTAATCGAGAGAGGAGCCTTCAACGGGCAGATTCACCGAAACCCGGAAGCCATGCTCTCCACTCTCCGCAAAGATGGAGCCACCATGCGCTTCGACGATCGATTTCACGATCGCCAAGCCCAACCCACTCCCCGGGAAAGTAGAAGCGTTACCGGCCCGGTAGAATCGCTGGAATAGATGGGGGATCTCTTCCTCGGAGATCCCGATCCCGGTGTCCTCCACCGAAAGTTCAACATCTCCCCCTTCAACCTTGACTCCCACCTTAACGCTCTCGCCCTGCGACGTGAATTTCACCGCGTTGTCGAGCAGGTTCCCCACCACGCGACTTAACTGGGACGGTCGACCCATGACCTCGACACCCTCCTCGGGAAGGTCCAGCGTGAAGGAAACCCCTTTCTGCTCAGCCCAGGAGGCATAGGTCTCACTCTCCTTGCGGAGCAGTTCGGATAAGTTAACTGCTACGACCCGCTCCTCGGTCTCCCCCGATTCCAACCTAGAGAGATCGAGCAGGGATTTGGTCATCCCCTCCAGACGATCCACCTGCTCGAGCGCCTCCTCGATATAACGATCCGAATCCACTTTCCCCGTATCTCCCCTCGCCAACTCAAGGTTGGTACGCAGCGCCGTCAGGGGTGTGTTAATCTCGTGCGCGGCGTCGGATACAAAGCGGCGCAACGAGACTACGGTCTTCTCGACCATCGAGGCCATGTGGTTGAACCCACGCGAAAGCGCCCCGAGCTCATCCTGGCGCTCTACCTCGGTGCGAATGGCGTAATCCCCCTCCGCCATCCGCACCGTGCTCTCAGCCAATACGATCAAGGGTTCACTCAAACGTCGGCTAATCCATATCCCCACCCCACTGGCGAGCAGAACGGATAAGGCCCCTGCAATAAGAAATCCCACCAGGATGCTGCGGATGATCTCACGACCATAGGCTGGACCCTCGGACACCATGATGTACCTGACCATACCTTCTGGATTCTGAATTTTAATCTGACGCTCCTGCGAAGAGCGCACCTCCGATCCAGAGTGCTCGCCGCCAGCGTTCAAACCGAAAGATGTCAGGCCGAGAGGGTATGCCCCAAAAATAGTTTCGCCCACAGTCCGGTTGGTGGTTGGAGCCATTGGCACCGTCATTGACAGCACGCGCTCCCCAGTCCCCAGCACTTCCTCCCAGACGATCCTCTCCCCGGTTGGCGCATCCCTCCCCAGGACCATGTAAGGCTGATAATGGATCACCTCTCCAACAGCCACACCCGACAGANNATGCGGGTCTGGGAAAGGAAGGCGGCGTTCTCCATATACCCCTGGAGTACGGCAGGATCGGAGTCATCCTCCATCAGCTCCACCAAGTTGGGAGGGAGTAAATTAATCGCTCTCTGAAGGTATTCATCTTCAAGCCCCGAGTAATAGGTCCTCAAGAGAAGCAGGAGGACAATCCCCAGGATGATGACACTGAGCCCTGTGATCCCCAGGAAGTTAAGCGGCAGACGCCAGCGCAGCGATCTTGTTCTCATCTCCACCCTCCTCGCACCCGCACATCGTCAGCAGGGAAACTCGCTTATGGATCGCGATTTAACCAGACTTTACACCTCAGTGGCGCGCATGGGAAGGCTGAGTATTTCGAGCGCGCAGGATTGAACGCAGTTTGCCCACATTCCCAGATCGGTTCCCAGCTGGTGCTAATTAATCGGACCCGAGGGAAGCACAATCTTGGTGTGCGTGTTGTATTTCAATACAACGGCTACAATGCGATCCCCCCGTTTCTCACCCCAGACGGTGATGAGATGGGATTCCCCGATCTCCTTCGGCGATCCTGCAGCTACCACCTCGTGAATCACTCCATCGACCGGCGGGCCGGAAGGTAGGACTTCATACACGATGGTATCCCCCGTCACCACCACCTCAATCATCGGACCAAACTCTACCGTCATCTGCTCCACGATTTGATCGAGGGGCGGCAGCTGCCTCACGAAGATGCTGTTGTCCTGTACATGGTCGACGATCCCTTGAATGGAGGGTTCGTACAATGGCAACCCCTCCGCCTCTTCCAATTGGTTGACCACCACCCCGGCGGCCATATCAACGATCGTGGATGATCCGCCAGCCGGATCCCCTCCAGCAAGCTGCCGTCCCGGGACGCATGCTCCTACAACGACGACGACCAGCAAGAGACCAACGAGCAAGCGCGTCCGTCTTTGCCCAACCCTCGCCTCTACACCACCGATCAGTGCCTTTTCTCTTTGATTTGTCTCTTCCATTTGCAGCCTCCCCTATTTGATTTCATATCCAAGCTTTCACTTTCATCCGATATAGGATTCAATTTCTGAAGTACTGGAGCACATCGGCCACCAGCCGCTCGCCCCGCAACTCCCCCCAGACGATCAGCGTGTTGCCTTGCCCAATCTCTTCGATCGATCCTGGCGCCACCTTCTGCTGGAGGGATCCACCGCCAGGCGACCCGGAAAAGTCGGTCACGTCCTTGTACACCAGTGTGTCCTTGGTCACCAAGACCTCCACCACAGGCCACTCATCCACCGAGTCCAAATGCACAACGCCGGTCACAGGAAACTGGCTGATGAAGAGGCTGTTGTCCTCGCGGTGATGAAGCGGCCCTTGCGCCGCTGGTTCTTCATCTGGCAGTCGCGCATCTTGCTCCAACATTACGCCCATCCCCACTGCCTGGTCCCCTTCCTGGGAGACGATGAATTTCGTTTCCTGGGATCCCCCAACCATGGGATCCTCCCCAAGCAGACGCCCAGCAGTGAAGGCGGCGGCGATAAATAAGGCGGACAAAAAGCCCAATATCAAGACCTTCTTCATCCCTCCTCTCGGCGCACTTTCCATCCCTTTCCCATTTTCACCAGCCTCATCCTTCTCTCCAACTATGATCATTTCGTTTCTCCTTTCTTGATATCGTGCGGATTTACTCAACTTCACCCAATCATGAGATCAACGCAAAACCTCATACATGACGCAGCGCCTCAATGGGATCCAGTTGCGAGGCTTGGATCGCCGGATAGAGGCCAAAAATCACCCCCGTGAACATAGCCACGCCAAAGGAGAGCGGGATGCTCAGGGGGTCGAGCAGGGCTATGCCATCATGAAAGGAAGCCAGCGCCGGGATAAGCAGGATCCCCAAGGCGATTCCCAAGACCCCGCTGATCGAACTCAGGAGTATGGCTTCAATCAGGAATTGAAAGACCACATCCACCCGCTTGGCTCCCACAGCCCTGCGGACGCCGATCTCCCGCGTCCTCTCCGTGACGCTCACCAGCATGACGTTCATGATGCCGATCCCGCCCACCACCAGTGAAACGGCAGCCAGCGCCGTGAGGAGTACAGAGAAGGTGCGGGCCGCCTCCTGCTGAGCCCCCAGGAGCGCTTCCTTGGTGGTCAGATAAAAATCGTCCTCGAAATAGCCCTCTGCTGTCTCCTCGATCCCATGTCGTTCTCGGAGGAGCGAGCTGATCCCAGCCACAGCATCGTCCATCCTGGATTCATCGGTCACATGGGCTACGATCGTCACGGCAGGTTGCTCATCAAATAGCCCTTCAACCGTCGTACTGACGGGCAGATAGATTCCATCGTTCAGCCCCGAATGATCGTGCTTTGATGAATCAGCCTGGACCATCTCCGAGAGCACGCCGATGACCTCACACGTCTTTCGGTTGACCAGGATCGTCTCCCCCAGTGGATCTACCCCTTCAAAGAGATCCTCCGCGGTCTGATAGCCTAGGACGCACACCTCCTCCCAGGAAAGGACCTCAGCCGGCGTATAAAAGCGACCGTAGGCAAGAAAGGCCTCCGATCCAGGCTTTCCTTCCTCCTCCCAATCTGCGGGTTGAAGCTCTCCATTTGCTGCGATCGAATCAAGATAAGTGGCAACAGTCCCCCGGATGGTGACGTTGGAGAGAGCGACACGTCCATTGCGCACGCGACCGGTGCTGTAGACGGTCATCTCCACCCGATCGACGAGCTCCAGCGTTGAAGCCAGGACAAGCCCATCGTCATAACTCACAATCTGCCCCACCGGTACGCTTTCCCCCTGCTCAAGCTTGAAATTGGTGGTGATCTGAACCTGGTCGGAGCCCAAGAATCGAAATCTGGCCTCCACCGCCGCACGGGCCCCATTTCCCAATGCCAGCGTGGCGATGACCGAAGCCACCCCTATGATGATCCCCAACGAGGTGAGAGCAGCCCGCATCTGATTGGCGATGATCCCGCCCCACGCTGTTTTGAAGAGATTAGTTAACCCCATCGCCAGCCTCCTGGCCGATGATCTGGCCATCGCGCAGCGAAATCACCCGTTCCGCATAGGAGCTTGCGTGTTCGCTGTGCGTCACCATCAGGATCGTGCGCCCCTCCCTATGCAGACTGGCCAGTAAGCCTAGAATCTCCTCCCCGGTGACGCTGTCAAGGTTACCTGTAGGCTCATCCGCCAGGATCAGCGCTGGATCTGTCACCAGGGCGCGGGCAATAGCCACCCGCTGCCGCTCCCCTCCCGATAACTCCGCCGGGCGATGGCGAAGGCGCTTTTCAAGACCGACCCTTACCAAGGCCGCCTCGGCCTTCCTGCCAGCACCATTCACGCCAGCCCGGTACAGCAGTGGTAGCGTCACGTTCTCCAGGGCATCCAGGCGGGGAAGCAGGTTGAAATCCTGAAAGATGATCCCCACCCTCTCGTTGCGGACGAGGGCACGCTCATCGTCTGAAAGGCTTTTAACGTCCCGACCCTCCAGACGGTACAATCCCTGAGTGGGGGTGTCCAAGCAGCTCAGCAGGTGAAGCAATGTCGATTTGCCGCTTCCCGACTGCCCCATCAGCGCTACGAACTCCCCCGCTCTAACCCGCAGGCTCACCCCACGTAAGGCGTTCACCGTTATCGAGCCCATCTGGTAGACCTTGGTGACCCCCTGCATTTCGATGACAATAAGTTCGTTAGAAGATAAAGTACGGGTGTCCATGACGCTCATTCCCCGATCACCTGATCGCCTTCGTTCAACCCGGCGAGAATCTCGACGTAGGAATCGCCTCGAAGCCCGACACGCACCGTTCGTTCGTGGCGAGAGCCGTTCTCCCAGATCCCCACCTCGGCGGTCCCATCCGAACGCGCTCGCACGAGAGATTTCGGTAAGCGGAGCACGTCTTCCCGGAGCGCGGTGATGATGGATGCGTCCACGGTCATCCCCGGCGCCAAGCCGTCCGGTAAATCCTCAATGGAGATGTACACCGCGTAGAGCGGACGGTCACCCGAGAGCCGCTGGGGGACAACCCGCTCGACCACCCCTTCGCCCTCCACATCCGGCCTGGCGTCGAAGTAGAGAACCACGCTCTGCCCGACCTGGACCTGGGGTAAATCCTCCTCGATCACCGTCACTTCTACCTCCAGGGAGTGCAAGTTTATTAGAAAGATGAATTTCGCATCCGGGGCGACGACGTCACCAGCCATGGCTTGAACCCGCAGGATGACACCATTGAAGGGGGCGAAGAGCTCCCTGGCGGCTAGGTCGGCTTCCGCATTGGCCAAGCGTACCTCCGCCTGACTTACACGCGCCTCAGCCTTTCCAAGTTCGTATGGGTCGGGCCCATCCTTCACTCTTTCCCACCTGCGCTCCGCAGCTGCCACGTGCGCTTCTGCGATGGCTACCTCGGCATCAAGGATCACCTGTTGGATCTGTGTAGGGTGACCCAGATACCAATTCAGGGTGGCGATCGCATGATTCAGCCTCTTGCGGGCCTCGGCTAGCTTCAATTTCGCCCTTGCCCGAGCTGGATGATCCTCAGGCTTGCCGGATTGGGCGTTATATTTAGCTTCTCTCCTGCCCACTTCCAGTTTTGCGAGCACCAGGGCGGCTTCGGCCTCTGCGATAGTCTCAGCGCTTGCCCGATTGCCCTCTTGCAGCACCAGGTTGCGATATTCGGCTTGTCTGAGCGCCTCCTGGGCTTTGGCCTCCTCCAACTGAGCTTGTGCGGTGACCATAGGGGCGTTATCCAGCAGGTCTTGCAGGGCGAGCTGCGCGGCGGCCAGTTCGGCTTTTGCATCCTCTACCGCCTGGAGTAGTTCGTCTCCATCCCCCAAGGTAGCCAGCAGTTGGCCCGCATGGACCATGTCCCCAGGCCGGACGAGCACATCCCCCAGAGAACCACCGACCCCCATCCCCAGGTTGGCTTCTTCAGAAGCCTCCAGCTTTCCGGGGGCGTTCACCGATTGGACCACATCCCCAATCGAGACCGGCACCGTCGCCGGTGCGACAGGGGTGGGATCAGCTCGTGGTTGGGCGCTTTGATAACCGAGGAGGCCCATCCCCGTCACGCCTAAAAGGCCGAAAACCAAGATAATGTTGCGTAGTGGAAGTCTCACAACTGCCTCCTGTAGATCGAATGACCACAGGATGCCAGCTCAGGGTTTCAATTCGGTTTCTAGTGGATTACAGTTTTGAAATCTTGCGATAAGGACTGGAAGTGGAGGAACGTCGTTCAGCACGTGAACGACGTTTAAATGGGATCCTGATCCAAAGGCCTAGCAAAGATCCGAGCGGTGCGGAATACCCGATTCTGGCAATCTAACAGGCCGGGCTCCCACGCCCGTAACTCCTGGCGGCATGTGAGCCGCCTCTGTTTCTATAGGTGAGAAGATCCGGAAATACACTTCCGTCAATCTGCCAGCCGGTAGCCAATCCCAGGCACGGTGAGGATCAATGTGGGTTTGCTCGGGTCGAGTTCCACTTTCTCCCGCAAGCGACGGATGTTCACGTTGACCGTGGAATCGCTTTCCACATCGGCATTGTACCCCCACACCGACTCGAGGATCTGCGCCCGGGTCAACACCTGACCTCGATTCTGGGCCAGGTAGACCAGCAATCGGAATTCTGTGGGGGAGAGATTGAGGATCACATCCCCACGGCGGACCAGGCCACGTGCCCGATCGATGACTAGATCTTCGATGTAAACCAGATCCGCGTCGGCCTCGGACAATTCCCCGTAGGCACGGCGGAGTAAAGCCCTGATGCGTGACAGCAGCTCACGCAGGCCATAAGGTTTGGTCACGTAGTCATCGGCGCCCATTTCCAAACCGAGAACTTTGTCCATTTCCTCGCCGTGCACCGTGAGCATGAGGATGGGTTGGCGCAGCTTCATCTGTCGCAGACGCCGGCATACGTCAAAGCCGGAACCGTCCGGCAACCTCACATCGAGGATGATCAGATCGGCGCCACGCTCGAGAGCATGGGTGATTCCCGCTTCACCGGTGGTCTCCCACGAAACATTGTATCCCTCTCGTTGCAATCCGTCGTGGAGGCTTTGTCCAACTGCTGGGTCATCTTCGACTAATAGAATGCGGTTGGGTTGGCGCATCGTATCCTTGCTTCCTTTGCATCATAACTATTTTATAGGATCTGTTCACGAAGCCAAGCGGATCCCGTCGTCTAAAACTCATTCATCGACTCTGATGCCAATTGTTCAATACCGCAGGCCAGGTTTCCATTCTTGAATCGATGTTAACTAGTCTAGGGGCGCAATGAATTGTGCCCCTAGAATAAGCATTGGTCCATCTAACGGCTGCGAGTTGCCTGCACTTGTGGCGCAGGCACAAGTGAGCGGCCGGGGATCGCCTCCTAACAGGCCACTCCATGAACGCGCATCTCTTGCTTGTGCGGCTGAATCCCCACTCCGCTCCCCAGAGTTGTTAGGCCGCAGGTGTAAGTATCCGCTTATGCATAAAGCGATCTCCGGACAGCGGATCGTGGCTCGGCAGATATACTGTCGGCTCTGCCTCCGCATAGCGCAGGATCTTGTCCATTGTCCCAATTGCAACCTCTACGTTGGCGCTTACTCCGTCCGGGTGTCTTTCAAGCAAAAGCTCCTCAAAATAGCTCGTGTCCCCGGCAAGAAAGTAACTGATTCCGTCAACCTTCGCTATTACAGAGACATGATTAGGAGTATGCCCCGGTGTTGGGACAATGACCACGTCGCCAGCATTCGTCACGGCATAGCTTTCTTCGAAGGGGCCAAAGGCCTTGGGCTCGAATTGA
This sequence comes from Anaerolineales bacterium, assembly GCA_011772595.1. The sequence goes on from WVZH01000087.1 coordinate 10,203, forward strand.
ATAAAAGATGGAGCGAACCACTCCGGCCAGCGGTTCGGTAGGTATCCCTGCAGCATTCCAGCAAGACCCTGGGCACTCTGGTACTCATCCGCAGAGACGAGAAACTCGCTATTGGGAAAATGAGACGTTCCCCCAGCATGGTCGGTGTGGAAATGAGACAGGATGACCTTCCGTGCTGCTTCTGGGTTTAGACCAGAAGCTCGCATTTGAGGCCCTATCTCTTCCTCAGGTTTGACGTTCATGCGCACTGCAAGCCTGAAGTATGGTTGCCATCGGGGAAAGTAACCAGATTCCGACGTCCGAGCAGTCTCACCTGTATCGACAACGATCATGCCTTCAGCGTGTTCAATCACCCATGCATTAATCGGGAGCCAATCCGTCCAGGCTCGACCAAAGAGAACCTTGCCAAAACCTCCGCGGCCTTCTCTGCGCGTTTGCGAAACCTTGACCTTGACGCTGCCCGTTTGGAAAAGATGTATTGTTGTCAAAGGATTACCTCCATCATTTTGCTGCCTAACGGCTTCGAGCTGCCTGTCCTGGCTGGCCGCCAGGCCAGGGAGCAGCTCTGAGCCCTTCGATTTTACTCAGGATAAACTCCGCGCCGCCCCTGAGCTTGACGCAGGGGAGGCGCGTAGCCGAAGAGTCTGCTCCAGCGAATGGTTAGGCGGATATCAGGTACATTCTCAGGACATAGGTTACACTTTACTGGCGTGATCTACCCTCTTCACACTCAATCCCACTTTAGACACAATATCGTGGATTTTGTTTGATTGCAACTCATAGCGTCCAATCTGATAGAAGCAGAAGTACAGGTCACATATCACCCACTTCCTCTAAGCCTACATAATCTTCCTGCAGTGTGTTGCTCACAAAAACCTGATTGTGAAACACACGGATCGTACCGCCCCGGCTCACACGTCGCACCAGGAAGTGTCCCGGATCGTCATAAGGCTCGATCGCTGGTAGACCCATGCGGGCCGCTTCATCCCCAGCGCTTCGCGCGGCCGCTCCTCGTTGAACTTTTCCCGAAATCGATCGAACTTCCGCTGCTGCCCTCGCAGGCTGCTCCCTGGTGGGATCGTCGCCTACTGCTTCAACGTGCGGTGCATGCGCTCGTGTATCCCATTCTGGTGTGGTATCCCAGGCTCAATCAATTCAGGATAGATCCCCAGCTTGATGAACCACACTGAAAGCTACGAAAGCAACGCCAGCGCATTCGAGGCGAACGGCACCCCATTGTCCATCCGTATGCGCTCCGGAAGCCCGTAGCTCTCAAAAAGGCGCCTGAAATGGGCATAATTCTTCTCCAGCGAGATCGCAGGGTGTGCATCACACCCCAAGATGTAGCGCGAAGCTAGGTCGCTCACCGTCAATGAGAAGCACTAGCTCCTATTCTTCAGCAAGAACTGTCCTTTGTAATCTGCAGCCCAAATGTCGTTCGGCCCGCCAGGCTGGCTCTTCGGGCATCCCGGATGCGACCGGCGATATCGTCTCCTTGATTATACCAACCCGGCCCTTGAGAGGAACTTCGCTACCGTCGAAACTGCCGGAAGCTCACGATCCGCATCCCGGTATTACATTACATCCAACTGCCTCGCAGGTCCCCAAGTGGGATGCTTCTGCCTGAGTTCAACCAGCTCCCTCTGAAGCGATCATCGGCATCATTGCGAATGTTGCACAAGAAGTCTGGAGGGCTGGACAACCAATGGTAGTTCGAGCCGTTTTCCGTTCTCCACGCTACTGACTTCTGCTGCAGACAGAACCATGGAATCCTCACAGCAACGCTTGTAGGTGATACCACGATTGGCACTGTTGGTTTCTACGCCTCGATGGACCTAAAAACGAAATAACGAGGGAAGCTTCGCTGCCCACAACCGGATGGCATTCCAATCACGCCGATCCCCAGCCTGAGCCTGGACGATCACCATGGCGAACACCACCGCCCACCATTTCAAACGGCCGTATTCCATTCGACCTCCAAAGACCCCGATTGTGGCGGGTATGTAGGGGCGAGTCGCCCTCAGGATGGGTCGCAGATAATTTGAAATTGTGGCATAGCGCTCTCGAAAGCTGAGCCGGCCTTCGTTTCTTGGAGCTTTGGGGAGGTTTTCATCAACGTGGATGTTCAACCCCTCCATGTTCCTTTCATTGACTATTGTGAGGTTCATCGCCATGACAAATATCGCCAAAGGCGTCGTCTCAAATGCACTTCTATTCTTCTTGAGGAAACGCAAGGCAGAGCGATGCCAACCCAAAATCATCGGTCCCCCAACTACCACTCCATCGTACCAATCGAGTGTTCCCACTTCTGTGATTGGCTTGACATCCACTTCCAAATCACTTTTTTTCAGTTCTTCACCAATCGCCTCAGCCACTTCAGCTGTAGAACCAGCCATCGAAGCATATGCAACCAGAACTTTTTTCATTCGAACTTCACCTGGAGATTCACGTATCTAGCTGGTCTGATGATGTCGGTCTAATTAACCTTCATAAAGCCAAGCGTGCGCCAAAGTACCTTCATCACCTTATGACCAAAGTCCGATCCGAGGAATTGATTCGGGCAACTGCCTGGAATCACGGCGATGCCATTTTCGTGGCAGATCCGCACCGCCTCTTGAGAGACGCTGGTCATACCCGGAGTCAAACCCGGCTTGGTTCCCAACATGCAATGCATCCAAACACGCTTGATCCCTAATTCGACACATTCCTGAACAATGGTTTCGGTGACTTTCGGATTGGTAAGTACGAACACAGCATCTGGTTTTTCCGGAATTGACTTTAAATCTGGGTAGCAGGGGGCACCATCAAAATTGGTAAGACGTGGATTTATTGCACTCACGCGATAACCATTTTCTTTGAAGGTGCGATAAGCCAGATTACAGCCCGTCTCGCGCTGATCCGAAACGCCAACTACGGCGATGTTTTCCTGGGTGAGGAAATCATCGACTAAAGCTTCTAATTTCGACATATGCACTCCTTTCTTTCGTCCTAGGATTTAGGTCTTTCGATGATGACATTCAGAGTATTAGAAGTTGTGGTCTCCCTTGCCGATTAGGTACATTTGACCGAAAAGATTCTTCAATGAAACCTCGATCTTCCCAATTTGTCAGGTGATGAATGGCGTTGTTTTTGCTACCGACCATCACTCTATCGTATCTTTTTAAAATATGAGGTTTCTGACTCCTTGGCGCGATTGGCGCACATGGCTTTTCTGCCGATATGAGCACCCTGCTTGATATCCATACACCTGCCCAATGGGACCAAGCGTCGGGCCTTCAATCGTTCGAGAGCCAGAGAGATTAGCGGGTTGAGAAAAAATGTTAACCACGAACGAGAAACGTGATGAACTGATCATCAAGTTTCATCCGGATCCAATCAAGCGAATTGATTATATGAACGCGCTGCACCTCCACCTACACTGGTAGTTGTCCAAACAATCAGAGAGAAGAGGTGCAGCATGAACACCATCATAGGCTGTGATGCCCACAGACGCTACTCGCTTTTCGCCGTTCTCGACACTCATACTTTGTCCGTTGTCCAGACCCGGGTCAATCACCAACCCAGCGTCATACGAGAATTCCTTTCCGATTACCCAGAAGGAACTCCCGTCACCCTTGAAAACGTCGGCAACTATTACTGGATCGTCGACGAGATCGAAGAAGCCGGATGTATCCCGCTCCTGGCTCACGCCGCCAAGGCCAAAGTGATCATGGGCAATATCAATACCCGTACCGGGC